>JAOPTW010000027.1:0-189905 GCA_051532035.1 Fibrobacterales bacterium | reverse complement strand
CATCAAATGAAAATCCGCTTCTTAAGCTAGATCCGGGTGTTGGCATTTGGGCGTTAATTACGTTTTTTCTTCTGCTGCTTATTCTGAGAAAGTTTGCATGGGGACCAATCATCAATGCACTTGATGAACGAGATCGCACTATTAATGCTTCACTTGAAAAAGCTGAAGAAGCGCGAAACGAGTCTAAAAAAATTGCAACTGAACAGAAGTCTATTCTTGCAGAAAGCAGAGCTGAAGCGGGAAAAATTGTTTCTGAGGCTAAAAAAAGTGCTGAAGAGTATAGACGGAAAATTGAGCAGGGCGCCCTTGATGAGAAAATCAAAATAGTAGAGTCTGCAAAAGAAGAGATTACTGCTATGAAAAATGAAGCAATTTCTCAACTAAGGAAAACTACGGTTGACTTAGCTATTGGCGCAGCTGAAAAGCTACTCGAAGAGAAAATAGATAACGATCAGTCTAAAAAAATTGTAGATAACTACATAAAAAGTTTAGAGGATTAGATGGTTCATAAGGCAATTGTAGAACGATATGCTCGCACATTTTTACTTGCGGGCAAACAGGCGGGGTCACTTGATATTATTGAAAGTGACCTTAACCTAGTTCTTGATGTTTTAAACAAAAACCAGGAATTTCAGGCTTTTATTAAAAATCCAGTGGTATCACTGAATAATAAAGAGTCGGTAATTATAAAGTCTTTTGGTACTAAACTTTCTGAACTCAGTATGCATTTTTTGCGTCTGTTAATTAAAAAAAATCGATTGGAGTTACTCGGATCTGTGATTCAAGAGTTTCAACACGTACTCGATACTCATAATAATGTAGTTAAAGGTACAATTTTTAGTGTAACTCCACTTAGTGATGATCAAATGAGCCAGATTACAAAAAGTTATGAAAAACGTGATTCAATGACGCATGTTTTTGACAACCAGATAGATGTAAATCTTATTGGTGGATTTATTGTAAGAGTTGGTGATCTCGTTGAAGATCATTCACTGCAAAATAAACTTGAGCATTTAAAAAACAAATTGTTGGCTTAAGTCAACTACAGGATTTATACATGGATACACAAATAAGACCGGATGAAATATCTTCGATTCTTTTAAAAGAACTAGAGTCTTTCAAAACTGAAGCGGAAACCTATGAGGTTGGTACCGTACTAAGTGTTGGTGATGGTATTGCACGAGTTCATGGACTTTCAGAAGTGATGTCTGGTGAACTTGTTGAGTTTAAAAATGGCGTTCAAGGGTTGGTACTCAACCTAGAGTCTGACAATGTTGGTGTTGCAGTACTTGGTGAAGCTGATGCAATTAAAGAAGGAGACACTGTTCTTCGGACTAATAAGGTAGCATCGGTTAAAGTTGGTAAAATTACTAACGGTCGTGTACTGAATGCACTTGGACAACCAGTTGATGGTGGACCTGCTATTGAATCTGATATAGAGATTCAACTTGAAACTAAAGCACCGGGCATTATTGAGCGGATGGACGTTTGTGAGCCAATGGAAACAGGCATTAAATCTATTGATGCAATGATACCTGTTGGTCGTGGACAACGTGAACTTATTATTGGTGACCGTAAAACAGGTAAAACAGCCATTGCTATTGATGCAATCATCAATCAAAAAGGCAAAGATGTTTTCTGTATCTATGTTGGTATTGGTCAGAAAGCTTCGACTATTGCTCAAGTAAAAGAAAAATTAGAAAAAGCAGGAGCTATGGAGTATACAACTATTGTTGCTGCAAATGCTTCTGACTCTGCGCCAATGCAGTATCTTGCACCTTATTGTGGTGTATCACTTGGTGAGTATTATAGAGATAATGGCATGCATGCATTAGTTGTGTATGACGATCTTACTAAGCAAGCTCAAGCGTATAGACAAATGTCACTTCTTTTAAGAAGACCACCAGGGCGAGAAGCATTCCCAGGTGATGTGTTTTATTTGCATTCACGTTTATTAGAACGTGCTGCGAAAATGTCTGAAAAAGAGGGTGGTGGATCACTTACTGCTCTGCCTATTGTTGAAACTCAAGCGGGTGACGTATCTGCCTATATTCCAACAAATGTAATCTCGATTACAGATGGACAAATATTCCTTGATTCGAATCTTTTTAATGCTGGTTTGCGTCCTGCAGTTAATGTTGGTATTTCGGTATCACGTGTTGGTGGTGATGCACAAATTAAAGCAACAAAACAAGTAGCATCTCCACTTAAACTAATGCTTGCACAGTATAGAGAGCTTGCAGCTTTCTCTCAGTTTGCTTCAGATTTGGATAAAGCGACTCGTGATCAACTCGAAAAAGGTCAACGTCTCGTTGAACTTATGAAACAGAATGAGAATAGTCCATATCAAGTTTCGCAAATGATTATTGTTATATATGCTGGCTTGAATAATTATCTAGCAGAAGTTCCTGTTGATCAAGTTGTACGTTATGAAAAAGAGCTTGTTGATTATTTAGATGGTCAACACTCTGATATTTATACTGATATTGTAACTCAGCAAAAAATGACTGAGGATATTGAAGGACGTATAAATAATGCTCTTAAGTCATTTAAAGATATCTTTAACGTAGAAGGGTAATCAATAATGGCATCCATTAAACAGCTACGGCTTAGAATAACAAGCTTAAAGAATACTAACAAAATTACTTCGGCAATGAAGTTAGTTGCTAGTTCTAAGCTTAAAAAATCTCAGGATGCGATTCGCGATAACAAGCCATATAGCGATAAATTGAAAAAACTTCTTAGTATTGTTTCTAATAGTTCAGAAGTTGTAGATTTTGAACTCATGAAAGAGCGACCCGTTAAGAAAATCAGATATTATGTATACTCATCTGATAAAGGATTGTGCGGTAGTTTTAATAATGGCATGATTAAGTATGCAGCCAATGTTATTGATACGCGAGATTCAAGTGTTGAGTATGAAGTGTATACTCTTGGTAAAAGAGTATTTGACTTTTTCTCAAAGAAAGAGCAATACGCTTTTGAGAAAAATTATGAAGAGATAACACGTAATCCAAATTTTCTTAATATAAATGAAGTCGCGAAAGAGGCAACGGAAGATTTTATCGCTGGTAAGTTTGATGAAGCTTATCTGATAAATAATGAATTTGAATCAGTTTTGGTTCAAACACCAACAATGAAAAAAGTATTACCAGTTGTGTTTGAAGAGGATATGAGTGATAAATCTTATATTGAAACTGATTATATATATGAGCCAAATGCTCAAGATCTTGTAAAGAGCTTATTGCCTAAGCATGTTGCGGCACAGTTTTATCGTTCACTACTAGAAAATGCAGCTGGTGAACATGGTGCGCGAATGACTGCTATGGAAAATGCAACAAACAACTCGAGTGATTTAATTAAAAATTTAACCCTAATAATGAACCGCGCAAGACAAGCTGCGATTACTACCGAGCTTACAGAAATTGTAGCAGGTGCAGAGTCTCAAAACGGCTAGCGTCCCAGGAGTATAAAGGATGAACGAAGGAAAAGTAGTACAGGTATTGGGTCCTGTTGTGGATGTAGAATTCACAGATGGAGATATACCACAAATTTTTGCTGCTCTTACAGTAACAAATGCAAACATTGATGGTCGTGATGACAACTTGGTACTTGAGGTTGCTCAGCACCTTGGTGATGGAGTGATAAAATGTATTGCAATGGACTCTACTGAAGGTTTAAAACGTGGCCAAAAAGTTAAAAATACTGGCAAGCCTATTCAGGTTCCTGTAGGAAAAGAGACTCTTGGAAGAATTATGAATGTTGTTGGTCAACCTGTTGACCAAAAAGGCCCAATTGAAGCAAAAAAGTTTGATTCAATTCACAAATTGCCACCAAAATTTGAAGACTTTAATACCGCATCTGAAGTTCTTGTTACAGGAATTAAAGTAGTTGACCTTCTTGCACCATATGTTAAAGGCGGAAAAATTGGCCTCTTTGGTGGAGCAGGTGTTGGTAAAACAGTTCTTATTATGGAACTCATACGTAATATTGCACAAGAACATGGTGGATACTCAGTATTTGCTGGTGTAGGTGAACGTACTCGTGAAGGTACAGCACTCTACGGTGAAATGCAAGAATCTGGTGTTATTGACAAAACATGCCTAGTGTATGGCCAAATGAATGAGCCACCAGGAGCACGTGCTCGTGTCGCTCTTACAGCAATGACAATGGCAGAATATTTTAGGGATGTTGAAAACAAAGACGTACTCCTTTTTGTTGATAACATGTTCCGTTTTACTCAAGCGGGCTCAGAAGTGTCAGCACTTCTTGGTCGTATTCCATCTGCGGTTGGTTATCAGCCAACACTTGGTACAGAGATGGGTGCACTACAAGAGCGTATTGCATCAACTAAAAAAGGATCAGTTACTTCAATTCAGGCAATTTATGTTCCTGCGGATGATTATACTGACCCGGCACCTGCGACAACATTTGCTCATCTTGATGCAACGACAGAACTTTCTCGTGCGATTTCTGAAATTGGTATTTACCCTGCGGTAGATCCTCTTTCATCAAGTTCACGAGTTCTTGCCCCTGAAATTGTTGGCGAAGAGCACTATAGAACAGCTCGTGGAGTACAGCAGATTTTGCAGAAATATAATGAACTTCAAGATATTATTGCGATCATGGGTATGGATGAACTTTCTGAAGAAGATAGACTTACGGTAAATCGTGCTCGTAAAATTCAAAAATTTCTTTCTCAGCCATTCTTTGTAGCTGAAGTATTTAATGGTGTTCCTGGTAGATATGTAGAGCTCGAAGATACTATTCGCTCTTTCAGAGAAATCTTAGATGGAAAACATGATTCAGTTCCTGAGCAGTGTTTTTACATGAAAGGCGCAATTGAAGAAGTGCTTGCAGATAGTGAAAAACTGGAGACAAAATAGATGTTAACTCTCAAGATTCTTACACCGAGTGCAATTGCCTTCGAAGGTGAGATTGACTCTGTTGTCGTACCGGCTACAGATGGTCTTCTTGGAATCTTAAAAGATCACGCACCTATTTTGGCGAGTCTTACTACTGGTTCTGTGTCATACAAAATCAACAGTAAAATGTCTACGATAGCTATCGAAAATGGTTTTCTCGAAGTGAAAGATAATCTTGTGAGTATCTTAACTGATAATGCTACACTCGACTAAGTGAATTTTAAATAATTTAAAAAGCCCTACTCTGTAGGGCTTTTTTTGTGCAAAAATTTAAGGTATATCTCATCGGATCTTTCTAGTTATAGAGGTCATCCATTGTATAATCTTCGTGAAACTCAGATCCATACATATCTAACAGTACTTGAGGACATTCTACTTGTTTATAGGTAAATGTGGGGTTGTCAACGGCGTGCATCCAATCAACATACCAAATGCAGCCCTCCCATAGGTCTTTCATTTTTGGATCAAATCCAAAAAGGTTGTCGCACATATTTCTGACGCAATCTTTATAAGTGTCAGCTGGTTCTTCATTTCCAAGGGCTTCACGACAGGTTGTCATAAAGCCACCAAACTTTTTACCTACAAGTTGCTCATCATTTGGATCTACATTCCATTGTACTGCACATCCTGCATCAAAAGCACCAAGCCCGCCCCCAGGGATCATTATATCAAACTGACCACCGGCAACATCGTGGCCAATATTTGATGCCATGACAATCATGGATTTACCTTTCATCAAGGTATGGGCCTCTTTGGGTTCTCCGTGTTGAAAACCTCCGTCGTAATCGAGCTGAAAACAAGAACCACACATATCATCATGGATACCGGGGACAGCAGCAAAACCATAGGCGAGGTCTTCACAAACGGCAAAAGGGGCGTGGCTATAACAGGCAAATGTTTCACCACCCTCAGCGCAGCCAGTTTTAATTGTTTCAATTCCTGTCCAAAATTCGTTACCAACTTCTTTAAAGCATGGAGTCTCTATGTCGTCAATTGAGCAGTTTTTTGTGAGGTTATCAGTATTTTGAGGAACAGAACAATGGGGTTTACAGCAGTCCCAATAGCGGGAATTCCATCCAGGTTGTCCATCAGTTAGTTTTGTTATTGGGGATTCACACTTTTTTATAATATTCGCTAACTTGTCTTTACTTGGGTCAACAACGGGGTACGTTGCTTTGCTGCTACTACTATTAACTAAGGATGTAGAAGAATGCCCGTTTGATGAAAAACTTTGACTAGAGGGGGTAGGGCTCACAGGAGAATCTGAACTGAGGGTCTGATTGAAAGAGCTAAGACTGGAGAGGGATATCGTTAGGTGTTTGGTAGAGCTGCTAACACCTCTATCTTGTGAAGAGTTAAACTCACTACTGAGGTATTGGTCTGATGATGCAAAAGTAATATCATCATCTATTGGTTGGTCATTGGTGCATGCAATAAAACCGAGAAAAGAAAGCCATAGCAATATTTTTACAGTGCGGAATTGAAACATTGGGTCCCTCGTTTGATGTTTGGCCTGCTCAATTTAATCTATACAAAATAGTGGAATGAAGTATCAGAAATTAGATTCTAGTATCTGATTTTAAGTGCAGGCATTGAATAATTGTCTACAAAGTTATAAAATATTTTTGTGTTGGCAATTGGAGAATATATGGTGTGTGCAATAGAGGTAGTTATGAAGGAGTATAAATGTTAATGTGATTACCATTTATCAGGGTTGATTAGATAATGGGAAAAAACATCTAATTGGCCACAAATTAAGTGCTAAAAGAATGGTTAAATAGATGTTTTAAGTAGTATACTCACCAGAAGGAGAACAATATGACAAAAATGTTATTGATGAGTGTACTACTCTGTGGATCCATATATGCGGAAGCAGAGAAAACGCCGATGGAAGCAAGTGAGGCAAAAGAGCCAAAAGATAAGCCAATTATTTTACTTTGGCCAAACTTTGAGTATGACACTAGAAGCAGTGAAACAGATATGGAGATATTTGTTGCGGTTCTAGGGTATAGAAAGGTGTTTGATAATGGAGTCAAAGCCGAAGTCTCTTTTCGAGTAGATAAAGATAAAGAGGGTTCAAATAAAGCAACAATGAATAGTGCATACATCACTTCCGAGCCATTAGACAAGGCCAAGCTGTATGTGGGACTCCAGCCATCTCTTACTTGGTTTACCCGTCTTCTATTTTACTTTAAGGCACATGCTAAAGAGTATCCTACAAGTTTAACGGGTACAAGAGACGGTACAGGAGACCTTGATGTGGGAGTTACCATGAAATATCAATTCACTGACGAATTTTTTATGCATGGTGGAGCGTTAAGTGGAAATAACCGTCAGGGAATTGATACCAAGAAGCAAGATTTTGTGTATGCCCTTAACACTGAGTATCGAGGGGCATTTTGGGCGGTAAATCTTTATACAAGTATTCGGCCGTTTAATGGTAACGATTCACTATTTATGGGGATACCGGGGGTAGATCAGCTGGGCCATGCAACTCAAATAGAAAGAAAACCGCAAATACTTGTGTCGCCTTTTGGATGTATTGGAACGCCTTGGGCTAAACTTGGATTGATGTATTCATATATGCAAAACAGTGAATTGTATGATGTAGTAAAAGTTTTTGAGGTTAATCTGGCGATTCCGGTGAATGAAACATTTGAATTTTTTGGCCGATATGTTGATATGGATATGACTTGGGTACAGCATTTGAAAGATGTAAATAGCACTTTAACTGCAATTGGAAGCCCTCTGCCTATGCCAAAAAATGGTATATATGCAAAGGCCTATAGTTTTGGTGTAGAATATAAGCAGACCAAAAACCTTGGATATGCACTTAAATGGGAACATGTAGACTCAAATGAACCGAGCTTTGATGGCCAAAAAATAGGTCTCTACGGAAACTTTGTGTATTAACAGAATTTAGAATACTGTGTATTAAACGTAGATGAGCTCCTTACACTAAAAAAGTGAGGAGCTTTTCTTTACTATATTTAACTCTATGAAAAAACTAGGTGAAAAAGAGCTCTTTCAGGGCAAGCGAATCAAAGTACTCGAGGCCACATTTGAAGATGATCGTGGTAAAGTGCACACTTGGGAGCGTTTTGAACGGACGGATTCGAATAAATCAGTCGTGATTTTTGCAACTCTAAAACAAAGTGATCGGTTGGTACTTCTGAAGCAGTTTAGACAAGGTATTAACGGGTGGGTAACATCACTTCCGGCAGGTATGTGTGAAGACTGTTCAATTGAAGAAGATGCTATTCGAGAGCTTAAAGAAGAGACAGGGTATCGTGGTAAAGTAATAGATGTGAGCCCACCGCTAGCCTCGTATCCGGCAATGACCGATTCATTGATGCAGGTTGTTACAATCGAAGTTGATGAGTCACTTTTAGAAAACCAAAACCCTAATCAGTCACTTGAGTGTGGTGAAGAGATCGAAGTGGTTTTAGTTGAAAAATCTAAGGTAAAAGAGTTTCTTCTTACAGAGTATCAAAATGGAGTGGCTATTGGGTCCCTATTATGGTATCGATTTGGCATATCTCTTTAATTGCTATGGATAAAAACCAGGTTAAAGGCGATTGGAAACGAAGAGGGTATAGCTGTAACCAATGGATTGACACCCCACTTAATGAGTATGTAAATCTTTGTGAAGAAGAGAAAATAGTGATACTTGTCACAGGTACACTCGTTCTTATTGTTGATGGGGTAAAGAGAGAGTTGTTACAGAATGAAGAAGTGGTTATACCAACGGGTGTTGTGCATTCACTTTACGTGGGAAATGATACTGTTGAGTGGTTGTATGGATATAAAAAAGGTGGAGAGACCATAATAGATAACGATAGAGGAGATAATTTCTCCATTGGCCAAAAAGTTATGGATATGATGGTCCCTTCGAAAAAGAAAAAGGAAAAACGGTGAGTGAGAGTAGAAGGGTAGATAGCCCCCAAGACGGTATTCACAAAGACTTGGATACAATTGTCGTTAAGCATATGACTACTGAATATAAACGTCCTATTCAAGATCATACCAAAAGAGCATTTGAGCGAGTGCTTGAACAGGCAAAAGAACTTGGAGAACGTCCGATTATATTAGACTCGGCATGTGGAGTAGGGATGAGTAGCTTTAAGTTAGGGGCGGTTCATTCTGATAGTATTGTAATTGGTATTGATAAGTCTCAAGATCGTATTTTAAAAAGTGATTGGTATGCGGTGAATGTGGCACGCGCTTCGGGTAGTACTTTAGATAATGTTATTATAGAGCGAGCAGATGTTATCGATTTTTGGCGTTTGCTTGTTGAGGCAAATGTTGCGATAGAAAAACACTTTATTCTCTACCCTAATCCTTGGCCAAAGCAAAGCTCCTTTAAAAAGAGGTGGCAAGGCCATCCAATTTTTCCAATACTCTGTAATGTTTGTAATACTATAGAGCTCAGAAGTAATTGGAAGCTCTACCTTGAAGAGTTTAATAGGGCGTATGCTGTTGCAAAATTAAATACAGGAATTATTGAGCAACTGAGCCCCGAGGTTGAGTGCCTCACAGCATTTGAAAAAAAATACGGAGAGAGTGGTCAAGACCTGTGGAAACTTCTCATTACACCCAAATAGAGGGTACGAGTTAGGTAACTCTATTGACCAAGTACCATAAAAACAATATACTCTCATTGTGTGATGTTTTTAAGAGCTAACGGTATGTCAGAATCTATTAAAACCCTCTATATTTTTCCGCACCCAGATGATGAGTCTTTTGGGCCCGCTCCGGTGATTCATAGGCAAAAATCGTTAGGTGAAGAGGTGTATTTACTTACTTTAACCCGTGGTGGTGCGACAACACAACGACATACCCTCAATTATACCATTGAAGAGATGGGCGAAGTACGTTTTCGAGAGATGCTTGATGTGGAAAAGGTGCTGAGTCTTGATGGGATGACTATTCTCGATTATGCCGACGGGGGATTAAAAGACATGAACCCGCTTATTCTCGAAAAGGTAATAATTGAAGAAATTGAACGGATAAAGCCCAATATTATTGTGACCTATCCTATACATGGTATTAGCGGGCATTATGATCACATTACTGGCCACGGTATAATAAAGAGAGTCTTTTGTGCATTACGCAAAAAAGAGGGTTATGAGTATCTTAAACGGCTCTGCTTTTATACTCTTGGCAAAGGACAGCTTGGGGCTGAACACCGAGAGGGAGTTCGCCCTTCTCTGGAAGAAGAAATTGATGTGACCGTTCATTTGGATGAATTAGATATCATTGCCTTTAAAAAGGCGTTGGGCTGTTATAAAACCTATAGTGAAGTAATTGCCTCAACAAAAGTGATCGATAAAATAGGTAATAGAGTGCATTTTGAGGTTTATGATGAACACCATGAGCCTCATTTGGGCCTCATTTCAGAAAACCTGCCCCAGTAGAGAGGCAGGTTGGTCATGTTATTTGGTTACTTTATTTCGTAGATGTAATCGGTAATGTCTGCATCATAAATAGCAGAGCCATCAAAGCCAAGGGTGTTTGGAATCTTAGATGCTGAATCATCACTACATTCAACTACGTCCTTTTTAGCTTTGCATTCGTCCCAATTGAGGAGTATCAAGTCATCTTTGATCTCAATAGTGCCCTCCGCACTGTTTTTTACAGTTCCAAGGAGGGTAAGGCTAAACGTAACGGATGCATCATCCATAATTTCAACTAAAAAGTCATTAGGGCCACCACCAATAACTTTAGAGAAAAACCACTTGCCAACGATGTCTCCGAGGGAAATAGCCCCGCCAGATGATTGACTAGAAGAGAGAATCTCGTTACTTGATTCGTTACTACTCTCTTCACTTGAGAGTTGACTTGAATTGTCGTTAGATTCGCTGCTTAATTCTTCACTTGACTCTTGGCTTGATGCATCATTGGTCTGTACGCTTGATCCTTCATTTGTCTCGGTACTTGACTCTTCCATAGAGCTGATAGTATCGTTGGATGAATCTGAAGGTGTGATTGTATCTTCACCCAGACAGCCGATAAGTGTAAATGCTATAATCCCAATAGAAAATAGAGAAATTTTCATGATATTCCTTTCTTCATGTAGTGCCGATAGTACTACGCATGTGTCCCGGAGTCAATATATATAATTTTGCTCAGTTAACAAATAGGAAGTGTCACGGTAAAGGTTGATCCTTCATCAATTTTACTTGAAATTACTAAAGTGCCATTGTGTGCAGTGATAATTGTTTTTGCGATACTTAATCCCAGTCCAAACCCGCCTGTTGAACGAGTTCTTGAGTTATCGGGTCTAAAAAATGGCTCTCCGAGTCTGGGAATGTCTTCTGGAGCAATACCAATGCCATGATCTTGTATCGTAATAAGAGCGGAACTGTCAACTTGAGATGCTGAAATAGTGATTGGGCTGTTTGCCCCATATTTAATAGCATTTTCAGTAAAATTTCTGAATACTATAGCAAGCCGAGGACAGTCTGCTTTTACAACAATGGGTACTTCGGGTAGAGTGAGGTGTATAGCGGTGTGCTCAAGGGAGTAGGGTTGCACCACCTGACTGAGAAGATTATTAATGTCGCAATCACACTTTTCGAGTTCTATGAGGCCACTTTTTAACTTTTCTTGTTCTAGGAGAGATGCTGTTATAGTGTCGAGTTGAGTGATCTCTTCTGAGAGTGAATCTTTAATTCTTTTGTCAGAGACAAACTCTAAAGCGAGCTTCATTCTACCTAGAGGAGACCGAAGCTCATGGCTGATGGCACGAAGGAGAGTGCGTAGCTCGGATATATGTTTTTCAATTTTTTTAGACATATCATTAAATGCTTCGCCGAGTTGCTGAGTCTCTTTGGGGCCACAGGTAGAGACCTGTACGCCATAATTGCCCTTGGCGACCTCTTTTACTCCTTCTCTCATTTTCTTGATTGGGGTAAATTGACTATTAATCATGAGGTAATTGATGAAAATTACGAGTATGAGGCCAATAATCAGATAGAGGTGCATTAACGTGTTTTCTTTAAAAGGGTCCCTTTTAGTAATGGTAAAGGTGTAGCCATTCTTTTTGATAAGGTGCGTGTGGTCGGCATGTTCTATTGCATTAGGACTAGACTCCCACCGGTATTCAGGCCCCTCTATAAGGAGATCAACTGCCAGCATTGTTGCGATGGAGTCTGCGATAATAGTATCAGGTGGAGTACCAATATCATCAATAACATAGTTGGTAAAGAGGTTTACATAGCTCTTAAAAATCTTTTTATGCTTGGGCATATTGGTGAGGTTACCTGAGACAAGTACGGTAACAACCACTAAAAACAGAGTGAAACAATGGATAATAAAAAGGCGAAAGTAGAGAGACTGTAAAAAGTGTAAAATCATTATTATACCCCTGCAAACATGTAACCGGTGCCCCATATAGTTTTTATAAAACGGGGCTGTTTGGTATCTGTTTCTATTTTGGAACGTACGCGACTGACAAGAATATCTACAGAGCGACTAAAGACTTCGGTGTCGGCCCCCTGTAGGTGGTTCATAATTTCATCGCGACTAAACTTTTTGTTGGGGTTTTGTGCAAACATTAATGTGAGCTCATACTCGAGTGTAGTGGTCTCAATCTCTTCACCGTTTTTTAAGAGCTTACGGTTATGAGTGTCTATAGAGAAATCACCAAAGAGAATGGAATTAGAGCTGTTTTTAGATCGACGAAGAATAGTATCGATACGAGCTACAAGCTCTCGGGGTTCAAATGGTTTGGAGAGATAGTCATCTGCACCAAGTTCAAGGCCCAGAACACGGTCGGTAACCTCTCCACGTGCAGTGAGGAGTATAATGGGGATTTCACTAAATTTACGGACTTCTTTACAGACGTCAAAGCCATTCATTTCGGGCATCATTACATCGAGTATGACGAGATCGTATGAACCGTGTTTTATTTTTGAAATTCCATTCAGCGGTGTTTCGGAGTAGTCGACTTCACATTCAAATTGACTGAGATATTCTGTTAAGAGGTCAGCTAGTTTAGTGTCATCATCTATCAGTAGTATGTGTCGTTTTTGTATAGGCATATCCCAAATGTATATCATTTTTAATGTGCTGAAACACTTTTTAGTATTCCGTTACAAACTGTTACACTCTGTGACCTAGGTGAAGGGTCTATTCTGATAAATGATGATATGTTTACTCTATAACGATAAACAATCAATCCTGAGGAGGATCAAATGAAAAGACATTTACCAGTAATCGCAGTTGGAGTAGCATCGCTCTTTATGTTCATAGGGTGTTTTCATCATAAAAGCCCAGAAGAGAAAGCTGCTTGGATAGTTGAAGAGATAACAGATGAGCTTGAGCTAACTGAAGAGCAACAAACACTTTTGGAAGATGTTAAAGTGCAAGTGCTTGAAAAACGTTCGCTACACGAAAGAGAGAAAGAGAAGCATCATACTGCACTGAAAGAGATGTTTCTTAATGAAAACATGACGAGTGATTCTTTTATTCCTTTTATTGATACCCATGCTCAGAAGATAAAAGAAGAGGGACAACCCATATGGGATGCCTTTGTACTTTTTCAAAATAGCTTGAGTAAAGAGCAGCGCGAAGTGGTTGTAGAGCACCTAGAGGCATTTAAAAAGAAAGGGAGAGGGTGCCACTTTTAGAAGAGCCATAAAACTATAATGTTGAAATAATGTGGTTGAAGAAGGGGCTCTGTGCGGGAGGGCCTTCTTCTCATCTCACAATTAGTTACTTTTGCGCTATGCAATCACTCCATCACAATACCGTTCGAGCATTCCGAAAGAAAGTCTACCAGTTTTTTACTGAACATGGGCGCTCTAACCTTCCTTGGAGGCAGACAGAGGACCCCTACTGTATAATGGTCTCCGAAATAATGCTCCAGCAGACACAAGTTGATCGTGTTGTTGATAAATACTTATCGTTTCTCAAAAAATTCCCTACACTTAAAAAACTAGCAGCAGCCTCAAAAGCCGACCTTTTAAGTGAGTGGCAGGGGCTTGGCTATAATAGGCGTGCTCAGTTTTTGCAGCGTGCAGCACAAATGGTGGTAAGTGAGTTGGGTGGGGTTATGCCAAAAGATGAATTGGGCCTCGTAGCACTTCCAGGGGTTGGGCCTGCAACGGCTTCTGCAATTTGTGCGTATGCATATAATTTACCGGTGAGTTATATTGAAACTAATATTCGTGCGGTGTTTATTCACCATTTCTTCATAAACCGAGAGAGCGTTGATGATAAAGAACTTTTACCGATTATTGAACAGTGTCTCGATAGAGAGAACCCAAGGCAGTGGTACTCTGCTATAATGGATTATGGAACGGACCTTAAAAAGCGTTTTAAAAACCCGGCTAAAAAGAGTCGGCATCATGTGGTTCAGTCTAAATTTAAAGGCTCGGATAGAGAGATTCGAGGAGCTATCCTTCGCGTACTGTTACAAAAAGGTCCGCTTACTGAAGTAGATCTCGTCAGTGAGCTTCCTTGCAATGATGAACGTTTTGAATCAATTGTTGTAGGTATGATCTCGGAAGGGTTTGTAACCCTCTCTTCAAAAAAGTATGCAATCGCCGAGTCGTAATAGAGAATAACGGTATTGTTTAAAGTAGAGATTTTCGTGTAAAAAGAGACTTTGCATTCTACTATTCTAATCTATTAGCTTATCTTTTAATCTAATTAAGACATTTGCAAAACATTAACAAAGGGGAATGTGTGGAGAGTAGTGTTATTGCACCCGCTATTGAAGAGGGGATTCAAAATATTGGAACAGGTAAGAGATGTACTGATTGTACACCTGAGCTTGTAGATTCTATTATTAATGAAATCCAAGAAGGGCTCGTTCCAAAGTCTATACAGGGGGCGTTTCTGGGTGCACTTTTTTTTAAGCATCCCTCTTCCGAAGAAATTCGATTAGAGTCTGTGGGCGTAACAAATTGTCTCCGTTCATCCTCTGTTTTTATTAACTACTTTCTCAATGATACACCCGTAGAGATTCAAGGTTTTGGAAAAAGCCTTCTCGATAAAATGGACCTGAGCCGCAACGAAACGCGTATTCTTGGTGAGTATCTTATGACAACCAAGAATGATTTTATTCGTGGTTTTTTTGCTTCGGTATTACGGATTAAGTACGAGACGACAGAAGAGTATGTGGGGCTTATTGAAGCTGTTGAGAAGGTTGATGGACTCCCTGAATCACGTAAGGTAACCGATGACAATGTGATTCAACTTGCGGAACCGTTTGATGGTACTAATCGTAGCTTCCTCCTTACCCCCATAATTATTGAAGAGCTCAACAAGGCAGGCTTTAAGGCACTCTGTATGTGTGGTGAGAGTGCTGGACCAAAGTTTGGTAATAATCTTCTTGGACTGGGTAAAGCACTCGATCGGTCATTCTACATGGGTATTGTAAAAGATATGCCAATACCCGAGACGGGGCTGTATGTAAACCAAAATGACCTTTTTCCTGCATTGACAAAATATCAGCGTATTCGCCGTGAAATTAAAAAGCGCCCTTTTCTTGCAACCATAGAGAAGATGATTAATCCATTTGGGACAAAAATCGGTCTCTTCTCATCCTTTCATGGTCGATACTCCGAGATGATTTTAGATGTTGCAATAGAGCAGGGATATTCTGTCGCAGTTGGTGTGTTTAAGGGTCTTGAGGGAGGGCTTACCCCTTCTTTTGCACGGGGCGTCCACATCACGATTGCCTATAGAGATGCCTATGGAGATGTCGCTAAAGAGAAACGTGTTTTTACTCCTGAAGAATTTGGCTATGAGTCGGTAAAGGTTGAAAACCTCGAAAATCCACAAGCAGATGAGAATGCGGCATTTTTAACCACGTATTGGAACAACCCAGAAACAATGAGTAGCATAGACCGGAATCATATTGAGTATACTCAAAAAGTGTATGGTGCAGTGGCAGAGTGGATCAAGGGAACGCTGTAATGAGCCGTTATACCACGACTCCTTTTCCTCCTAAATATGATGACCATAGGATTGAGCCACATCCTGAAATTAAACGCGCTATAAAAGCAATTGATGAAAGCCTTGGTGAGCCAACAGCATTAACTAATGAAGATTTTGATTGGAGGCAAAACAAGCACTATCTTTATGGTGTCGATCTATTCAATGCTGGTTATTATTGGGAAACCCATGAGCTCATTGAAGGGCTTTGGAGGTTAGAAGCAAGGGGAAGTCAAACATATGATGGCCTCAAAGGATTAATTCAACTTGCGATCTCAACATTAAAACACGACCGTGGAGAGGTAAAAGGGCGAGATATGCTTCTCATTAATGGAACCAATTACCTTTTAGAATCAGATATGAGCCGTTTTGGGATAGACAAAGATTCATTAATAGATGCCGCCCAAAAATACCAAATAGGAGAGGCTAATCGCCCTCAGATTGTACTTCAAGATATGATTAAATACTCACTATCTTAACTACTGTTTCTTGACAGTATCAAAGCGTTGGTGAATAGCGCTTCTGTACACTAAAATACTTGAGTGCCAATATAGAGGGCAGTTAGTATTATCGCGATAACAACAATATTAAAAAGTGTTACCATTTTTTACTCCTTCGAGGTGTGTGTATCGACCTCTTCTATTAAAATAGATTTTAGAAGAGGAGGAAGAGTAACACGAGCCTATTTAAGCAAAAAATCGACCTGTACGACAGAGCGTACAATTAAATATCCAGAAAAATCTTCTTGACGTGCCCCGACATCGGCATGGAGAGCCGACATTGTTTTAATCATGGGTCGAGGTTGGTGGGTGCCTGTTTCGGAAATACGAAGTGGTGAGCCAATTGAGGACCCTAGGGTCCGTGCCATTCGAAATGCTTTAGTCTTGGCTTTTTTCAATGCCTTTTCCGCTTGCTTTATTTGTTGTTCTTCTAAGTCAAAGCGACGGTATTGGGTGTTGGTGATGGAAAAATCTTCAATTTTTGAGAGGGCTTTATAGACCTTTTGAAGGTCATTTAAGTTGGAAACGGTAATATCCACTTGCACTGATGAAAAGTAGCCACTAATTACACGTTCTTTCTTCTTCCACTCGCGAGTAACTCCTTGTCTTACATTTGACTTTTCGAGATCATTCCCGGAAATTCCGGCATCGAGTAAGTGTTTGTTGAGAAGCTTTATTTTTTTAATAAGTCGTGAGTGACTTTTTTCCATTGAGGGGTGTACTGTCTTGAGTTGCCCTGAAATTCTGGCATATTGAGGTTCTAGTTGCTCTTCTGATTCACCGGTAACGGTGATGTAAGGGGTTTCTGCAAACCCGAGAGAATACAGGCAGAGTAAAAGTGTGGCGTACAAAACAAATTTCATTGGAGCTCCTAACAGATATTAGACGAAAAATAATAAAAGGGGTAACCCTTGAGGAGTGAATATCTCTTTTTCTAACTATTGTTGTGCTATGGTACTCGGTGGTTGTTTCCTGAATTATCTATCAGGTTATATATTTTACCATCCTTGAGAGATTGCCAGTAGATGGAGCTCTTTTTACCCTCTTGATAGCTATATATAATGCCCTCTTGATCGAGATAATGATAGGGAGATGGCTCGGTTTCACTCCCTATTACGGGAGTTGTATTGAGTTTTCGAGTGCGTTCGGTGGGGAGTGAAAAAATGTTGATATCGGTTATATTAATGCCCGATGAGAATAGAATTTCAGTCCCGTCTCTATTCCAGCTAAAGTCTTTAACATGCTTGCTTTCGCAAACAGTATAGAGGGTATCTAAATCGATATCCCAGTACAGTACATTAAAGAGGGTGTCGTTGCCATTGACGATGTCTGAGCGCTCCATAAAGGCGACTTTTTTACTGTCTGGGCTATATTGAGGGCGTGATGCATGGGTGTTGGTTCGTGAAAATGGTGCAGGGCGTCCAAGACCCATTGCTGAATGATAGAGTGTCGTAAATGGGGCGGTGTAGGATTCGTAGGCAAGGTGCCTCCCGTTAGGGGCTATATCAAAACGTCTTACGGAACCATAGCGACCTGTTGAAAGGTTAATTTTGTCATAACCAAGGGAGGTTACCCGGTAGAGATCGCTGATTGTGTGACTCACTTTTTGAGTGAAGTAAATCCAGTTTTCGAGAGCATCCCATTCAACATGATGTATAGGACTTCCATCGGTTTTTATTGTGGTTGTAGTAGAGTCGCCACTATTTTTAATAAAGAGGGTGTCGACGCCATTGGTATGGGTGATGTAAGAAAATTTTGATTGTGAAGGAGCAAGGGCTATGTTTGTGTAAATCCCCGGAGGTGTAATTTGAAAATTATAGTTTTTTTCCGCTTCATGGATATAGAGTATTGTTGAGTCAGTTTCGGTGCTCAATTGATAGATGAAGTTTTTGTAATCGTATTGGTCGACTACTGATTCGTTGTTTTGGTCAGACACATAATCCAATGTTTCGTTGAGGAGTTGTGCGAGGGTGACATCGGATTGAATATCAGCATTGAGCCCAACAAGTCTATGTTTATGAGAATCAACTTCTTTTTGTTCATTAAAATAGAGGGTGAGTTCACCCACATGAGTACCAAGAGTTCCCGGGCAGACAATAAGAGTTTTGTTTATTTTGATAGGGCGCTCTAGCATCTCTTCACCACCGGACACAATAATTACATCAACCTGAGCGGCTGAAAGTGAAAGATACTCAGCCTCTTTAAGAGTGCCATCGAGTAAGGCAACAATAAGGTGAGGCCTGCTGCTCCACCCTGCTCTTATGCGGTTAAATGATTCGATATAGTGGGGGAGCTGTTCGCTGTTTTGTCCAGAGATAAGCCCAACAACAGCAATGGTAAAGCCATTAAAAGTATAAAAGGTTTCCTTCTCAATAGTAGGGTCTATAGCTTCACCTTTTTGACTTTGAATCCAAGGAAGTTGTATACTCATTTTGTTGCGACTCACATGGGATAATTCTCTATGGCCAAGGTTAAGAGAATGATAACCTAAGTAATCATAGCCATGAGCGAGTACGTTATTAGCCGATTGAAGTTGAGTATCGGTTGAATCGAAAATATTGCCAGCGTCAAGAAGGAGCGTTTGGGGGAACCGTTTTTGTTCGGTATTAAAGAAGGTTGCTCTGCGTGAGAGACCGCCAACAGGAGATTCGTCAATCCAGACTGGGCTAATACGGCCGAGGGCATTAGCAGTAAAGACAAGATTCACATACATGCCTGCTTCTTCTCGGGCGATATGTCCACAGCGTTGTATAATGGTAAGGGCTTCGAGATTCGCTGGGTGTTGTTTGTAGTGGTTTTTTGCATAGGTTGTTGCGTCGGGACAGCGCCCTTTTCCAAAGGCCTCTTGGGCCATTTCGAGCCAGTTTTTGGGAGTGCGTTCTGTTTTTGGAACATCGGCAAAGTTAATGCTGAGAGAATGGTAGTTGCCCAGCTCACCTATCATTTTAAATCCATAGTCTACGGTAAGAGAGTTGATAATAAATCCTGCACCTATTGAAATTCCTCGAGTCCAGTCGAGTTCAGTATCAAATATGCTGTATTCGTATCCACCGCGGGCAAAGACCGATCGATCAAGAAAGGCAAGCTCTAAGCCGCCTTGTGCGACCTGGTATCCATCGTTGGTTTTAGTATAACCAATGCTCCATGCAAAAGGGAGTGAGCCAGGGAGCTTTGTGAGGGGCTTACCAGCGCTCCACTGGAATGCCGTAGGGAGTTTGGCTCCTTCATCAGTACTGCTGTTGTAAGTTATACCAGGGGAGAGGTTGTTGAGGCTCACTGAACTGTACATACCATAGATAAGTTTCCCCCGTGCACTTATATCGAGAGAGCCTGTAATACCCGAATAGCTATCAATAAGACTTGCTAAGAAAGAGCCCGTCACCCCCATAGAAAAAATTTCGGGAATGAGATACCAGCCATACCCAGCAGAGAGGGCAACATCTGTAGCGTAAAAGCTGTTTTTCTCTTCATATATATCACGGGAGTTTGTGAAAGGGGTCGTCATGAGGACTGAACCAGCAAAACCAAAGGTGCCTGTAGAGAAGGGTGAGGGAACAGTAGTTGCAATATATTCATGGCGCCATTCGCCAAAAATTTCCGTATGTGAGAGTGTTGACCAGTAGCTATAGATGTCGGCAATAGCTGCAGGGTTCCAGTGGATAGCGGTGGGTTGTATATCTATTGCAGCGATATTGCCCCCCATACCAAGAGGGCGTGCTCCTGAGGGGAGTTTTAGAAATTGGAGGGCGGCTGTGCCACTGTAGCTATCTTCGGTAAATTCAAAAAGTCCTTCAACAGGATTCGAGCAGAGCGAATCCAGGAGTACCAGCGAAATTAATGCTGCCCTTCGTATATTGTTATAAATTACCACTATATTCTAAGTATATCATAGAGTTTTCTCTTTTAGTCTATCGGATATAAATAGAGTGATAGTTAGTGGAATTATTGTAAATATGGGTGTTTATTAAGATAATTGGGGGAAACCAAAACAATCCTAAACCAGTAATTGGAGTAGGATTAAGATTTGCTTTAGGTTTGGAGGGATTAACGTGCTTCGAGAATTTCGTTTGAAATATTGAGATTAAGAACAATTTCGAGAGCTTCCGGCTCTTGGGCAAAATCGATCACGAGACCAATTTTTTTGTCTTCATCTTTCTGTTTCTCAAAGTGAATTATATCGAAAACCTTCATAGAAATCGTTGCAGCTTCAGTAATGGGGATATCAACGGTCATACCTTTGTTGATGGGTCCTTCAATTACTTTGCCTTTGAATACAACACCTTTTTGGTCTTCCATTAACGATGTTTTCTTAACTTTAAATCTTGGCATCTATCACACTTAATTACAGTTGTACATGAGCTCTCAAACTTTTCAGCATTGTAAGAGCATAGTGAGTTATGCGATAAATAGAATTATTATTTATCTTTGATAAATATAAGAAAATAACTGCTTCTTAAAAGCAACAAAAGAGAAAATCACATAACATATGGCTATTTCAGCTCAAAAAAATAAGATATATGGGGGTAGTCGGCCTATATTACAGGTAGGAAGGCTCAGTTTTTGTAATGTGGTACCTTTTTTTTGGGAACTCCTTGCAGGTAATGAAGCGATATCTTATGTGGATGGAGTGCCTTCGAGTTTAAATAAGTTGCTGAGTGAAGGGAAAATAGATGTAGCTCCCTCTTCATCGATAGCATATGCCAGAGACCCTTCTCGGTATCTTCTTCACCCATATCTTGGAATATCTGCACGCAAAGAGGTGCTTTCTGTCGTGCTATTTTCTCAGTTCTCTTGGGAAGAACTGAGTGGAAAAATCATTGGAGTCACCCCAGATTCAGAGACTTCGGTGGTGCTCCTTAAAATCTTATGTGCAAAAAAATATAAGGTGACTCCCGCTTTTGTACCGCTGAAAAGTGGAGAGGCCTATGATGCAGAGCTTCGTATTGGTGATGCAGCCCTTGAAATGGTTGTGGGTAAACAGGAGGGAGTGCTTCAGTTTGACTTGGCCGATGAGTGGCTGAGTTGGAAGGGAGCTCCTTTTGTATTTGGACTATGGATTATGCGTAATGATCTATCAGCAGCATTACACAGACGACTGCAGAAGTTTTTACACTCAGTAGAGTCGAGTTACATGGGGTTTTATAAAAACCGGCAAAAAGCTATACATATTTGGAGAGGGCATTTTCCTCTTGTACTTCCTGATGCTGTACTTGAAGAGTATTTTGATGCGATGGTCTATAGGCTTGAAGAGGAACACTGGAGATCACTCAGTGAATTTTATGCTGAATCCGTATCGTTAGGTCTTCTAAAAGAGGTACCACAGTTTCACTTTATTGTTCTGTAACGGTGTTTGAATCGTTACAGTTCACCAAATCTAAAAATGAGTGTGATAGTAAGGCCTGGATTGCTGTTTTGTGCTAAAAGCTGAATATCCATAGCTCTACAGAGATGTTTCACAAGAGAGAGTCCTATGCCTGTACCTTTTGTTGTACGGGTCATTTCACTCTCTACTCTATAGAAGTCATCAAATATTTTACTAATATCTTTCTTGGGAACCCCAGGACCAAAGTCCCGAATGCTGAGATAGACGTCACCATCTTTGTGGTCGAGGGAAAAAATAAGCTTTTTGATCTCTGATGAGTATGAAAACTTAATAGCGTTCTCTGCAAGGTTAAGCAGAACATGAAAGAGCGCCTCTTGATCAATTTGGTATTTATAGGCTGTCGGTGTTGAGTATACCTCTACAATAAATCCGCGTTCTTCAACGGTGCTTTTGTATTTGTCCATAAAGGCTTGTAGAGCGTCGGTAACATTAGTTGGCTCAGGATTAATGGGCCATTGATTGTGTTCAAAGTTTGAGAGTGTCAGAATGTTGGTGATGAGTCGGGAAAGTCTATTTGATTCTGAGGTTATAAGGTGGGAGTAGTGCTTTATTTTTGCGGTGTCGGTTACCCAGCCCTCTTCAAGCATTTCACTATACATTTGAATCGAGGTGAGGGGTGTTTTAAATTCGTGACTTATAGCTGAAATAAAATCGGCACGTTTTTTAGAGAGTGCAATTTGGTCACTCATAAGACGGTAGACACTAAAGAGACCGCCAATGAGTAGGAGTGATACAAGGAGGCCCCAAAAGAGAACAAGCCAATTACTACTGTATGGGTTGTGATTTACTGGATATACAACTACATCAATACCTGGTATCATGCGAGAGACTGGCTTTCTGATAAGAAGTATGGCGTCTTCTGCCGACTCTTCAATGTGTTCTATATCGAGAATAGTAGTTTCACCCGAGTAGAATTGGATATCAAAAATAGAAGAGGGAAATGCGTGTTTCAGTGTAAAATCAATGGATTTCTTGAGGTAAATAGTGGCGTCAATCACGAAGCCTTGGATGTAGGTGAAGTGGCCGTATTTTACCGTACGGTAGTAGGCGATGTGGTTGTGGTGCGAGAGTGTTTTAAAGGTGCTCATTCTTAGGTTTCGGTTGGTCACCCCAATAGGAATAGTGCGCGGCGCGCCTAGGGTCAGATCTCCCTCAAATTTTTGGGAGAGTTTGAGGGTTTCCACGATATCTTTAAGGTTGAGATAGGCCGACTGACGGAGATCAAAGTCAAAATCAGATGAATCGAGGTCGGGGGTAAAAAACGGTGTGTGAAATTCGTTTGCAGGTGATATCTGGAAGTGTCCAACAATACTTGACTGTAAATTAAGTATCGGGTATTCAGTCAGAGGGCTTGGGCTTTGTGCGGTATCCCCGAGATATGCTTTTTGATACTGCTTTGGAGAACGGTGGAACTCCTTCTGAATCCCCTCAACGATACGTTGATTGATAAGTAGGGGGATTTGCTGGGCTTTTTCACGCTGGACCTCAAGAGAGAGCGCATCCATGTGGGTATCAAGATTATATAATAACACCCCCGAAGGAATTATTATAGAGAGGAAAAATATGATAAAATAGAGTTTTATCTTATGCATGTATTAAACGCAGAGTTGGTATCCTTTGCCCCTGAGAGTCAATAAGAATTTGGGTGATGCTGGGTCGCGTTCAATTTTCTTTCTCAGTTTAGTGATATGAATATCGACGGTGCGAGTATCGATAGTACTTGGATCATCGTATCCCCAAACTTCACGGAGAAGATCGGTACGAGAGACAACATTGTTTTTATTGATGTTTAGATGCTTAAGAATCTCTATCTCTTTACGAGTGAAATAGATTTTTTCGCCATCGCTATCACCTTGAAGCATTTTAAAATCGATAGTCATGGTGTCGAGTACAAGAAAATTGTCTTTTTCAAGAATCTTTCTACTTCTACGAAGCACTGCTTCTACGCGTGCAAAGAGAGGGCCTACAGAAAAAGGTTTATTGATATAGTCGTCTGCACCGAGTGTGAGTCCGTTAACAATGTCTTCTTCAGAAGCTTTTGCTGAGAGAATAATAATAGGGAGTTCACGAGTCTGCTCACGAATTTTATTACATACGGTAAATCCATCCATTTTAGGGAGCATAAGATCGAGAATAATAAGGTCATATTTTCCTGAAAGAGCCATTGTTAGACCTAATTCACCATCTTGGGCTACATCTGCTTCGTACCCTTTGAATTGGAAGAGATCAACTAAACCTTCTGCTATTTGGGCTTCATCTTCAATGATAAGAATGGTAAACTTGGTACTGTCGCTCATATTGCCTCTATCAGTCAATGTATGTAAAAATACGCATTACTATTAATGTTAAAAATACTAAAAAAAGTAATTATTAATGAGGTTTATACAAAAATGGCTAAAATATTGAATGAATGAGTGGTTTTCGTTCGCAAACCTTTGTAGGCATGGTTTCGCTTAGATGGATACAGAAAATGTACCCAGCAAAAGAGATAAGGAAGAAAAAATGCAGGAGCTGCTACACGATACCGATTAGGTAGAGTGTACGCTTCCTGCTTTAGTAATAATGATATCAATTGGTGACTAAGTTTGTAAACTCAGAGTCCTCTTAGGAAGAAAACTTACAGAGGGCGAGCTGAGCTTGTTGAGTCCCAACGATTCAATTATTTCTTTTTTGCTACTTTTTTCTTTGCGACTTTTTTAGCGACTTTTTTCTTTGCCACTTTCTTTGCAACTTTTTTCTTTACAACTTTTTTAGCGACTTTTTTCTTCGCCACTTTTTTCTTTGCAACTTTCTTTTTAGCAACTTTTTTCTTTGTTACTTTCTTCGCAACTTTTTTCTTCGCTACTTTTTTCTTCGCTACTTTTTTCTTTGTTGCTTTTTTTGCCACTTTTTTCTTTACAACTTTCTTAGCCATTTCTCGCCACTGTTTGAACTGTATATCTATAAGATAATATTATTTTAATACAGAAAACAAGATAAAAATTTCAATTCTTGTCAAATTAGGTTCGTGTAAAGTGATATTCTATAAGGGTTTACTGATGGTTGATGTTGTGTGTACGAAGTGTAGTGTAAAACGTTGCTAGCTTTTAACCTTTGTTTTATAAAGGGTACAGTGCGATGATTGTTTTTTTTTTTTGATGTGCTGTGTTTATGTTCAAGATAAAACAAGAGGTAAACTGCATGAAAAAAAACTTCAACTTTTTTTCATATTATGTCAAAAAACAGTGAAAAAGTGATCATTTTTAGGAGTCAAAAGTTCACTTTTTAAAAAACAGTAACGAGTTGTGAATTGAGGCTGCAAAAAAAATAAAAGAAAATTTTGAAAGAGATCGGACTTTTACAGTAAACATTGTGTTACAACATGTTGAGTATCACTTATTTGTTGGTTAACTTTTCGATAGATTCACGCAATAAATTTATCGACTTTATACCCGGCGTAATTTCAAATTTACTGTTGAGGTCAAGTCCAAAAATGCTCGGTGTTTGAGTTGCTTCAATAATATTTTTGGGTCCAATTCCCCCTGCTAAAAACCATGGTGTTCGATTGGTGGATGACGTGATAAGACTCCAGTCAAATGAGATACCGGTACCACCTTTTTCTGAACCACTTTGTGCATCAAACAGATGAAATTTGGTGGGATAATTTGTAAGGATGGTAAGGTCGAATGTGTCGGTAATTGAAAAAACTTTAATGACAGGTACACTTACCTGGGTGCAATAGTGTGGAGTTTCAACACCATGAAGTTGTGCGAGAGTAATGCCAGACTCTTTAATTGTTGTATTCACATAATCAATGGGTTGATCCATAAAAATGCCCACAGGGATTGCTGAGGTGAACTGGCAAATAATTGTTTGTGCAGATTTTGGACTGATATACCGCTTTGAAGAGGGGATAAAATTGAATCCAATATATTCAACACCGAGTGATTCAATTGCGAGTGCATTGTGAAGGTCAGTAATTCCACAAACTTTAATCATTGGTCGACTCATTGAGCCCTCTCTTTTGGTTACCCTGCAAAAAATAGATAAAAAGAGGTATAATATCAGAGAATCTATAGATCATAGTTGTGCAAAAAGTACATTTTGGACGATCAACAGAGATGATATAATGAAAAGTATAGAAGAAGCGTTAATAGAGCTCCCTGAGGTACTCAAAAAAATAGCACTAGAGATTACTCAGCGAGGTGGTAATGCATACCTTGTTGGTGGTTGGGTTCGTGATGCTTTTCTTGGTTTCCCCTCTAAGGATTATGATATCGAAGTTTATAGCCTTACTGAGGAGATGCTGCTTGAGGTGTTGGGCTTGTTTGGAAGACCTGGCCTTGTAGGTAAGGCTTTTGGGGTGTATCTCTTAACGGTTGATGGGGAGGATTTTGAGTTTGCCTTTCCTAGAACCGAAGAAAAATGTGGCGTTGGACATACGGCATTTACTATACACTCCGATCCATGGCTCGATTTTGAAACGGCATCTAAGAGACGAGATTTTACTATTAATAGTATGGGTGTTTCATTAAAAGATGGTACACTTGTCGACCCTAACGGTGGTTTAAAAGACCTTGAGTCAAAAACACTCCGCCATGTGAGTGATGCATTTAGTGAAGACCCATTGCGTGCACTACGAGCCGTGCAATTTTCTGCTCGATTTGAACTCACTATAGCGCCAAAAACTATGTTACTCTGTAGTAAACAAGATTTGTCAGAACTCTCCTCAGAGCGGTTTTATGATGAGTTTCAAAAATTATTATTCAAAGCATCAAAGCCCTCTATTGGTTTGTCGAATCTTGTTGCTATGAATCTTACTCGTTTTTTTCCTGAAATATCACAATTTACGAATGATAGAGTAGACGATGAGTGGCGGAGTCTCCTTGGCGCGGTTGATGCCGCTGCCAAAAAGCGTGGTGCGGTAACTAAAGATGAGGAGATTATTCAATTTAGTGCCCTCTGCTCACATATGCCCATCAAGGTAGTAGAGACCTTTTTAAAGAGAATGACCCGTGATATAAAACTCATTAAAGGGGTGAAGGCGTTGACTGGGGCGTATCGAACTATGATTGAAGGCTTTAACAGGGGTGAAGGGCTATCAGAAGGATGGGTAAGAAGACTGGCACTAAAAGCGCCATTACGAGATCAGGCAACCCTTGCTCGGGCCGTACTTTGTGGAAGTGGTGATGTTGGATATACAAGGATACAACAGTGGATAGAAGAACGTGCACTCTCGGTTGGTGTATGGGATGGACCACCAGAACCACTCCTTACAGGTAAAATGCTTATAGAGATTGGGGTTACGCCGGGGCCTCAGATGGGGCCACTTATAAAAGAATCTTTTGAGTTACAGCTCGATGGTGTTTTAAGCACAAAAGAAGAATTGGTGGATTGGGTTAAGGGTCAATTATAGGCCTAGGAATGTACTGTAGACCACTACCTTGTTTATGGTAGAATAACATTGATATCATTGTATTCTATAAAAGGGCTTATTTCAACCCAGGCAAAGGAAAGGGTAATAAGCACTGCTATAACACCCACAATGAGTGTTTCGTGATACGTTCTGTCCGAAAGTGTTGAAAGGTCACTTTGAGTGTTGTAGCTATAGAGGGTGAATTCCGCTTTAATTTTTGATTTTGATCCTACTTTTTGATTAAAGGAGGACGTTATCTTTATAGCGGTCTCTTGAGAGTTATAAATTTTAAGGAATTTATAGATAAGATGTTCAGGGGTTTTTCGATAGGTAATAGCGTCAAGTTGAGTGGTTTTGATTGATTTACTGATAAGTCCTTTTTTACTGCCTTTCCCACTTCCCATAATTTCAGCAGTAATAAAACCGGGGCTCCAGTTGGTGATATATACTCGAGCCGTACTTGGGATATCGGAATCACCTTTAACGTAACCTGTTAAACAATACTGTGCCATGAATACCTCTTTCACTCATTAAAATAATCTTAAAAAAGTGAAAGAGGAGACTTATTGTCTCATATTTTAAATATGGGATATTTGTTGCTTACCTATAGGGATAAGTAAGATATTAAATAAAGCCATTTTGTTGAGTAAGTATACGAGCATAATCTCTTACACCGTCATCTAAAGAGATAAAATCAGCCTCATAGCCTGCTTGACGAAGGTTGGTGAGGTCTGCTTGGGTGTATTTTTGGTACTTACCTTTGAGGTGGTCTGGGAATGGAATAGTCTCTATAGGCGCATTGTTGTTCTCTTCTGACATGATTTTTGCAATGCTCATAAAACTTTCAGCTTTTCCGGTTCCGACATTAAAAATTCCAGAAACGCCTGGATTTTCAAGTAAGAAAAGATTCACATCAACCACATCATTGACATAAATAAAATCACGAATAAAATCTTCAGAGCCTTCAAAAATTTTGAGAGTACCATTCTCTTTTATCTGATTGTGAAAATGGTAGATGACACTTGCCATTGACTCTTTGTGATTTTCTTGTGGGCCATATACATTAAAGTAGCGGAGCCCTGCAACTTGGTGCTCAGACTTCCACTCTTGCTTGCGGATCCATTGATCAAATAGAAATTTTGAATAGGCATAAATATTGAGTGGGTATTCATTTTCTCTGAGTTCTGTAAAGCCGTTGTCGCCATTTCCATAGACCGATGCACTTGATGCATAGATAAAGCGAGCACCTTGTTTTTGACAAAAGGCATAAAGGGTTTTGGAATACTCGTAATTGATGTCCATCATGTAGATGCCATCAGTTTCTGTTGTTTTGGAACAGGCACCTTGGTGAAAAATAGCCTCAACATCGGTAAAGGTATCGAGCTTTTCAATAAACTCATATTTGTCTATATAGTCCGTAAACTCAAGTCTATTGAGGTTGAGATGTTTCTCGGGTTTTGCGAGGTTGTCAACAATAAGAATATCGGTATACCCTTTTTTGTTGAGACCACGAACCAAATTACTCCCAATAAATCCTGCACCGCCTGTAACAATAATCATATTATTTTTCCATTTTTTTAATAATGTTTGTTGTTGAATACCCGTCTACAAATTGCACTAACCGTACTTCATCGGCAAATTCACGACCAACCACGTCTTCGAGAGCGTAGTCTCCACCCTTCACTAATATTGAGGGCTGTATTTCTTTAAGAAGTTCGAAGGGGGTCTCTTCGTTAAAAATAGTGACGTAGTCGACAAATTCGAGTGAGGCGAGCATAAGGGCTCTGTCATTCTCATTGTTTATTGGTCGGTCTGGACCTTTGAGTTTCTGAACTGATTGATCACTATTGAGGCCAATGATAAGTATATCACCAAAGTTACGCGCTTTTTTAAGGTATTGAAGGTGACCTCGATGAACGAGATCAAAACAGCCGTTGGTAAATATCACTGTCTTATCTCGGTGTTTTACTTGAGCCAGTGATGTATTGAGCTGCTCTCTAGATACAATCTTTGGGGACTCCACAAGGTCAGGGTCAAAAATTTTCCGTTTAAGCTCTCGAATTTCAATAGGTGCAGTACCCATTTTACCTACAACAATACCAGCGGCTGAGTTGGCGACACTAATTGCTTGATTGGAGGTCATCCCCGACGCAATACCGGTCGCAAGAGTAGCGACAACAGTATCACCAGCGCCACTGACATCAAAAACATCTCGGGCTTCGGTGTGACGATGGAAAAACTCATCATTATTAGTGATAAGGGTCATACCTTTTTGAGACCTAGTTACCAGAAGGTTTTCGAGGTGTAACCGTTTAAGAATATTAGGTGCGCTCTGTTCAATAGCACTATCCGCATTGTCAATGTCAATAGCTAGATGCTCTCGAAACTCTTTAAAGTTAGGAGTAATAAATGAGGCGTACTGGTATTTTTGCCAGTTTTGACCCTTGGGGTCAACAATGACTTTTTTACCTGCTTTGCGTGCTTGATTGATGATGGTTTGACAGAGCTCTGGAGTACATACGCCTTTGCCATAATCCGAGATGATAACAATATCAGACTGAGGAAGTGCGGCAATATAGGCTTCTTCTAATTGCGTAATTTCATTGGCGCTATAGGGAGATGAACTCTCAAAGTCGAGGCGGGTAATCTGTTGGTGTTCACCGATAACCCGAGATTTGGTAATCGTCGGATTACTACTTGTGGTAATATGAAGATTAATGTCTTGCTTTTCTGAAAGTACTTTTACTTCGTGATAGTCACTATCGTGACCACAAAAACCAATGAGTGTCGCTCGTGCGCCTAAGTGGCTAATATTATTGGCAACATTTGCCGCACCACCGAGTGCTGTCCTTGTTTGAGTGACGCGTATAACGGGGACGGGGGCTTCAGGAGATATTCGATCGACATTCCCGATATAGTATCGGTCGAGCATGATATCACCAATGATAAGAACAGTGGTTTTTGAAAAATCTAAATGCATAACGGTATGGACCTACAAGCTTTAAAAACGTCTATTGTGATAAAAATAGATAACTATTTGTTTTCGAGCACAAGAGGAAAGAGTTTTTGAGGTGATAATAGAGAAAAGCCTATGATATCTCGCTTGGAAGAGAATAAATTGATATTTTTAGCCCTAAATGACTGGGATGGTTGAGACATTGAGTTCTTCTCATAGAAAAAAAATAGTGATCATTGGCCTTGGAGCCATGGGGAGTAAACATGTTGATGCGGTATTTCGTGGTACCTGTTTTTCACTATCTGCATTAGTTGATAAAGATAGTACAACCTGGCGTGAAGACCTCCCTTGTTATCTCTCTCTCTCAGAAGCCCTTGAAGAGCATCATTTTGATGGAGCTATCGTTGCGGCCTCTTGTGATAGCCATTATCCACTGGTGCGACAGTTACTTAAACAGAGAATACCGGTACTCGTTGAAAAGCCTTTTGTACTTGAACAAAGTGATGCGGAAATTCTCATGGCTTATGATGATGCAATACCTTTGATGGTGGGTCATAGTGAGCGCTTTAATCCTGCGTGGAAAAAAACGTGTGAGCTATTGGGTCAGTTAGGGGAGTTAATAGCTATAGAGAGTTATCGTGCGCTACCCACTATGCGCTCTCATTCTGATCGTGATGTGTTGTATGACCTTATGATTCATGATCTTGACCTGATATTTTCGAAGTTAGGTTGTGGAGTGACAACACTCGAGTGTCAGGGTGATGAAAGAGCATTTAGAGATTGTTGCTCAGTAACCATGACTATTGGTGATGTGGCTATACTGTGTCGGGCAGATAGAGTGTCTGGGCGTTCTGAACGGAGCATCAAAATTGAGGGTGCACTCGGGTATATGGAGTGTGATCTACTCAATAGAGCGGTGACGGTAAGCCTACATGATGGGCCCCATCAAAAGGTGAGTGTTGTGGAGTCTGACCCCCTTGAGGATGAGCACACGGCATTTGATACTATGATAGATAGTGGCCAGAGCGATAGTAACGCATTACAGTGCGCAACTGAGGCTGTATCGGTATGCCAACAGGTGCATACCTTATTTACCACTCAATCTATTGCGACCTTAGTTTGAGGCCTTGATTAGATGCCTTGTTTTGTTGTTTAGGCTTTTTCTAGCATTGCGGCAGTTTTATCTTTGGCACTTTTTGTTTTTTTGTCGATGTAGACGTCTTTGGGGAGCTCAAAGTTGAGCCACGAGAAGAGGTTAACAAGTGCAGGATCCATGGTGCCATTATTTTTAAACTGTTTCATATTCTCAAGGTAGAGCGGATATGCTTTGTTTTCTACTTCACCTTTGTTGATTGTCATGTTAAATGAGTCTGCGAGGGTGATAAGTTTTGTAATGTGTTGTATCACTTTGGGGTTCGGAGACTCAATGATGTTTTGCATCAACTCTTCAATTTTTGTGTCAAAGCGTTTCTCGATCCATTCAGCTTTGAGCGTGAGGTTAAGATAAGCGGCTCTCTTTTTGAGTGAAGCGATCTCCTCTTCAATCTCTGGAGTAACTTCGCTCAGGGCTTTCTCTAATGCATCATAGACATAGGCTGACATTGACATTTTAAGGGGGACGGCAATGCTCTCATCAAGAGGTTTTTGTGATTGCTGTAAAATCTCCATTATCATGCCGTGTTTTTTAGGGAAGACTTTGTAATCTTCGAGAATTGACCGCGATGAGTTGTCAATGAGCTCTTGGGTAATGTTGATGAATGCGTCATCAAAGAGGTCTCGAAAACCAACGGGTATTGCGTCGGGGTACAGTTGTACGATGGTGTCAAATTCTTGAATCGCGCTATCGAGGGATTCAAATCCCCTGAGGCTCACAGAATCCGGCAAGAAGGCAAAGTAATCATCGCCATACTGGTTTTTAAGTCCAGCCACAACGAGAGACTCTCGCTCCCAAGTTGAGGTGTTTGCAATGGCAACGGTATATATTTTAACAGTAGCAGTTGAGACGGGAACAACCGTTATATTAAAAATGCCGATGTTGGAGCAAAACTGAGTTTTGGCATGGAGCTCACGGTAGAGTACCTCTGCAATAACCCGAAAAGTGGTAGGGAGGTGCGAGCCTGTATAGTCAAGGTAGAGTTGTTTTCCGGTGCGCCCGTCAATATTACTTATAGCAGCGTCGAGAAAATCGAGAAATTTATCAATGGAAAAACTTGTTTTAAAGTAGGACATCAACTCTATAGATCGACGAGCATACTTCATGTTTTGTACAGGCTCTAGCCCACTGACCTCTCCAAAAAACCACCCGCAGCTGGTATAAGCAAACATGGTATATTTTTGCATTTCGAGGAGGCAGAGGAGTTGGGTTGCACGTTCTTCGAAATTTTCGGTGGTCACCAGATGTTTTTTCAAAAATTCACCAGTAAATGTAGGGTCTTTCTGAAGGAGCACCTCTACATACTCGATGACAAGCTCATTTGGTTTGGTGTGAGATATTTTTTTTACTTCACTATCATATACTCGAAGAGCATGTTTTGAAAGGTAGTTGTAGGCGTGCCGTACCGGTCCGCGCCACTCTTGATTCCATTCTGGAGGTGAGCCTGTGGTACAGCCACAGTTGCGGTACCACCGTCCAACACCATGTGCACATGACCATGCGGTTCCTTCGCCGAGGCCATTTTTTAGAGTCACTTCTGCAACGGGCGGATTTTTTTCTAAGAAATATCCAAAATTGACGGGTATAATATTCTCTTTAGGGCATACTTGGTCAAACATATAAGAGGCACACATATCCCCAAAAGGTTCGTGATGTCCATACGATTCACCATCGGTCGCAATAGAGATAAGTTGAGGGTCTGGCTTTTCATAATTGAAAGCACCCTTAATTTTGTCGATATAGGCGGGTGCATTACGGAGGAGGTGTTCAAAGCCAACAGCAGAGGATAGGTTGCCATCATAAAAGAAAACATCGAGATAGGCATCGTCAATAAAGGGGTCACCATCTTCATCTTTAGGGTAAATCCTGTAAGGTCTGGTTGGGTCTATGGCGCTTTGACTTACATCATACCACGCATCGTTGGCAAATTCTCGAACTGCATCTGCTTGGGTAGGGGCAAGTATGGTGTATTTGATACCTGCTTTTATGAGGTCAACGACTGTTGCGGTGTTAATTGCCGTTTCTGCAAGCCACATACCTTCGGGTTTGCGGCCAAAGTGAAATTCAAAATCTCTAATGCCCCACTCTATTTGTATTCGGCGCTCACGGTCATTGGCCAAGGGCATAATTATGTGATTATATACTTGAGCAATTGCATTACCGTGGCCATTGAGTCGTTTGGCACTCCGTTTGTCACCTTCAATAATACGTTTGTAGGTGTTGGGGCGTTGGTCTCGAATCCATGACATGAGGGTTGGTCCAAAATTAAAGCTCATGTATTCGTAGTTATTTATAATTTTTGAAATTTTCCCATAGGGGTTCAGCAGTCGTGATGCGGAGTTGGCGTCATAACATTGAGATGCAATGCGATCATTCCAATCGTGATTGGGGAGTGCACTGTCTTGGATCTCTACTTCATCAGTCCAAGGATTTTCACGGGGGGGTTGATAAAAGTGTCCATGAATAGTGAGATAAATAGGGTTTTTCTCTGCCATAAGCCTTTGCTCCTAGTCCCAATTAAATGGTTGCCCATTGGGCAATGTTGCGGTGAGGCCTTCAAATCTTTTTTTAAGAATAGCCATTCCACGCTGTACAATAATGTCTCGGTCGTCACTATCGGGGGTAAACCAGAGTTCAGGCTCTTGATTGATTCTTACGTAGCACTTGTCGGCAATAAGGTCCGCCCCGATAAGAATTTCGAGAGTGTACCTATGGCCGTCGACAAGAATGTTCCGTATCCACCGTATACTATTCATTGTTCCTCCATATAGTGAAACCTCCAAATGGGCATTTGAAGAGTTCCTAAAAAGAAGATAATATATATCGATGAAGCAGCGGTCTATTTTTTGCGTTTTAGAACGATCAAAGATCTCTGTTGATTTGAGTTGGGAATGCTATACCAATGCTCTTTGTGGATAGTATAATCAGGATTAGAAAAAGTGGCGATTTCATCTTTTGCTGCGGGGCCTTTCATAAAATAGGCGTAGCCACCGGGCTGAAGCGCGTTTTCTATTCGAGGAAGGGTTTTTTCCATAAGCTCAAATGCACGAGTTATAATCCCGCCAACTGGAATGTCCATGCTTTTTGAGGTTACTTTATGATTGAAAATTTCAATATTTTTGAGGTCGAGTTTCTCAATAACCATGCCCATGAAATCACAACGGCGTTGTCGTGGTTCGCAAAGGGTGAGATGGATATCAGGATGGATCAGTTTAAATGGTATGCCGGGAAACCCTGCACCTGAACCGATATCGAGCATTTTCTTTGGCCAATTTTGTTCAAAGGCATTAATAATCATACAGTCGGCGTAGTGCCTTTCGATAATTGTTTCAAATGCATTGAGTCTACTAAGATCTTGGTCAGTGTTGTTTTCTCTGAGGAGTTGATGGAATTCCCAAAGTTTTTCAAGGGTTTCATTGTTGATCTCGACACCGTGACTTTTAAGAAGGACCCCCATGTTTTTCATAGTGGGCTTGAGTCGGTTTTGACGAGGGGCTGGTCGAGAATTTTGCATAGTAGTTACTGCACTGAATAAGAGGCTCAGATCTAAAATGTAGCAAATTGAGACTCATTCAGAATTCAGAATTCAGAATTCTGAATTATTGTGCCTTTATGATTGCTGATACCTTATAAATATGGCCTTTTGGAGTGGTTTTTCACTACAATACTTGCGTTTAAAGAGCACTAATTATTATTTTTACTCCACTCAAACATCTTAAGAAGGTACTCTCATGTCACTCTGCCCATGTGGATCTGAACTCGAATATACAGCATGTTGCGAACCATATATTACTCTGGAAAAAGAAGCTCCAACACCTGAAGCACTTCTTCGTTCTCGCTATACTGCTTTTACAAAAGCAGATGTGAAGTATATTATGAAAACAATTCACCCAGAGAAAAAGAGTGAATTCAACGAAAATGAGATTAAAGATTGGGCCCAGAACTCTGAGTGGATCGATCTCAAAATTACCGGTTCTGAGCAAGGTACAGCTACTGATGATATTGGCTATGTCTCTTTTCTTGCTCGTTATAAGCAACGCGGTAAAGTTCAAAATCACGGTGAAGTAAGTACTTTTAAAAAAGTTGATGATGTATGGTACTTCTTTGATGGAGAATCTGCAAAGCAAGAGACTTTTGTCCGTGATGAGGAAAGAGTCGGTCGTAATGACCCTTGTCCATGTGGAAGTGGAAAAAAATTCAAAAAGTGTTGTGGTAAATAAACCACACTATCGAGTAAAGGTATGCCTTCACTCACTTATGCAGTAATTGGAACCGGGGCGGTTGGTGGCTACTATGGTGGCAAGCTTGCCCATGCCGGTTTTGATGTGCATTTTCTGTTACATAGCGATTATAAAGAAGTAGTTTCACAAGGGTTGCGGGTTGACTCTATTGATGGCGATATGCATATATTGCCTGCTCAATGCTATGATTCATTTGATGCATTACCAAAAGTTGATGTATTACTTGTTGCACTTAAAGCTACCCAGAATTACCTCCTTAAAGAGATACTCCCTCGTTTGTATCATCCTGAGCAAACAATTGTCCTTATGCAAAATGGCCTTGGAGGTGAAGAGGAGATCGCTCAGTATATTCCGAGGGCGCATATAATGGGTGGACTCTGCTTTATCTGTTCGAATAAAATTGGACCAGGCCATATACATCATCTTGATTATGGTGGGGTTATGCTGGGAGAATATTATACAACGTCTCCACTCAGCGAGCCCAGTAATCGGTTTTTAGCCATCGTTGAAAACTTTAAAAGCGCCAGTATTGAGGTAACCGCAAGTGATGACTTACGCTTAGCCCGCTGGAAAAAGCTTGTCTGGAATATGCCCTTTAATGGGTTGTCGGTTCTCTTTGGAGATACCCGAACCATGATGGATACGGCTGAATCACGAAAGTGGGCCGAGAGTATAATGCACGAAACCGTTGCTGCAGCTGGTTCTCAGGACGTGTTCATTGAACCTACATTTATTGATACCATGATTTCTCAGACTGACGTCATGAAGCCCTATAAACCAAGTATGATGCTCGACTATCAGAATGGACGGGCAATGGAACTTGATTTCATCTATAAGTACCCTATAAATAAGGGCTTAGAGAAGGGTGTTGTAATGGGTCGGACTCAAGCGCTGTATCTACAGCTGTTAGAGCTCGATAAAAAAAATAGAACAAACTAATTTTTTTATTGCCACTGCAATAAAAAATAATACCTTTGACTTAGGTAATCCCTATCAAATATATATACAACTAGGAGTATTAATGAATAAGCAAGAATTAGTTGAACTCATTCAAAAAGATAAAGATGCAAACTTTGAATCAAAAGCTGCTGCTGAAAGAGCACTTAAAGCAGTTCTCGGTTCAATCGAGCAAGGTATCAAAAAAGACGGAATGGTTCAGCTTATCGGTTTCGGTACATTCTCTATTAAATCTCGTTCTGCGCGTAAAGGTCGTAACCCAGCAACAGGTGAAGAGATCAAAATTAAAGCTTCTAAATCTGTAGGTTTCAAACCTTCTTCAAATCTTAAAGAAGTTGCTACTAAAGCAAGACCTAAGAAAAAATAATATTTTTTAAAAATGTTATGTAAAAGCCACCCATTATTGGGTGGCTTTTTTTGTATCTATAGCGTATGAATCAACTTGTATTACTTGTAAATATCATTGTGTGTTGTGTGGTGTATGGCTGGGCCCAGCCTCAACAACTATCGGCGGTTGGGGCTGTTGGAGTATTAGAGACATCACTCTTTTATGAAAAAGGGTTAGGGGTTTCTCTGGCTAAAAAAATAAACCTATCTCAGGTTACCATTGGTGGTATGATAGAGGCTCGTAATGATACTCATTTCAATCAAAGTATTTTACCGAATCATTGTTGGCGTGGAAATCTAGTGGTAGGATTTGATTCTGTTTTGGTGGGGCCTGAGTTCGGCGAGTATAAAAGCTTTATAGGAGTCTATGGGGTACATCAAAGTGCTCATGCAACTATGGGTATTCAAGAGGATATTTCGGATCCTTCTTATCAAATATATGATGGCACCTATCGGCAAAGTAACCTCAATGCACTATCTCTTCAAATGAATATTGTATCATCACAAGGCTTACAGTGGCATGGAAGTGGGTTGGGGTATTTTTATTCAAAAAATACCCCAGAGCTACCGGGGTTGCACAAGGACATCTCATTTGGTGTGAAGAGCGGTGTGCATTGGCAGATAAAAATGTATAGGTCCCTGAGTTTTTTCGGAGCCGGCACATTTGATTATATAGCAGAAGGGTCAAAAAAGGTGGTGGAATCAATAGCTGTTGAAGGTGGCCTTGAGAAAAGAGCATACCCTGTTATAGCAGAACAATATCGCATTGCTTTCCGAACGGGTATCACTTATTATCGTAAGGAAGTTAAGCTACTTTCGTTGTATAGTGGCTATAGCTATGGATGCCGTTCAGGCTATTATGATTCACGAGAACGGCTACATCTCTTTCGACTAGGGTTAATTATGTATTAACTTAAATCGTCAGGGCTTTCTGGGTGTCCTGGGATTTCTGGATCATCACCAAAGAGAGAGTTGTCTTCGGCCTGTTGAGGGCGCTGTGCTCTTTTGGGGAGATCAATTTTCTTTATATGGAGAGGGAGTGATGCTTCTTGGCGATTATTGATCGCGAGTTCGAAGAGGTATTTTCCGGGTTTTGCAAATTTAAGACCCTGCATGTTGAGTATCATATTTGAGACTTGTGAGTCTGCGCCTTTGGGGAAATTTAAATTGATCTTTGCTTCGAGGGGCGGTACAAGTGACTTTCCATCTTGATCGACAAAGTCAAGTTTAAATGAATGCTCACCTTGTTCTATTCTATTAAATCTAATACGACAGACAAAAGCGCACTGTGGATGCACGAAGGGAAATTGAGGTGATTGAATACTATCAAAGGCACCCAATATATTTAGCTTGCCCGCTTGTTCGGTGGCGGCATCACAGAGTGCAACAACTTCAATATCCATAGTATGTCCAAAGGTTTTAAATAATTATACCACAAAAGTAGCAAAAGAGGGGGGAAATAGAATTTGAGGTTGTGCGTTAGTTACTTTGGTCGGTGCTTTGTTCATTACTGAGAAGGCGCTTATAGGATGCTAACAACAGGCAACTTGCAGGAATTGCAATGATTAGACCTAAAAGTCCCAGAAGTTTACCCCACACTGAAATGGAGAGAAGGATCATGGCTGGGCTAAGCCCGGTCACTTTCCCCATAATACGCGGGGTGATAATAGCATCTTGTATGACTTGAATAACAGCAAAGACGAGTAAGGTGAGGCCAATGGATAAGTAAGGACTCGTACCACTTTCAATTGCTCCAGCAAAGGCGAGGAATACTGCGGGGATAATGGCAATGAGTTGTAAATAGGGAACCATATTAAGAAGGCCAATGACAAGGCCCAAAAGAATACCCATGGGAAGGTCGATGATCCAGAAACAGAGGGCAAAGAGAATGCCTACAAGTGTTGCAACATGGGACTGGGCTCTGAAATAGGTGCCCATGGCGTCGTCGAGGTCGTGTACAAAACTGAGGAAAGGCGCACGGTAGCGGTTGGGGAGAAGTGTGGTCCACTCCTCTTTTGATTTTTTAAAATCTTTGAGTAAAAATACGAGGTAGAGTATAATGATAAAGAGGCCGGTAATACCCATGAGGATCTGTGCTGTTCCCGCCATAAGGCCCAGTGCTCCAGGGAGAACCCGCTTCAACACCTCTTGAGTTCCTTTCAGATAGTCGCGATTTTTAAGGATTGTCGAGAGATCGCCACTTTTAAAAGGCTCTTGGATAGTATTCCATATTTCGGGAGGAATGATGCTCACAACTTTTTGTGTCATCTCAGAGTCGTGGACGAGGCGTGTAATAAGCATTGATGCCTGGTGTACTTCGTGAGCTAATATAGGAATGACTACTATGGTAACGCCAGTAATGATAACCGTAAGGCCTGTGAGGACAATAAAGACTGCGGCACCTCTATGGTTTACTTTCTGTTGTACCTTAATAACCATAGGATTTATGATATAAGCAAGGAGAAAAGCTATGGCAAAGGGGATAAGCACATCACTTAAATAGTTTAGGAGCCAGAGCCCTGCACCAAATAGGGCAAGGCCAATAAGCATCCTAAAGATAGCATCGAGTGAATATTTTTTATCGCCCAAAAACATTAGAGCCCTGCATAATCGTTAAGGTCATGACTCATGTTCATTGAAGGGACTTCGCAATTTGGAACGCCAATTCTTTTTGCGGGTATGCCAGCGTAGGTTGTGTGGGCAGGGACGTTGCCGAGAACCACGGCACCGGCTCCTATTTTTGCATTTTTGCCAACTTTGATATTTCCGAGAAGTTGGGCGTGCGCAGAGATCAAAACACCATCACCTATTTTAGGATGGCGATCGCCACTATCTTTACCCGTACCACCTAGAGTCACTCCATGGAGTATCGAGACGTTGTCGCCTACTTTAGCTGTTTCACCAATGACAATATTTGTGGCGTGGTCAATAAGTATACCATACCCAATCGTTGCAGCAGGGTGAATATCAACGCCAAAGGCGCGCGAAATTGATGATTGTAATATTTGGGCAAGTAACGTACGGCCATTTTTCCATAAAATATTTGCCGCTCGGTAGGCTTGGAGTGCCTGAAATCCTTTAAAAAGGAGAAGCGGCTCTAAAGGAGTATTACACGCGGGATCACGTTGTACAACTGCTTGCATATCATAGGCTGCGGCATAGAGCACTTTTTTGTGTGTCGAGTAGACGTCGTTAAAAAGGTTTTGTAGTTGCAAAGTGGGGAGGTTGTGGTCACCCAGTTGTGCGGCAAGTACCTGAGAGAGAGAGTCGCCGAGAGTTTTTTGTGTCAAAATACGGGTATGGAGCATCCCTCCTAGAAAGGGGTCATTATCAATGTGGTGAATTGCATCCTTTTGGAGTTTTTTCCAAATTTTATTATAGATGCCTTCTGCTTCTTTCGTATTCATAGTGAGTCCCGGTGTTAGGGGTATATGGTCTGGCTTTACAATCTACTAAACATGTAGATGGATAAAGAAGGCCAATATGTAATCGTGAGTATACCTCAAAGGTAACTCTTTATTCTGGTGAATAGGAAGGTGTTGAGAGCAGTTTTTAATAATGGGATGCGAATGTTTGATATTGTAATGGGGGGACTTAATCAACTGAGCTGCTTTCTCACTCATAAAAGCCGTTATACTTCGGTATGTATCATAAAATTCCTATTTTTGCATTTTTATTCGAATTGAGTAACACTTCTGCAGAATAGCCGTGTCTAAAGGATAGAATGAGTGAACAAAGAGTTGATATAGAGGCGCTGTATAAGCGATATGGGGCAATGGTGTTGCGCCGGTGTCAACAATTGCTCAAAGATGAGCACGAGGCAATGGACATTATGCAGAATGTATTTGTACAAGTTATTCGAAAAAGGGAAGACCTATCTATTGAGTTCCCCTCAAGTCTGCTATATCGCATAGCGACAAACCTTTGTTTAAATAGAATCCGTGATAACAAAAAAAGACCCGAAGCTATTGGTGATGAAATTGTCGAGATGATAGCCTGTGTTGATGATGAAAAAATTTTGGAACAACGATCACTTCTTGATAAAATCTTTCAGAGGAGCCCCGAGTCAACACGAACGATTGCGGTACTGCATTATGTTGATGGTATGACCCTCGAAGAGGTTGCGGGTGAGGTGAAAATGTCGGTCTCGGGGGTACGCAAGCGTTTGCGCCTCCTTAAAGAGAGCGTGAGTGAGCTACGGGAGGTACTCGTATGAAAAGAGAAGAAATAGTGCCACATTGGAAGCTTGAACGGTATGTGTTGGGTGAACTTCCTGAATCAGAGATACGGACGATTACTGATCGACTTGAGTATGATACCGTTTTGAGTGCGCATCTGGCAGAGATATTAGAGTCAGATGTTTCGATAGCAGAAGAGTATTCTCCAGAGTGGGTGCTTCGACAGGTTAAACTGAAATCGGGAATTGAATCGGTTAAGATGTCTGATGACTCGGCTATGGAAGAAAATGATGCGTCTGAATTGGCAGCGTCAACTGGTGGTGGAATAACGAAACTATTCTCGACCCTGTCTATGGTCGTTTTGGTTGCGGTGGTTGTAGTATATTTTAATGCTGGTAATGATGGCCTTCGGACCAAAGGACTGGGTCCTTATTTAGAGCTCTATAAAAAAAGTAATGATGCTACTGTCTATATAGAAGATGGAGGGAGTGCGACTCAGGGGGATCTGATTCAACTGCATTATCTCTCCAAAGATCGACAGTATGGTGTCATAGCCTCCGTTGATGGAAATGGTGTTGTTACAATGCACCTACCAACAGAGGGGAGTGATGCCGTGTCACTGACACTGAATACCAAAACTTCATTGCCCTTTTCGTATGAACTTGACGATGCCCCACGGTATGAACGGTTCTATTTTATTACTGCCAAAGAGGCATTTAAGGTTTCTTTGGTGCAAAAGGCACTTGAAAAAGGAGTTGCGCCACCGCCTGAGAATGGGTTTTTAAAACTTGATAAGCGGTTTTTTCAATACACCACGACAATAATAAAGGGTGAAGGTAATGAATAAAGCACTCGGTATTATACTATTGCTATTACTCGTTACAATCGGTGAATCGAAAGAGATTCGCCGTTTTGCTGTTGCCTTTGGATCAAACTTTGGAGGCGAGGGTCGCGTGCCACTTCGGTATGCGACAACTGATGCTGTTTCATTTTTAAGTGTTATGGAGCAGATGGGTGGAGTACTCAAAAGTGATCAACATATTATTAAAGAGCCGACGCGTAATGAATTTATGTTGATACTTGATTCAATTAATAGTCAGATTGATAGGGTGAAGGGGGCTGGACAAAAAAGTGAACTCATCCTTTATTATTCGGGGCACGCCAATGCCAAAGGGCTGCTGCTCGGTGAAGAGTTGTTGGGCTATAAAGAGCTCCGGTCTAAGATTAATGAGATGCGTTCAGATGTTAAAATTGCAGTACTTGATGCGTGTGCTTCAGGCACTATTACTCGTTTTAAAGGGGGTCTTCGACGAAAGGCATTCCTCGTTGATGAGTCATCAGACATGAAAGGCTATGCCTTTATTACTTCTAGTGCAGGGGATGAGGTCTCTCAGGAGTCTGATAGAATTAGTGGTTCCTTTTTTACCCATTATCTTGTGACAGGGCTTAGAGGGGCTGCGGATATTAGTGGTGATAAGAAGGTGACCTTGAGTGAAGCCTATCAATTTGCATTTAATGAGACACTGTTGAATACAGAGAAAACAAGTGGTGGAGCGCAGCATGCAAATTATGATATGAAATTAACCGGTACTGGCGATGTTGTTTTTACCGACGTGCGTGAGATTTCATCAGGGTTACTCTTGGGAGAAAACATTGCGGGGCGACTTTTTGTGCGCAATAGTGAAGGGTACCTTATTGCAGAACTGAGTAAACAGGGGGGGCGGAGTATTGAGCTTGGACTTGAACCTGGTGAGTATAGTATCGGCCTAGAAGCGCATAACCGCTTTAAGAAAAGTAGTGTGGTGATCCCTTATAAAAAACGGATTGTGGTTAATGGTAGGGACTTTATAACGGTTAACAAAGAGCAAACAGTGAGTAGAGGCGATACAGTAACACTCTCAGATGATGATGAAGTGATGAACCTCTCAGTTGTTGATACAATTGTAACTCATGATACCGTTATAATACATGACAAAAGAGATTCTGTACCTCAATTTTTAGGTGAAAGAAAGACTGAGACCGTCTTTTTACATAAAAGGTATGATGAACCTTTTAATGGGACCATAATAAACTTTGGCGTTACCGAAACCCATGGGGGGATTTCTGAATCTTCAATAGCCGCCATTGGTAGTATCAATAAAGGATATATTGGTGGTGTTCAGGTTAGTGGTATATTTAATGTTGCCGATGACATTGAGTTCTTTCAAGGGGCTGGTGCTGTTAATTTTGCAAAAAAAGTATCTGGTTTTCAGGCGGCGGGTTATGTCAATGTCGCTGAGAATCTTGATGGATTTCAATTTTCGGGTTTTATTAATAGCGCTGATACCGTTGTTGGTTTTCAGGGAAGTGGGTTCATCAATATATCTGATTCAATAAGTGGCTTTCAGGCTGCAGGCTTTATCAATGTTTCTAAGCCTATTCAAGGGTTTCAGGCTGCAGGGTTTATGAATGTATCAGATGCGGTTGAAGGCTTTCAGGCCGCGGGATTTATGAATGTTTCGGATGAGGTTGAGGGTTTTCAGGCCGCAGGGTTTATGAATGTATCAGATAAGGTCGAGGGATCTCAGGTTGCAGGTGCTATAAATGTTGCAGATGATATTTCGGATCATCAGATTACATCGTTTCTTAATATTGCAGGTGATGTAGGGGGAATACAACTTGGCATTATCAATATTTCAGACTCCTGTGATTATCCCATTGGCTTGCTCAATTATTCAAGTAATGGGCGACTCAATGGAAACCTATGGGTTGATGAGACAGGGTTGGAGCTTTTTACCATCGCTACCGGAGGCAAAAGACTATATACTACTTTTACTGCTGCTGAAAAAATAATTTCAGAAGAGAGTATTGTACTACTGGGGATAGGGTATGGGTATCGTCATGACTTTGGAAGCTACTATAGTGAGACTGAGTTTGGTTGGAACGCTATTTTTAATCCCCCAGAAGAAGAAGAAGACTCAATGAGATGGGAGGATTTTAATAATCTCTTTAGACTCAAAAGTGCTCTGGGCATGAGATTTGGGCCATATATAAGTCTATTTACAGGGGTTTCATTGAATCTCCTTATTACTGAACCGGGTGTTGACCCACTGATATCTCCAGTGGGTGACCTCTATTTAAGCTCTAGAGCCGGTGATCATGATCATTATCGGTGGTTGGGCTTTTATGCTGGCATAAAACTAGGGATTTAATCCGAAAGTAAGGAGCCGATTCACAAAAAAGTGTCGTCAAATTTGTAAAATGTGGTATACTAACAACGTATTGCATTTGGGGTCTGACATGGCTAATGGCGTAAAAATATTTCATCTTGAAGACAGTAAAATAGCTCAAAAAATATTAAAGAAAATTTTGGGTGATGAAGTTGAAATTACTTTTGCGGCTTCACTTGATGAGGCATTAGAACTTATTGCTCATAAGCCTCAAGTGGGTTGCTTTATTGTTGACTATAGCCTTTTTGATGGCACCGGAATCGATTTTATTAGACATGTACGAGCAATAGAGCTCTATAGAGAAACTCCAATACTTTTTCAAAGTTCTAACTTGAATAATAACTTGGCCTATAGAGCGATGAAAGCGGGGGCAAATGAGTCAATATCAAAACTTATCAGTTCAGTAGAGCTTAGAGAGAGGGTATCTGACCAAATTAGGAAACCTCGTTTTGTGGACGTTGAGCTTGAAAATGTTGAAGCACTGACTCTTTCGTGGGTCTCAAAAAATAAATGTTACCAATATTGCCCCGACCTGAATATTAGAGTTGTAGGATCATCTACTGTAGAAGCTGAAGAGAATATGCGGACCAAATTAGTTGAATATCTTAAGGCTGGTGAGTTGGATGGCGTCACAAAAGTTGATACCTTTATACATCATATAAAATTAGCTGAGTAAGGGCTCTCTTTGCTAAAAGCCTATCAATATCTCTATGTGGATTTACCTTGGATTACTCTCCGCCCTTTTTTTGGGTCTCTATGACATAGCTAAAAAATACGGGGTACGTGATAATGCGGTTATTCCTGTTCTTTTTCTGAGTACCTGCTTTGGTCTCATCACTATGACACCAATATTTGTGGGGTCATACTTTTTTCCTGAACTTCTTCAACAGTATGGGCTCTACGTACCAATTATTGAGTGGCAGGTCCATGGGCTTATTGCTCTTAAATCTGCAATTATCTCTCTTGCATGGACACTCAACTTTTTTGCATTGAAGCATCTGCCCATTTCACTGGTAACTCCTATTCGAGCAGCAGGCCCGTTCATCACCCTCTTTGGAGCGCTCTTTATATATGGTGAATCTCCGACTCCACTCCAATGGTGTGGGGTAGCGCTGATCATTGGGTCTTTTCTTGGATTTTCTGCATTGGGTAAGAAGGAGGGCATTAATTTTAGCCGTAACCGGTGGATTCTCTTTGTTGTTTTGGGCACCATTGCCGGTTCGAGTAGTGGCCTCTATGATAAATACCTTATTCAAACTCGTGGCATACCTCCACAAACGGTACAGGCGTGGTTCTCTTTTTATCTCGTTGTACTACTGGGGTTAGTAACGCTCTGTGCGTGGGTTCCCTTCAGAAAAAAAAGCACCCGCTTTCAGTGGCGGTGGTCAATTCCCCTTATTGGAGTACTTCTTATTATTGCTGATTTTGTCTATTTCCGAGCGCTTGCTTATGAAGACGCTCTGATAGTGTTGCTTTCTGCGGTTAAAAGAAGTCGTGTCTTTGTCACCCTTATATTGGGGGCTGTTCTTTTTAAAGAGCTCAATAAAAGAAAAAAGATGGGGGCTCTTATTGGCTTATTTGCGGGAATCATATTGATAATTGTAGGCGAAAACATCTAAATTTTGCTTTAAATAAGGACTTATACTGTTTTTAATTACAGAAATAGCTCTTTTCAAATATTACAATTTGATAGCATGGCGATATTTTACTTGAATTGTCTCGATTAATTATTTAGATTGAGACTGAATCTTAATTTAATATAGCAGGATATAAATATGAAAAAAATGGTATACATAGTTGCCCTTATGGCAGCAGTTGCATTTGGACAAGATGAATTCGCAGTGAGTGGTGGTTCAAAAACGTCTATTGGTGGATATGGTGAACTCCATATGAATTATAAAAACGTAGAGAAAAAAGATGATAAGGCTCCTACTCTAGACTTTCACCGCTTTGTGCTTTTTTATGGATATCAGTGGAATGAGCAGTGGTCATTTAAGTCAGAAGTTGAGCTTGAACACAATTTTATATCTGGTGGAAATGGTGAGCTCGAGCTTGAACAAGCAATTGTAAACTTTAAGCACTCTGATGCAGCAAACTATCAGTTTGGTGTCCTACTTCCATCGGTTGGTTTGATTAATGAAAATCATGAGCCACCGTTGTTTGTTTCGGTTGAGCGCCCAGAGTATAGTAAACGAATTATTCCAACAACATGGTTTGGCAATGGTGTTGGTGCAACAGGTGTTATCGCTGAAAAGATTGACTATAAAGTAGTGGTAATGGAAGGGCTTAATACTGCAGGAATAGGAGATGGTGGTGTTCGGGGTGGTCGTCAAAAAGGGTATAAATCAAGCCTTGAGACTGTTCTCTTTAATGCACGTGTCGACTATGTCGGTCTTATGGGGCTACGTGCTGGTGTATCATTCTCACGGAATCATCTTATGGCAAATAATGGCGAGCAGAACTTCGAAGGGATCAACCTTCTTGAGGTTCATGCAAAATACGATGCAAATAACATTTATGCAGTAACTGAAGCGGCTCTTACAACGTATGAAGCACTTGCCGATCAAGGACTTGAAGGGTCATCGGGCTTTTATGCTGAAGTTGGCTATAATGTTGGTGGGCTTATTGGGTTCGAAGATGCAAAGCTTCTTCCATGGGCTCGGTATGAGGCATTCAATGTGGCTTCTTCACATACAGACAGTGCGGTAGAAGAGAAAAATGCAACGACTAAAATTGCTGCAGGTCTTGCTCTTAAACCTATTGATGAAGTGGTATTTAAAGCTGATTACACCTACCAAACGAAAGGTGCAGATGATGATGTCACTCACTTTATTGACCTTGGTGTAGGGTACATGTTCTAATGAATCGATATCGCTTATACATGAGTTTAGCGATAATGGTTCTATTAGCCTCTGCAGTAGCAGGGGCTCAAGACCTTAAGCAGAGTGCAGAGCGTGAGCTCCGTTCTCTGTATGGCGCTGAGACTGTACTTCACTACGAAAAAGTACCTGTTACGAGAGAGATGCGAAAAGCAGCGGTAACGCAGGTTAATCAAAACTACTATTTTAATTTCATTTATTATTGGTCAATCCATAAAGGGGACTCGCTAGTTGGTCATGCACTTGTTGATAATGTGTTTGGCAAGCAGATGCCCATTACTTTTTTGGTCGTGTTTGATTCAGAACAATCAGTGGTACATAATAGAATTTTAAAGTATCGAGAGATTAAGGGACGTGCTGTTAAAAAGCGTGATTGGCTTGACTCATTTGTTGGTAAAGACGCAGGGTCATCCTTCAAGTATGGTACAGATATTGACGCTCTCAGTGGTTCAACAATCTCGGCCAAAAGTATGACAAAGGGTGTTCAAAAGCTCTGCTTGTTAGTTCAGGATATACATAAGGAGTATTTGGTTTCACGTGATATAGAATAAGGAATACCGTAAGGGGTTCGTGGCATGTGGGTATCTCACCTAAAAAGTAATCCTTTGCTATATTTTATTTCATGGAACCAAATCTTCACGACTGCAAAAAAATTCTCATTGTCTGCCCTATTGGTATTGGCAACTTCTTAATGGCACAACCTGCTATTGAAAATCTTGCACAGAAGCTCGGAAGTGATCGCTTGACTCTTCTTGCACTCAAGCCGGGTATTGCCGAGATGGGACACGATTCAGGATTGTTTAGTGAGGTGATTCCTTTTTATCCAGACAAAGAGTCACTCCTCAAAGGTATGAGCTCTCTTCTAGCCCTACGGGCAAAAAAGTATGATGCGACCATATCGCTTTTTCCTACAGGTCATTGGAAGTATTCGCTCTTTACGCGGATTATTGGTGCACCACATCGCATTGGCTTTAGCTATCCCAATAGCAATCTCCCAAAGAGGCTTCAGACCTATACCTGTTCAAGTAACTTTGAGTTTCATGATACCGATCAAAACTTGAATCTCATAGAACAGCTTCTCGGTTCGACTGAGTACCGTGGTTTTCGCTATCCAGGTAAGGTTGTACTCAAAGAAAACCCCCATGATAGATATTATGTGTGTCACCCAGGCTCAAGTGCAGAACGAGGGATGGATAAAAAGAGGTTTGATCCACGGGTCTATGCCGCAACTGCTGTTGCCCTGTACAAGGCATTTTCCATACGATGTTATCTGGCTGGAGACCCTACAGAAGCTCATATTCGTTCTGCAGTCGCAGATGAAATTACAAGAATTATTTCTGGTGATACTGAGTGTGTTGGTATTACGGCCGATACAATACTTGTAGAGATTAACTGTAGATCACTGGGGGAGCTCAGTGGAATTATTGCAGAGAGTCTTTTTTATATAGGTAATGACTCTGGGTTGATGCATATGAGTGTCGCAGAAGAGAAACGGTGTATTGTTTTTTTTGGTCCAACAGACGAAAAACGTACGGGTCCTTTTTATGTAAATCAACAGAGGCTCGAAGGCGAACACCTGATTATCAGAGAAGAGTCTTTAAGTTGTGCACCGTGCTGGAACTATAAAAGTTTAGGTGCTAATAGGCCGTGTATATTCGGAGATTATAGATGTACGACCCAGTTTGACCCCATGACTCGATGGGATGAGATTAGATCCTTTGCATCGGAGATTGTTGGGTAATATCGGTATCTTCAGAGCGAGCAGTGTAAAAATAGGCATTAATAAAATTATCTTTATTGATAATATATTTGAGAACGTCTGCTTCATATAGTTTTTCAACAATTCGTTTTCTGAGGCGCTCAGGAGCATAGGAGTCACAGTCAACCATCATGACACCAAGCCCCTCATCATTTTTTAAGTGACCTTTTATATCAGAACCTCTAAGTGATAAAGAAAACACTTCTAAAATAATATCCCATATTGCTTTAACACGCATTTCGGACGTATCGATAGGGAGCAAGTCTCTATAAAAAATTTCAATATAAGCAAAGTTAGATTGAAAGTGGTCAGCACGGATCTTCTCTTCATTAATACGTTTCTCAAATATTACCGGTTCGTAGATGTAGTAGTTGTATTTGTGCTTTTTTAAAAGCTCTAATATGAGATGTTTAATCTGCATATCACCCTCGTTGTTTAAGAAGAGAAAAAAGTGTTTCGATACTCCACAGGCTTTTAATTACGGTAAAGAGCTCTGGGGGGAGTTGGTATAGTTTGTTCCATTGCTCTTTACCAATACGAGTACGGCGGTATCGCCATTGGCCAAAGTTAATAGTACCGAGGTCTACGGTGAGCCCACCAAAAAGATCTGCCATTGCTGTGCTATAATCAATATTGAGTGCTTCAAAGTGGGGTTTCCAACTTTCGGGAAGAGGAAGTTCGTTGACATCGGTGGTTATTGGGGCCTTTATCAGCTGATGTATAGCAGGGCCTGCTCTAAATGATGCATCAAAAAGTTGTGCATAATCGATAATTTTGAGTGCCGGTTCCCCTTGTTGATTGATCAGTTTCAAATTAAAACCGCAGTCTATATCCAGAATAATATCTTCTGCAAGGAGGGTAAAATAGAGGTTTGAAACTTTGAGTGGAATAGCAGAGCAGAGACCAGAATTAAATTGCCAGAGCTTGTGGAAGCGGATTCCTTCTGGACTAAATTGATGTAACTCAAGCTGATCTTTATTTTGAATCAATTTTACATGGGGAAGGAGTGCGCCACTCTGTTCAATAGATTGAACACGTTCAATCCAGGCGCCGTCAGTGTATGTACGCGAATCATTATCAAAGGCATGCTGGGCTTGCTCAAGCCAAAAGTTAACCGTGTGTTTGAGTGTTTCACTACTGTTTTTAGATGCACTCGAGAGAATTGTCTTTTTATCGAGTTCCCAAAAAGATTCAATATGGGAGTGTCGTACTTTGATCCAAAATTTTTGAGGCTTATAACTTTCGGTATCAAGCCATTGTGAAAGTGGGCCTGAAACTCGAGTAACATAATTGGTATTGTGGGGTGCGTGTGCGGTAAATGATATAAGTGGATTGCGCACATAATGAGATCCACTGGTGTTATAGAGAGATAAAATAGTGTTGTTGTTACTGTTGTGAGTAACTACAAGCTCTTTCATGAGGAGCTCTGGGAGTCCTTTCAGTGCAAGAGACGATTGGATAAATGCACTCCACATAACAAAATCCGAGTCTTGAAGGACCTCAAAGAATGATTTGGTCCAATTGCGTAAATGAAAGTCACGAGCTGTTTTGGAGCTTCCAATAGTGATCTTATTTTCGAGAGACCCTTTTTGGAGAAGGAGTAGGGATGCAGAGGCTGCCGTTCTTGTTCTTCCCGACTTAAGACGATGCGGAGTGAGAATGGGCCAGTTGTTTTCGTGGGCAATACGACGAAGTTTGTCATTGGGATTGACACAAAAGGGAAACTCAGCATGGCGGAGTAAAAAGCGATCAGAATGATGATCTGAATACGAAAAACACCCTTTGCCTCCTTCTGGAAACTCGGAATGTGATTCTAAAAATTTGGTCTTCTCTCGCCCCTTAAAGTTACCAGTACGGTAGTGTGGGATACGAATGAGTCCTTTAGAGGGGAATTCCATGCGGGTGCCTACAATGAGGTCAGCACTCAAAATTTTGTCGAGGTGCTGTAGATAAAACATGGGCGATGCAGAAAGAATTGCGATCTTATGACCCAACATCTTATGACTCCAAAGCCGATCGAGCATACTGGGGTAGAGGAATTTGGGGAGTTCTTCTCGAGCAAACTTCTCGCCGAGTCGTGCGCGCTCTTCGGGGGTCTCATAACAGAGTGGTGCAAGCATGATTCTTTTGAGGGTGCCCGATTTAATAGTACGGATAGACCAGAGTAAAAAGCCGATAATATGAAAAATACGGAGTAAAAACCGTTTTTTTCGCTCTCTAAAATAAAACCGGTGCCAATAGAGAATGCTGTCACCCGATGCGAGGGTGTCATCATAGTCAAAATAGGCGTAGATATGAGAGTGCTTTTGGTCCATAACAGTGTCAAAGGTACATTAAATTTTGCATATATTCAAAATTTTGTGGGTAAGAGGTTTGGCTATCTATTTCCGAATTTAATAGTCACTTGTATCAAAAACTCTAATAATTGTTTTCGCTGACCAGTATCGTTGGTTGAGATGTTTTCGTAGCTGTACTTAACATGGGCAAGACTTGCGACACGGGTGGTAAACTGATAACTCATGCTTGGGTGGATAAGAAAGGCCCAGTGTCGAGTGCGATTTTCGACACTACCATCACTATAACGAGCCGGGTAGTAATAGGCGTTGTCAATTCCCTGTAGGTTATTAATAAGAATTTGAGGGGTGCCTATGGTAGAGTCAGATGGCGAGTAGCTATTGTTGTCAAAGGTGGTTCGGGTCTCTCGTTTCCAAGAGTAGGTAATTGTTCCGTTAAGAATGACAGGATTTTTAAGTCTAAAAAACCATTTAAAGAGATAAAAGCCTTTGTTGGTTGGAATCTCATATTTCACTCTAAAATCATTACTAAAGGCAAAGTTGGTCGTTCTAAATTTTTCATTGGATACGTAGGGGATATAGCGCTGATTCCAATAAGTGTTGGTGTCTTCTATTGCGGTATTCATTTCATAGGCGGATATTTTATTGTAACTATTTTTTTGGCCCCAACTGAGATTGATGGCATTAGAAAAGGTGGTTTTCTTTTTGGTGGTGAGCGTTGCTTTTATAAGCGGTGCAAATGAGTATTTGGATTCAACGGCATCTTCAGAAGTTGCATGTGCGGTAATAGACTCAGTTTGACGATACTTATACCCCGATGAAAGGTTTATAGAAGAGAATCGTTTTTTAAGGGGAGCAAAGCTTTGGGCAATGTTTTTCAAAGTACCATAGATATAGTAGGAAGGCCATGTTGTAGTAGTATCGGTCTGCCACGGGTTCTCTCGTTCAAAACCAATCTTTTCACTCCATTCGGTTCGTGCTTGTAATTGAAGGGGCATTTTTGTTGGTATGGTAAGTTGAGTGTTCAGCTTCAGTGAACGATCGATATCCTGGGTAAATTTGTTGGTACCAACCCGTGGTGTAGGGAGGAGGTGTTTGTTTATGATCTGATTGGGGTCTTTGTTTCTAAAGCCGGAAGAGTCAGAAGGGTTTTGTAGATAAAAGAGCTCTTTGTTACAGTAGTTTGCAAAAGTACTGTACTCTTCACAACTCTCTTTCCCCATGTCTCCAGTGATAATATTACCAGGATGTCGCCAGCCTCCGCCATCGGCAAGTCCAAAAGAGTATTTATAGTAATCCCCTGCCGAAACGCCTTGGCGTTCTAAATCTGCAAAAGTATACTCTTCTCCCGATGTGTTGAGGTTCACCTTCCAGGTACTGCGTAAACTTGACCACTTCATTTTTTTCAAGAACTTAGAAACACTTTTGGTTGCACTAAAGTCAAAGAGTTTTTGGAGTTTCAGTGTGGCAGTCGCCTGAAAACTATTGGTTTGGTTAAGGCTCCAATAGGTGTCGGTTGTGTCATCCATAAAGTTGGAATTGTTGCGGTTATGATTAAATTGAGACTGAAGGATAAAACGCGTTGTTACAAAATCAACAAATTGAGGGCTGTAGTTGAGCTTCATGTTTTGTGACCGTTTAAACTCATTGAGCAAAATCCCATAATCAGACCCATCAATAAGAGCAGGATCAATGAGGACGGTGTCAAAGTTATTAAATCGAGAAAGTCGTTCATCGTGGTAGGTAATGTCTTCATAATCACCTAAGCTATCTTTTAGTAAAAAGCGTCGTGCGTGCTCATTAGTGTCAAGACTGGTGATACGGCCAATACCAAAGAGTCCGCCACCCCGTTCACTATCAAAGAGTGCCTCTTTGGCAAAGTCGGCGTGAAAATCGTTAAAGTCACGGTTAATGGTGAGATCGTAGGATGCGGTTAAAAAGTTAAACATTTTCCAGCGCATGTTTATTGAGTGCTTGAGGTCAAGCCCGTAGTCGGTCTCTCTATGAGTAAAGCTGGGAGAATCGACAGAACGGTTGTTGGTGAGGCGTTTATTAAATGAGAAATCAGCAAGAGTAACATCAAAGGTTTCGGGCCAGGGAGAAAATGAGGTTTTGGAGAATGATTTTATCCATGAATTTTTAGACTTTTTGAAGCGAGAGAAGGGGCGGAATTTGCTCGCTTTAAGCTGGCCAAACTTATACTTTGCAGAGGTGCTATAGGTGTAGCTGGTATCAATTGAGGTTGGTGAAAAGTTCTCTGATTCAACGTACTTATACGAGAGTGTTGGTCGCTCAAGGAATGCTTGAGAGAGGAGCTCTACAGGGAGTGATTTATGGCGTACATACTCTTTCGCAAAACTGACACTGAGTTGTTTTCTTAACTGTACCGTCTGGAATCCTTCACTCTGACTCTCTGACCTCAAGTCCTCTTCATCGCCAATATTAGGGCCAGCATAGTTCGTGTCTTGTTGATCTTCGGTGTAGATATTCTCTTGATTCGTTATGTGATCATAGAAGTCTTTTGAGAGACCAAGAAAATCATCGTTTGAGAGTAGTATATCAGAATTTGGCTGAGTAAAGGGCCGGGTCACATTCATACTGGTCGAGATCATAAAGGGGATTCTAAATTTCCACTCATCCTTTAAAAACTTGTTGAGGTGAAACTGGGCACTTGCGTTGTATTGCATTAAGGATGATGACTGGGCGGGTGATTTTTTAGCTGAACCAGAGTTGGACTGAAGCGGGGCAAAGTTACCATTTTGATAGGTAACATCGGTACTGAGAGTAAGGACATCGCCAAATTCAAGTTGAATACGAGATCGCGCTGAGGTTCCCCAGCCATCACGAATGCCATCGAGCCTGAGGTCATTGATCCAAAACTCACCGGATACGGTTCGAGGGTCGTCGGAGAGCTCTTCATCATCTACCATAATAACGATACGCATCCAACTAATGTTACTGATTGATGGGTTACCACGAAGGGTAATCATCTCTGCTCGTTCAGTAGTTTCTTCCGACGACTCAATAGCGTCGTGCAATATTTTGAGTTGTCGTTTATAATTTAGGTCAGCAGCTTGATATGATCCATCTTGCAAAATGTACCGAATAGAGGTGTCTATAACGGGAGACCAATCAGGGTGGTTCTTAAGTTTGGGCCATTGATTTAATGCTAAGGCGAAAGCATTGTCATCCCAGTTGCTACTATGGCAGGCTTTATCCGAGCTACAGCTTTGTGGGGTAGGCCTGAATGACCATTCATAATACGAGTCTTTATTGGTCGGGTCAGAGCCGATCTGTATGGCAAAGCGCACCCCGGGGTCGTTAAAGGCACCAAGTGTTGAGTCGACATGGTGGATCTCCATCTTCAGGCTTTTATAATTAGTAAGGTCAAATTGTTGAGATTCAAATTTACGGGTGATAAATGCCTGCTGGCCAGGTTCAATAGCAGAGTAGTTAATAATCAGTGCTTGTTCTCTTCTTTTGGCACCAGTATCATCATCTTCAATTTCAGTAACAGTATTGTTAGAAGGGAAGTAGATGTCATTATCATCTTTATTGTCGATAACGTCAACAAAAACACGACCGCCACTCTCTTCTGTTTCAGAGGCGAAGGAAGTTGTAGTGGCGGAACCATTTGAGGTGAAGTTCTCTTGGAGGGTTTTGATCGTATCGCCAGTAGCTATGTCGGTTAAAAAATCAGTCTCCCACTGACTTCCGACAATATTAAAGCGGGCAAGCCTCACTTCTGTTTCACTGGAGGTTCCCGTAAGGGTCAATCGAGTAAATTTAGCATTTTGGAGTATCTGGGTAAGATTGGCGCCCATGGGGTAGACATCGCTGTACTTTTTAAGATTGATGCGGTAAATTTTCCAGAAGTTTTGACCACTTCCTTGTTGCTCAATGACTTGGACTCCATTGTCGGCATTGACCATGTCATCAGAAAAGTCGATGGTATAGCGGACAAAGGCATTGGTTGTTTGCAGGAGCCCATCTCTACTAATATCTTCTGTGTCGTAGACGGTTCGTGCAGCGTTGTTTTGTGTACCGTTAATCTGATAGGTTGGGTCAGAGGCATACTCTTGTTCACTCCAGTTATCGAGTGCAGGGTCGGGGTTGGTTTTAGCGTCCCATGTTATGGTATTAGAGTTGTTGCACGTACTGTAACAGAGCCACTCTTTACGTTTTTCTAGTTCATCGGGGAGTCCGTCAAGACCATCATCGTGATCGGGGCTAATATTCCCTTCCGTCTGCTCTGAATTGAGCTCTTGGTTTGGCTCATAACCGTTAATTGAGAGATCTTCCGAGATTTGGCCAAAGTCTATCAGGAGCTGTCCACTACTACCATTTGCAACAATCTCAATGTATTCATATTCGTCACTCAGGTCACTTGCATAGTCTGAGTTTGCCCGCATGATAGCTCCCCAGTTCTTGCCTTCGCGGTTAATAGGCTTAATCTTCAGTTCTAAAATAGGTATGCGAGTATTTTGATCATACTTCTCTTTGATTGATGAAAAGATGTCGCCTCGTCGCTTCTCGTGATTTGAATGCCAGATAAACTCTCGTGCTTGGTAGCGATAATCGAGAGGGTTGAGTGGGTCGTTACTAAGGGGCGGTGACGCTCTATGCCATGACGAGCGATACATACTGTAGGGTATGGTGCGAGAAGAGCCTTCAAAATCCTCAACTAGGGCGTCGCCTGAAGTGTTGGGGTTGTGATACGATTGCGCTATCTCCATTTCGAGAGTCCAACGTGAAGGTGATTTCGTTTTGATAAAGGGAAGGACGTTGATTGCTTTCGACATGATATGTGAGCTGTCTTTGAGTAGTAGATTTGAGCCCCAGAGAAATGAAGAGTAGGGAGTCTGATCGTACTGAGGGCGGCGTGCCTTAAGGGATTGCCCTTTATAGAGTACCGTAGCGCCAAGAAGTGAGCCGTTGCCAAAAGATTCTAAGGGGTATTTGGCGCGGAGGCCCAGTAAAAATTTGTTCTCAATTTGAAAGAGAGGCTGACATTCGTACTCTACTTCAATTTCGGTGTTGGGGTCACGGGCCCTATCAGAGGTTAGGTTAATTTGTCCGAGTTCATAGAGTACGTCATAATCTTTACCGCGCTGAAGCACTGTGCCCGCACCCTTTATGGTGAGTCGCTCAGAGCCCTCTGCGATATCCATACAGCCACCTGAATTAAGTGAATGGGTACCACTGTTGAGATTGATCTGAGTATTTTTTCGTTTCCCTTTTACTTTAAAAGAGTAATACGATTCAAATTTTTTGAGGAGTGTCGAACTATTGGTGTAGAGTTGGTTTGCAGAGCTTTCGGGGATGATATGACGCATAGGTTCGAGACAAGCCTTTTGGTAAAAGGCGAGTGAGTCGCTGTTGCTCTGAGCAGTTGGAGGGGCAACTTTACACGGGAGGATTAACTCGCCGGTCTGTCCATTAAAATCTTTTTCATTTTCTTTGGGGAGGGTTACTCCAAGGGTGTCTTTAAGAAGGGCAGCGAGATTGGTTGGTGATTGGTCACTACTTTTAATGAGTTCCAGTTGAAAATCATTTTTACTCTCGCCGGTATAGCCAACAGCATAGCGGTTGCGCAGCATTAAGAGATTAAGGTCGGGGATCAAGGTTGTTGATTTAAAAATGATTACACCGGTACTGCCTTCCCCTTCGTTACCGCCAATCGGGCGGGTGAGTTTTTTGTCGCTCACAGAGAGGTCTTCCCACCATGCACCAATACGACTGCTTCTATAGGGGCGAGTCAGTGAGAGTATACCGGTTTTTGAATCATAGGTGAACTCATCTTTTTTGAGCTCTTTCATTATGTATTTGTTTTTTGTGTCTTGTAAGTTATGGGCAAAGTATCCGGTGAGGTTTTTGTAGTAGCTTCTGCCATCACTCTTGTTTTCGCGTGGCACCGAAACATAGATGGTAAGGTTGCGTTTGGTTTTAAGACTTAATTGTTGGCCAAGGACTCTTTTTGTTACGTATTCAGTGCGGTCGTCCATAGAGAGGAAGAAGTGCTTCCCATCAACAAATTCACTTTCTTGTATTTTGAATTCACTGTCGGTGTATTCTGAATTGAGGGATTGCTTATGAGAAGAGCCTCCTTCTTGTGATGCAATTGCCGTGAGATAAAGGTCACCAAATTTAAATTCGCCTTTAATACCAAAGAGGCCCTGATGGTTTTCGGAGTACCCAGTGAGGCGTGTTCCTTCGAGAGAGAGAGAAGTGTTTCCGGCTTCAATACGCTGAATAATGTTGTCTTCAAACTCGTTGGGCTCAGACTCCTGATAGACAATCTTAAGTTGATCGGCAATTTGAAACCCTTCTTGGTTGTTGATCTGAATAGAGAGGTTTTTACCGATCGATCCTTTTACTGAAAAGTTTGGTGTAAATTTGGGGTCAAAGTTGGGCCAGAGGGAGTTGTGAAGGGGGTCTCGTGTATTTTTTTTGCCCACACCTTTCAGTTGAATATTGAGGTCACCGGTAATGTCGATTGTCGGCTTTGGAATCCCCACATCTTTGAGCCACTGGGGCATTTTTATGGGAATCTCGAGTTCGAAATGATTGTCGCCTTGGCCCACTGAACTTGGGTTTTCTTGACCAATTAGGGATTCAAGCCATATTTTCTTTAAAATAAGGTCATTCATCTCGAAGGTGTAATTGGCAAGTTCGCGATAATAGCTCTTCCAGAGTGGGGTTTTCTGCTTGTTTCTGCTGTTATTGAAGGATGCGGTAATAACCATTTCCCGTTTCTCAAAGTTTACCGTATGATCTATCGAGAGGTTTTTGGCTGGGAATTTGAGATAGCCCCACTGAGGGTGGGTTAAAATGCCCTTTTTGGGGAGGATATTTTGGAGTGGTTTGACCCGTTCTGGAGTTTTGAGGTATTCAATCTGACTGGTAGAGCCCATTACCGTGCCTATGAAAAAGCACCCAATTATGAGCCATAATAATGTAGATTTGAAGCCAATAACGCTGAACTGTTTAAGCTGCATCAGTATCCGGGTAATCACAGTTAATACATTAAAAACCGGCACACAATACTATGGGCCGTACAGTGCTTAAATCTACAAAAATTAAGGATTTAAAACGTACTTATATTTCCTGATAGACTAAAAATATTCAGCACAGGTCATGCATAAAAAAGAGAAGAGTTGAGAGTCACAATGGATAGAAATAGAAGAAGAAAGTTCGGACAAAATTTTTTAAATAACGATGCTATTATTCAGGCAATTGCTGATGACGTTGAACTCACTCGTGATGATGCGGTATTGGAGGTTGGTCCGGGCCATGGTGCGCTCACTCATAAGATGCTTAACAAGGCGGGGCATGTTACTGCTGTTGAGATCGATGAGAAGTGCGTGCAGTATCTTAATGTGAAGCTGAAACACCGGTTTCTTACGGTGATTAATAAGAATTTTCTCGACTTTGACCTTGCGGGTTACCTTGAAGAAAACCCTGGGGCGACTATTGTTGGGAATCTTCCCTATAATATGGCGACTCCTATTCTCACTTCAATGCTTCCGCATCTCTCAAAAAGTAGTGGCATCATGGCGATGGTGCAGTATGAAGTTGCAAAGCGTGTTTGTGCAGATCCGGGTTGTAGAGACTATGGGTTTCTTACAGTGCTTGTTAACTCGTATGCTGATGCTCGTGTTCTTCGCAAGATTGGTCCAGAAAATTTTACACCGCGGCCAAATGTTATGTCGGCGACGATGATGATTACCCATAAAGAAAACTGTCGTGAATTGACTCCAGAATTTATGGCGTTTGCCAAGCAGTGTTTTGCTCAAAAAAGAAAAACTCTCTACAATAGCTTGAGTTCGCTCTACCCTAAGGATCTCATAAAAGAGGGGCTCAAGACAGTGGGTCTTGAAGAGGCGATACGCGCAGAAGCCGTCGGGGTTGATACCTTTTGGGCGCTTTTCGATCAAATTCATCCTAAAAGTCTCAATAGAAAATAACATAATCCATATAATTGCTTAAACGTACTTAATGCTGCTTCTGTAAAAAAGACCTTTTATTAGGTCTTTATGCCAGATTAAACACTCATTTAAACAGGTATTAGGTGTTTTTACACACAAAATAGTGGTAGTCGAGTGACGATCGGTTAAAATTTTCTAAAATTATTTAAACAGTGGTTGGTTTGGCCTATGAAGACTGTCGTGGTGTTTTTTGTCATGAGTGTTCTTCATAGACTGTAATCTCAACTGCTGTTCGACATGTGGGGAATGCTTTGAAGTATTTTCGCACTGTTTGTAAGAGCAGAAAATGTCGAGGTGGAGTCAATGGCGTAACTATTGACTGAGACAAAGGTAGGGCTGGGATGAAGTTACCCGATATATTTAACTACTATAATTATCGTCACTATTTACGTGACTATTATAGTGAGCGTAAAAAAGTGGATTCGAAGTTTTCGTATCGTTTTTTTGCACGTATTGCAGGGTATAACTCCTCGGGGCTCTACAAGAATATTGTCGAAGGGGTTAATAACTTAACGCCTAATTATATCCCAAAATTTGTAAAAGCACTTAAGCTGAGTGTCTCACAGTCAAACTATTTTGAACTTATTGTGGCTTACACCCACGAAACAGACTCCAGCGAGCGAGAGTTGATTTTTAAAAAAATGATGCAGCTACAGCCGGCAGGTACCAAGCAGCTTAAAAAAGATCAGATGAAGTTTTTTAGTAAATGGCATCATATTGCAGTGCATCAGGCCCTTTCGGTCTTGGACTTTAAGGACGATATAAAAGAGTTGGCTCGTTTTGTCAATCCACCTATTCGGTCGGCCGAGGCTCGAGCATCCATTACCCTTCTTAAAAAGTTAGAACTCATTATTGAGGATGCACAAGGCTTTTGGCGCCCATCAGATATATCTATGATGGGGGCAGCTGAGGTGGGTGTTCAGGCTATTCATGATTATCAAGGGCTTATGATGGATCAGGGAAAGGAAGCGCTTAAAAATGTGCCTCGCGAGGAACGCCATATAATTACTCAAACTGTGGCTGCCACTGACCATGCTTTGATGAGAATAAAGAAGAAAATAATGGTAGTTCAGGAAGAGATTATTAATATTGTACACGAAGAAGCTGAGGTTCGGAATAAAGATCGGGTGTTCCAGCTCAATATCCAGTTTTTTCCTATGAGTGATAAAAATGAAAAAGGAACGCATGAGGACACAGATGGGTAGTCATTTTTTGAGAAATCTTTTCACACTACTTTTTGGGGCATGTTTTGTTGTCGCTATTATAAGTTGTGCTCGTGGTGTTGATGATATTAGTTCAACTGTAGGAACGGATAATGTTATTACGGCAACGATCACGGGTCCCAATGGAGATACCTTATCTGGAGCAACGGTTACGCTGTATCAATATGATCCACAAGAAGCGGCATCTGCTTTTGCTGCAAAGGGCTCTGTTTCAGACCTTGTTGCCGATAATTGGGCAGGCTTTGGGCATACTAATAAAAAAGGTAAAGTTGAGATTGAAGTAGATACCAATGAGCACTATTTTATGATTGCGGAGTGGGCTTCTGGTTTTGATGCCTTCTCGATCTGGGTAGACTCTGTTTCTCATAAAAGTGACTCTGATAGTGCCGTTTCACTTAAGCCGGCAAAAGATGTTGTATTTCAGGTTACCGAAGACTCAACAGTTTCAGTTGCAGTAACTGTAGCGGGCAAACCGGTGAGCTATGTCAGAGATGCAGATGGATCGGTTGTTATTCCAAATATGCCAGAAGGTGAATATGATATCATCTTTACGTTTACGACTATAGGGGGCACTGGCCTACCTGAAGAGTTTACTGTAGAGGAGCTTATTGTAGACCCGGCAAAAGAGATGATTGATACGGTCTCCATTAAAATTATTGAAGCCTATTCGTATGGATGCCCAATGGGCGATACCCTCAAGTGTGTGGAGTTTCTGGACCGAGCTCGTGAATGTACCACGACTCAGATGTTTGATTGGACGAATAACGTGTGTATTGCGCGTCCCGACCCTGTAGCAATTGGGCTGTCGAGTTATGACGAGGTAGTGCTGAGCTTTTCATCAGCTGAGGTTGTCGTTTCTTCATCAGACTCAGTGGTATTGAGTAGTGTAGCTACAGATACAGTGGTTGACTCACTATTTGAAAGTTCTTCGGCGATACTATCAAGTTCTGCTTTGTCTTCTGCGGCAATTGATTCCACAATCGTTGATACTGCATTAGACGATACAGTGATTAGTGACTCTCTCTTGTCTAGTGAGATTGAGCTTTCTTCAAGTTCTTCCGGGCCTGATATGGTAGTTTCTTCTTCGCAGATTGAGTCTTCGTCATCGGTAGTTGAGTCTTCTTCCTCTGTGAAAGAGCCATCCTCTTCGTCAGTGATTGTATCATCATCGTCTGAACCGGTGGTGAGAAATCCTCTTCCTTCTATAATAGATACTTCACTTGTTGTTGCAACTGATTCTATGGTCACAGCTAAAGGAGAGGGAACAATAGAAGTTACGACAACTTCAATATATAATGCGTCATATCCTGGCTGGCTGGCTTTTGACAGAGACTTTGATATGGATAAGGCATGGGTTTCAACAAATGCATTTGACACGGTGGGTTCAACGGCAAATATTATGTATCACTTTAATGAATCAAAACGAATTAAAGAGTACAGAATCATGGGTCGCAATGATACTTTAAGAAATAGGCTTCCCAAAAAATGGATACTTCAGGCGAGCAACGATGAAAGTGTACGTGTGGGTGATGTGTTAGATCATGGCTCTTGGACTACTCTTGATATTCGGGATTCTATTGAAGTAGGGCACGAATGGCAATCAGCTTCAAATTATGATACCATTGCTTTTACGATAGCTGACCCTAAGGATTACTTGTTCTATAGGCTTTGTGTCCAAGAGGTAAATGGATCTCAAGTGGTCGATATTACAGAAATTCAACTCATGGAGAAACCTGTAGTGAATATAACGGATATATTAACTGGTCCTGATGCAGCAGTGGCAACGGCAAATAATGTTAATATTACTTATCCTGTTTGGCAATTGTTTGATAGTGCGGGTAATTGGACGCAATGGATGTCTGCACACATATTTCGCCCAGTAACGGGTTCCGCTCATATTCAATATGTGTTTACTGTCCCCCAAAGAGTTTTAAAATATGAATTTCGTGGTAGGTATGATACCTTAAAAGATAGACTTCCAAAAAATTGGGAACTTCAGGGGAGTAATGAGGAACTGGCGGTAGTCGATGATTTAATGACTGATGTGAAATGGGATGTGTTAGATAGTCAAAGCGATATTACTATTGGGGATGAATGGTTTTCGTCTGACCCTAAGGCTTCTGCTTATACCTCTTTTGTGCTTTCACAACCAGGGTATTACACAAAGTATCGTGTCTGTATTACCGCGGTAAACGGTTCTAGTAGAGCAGATCTAATTGATGTGAACTTCTTTGGACGCCCTCAATAAGCATAGCCTCATTGAGGCATATACTTTATAGACCAACCTCTTCCCTTCCAAGAGTATCACCAGCAGCATTAAGGAAAATTGTCACTTTCTTATTAGTGCCATATTTGTATTGCACCTGTTTCTCTTCCCAGCCATCTGCATGAAAGTAAAATTCAACATCAATCGTACCATCAGAATTGTATTTGAACTGTTGTGTCATTTGATACCCTTTCACTGAGCTGTTGGGGGTAAAATTACTGACTGTTTTGAGAGTGGAGCCATCGGCTTGGTAGGTAGTTTGTTGCGTAATAACTTCCTGAGTGTCGTAAGTAGAATACGTTTTTCGGGTAATAGCATCAGCTTGATAGGCAATACTTTCACTTTTAACGCCGTTTGCGTAATTGATCTCTGTACTTTTTACTTCAAGTACATTGAATTGGATCTGTGATGTAATCTGCCCTAATGAGTCGTAATACTGTAATGTTTTTTTCTTGTTATTTTCATATTTCGTAAGGTCGATTGGTTGTTCGTTGGTGTCGCTATTTTGAATATAGTCAAGAGAATCGGGGCCAAGGTACTGTGTTATTTTAGTGACAGCATCATTTGTATACTCCTGAATTCTATAAAAATAGGTACCTGTAGGATCATACTCTTCCCAACGAATACGAGTACCCTGAGTGTCAAAATAGTGGTTGTCTTTTAACAGACCAGCTCCGTCGACTGTTTTCGTTGAGTCTGGAGTATCCCTTGTTCCGTATGCATATTCAATAGACCCATCGATAAATTTGTTAACTCTATCAGAGCCTTCAAAGCGAACATCCACGCTGCTGCTCGAAAGGGGGGTGTGTACACTTGATGAAGCACCCGCTGATGATTGGTTGATGGTAGAAGATGGTGTGGTTTCAAGGGAGGATGACACAGAGGCTTGATCATGCGAAGAGATTGATGTGTCTTGGTTACTTGACGTGGTGGGAGTGGTCTCTTGTGAAGAGGGGGTTATCGTTGGGGGTTGAGAAGAACTGAGCTGTGTTTGTGAAGATGAGAGTTGCTGTGCCGTATTGGATGACTCCAAACCAAGAATAGTGCCACTTTCAACAGTACCCGTGCCACAGCCTACAAGCGCAGAAAGTGCAGAAAAAAAGAGGGAGTAGATGATTGCTTGTTTCATTGTGTATTCCTGAAAGTGTCGGTGTCGAATAAATATAGATTCTTATTGGTTCTTGACAAGAAAAGTGTCGTTTACAAATGTTGAGGTTGGGGCCTCTCTGTGATACGAGAGCTCAGAGACAAAAAAAGCCCCTCAGAAGAGGGACTTTGGGTCTATATGGGTCGAATTGACTTATAAAGCTATTTTCGTTCTTTACTTATTCGAAACGAACTTTACTTAAATGAATAGGACCTTTAGTATTTTGGATCACAATTTGCCATACTTTAGATGGGTCAAATGTTAGGTCGCCAGTATATTCAAAGTTATTTACTGCATCGAGGTAGCCGTTATCTATCATATCTGCAATCTCGATAGAGAATTCTTCAGGGCTTGATGCTGTAGATACGCCTTCGTAAACAAGTGCCCCTCCAGGGCGGTCTGCATAATCAGTCTCAGACCAATAAGGACCCCATTCATTGTATCCGTCTGGCTCAGCTCCCCACATGATACGGATATCAAATGTGGCTTCAGCTTGGTATACGAAGGTTAATGCTGTCTTGCCCGTAAGATCGAATTGAGTGGCCGATGCATTAGAATCAGCAATAAACCATCCACTTGCGGTGAGCCTTGTTGCTTCGTATGAGAACACGTCATCTACAATAAGTGTTGGGCTTTGGTAAGTCTGGATCATAATATCCTCAGGCACATCACCATCAAAAAGAACAAAAGCAGAGCCATCTACTGTAGATTCAACTTCGCCAAATGCAGTTGCAAGGTCTTCTCTGATTTGTAAAATATCTTCAGATGATGAGCTTTCTTCTTCTGAAGAGTCTTCACTCATTTGTGAAGATTCGTCAGCCGTTTCAGATGATTCAGCATCAGAAGACTCTTCTGGTTCTGCACTTGACGATTCTTCTGGTTCGCTTGGTGTTGCGTCTGAAGATTGATTGTCATCTGATGAGTCACTCTGATCAGAGCTGTTAAGGCTTACTTCTGGGTCTTTTTCATCATCATTTGCAGTTGGTGCATCCGATGAGCACGAAACCATGAGAAGGGTTGCTAATATTGCTGGTGCAATGAGTAGTTTTTTCATAATATCTCCATAATATTCGGGGGTGTATGAGCCCTCATGTGTGTAGCTCCCCGAGGGTGTGTTTCTATTTGTACAAAGTACATAAAGGGTGCCTGTGTAACGTCAATTTCTTTATGCAATAAGGCCTATTTGTATAATATCTGATGCTAAGGTGTTCACAAATGTGGGTACTTCTTGAGATGCTTGTGATTATAAGGGGGTAATGGTGGCTTGATGCCTGTTTATACGGGGGAGAGGGCAAATTGACCGTTACAGAGTGCAGAATAGAGTTCCAGTTGTTATATTTGGCTCACAGAACAATTTTCAGGAACGATATAATGAGCAAAAAATTAGCTATTGCTGGAATTCAGGGGAGCGGAAAAGGCACCCAAGCGGCAAAACTTGTAGAAAAACTTGATCTTGAGTTTATTGGTGTTGGTGATCTTCTTCGTTGGAATGTTGAGAATGGGACAGAGCACGGCAAAGTTGCAAAAGAGGCAATGCAGTCGGGCAAACTCGTATCTGATGATACCGTAAAAGGGATTCTTTCTGATAAATTAGACTCTCTTGACCCTAAAAAAGGGTTTCTTCTTGATGGATTTCCAAGAAATGAGGCACAACGTGCATGGTTACTTGAGAACTACGAAGTTGACGGTTGTATTTATCTTAATATTGAAGATGAAGAACAAGTGGTACAGCGTATGCTTGCTCGTAAAAAATGTCCTTCATGTGGCATGGAACACAATTTGATCAATGTTCCTACTGATAATAAATGTAATGGCTGTAGTACAGAACTTGTACAGCGTGCTGATGACAATGAAACAGCAATTCGTCAACGTCTTGCTGCGTATCATGCAGAAACTAAGCCAGTACTGAGTTGGTTTGAGAAAAACGGAAACCTCTTTACTATTGATGCAACAGGCGAGATTGAAGAGGTTTTTGGAAGAATTATCTCTGCTTTAGAAGCGTAAGTTCTTGTAACGAATACTATTAAGTGAAATGTGTCGGGGATTTTTTGTTGAAAATCCCCGTTATTTCATTATATTTGAAAAACTTTCTGATTAGAGGTGGTACTGGTGCAGTTACCAAAGTACAAAAAGAAAAAAAGAATTAAGCTCAAGGTGTGTCAAGAACCCGGTTGTGGCCGTGAGTTCTGGGGTCACCCAATTGCAAAATATTGTGAGCTTCATAGAGATATTAAACAGCGTCAAAAGCAGAAAAAGAATCTTGACTCTGTAGAATCTAAAAACATGGTGTTCAAGCATAACTTGACTGAAGTTGTTGAGTCGCCTTTTCTTTGTTGCCTTGAAGGGTGTAATACATTATTTCCGGTAAAGATTTTCCCTAAACAGTTTATCTATCCAAAATTTTGTTCAGAGCACCGCAATGATTTTAAACGTAAAAACTTTGCTCGTCTTCAAAAACGTAAGCTCAGAGAAGCGGAAATGAAAGCCCCTAAAGGGTAGGTATTATAGTTTCCTTTCTGCTTTTTCCTTGTATTTTGCAGAAAACTATTTTACATTTGTGGCATCGTGGTGGTTGTAGCTCAGTTGGTAGAGTCCCGGATTGTGATTCCGGTTGTCGAGGGTTCAAACCCCTTCAATCACCCTTTATAAAAAAGCCGTCTCTTTGAGATGGCTTTTTTTATACCCTCAGTTATAGGTGCTAGCACTCATGCTCATGAACCGAATGTGTAGATAGGTCTTTGAGATAGGTATTCATAGCTAAAGAGTCTCCTGAAAGAATCTCTTTCAACGCTCAAGGTTCACTCAATAAGGAGGTGTTGTCGCGAGATAACGCTGTTGCGGGTACTCTTATCTATTCGGTGAGACTCGGTTTTCAGGTCGAAAGTAAAGTTTTTAGATAATTTCAGTAAGATTGGTGTGATCACCAGCACATTTTGAAATGGACAAATGAGATTTGTCATTGAGTTTACTATCTTTGGCTGGTCATATTTTAGGCTATATGGCATAAGGACTTAGTTACTATCCGGAAGCGTCGACATTACTGTGGGTAAATAATTTATGAAGAAGATACTAACGCTTTTAATGTCTATCTCGTTTGCATGGCTCTTACTAGGGTGCGATCGGTTATTTTTCTGAAAAGGTACAGTTTATCAATTACCACTAGCTACACGAGAATAAAAGGAGCTAGCACATGAGATTACCAAATAATATTTGCTATTAGCGCATATATCCAGATCTACCAAGAAGGTGAAACGGGAGAGAGTGGTTTCAAGATAATGATATTACAAAATAACGAATTTCACATTCCTCAAAACACGAAATTATTTACGCCTCGAATCTCTCCTGTTTAAGCTCCAGCCTAAAAACAAATAAAATCACCCGATTATCGTCAATAATCAAGAACTCCCAAAATAGTCCTTATTAGTATCCCTTAAACACCACATCACAATTTCTTAAACACTTTTTAAAACGGAAATGCAGGAATGGGGCTTCCACATCACTTGAATTGAATGCCGAGAGGTGTGCAAGTTTTTACCATTGGCTTTAGAACGTCAGTATCAAGCGAGAAAAATAATATGAAAGCACTTCTATTCATTATCATTCCAGCACTCTTTGTAGGCTGTATATTAGAGAGTAACAATTACACGCAACCCTACCATATTAGTCATGAGCTCCCTAATGGTGAGCAGCTTGATAGTATGGTGGTGACCTATTATGTTGACGGGGCGTTGACGAATAGTGAAGTGCACTGTAATGAAGATATGGTGTCGCAGAGTGAAGGTACGACTTGTAACTTTTATGATGTGCGGTATGATGAAACAATTCAGAAAAATGAGTTGGTACTCACTATTGATGGTAACGCTCGGTCTCAATATGATATTCGATATGCTACCTATACGAGAAAGATGAATGTCACCAATGGGGGCGTTTCATTGACGGGTAAAGGGTCAATTCTTAAAGAGTGTGAACCGAATACTCTTACAGTTGATCTTATCAGACTCTTTCCAGGTCAAGGGGTTATTACTTATGAGGCAGTGAAGAATCGTATCACTGATCGCGTCGTTACCAGCGTTGATATAGATTCTGTTCAGGGGTATCTCGACCTGTATACGCAATACCTTGAGAGTAACCCAGAGTATGATTTGGAAGGTGACCTCTATGCCTTGGGGCGGACTCTGTTTGATTCACTCTTTGTGTATGCCCATGACAATAGTGATATTATGGATGAGTATGAGGGGATTTTCGATCAACTGGGGATTGCCAATAGAGATAGTCTGTTACAACAGCTCTTTTTTAATGGGACCTACTCCTATGCGTTTTATCTTGATCAACAAGAGAATGCCTACTTGAATGGTATGCATGATCCATATAGTGTGGGACCTGTGGCAATGCGTTCTTTGGCTATGTCTCGCTTTGCAGATGAGCCGCCTGAAGAAGGGGTCCTTCAGCTTATTAATGATGCATTTTATATAGGGTCGTACGAGGTGACTCATAAGGAGTATGCAGCGTTAATGGGTGGCGGACTGATTCCTGGTACAGAAAGGCTCCCAAAAACTTCGTTTACACTCAAAGAGATGATGCTCTACTGTAATGCGCGCTCCGAAAGTGAAGGGTTGACTCCGGTGTATCGAAACATTGAGGGTGGTTCACTCAGTATGATTCGTGCAAATGGTTATCGACTCCCTACATCTGATGAATGGAAAGCGGCCTATATCTATGGATACACTGAGGATGAGGTCGTTGCTTATTTTTGGGGTAGCTCTGATGCCGAAGAAGTTGTTCGTAAATATGTTAACAGTACGGGCCAGCTCAGTGGGGTAGGGTCGTACCTTAAGCCAAGTGTTGGACGCTTGTATGATTTGATTGGCAATGCCGCAGAAGTAGTACTTGACCTGAATGGGACCTTACAGATTGCAGGTGGGAGTTATTTGGATACTTCAGCACCCTATGGCGATGATCTTTTTGCCTCGTGGAGCTTTGAAGAGAGCGCTGCAGATGTTGGATTGAGAGTTGTGCGTACTCGATAATTCTCCTGACGTATCAAGGAATTGAGTAAAAAAGAGGCGTGTATCCATATCGGGTACACGCCTTATTATTTTTAATGTTAAACGGCATTTGAAGAGAGGGCTTCAGCCTTCCTCTTGTTAATCAATGCGGAGCTGCCTAGAAATAAATTTTTGAGACCCATCTCCCATTATGGTATGAGCAGAAACGATGTAAAGACCAGGGGCAAATGCATCTGTGGGGAGCTCATAGGAGAGGCTACTGTTGTCTAATACATAAAAATCATGTTCTGTTGAAAGGGTTGCTATCATAGTACCGTTTATAGTAAATACTTGAAGCTCAGCTCCTTCAATGTTATCCCCACCCAGAGTAATGAGGGTGCGACTGTCGTAGAGTTTTTGAAGGGTGAGGCTCAGAGGCTTCAGTGCTCCAAATTCGTAGACAGGAGTTGAAAGTGTATCTCCGAGTTGGCCTCCTACAGTATCATCCGGTTGTGTCGGGTCTTGAACCCCTGGATCGACGGCAGGAGCGAGCTCGAATAGCGCACTAATGTTGAGTACTTGACTAATATTAACATCAGTCCTTGGGTTGTCGGTAAGGCCGTCAGACCATCCAGTAAAGATATAGCCAGGGTCGGGCAGTGCCTCGACAGAAGAGACACTTGAACCATAATTAACCAACTGATTTTGCTCGCCAGTAACCGAACCACCAGGTGACGCACTGTAGTTCACATGGAACATCGGAGTAGTATAGTGGGCTGTTACTGTTGCTGACTCTGTAATGTTTGTAAGGTTTACAAGCATTGAATCAGGGTCAGATAGCGTGATACCTTTTGTTGCGGTCCATCCAGAGAATATGTACTGTGGCGATGAGCTTGTAGACATTCTGAGGCCAGAGCCATGCGGGACCGTTTGTACGATCGTATCAAAGCTACCGCGAATGATGGTTAAGGTGTAATTGTTTCTTACAAAGTTTGCTGATATTGTGGTGTCTTTATAGAGGGCACTATCTGAACGTGGATTTGCAATTGTTTCATCAGACCAGGATACAAAGTGAAAGCCGGTGGCAGGTGTTGCAGTAACTGCACTCGTTCTTTCAAAGGCGGTAATAGTCTGCTGTGGGGCCCCACTGATAGTCCCTTTTGACTCTTGTGTTGCATAACTCACGGTGTAGGTATCGGCGGCAAAATGTCCGGTGATAGTGCCTGAACTGAGTACTGGATTGAGGCTCGTTGCGGGGAGCTCTGTTTGAGTAACCGTAAGGCCCTCAGAAACGTCCCAATGAGTAAAGTGATAGTGAGTGTTTGGCGTTGCGGTGAGGGCAAGAGGTGAACCACTCACCATAGTTGTATCTTTAGTTGGCAAAACTGTCCCATTACCACTAGAGTTGATGGAAACGGTATAGAGGTTGAGAGTAAACTCGGCCGTTATGGTAGTGTCCATAGCCAATGCAGTATCACTTCGTGTGGCTGTAGTTAAACCATCAGACCATTGCGCAAACGTATAGTGGGGGTCGGCAATTGCAGTAACTGCTGTTGTTGTGGTAAGGTATGGAATAGTTTGTAGTGCTGTTCCGGTAATGGTACCACCAGTAAGTGCGTTATAGTTAACCTGCATTTGAAGAGGGAGAAACTTTGCCACAACGGTGAAATTTTCTGTGGCAGTATCGACTCGAGGGTTTTGCATGGATCCACCTGTCCATCCGTCAAAGGAGTAGCCATAGTGGGGTAACACTAAGACCGTGTCAGCAATAAGTCCCTCTTCGAGGGTCATGGTAACTTCGTCTTCAGTAGTGTCGGATAAGACGACGAGTGAGCCAAAAATATTTTTAATCCCAGGCTTGTAGATCAGAGTATATGAAGGTGGTGCAGGTGGCTCTGGTAATGCGCCAGGAGTACCGTGAATTTGAATAGAGGGCCCCCAGTTTCCATGAAAGGCTGTGTTGGTTGTGTCGGCCATAACTTTAATTTCAAGTGAATTACCATCGCCGTCAGCAAGAGGTGACCAGGGGAGTGAATCGGTGTAGTGTACACGACTAATTAAATTTCCGAGTCCATCACGAAGGGTTATAGATTCGCCGCTATTACTGAGTCCTTTGGTGTACTCGGCATGAGGAGCAAAGCCGTATCGAGCATTAAATTCAGTAGCGTTGGAGGCGATCACATAAAAACTGTCAGGTTTGATGGTTATGTCAGGAAACCAGTAGTTAACCCCAGAAGTAAACCGGAGGTCTTTGAGGCTGAGCTCTTGATCACTGGTGTTGTAAAATTCAAGAAATTCATATTCATCATCATCGATTAGAATCGAGTCTAAAGGGTGGTAGTGGATCTCTGAGAGTTTAAAGTCCTGTAGGGGTGATGGTGCTACGGTAGTACTATTTTCTTCATTAGGTGAGCCATTAAAGAGTTTTGAAGCTGTCCAATTTGTTGGGTCATTAGAGCCTGTTGTTGGCTCAAGGCGGATGAGTGAGAGTCCTTCGCCGTCTGCTTCTGCATTCCAAGGTGAGTCATCGAGGTAGCTTACAGAGTCGATAATAGTGCCGAGCCAATCTTTTATTACCAGAGGTTCACCGCTTTTGCTGAGCTCGCCTTTCATCCAGCCATGGGGTTTAAATCCATAGCGTGATTCGAAGTCGGGGATGGAGGTTGCGATTACATAAAGTCCGTTAGGGGCTATAATGGTGTTGTCAGGGAAGTCATAGAAGACCCCTTGAGTGAATTTCACACCGGTCATGTTGAGGGGTTCGGCTGTGGTGTTTTTGAGTTCTATGAATTGGAAGTCAGTTTCGTCTGTGGTGTCGTTTGCTGCGACAACTGAATCGAATGGGTTGTAGTGGATTTCGTTTATTGCGAGGGCACCACTTGGGGTGGGGTTGAGGAAGTGGATTTCCTGAAGGGCTGTCCATGTTTGGGCAGCACTCTTTAGATTTCCATTGCCTAACGGGCAGTTTCTTTGGTTTGAATTTACAACTCTTGCTTTTAATGTTGAAGGTAATTGTTGCATTGGAATTGAGTCTTCAAGATGTACGATGTCTGCAGGCCAGACGATAGATGCAGAAGGTAGTGTGTCGCCACCAATTATTCTAGGGTCAGATCCGTCAAGAGTATACACAATTGAACCTTCGTCATCGGCGTCTTCATTTTCTATGCGAATAGATGTTACTGTTGAAGCATCTACATATCCAGAATTAAATAGTTGATTATTTATGTAAATAGAAGGGGGTGGAGTTCTATTGATCCAACATGCATCAGAGAGTTTTTCTAGAATGTAAGTTGTTCTACTGCGGCCGTTTGAAAAATCCCTAATATATGAGCTGAGTCTTTCTGCTGCATTAAACCAATCTTGTTTTAGATAAGGGTTATGTTCTCTATCACTATTTACGTCTCCCCAGCGCTGGGACTCTGCCCATATTACATTTGATACAACTGATCGGCGGTTATTTAACAAACTTATGACGCGTGAAGTGGTGAGTGTTCCATTGTTTCGTAGGTGTTTATTGACTCTATCAGCAAAAAGTGTTTTGTATTCTAAATTTTGCATTAACATTTGGTGTAGAGATTGTGGGTTTTGATATAGGGAGTCGTTAATTATACCGAGATTCATTCTATTATCACTGTTTCTACCATCGTTCCGGTAACTATGTCTAATAAATGTATTTTCTCCATCATGGCGGAGAAATTTAAAACCATCTGGATTTTCTTTGTTGATTAATGCATACAGATTGTTGATTCTTGAATTCGATTGGAAATCTGATATAGGCCCATCAAAATCACCTGAATAGTAAACCGTAAGTATATAATCGATGATATTTTCAGGATCTAGGACTTTTTTATATGAGGGATTATTTGTGCGATCGGGGTTCAACCCCAATAATTTGTAGTATGTTGCCAATGATGAATAACTATTTTGATTAAAGAGTGTGTTATATAGTTTTCGATCACCAGCACTAGCGTGTACAGTATAATGACCCGATTCACCTGTTGATTTAATGACATCATAGTCATCATCTTCGCCTCCCAAATAGGATGCGGCAAAATCTCCTTGAGCTCTCTCTTGAGACATGTAGAGGCCCCAATACATCCCATTGATATATAAGTGATAGTAGCGGCTTTTAGTATATAATTGGCCCATATCTCCTTGGAAGTCTCTATTTAAAACTTCTCTTAAAAATGTGTTGTTCCAACCTGTATCGCCATTACCACCATGAAAAGTCCAAGAATAGTTTTGGGCGGTACGGAAATCTATTTTATCGAATTTTGAAGCGCCTTCATCACCGAAAAGTGGGTAATTCAGTTTGCTGTCTCCATATTCAGACTTGAAGAAAAGGCGGAAGGCATGTTTGGGATTTGAACCTCTTCTACTCCAACCTCCACGTACACGGATACCTGCATGAACTTGAAACTCTTCATCAGAAAGTGGATTTAATAATTCCATTGATGTGTAGCGTTCCCAGTCACCAGAGTTTTCCCAATGTCCAGTATTATTGTTGAAAAAATAGCCCTTATCATGTGAATCATTTGTATTGTGATGCTGCATGGCATTACTATAAATTCCATTATCGTGGCCAAACATATCATCTATATCTAAAACAAGCGATATAGAAGGAATATTGCTAAGAGCTTCAACTAAATTTTGCTCACCACCCGCTGCACTGATAACATCAGGGTCCATAGAAAAGCTGTAATGCTGACCTTCTCTATTTCCTCTTGGCCAACTTTGAACCCAGTTAGTTTGTTGTTCTACTACTGAACTTAAAAATAAATACGTTTGAACATCAACATCAGTTACTTCCAATTGACCTGTGGGGTCTTTTGCATATGCCCGTAAAGTCACCCCAGGTGTTAATGGCCTACCATGTGCTGTGCTATTAGGGTCTATAGTAATGGAAACCGTATCGCTACCAGTCTCAATTGCACTATTAGAAGTTTTGGGATCACTTCCATCGAGAGTATATATGATCTCTGCACCTGTGGTATTAGTAGTAATGATCTCTTCAAAAGGCGCATCATAAAACCCGCGCCCTACCGCAAACTTGGTATCCTTAACCTGATCTGCAAGCACTATACCCGAGAGTGCTAAAAGGATTATAATTGTAGAAATTACACTTTTATGTAAAAACGTAGAAAACAAAAGCAGTTGCCCAACAGTGCTATTTATCATGTATGCCCTTCGATTTGCCCCAGTAGAGTCACTTTATGCGACCATCTTTAAATTTAATCACAAAAATGGATTTGAGGACGGCCGAATGTAAAGTTTTACAAATAACTGAACGACAATAGATTAGAGTGGGGGGGGCTATGTGTTAAAGATACGTTATCTGGGGTGGAATCGCTGTAGAGTGAAGGCTTATTAGGGGATTAGCTCATCAACAAGTGTCTTGCAGGCACTATACATAAAATGTGTTGCTGGTCACATTCTTTTGGCCTGAATGTAAATTGGAGTTAACATTTGCCTCACTTGCAGGGTGCTTTCTATTATTGCTCAGTCTGGGGATATATTCTTTGTAAAGCTTTTATGCTTTGCGTATTTATTGTGAGGTTTCTATGAAACAAATCATTACTTCTTTTCTCTTTTTTTGCTTCTTATCGGTGAATCTGTTTGCTGTTGGTGGGGTTTTGAGTGGATCTGGGACTTTGGGGGATCCATATTTGATTGAGGACTATGAAGATTTGAAGAGGGTGAATAATAACCTTTCCGCTCATTATAGATTAAAAAATGTTATTGATGCCTCAATGTCTCGAACAGATAATAATGACTTAGGATTTGAACCCATTGGTTTGGGTACAGCAGGATTTTCAGGGTCACTGGATGGAAATGGTTTCTATGTACAGAAATTATTTATTAATAGACCTAATGCATCAAATTTAGGTGTGTTTAGTCTTTTAACAGAAGGAAGCAAAGTTATAAATTTCGGAGTGTTTGTTAATGCTACAGGGGATTATAAAGTTGGTGGAATAGCTGGTGAGTCTAATGGAAGTTTAGTGGTTAATTGTTTTGCCCAAGTTGATATTAATGCATCGGGATCAGGTGGTTTGATTGGTAGTTCGATTGGGACGGTTATTAAAAAAAGCTTCACTACTGGTAATATCAAAGGTAATTCTTCTGGTGGTTTGGTTGGTTATGGTGAGAATACAGAAATTGAAAACACATATTCTTTTGTAGATGTATTTGGATCCCAAGGGGGGAGTTTAATAGGTTCTTTATGGTATAATTCTAATGTTGAAGGGCCGATTTCAAGTGTTAGTTATAGTTTTGGGTCAGGTCAAGTAATCGATGGTTCCAGTAGAAGTAATGATCGTTATAGCTCAGGAAAATTATCAACATCTTTGGAGAGGTCTGATACTCTTTTTTCAAATTGTTATTGGGATAATCAGAAGTCAAAGCATATATATGTGGCAGGTGTACATCGGCCTGATTTGAAAGGATTACCAACTAGTCTAATGAAGAGTGAAGTAACGTATATTAATTGGAGTTGGGGATCTACTTGGATAATAGAGGATGGATTGTCATATCCTGGGCTTATAAGTATGAATAATCCACCAATAGGTATTAGTGATTTAGCAACTGGAGTTGTAGATACTCTAAGTTTAAATGGGTACCTCGAAAATGATTTTGATCATGAATCGGGTAATATCTATGCTGCTAAATATTTGGGTAAAGACACAATTCTGGATACGCTTTATTATTACTATACACCAGGCGAGCTTTTATCATCTGGTGATACGCTATGGGGTAGTTATACGTATATCGCGGAGCCAATTCAATATATTCCAATCTCTAATTATAATGAATTGAATAGAATAGGTCGAATGCAGGGTTACCCATTAAATGGAATTTATAAATTAGTAAATGATGTTGATGCATCGGAATCATATTTAGATGAATCAAATATGGGCTTTGAACCAATTGGATCTTATCTAAATCCATTTGTGGGAACTTTTATAGGAAATGGATTTAGAATAAAAAACCTGTACATAAATAGGCCAGAGGAATCTTATGTTGGGTTGTTTTCGTTTATTGATACGGCTGCAACAATATATGGTGTAGGGATTAGTGCTAATATCACAGCAAAAGAAAGAGCAGGGATTATAGCTGGCGCTGGTTACGGTACGATTATAAAAGCTTCTGTAACAGGACGAATACATGTTGATGAAAGTTATGTTGGGGGTATAATAAGTACTGGTGGAATCGTTATAAAGTCATATAGTAGTGCTGTAGTTTCTGGCCAAGATTGGGTTGGAGGAATTGGTGCGGGTAATGGTATTTGGTTTAATAATGTAAGTGCGGGTGTAGTAAATGGTGGTGGCTTGGTGGGGGTTACATATTTCAGTTTTCTTTCAGAAAATGTGTTTAGTGGGTATGCTATAAAGCTATTTGAAGAGATGCCTCCAATTTATACTGGTTCTGATTATGAATATAAAAATTCATCAAATTATTGGAATAGTCAAAATACCTGGCATTATGGGAGTATACGAAACAAGACAGAAATTCAAGGCTTGAATTCAATAGAGTTTACTACTCGAGATTCATTTGCAAATTTTGATTTTGATGCCACATGGTGCATTCAGGAAGGAGTAACGCATCCATATTTGCAAGAAACAGTACAAGGGCCTATAGGGGTCCCTGATGTGTCAGAGACATTACCTGATACTACAAACCTATTGTTTTTTGTTACTAATGATATATATGTACAAGGTGATACTATTGAGTTAGCCCAGTTTTTGCAAGAGTCGAAAATGAATGAATCAAAAGATTCATTATTGCTCTTTTATAGACCTGGTGTTAAGTTGTCATTAAATGATACCCTTTGGGGGAGTCCCACGTACATTATGATACCCTATGATACCCTATGATACCATTGAGATTAGTACTTATGAACAGCTGAAAAAAATTGGTACTCATTGGACAATGCCTCTGAGTGCAAATTATAAACTTACTAATAATATAAATGCTTCAGCATCAAGATTAGAGCCAAGTGGGGCAGGCCTCCCTCCCATTGGAAATTTGGCGCATCCTTTTAGTGGAAGCTTCAATGGTAATGGATTTAGAATTTATAAGCTATACATTAATAATACTTTAGGCTATCACACAGAAAATACCGGTTTTTTTGGAGTAACAGATACAAATGCAATAATTAAAAACCTTGGAGTAACAGGAGTTATTCATGGAGGGGCAGCCACTGGTGGGCTCGTTGGCTATAACAAGGGTACAATTTCACTCTCTTACACAGGTGGATTAATAACGGCAGGGTCTCGAGTGGGGGGACTTGTTGGCGAAAATAGAGGTATAATAGTTAAGTGTTATAGTAATAGTACTATTGAAGCTAGTTCTAGTGATATTGGTGGTTTGGTAGGACAAAACTTTGATGGCTCTATATATGATTCCTACAGTGTGGGAATGGTAACGAGTACACTTGTTTCAGACTATTCAGATGCGAATGCTGGAGGACTGGTGGGTTGGAATATTGGCCATATTGAACGGTGCTATAGCACTGGTATTGTCCGAGGAAATAGACAAGTGGGAGGATTAATTGGCTATGATTCACCTTATGGTGGAAGTTCTGTTATTGATAGTTATTGGAATATCTATACGAGTAGACTTGACACATCATCCCAATCAAATGATACAAATTATAAAGGTATCTCTGAGGGTGATATGATGAGACATCAAACGTATCCGACGACATGGGAATTTTTTACTGTATGGCGCATTAGAGAGCGCGACCAATACCCTACCCTTTGGATTAATTATACTACACCAATTTCACATAGTGATCAATATAAAATTCACTCTAGAGCGCATCTTTCAACACTGTTAGAAAACGACTGGAATATTGAAGATGGAGTACGTCCCACTGTCTTAAAGATAGACTCAATTGTTGGAGTAGGGTCAACGGACTCAACGGGGTGGTATATGTTGCCCGAAGGTGCTACTGCCTATGAAAAAGATACGGTTTTTTACAGAGCTGGTGTTGTGGTAGATTCTGACACAATATGGAGTAACACCAGCTTTTCTATGATCTACTTAGATTATCAGAATTATGCACCAAGAGCATTCGATGACCTATATAGTATAAATGAAGGTGGTAATATAATTATCCTGCTATCTGATCTACTTAGTAATGATACCGATTATGACCCAAATACTTATTTTACAATTGACGAACTTCAAACAGATTCTATAAATAACGGTATTTTCGAGATTCGTAGTGACACCCTTTTTTACACCTCCAATGAGTATTGGAATGGCACTGAAGCTATTCCGTATATACTTTCAGATGGCCATCTAACGGATACAGCAAACATAATAATAACGGTAAACCCAGTTAATGATACCACCATCTTCACGACTATACAATCAAAAACGATTAATGAAGACACGGACTTTACCATTACTCAGCAAATAACTGACATCCACAATGTTGATGATGATAACCTAACCTTTATAATTGAAGAAGGTGATAACTACACAATTTCAGGAACTACTATCATTCCCAATCACAACTTTAATGGTGAGCTTGTCATTCCCATAAGTGTAGATGACGGAACAGACGTCATAGGCCCCGTTGATTTTAAATTAACAGTAACTCCAGTAAACGACCTACCGACGCTATCCCTCGCCCATAACCAAACAATTGATGAAGATGGCTTAATTGAGCTAACGTTCTTCATGACCGATGCAAAAGATGATGATAATGACCCTCTACAGGTAATTATTGTACCTCATAAAGATGTTGTGATCACCGATGCAATTGTGGAGCCAGTAGAAAATTTTTATGGAACAATTCAACTTCAAATAGCAATTACAGATGGAACAGAGACAACAAATTATGTGCCAATGGAGCTCATTGTTAACTCTGTTAATGACCTGCCAGAGCTCAACAAGGTTGATTCAATAACTACAATAGAAGAGGTAGGAGTTGACGTCAGTACCATTGTGTATAATGCTACAGATGTGGAGGGTGAAAATCTGTCACTGATTGTTCTGTCAGATTCATCATATGTTTTAAGAAATGATTCAATACTACCACATGAACATTTCTTCGGGGCCTTATCAGTTCCTGTCTGTGTATCTGATGGTACTGATAGATCAGATACCATTCAGCTCCATATACAGGTAGATGCAGTGGATGACCCTCTTACCTACTCAAAGGTTGAAGGTAAGGAAATTGATGAAGATACTGCATTAGAAATAACTCTGTCTATGACAGATGCAGTGGATGTCGATGATCCTTTGAGTGTTATAATTAGAAGTGGATCAGAGTATACAATTGTTGGTAATGTGATTACACCAACCTTACACTTTAATGGCGAACTATTGGTACCGGTAGCGATAACAAATGGTAGAGATACTACCAAAAATATTTCTATGACCATCATGGTAACTCCAGTAAATGATGTCCCCCAAGTGCTACTACCAAAGTCTCAGAAAATTAATGAAGATACACCAATTGTATTCACTAACGATATGGTAACCCTACTTGATGTAGATAACGAAAACCTTAACATACTAGTAGGGCACGGTGAACATTACACGGTAAGTGGATTAACTGTCACTCCTGAAAGTAATTTTAATGGTGCACTACAAGTGCCAGTCTCAGCTACCGATGGCATTGACACGTCTCAAAGTGTTCTGTTATCTGTTGATGTTATGCCGGTGAATGATGCACCGTATATTGAATCTATAGTACCTCTTTCTATTGGGCCAAATACAACGATAGCCGTTGCAGACACTTTGATTAAGGCAGTTGATGTTGATGGCGATGTCCTTTCAATACTTATAGGGTTTAGTGACTATTTTACAGCGTATGGTACCAACGTTATTGCTCAGGATGGCTTTACAGGGCGCCTTGCCATTCCAATTCAGGTTACCGATGGATTAGCAGTGTCTAAAACAGATACATTAGTGGTACATGTGGTTGATAACTCTATGTTACTTTCTTCAGCGCAGAGTGGTAGTGAAGTGAGCTCTACACAAATAGATGTGCCTGTAACGGTCCCACAACCAGAGCGGGGCGATACGACGCTTATTGCATTGCCCAATCCTGTAGACTCAATTTCACCTATTACCTATGGTAATGCGTTAATAGATGATCAGAGAAAAATGGTTATTGTAAATAATTCAGCAGGTGCATTAACTGAGCTTTCGATTCCAAATGATGTAGAAGAGTGCTCTATTTTTACCCTCCGTGGAGAGCTGGTTTCCAAATTAAATGTTGATGCATCGTCAGTCTCTATTCCAATGGATTTAGATGCTGGTGTGTATGTACTTAAGTTTACCTACTAATACTATGAGAGATATGAATACGAAATTGTTACTATGGTCGGTCTTTGCTCTGCTGCTTCTCAGCAGTTGTAATGTGCTTGAATATGGCGAGAGCCGACGAGAAATTGTTGTTTCCATTACTAAAAATAACGCGTTGGTTATAGATTCAGTTGTAGTTGATTTGGTTGTTGATGCTGATTATTCACGGCGCACCTACCGTGCCCATGAATTTACAACAACAGTTGTAGATTCTGTCCAAGATAACATAACGATTAGAATTACAGTCGAAAGCAGTGGTAAATCTGGTGATGTTGACGTAATGTATGTCGCCTATAGTCAAGGATTACCATTACTGAAACGCAGTAGTCGGTTTCTTCTCGATGCAGAAGTAGTTGCTATTGGTGGAGAGGTGGATACGTTAAGTGCTGATTGTTTAACTGAATATGCAAAAATTATTCAGGGAAGGTCATTGACGGAGCTTGCCGATAAAAAAGCAGTGCTAGATTCTTTGTTTACCCGCTCTATTGTTGATGCAGATGGATTAAATGGGTCAGGACTCTATTCTCAATATAAAAACCATCATTTACACTCCCAATTGAATGAGTTGGATACTACAGATATCATTAGGCTCATTGGAGATACTCTATCGAGTCGCGGACAGCTTAATGAAGAAATTCTTAAAGCTATTTTCCCCGCAATTGTTGGCCAGGACTCTCTAGTACAACATCTTATTCATAACAAAGCGCCTACTATTGTATTCAATCAAAAAGATACAACAGTTCGAGTTGGCGATACGCTCCTTTTGTCAACAGTGGTTACTGATGATGAATCCATTGTCCGGTATGAATGGGATTTTGATGGTGACTCGATTTATGAAATTACGAATGAGAATAACCTATTGTACAAAAAAGTATTTTGGGAGTCTGGCATACTTCCTATCTCTTTTAGAGCAGTAGACAGTCGTAATCTCAGTGGCGTTGCAATGGTAACGGTACGAGTGAATACACCCCCTGTAGTCACCGTGGATACGCTCGTTATCAATGAAAATGTCCAAGGAGAAATAGCGACAATCTCTGTTGATGATATCGATGGCGATGCAGTAAACTTTATTTTAGACTCTCAATTGTTTTCTGTTGATTCAGTGGGGATGATACGCTCATTGATGCCTTTTGACTTTGAAGGGGTTAAACCAGTACCTTTTTCGATTGGAGTTTATGACGCTCTAGATACGACCTATAAGGACATCGTGATTCGAGTTGTAAATCAAAATGACAATGCGCCAATTTTTAATGCACTACCAGCAGGTTTTGTACTTGAAATAGATGAAGATGCATCTAAAGAGCTGGTCCTTTCGGGAGGCGATATTGATGGAAATCAGCTCAAGTGGTCATACTTTGGCGCTATGATAGGTGAGGTCTCTGGCATAAGTGGATCGGGAACAATTAAAAGTGTAACCTATGGTGGCCTGCATAATCAATATGGGGTTGATACATTAAGTGTTATTTTAACGGATGATGTCTATTTTGATACTCTTCGAATTCCAGTGGTTATTAATGAAGTTAATGATAATCCTATTATTTCGAATAAGCCGGAACAAGTAATCGCTGTATCTCATGTGGCAGGAGCGAGTCCTATATGGTCGGCTGTTGCTACTGATGTAGATGACCCTGATGGATTGACTTGGAGTGTTTTAGCAGAACCCAAGGAAGGATTGGCATCGGTCGCTGCGGATGGTGTAGTGACCTATACCCCTCAAGGAGGCTATCAAGGTTTAGATAGCTTAAAGGTCTTGGTGACTGATGTGCGGAGTGGCCGTGATACTGCGACAGTGTATTTGAATATTGAATAAACATATTATAAATAATCTAACAGTCGTTGAGTGTTTTCGTTGTTTTTGAGCATTTTTGTCGAGTTGATACCTCGCGCTGCCTATAAATCTAATACTCTGAAATTCGTCGGAGCCTGTTTATGTTCTTCTGAATAGTCAAGACAGAACCCGGTATGGCGCGCTAGTTGGTTGCAAAAGGGCTTGACTGCGAGGCTATCTTTCGACTGCCCGTTGAAAGGCCGAATAAAAGAAAAGACAGGCTAAGTGTTCTAATGGCGCAAATTGTATATTAACAGGGAGATTTTTCTTTAGAGCTTATTTCGGAGAATCCCACTAAATCTTTGTCTATATCGATTTTAAGCTCTTTCATAGAGTCTATCTGATCCATATTTTTTCTGGTACTTTGAACCATCGTTTCTAATATTTTGATGTAGTTTCCGGCTGCTTCAGTTTTAAGTTCAGCTAAGCCTTGTAAAATATGTTCGTCTTCCCTTTCTAGGTTTTTCAGGTCTTCAATCAATGTAAAAAGTTCATTATGGTTATCAATTAAACGTTGCTTGATTGTTTTTGGTTTAGAAAGGGAGAACCCGACTTGGATACCAAATGGTTGAAGACAACATGTAAGATCTTTAATGTTCAAATCATCATTGGAGAGGTTTTCAACTTTTGAAACATATGCTTGTGATTTACAGATTTTTGTTCCAAAGGCTTTTTGTGTCATTTTGTTTTTGACACGTACCATTGAAATTAAACGACTCATGGAGTAATTATCAATAGTATTTTGAAGATCATTTTGATCTTTAGCAGTAAATCCAAGTGGTCCTGCTAGTTCTGATATATTTTCTATTGTTTTACTCATGTTTTAACTCCTCAATTACTTTGTGTGCTGCTGGCACATCTTTTTTTTGTGTATCCTTATCACCAAAATTTATTACGTATACAATTCCGTTCTTTGGGTAAATATAAAACCTCAAAGGATATGCTTTTGCTGGTGGGCGGGGGTCAATAGCGTATAGTCCCTTGCCTTCGTTTCTTACAAATGATAAGTACTTTAATAAGTCAACAGGTTTTTCATCGGTACGAAGGAGTTCAATATACTTTGCAAAATTCAGCATTACATTTCCCACTTCTTTTGTATGTTTTTTCCAGAAACCCTTATCTCTTTTATGAGGGTATGAACTTACATACTTAACATCCCACTTTTTCAATAACTGTACCTCTTAATATATATTCCATATCGTAATATTGGTGTTCTTTCATTGGGTATTTTAGCGTAAATATAGGAATATTACAAGTGCGTTATCACAATTTGTGATAATGTTTACATGATTTTAGTTTATTATGTGTGGAGTTAGGAATATTTATCTTAAAAGTTACAATCTTTGATGTTTTAGGGATTGTTTGGTTTTTAGGGGTGTTTTCAGGAGTAGTTAATGATAATCCTATTATTACGAATAAGCCGGAGCAAGTACTAGCCGTATCTCATGTGGTAGGAACGAGCCCTATATAGTCGGCTGTTGCTACTGATGTAGATGATTCTGCGGCAGTGTATTTGAATATTGAGTAAGGAGGTTGTCTATAGAGCTGAACAAGTGCTAGACTAAAGTGAATAATACAATGTGTTGATCTTTTTTTGTCCCAAAAAAGATATCGATTTTGGGACAAAATATATGCCGATTGTATACATGCAATCCATTAAAGTAAAGCTACTTAAAAGAATACAGTCTCGTGGGTCGAGCTGGTGCTTTTCAAAAAATGATTTTTTCCCTGATTTTGATAAGGTGGCTCATGCGATTGCTAATAAATCAAAATGGAGAATATACCCAACAGGTAATACTGCCCTAAATTATTTCGATCTCTCTGCTCATGATCCATAAGTTCTCTACGTCTTGGTTTACTAGATGCAAGAATAACGGTCATATTTGCCGTTAAAGTCACTTTTTTTAAACTTAAAAGTGTAGAACTGTGGATCAAACATTAGAAGAGTTATTGCGCAATTATAGAGCCTATTCAGCCTTTTCTGAACAGGCTGACGTTCACTTCATCACCTCAGAACACTTCAAGTCTTCTTCAATACGGCGATACCGTTTAATCTTATGGGCAACACATTTTCCAGTTTCAGGATCAAAAAATTTGATGTAGCCCTCTTTTAAATTTTTGATGGTATGATAGACTGTACCTGATTTTGTATAACTGGTAAAGGTATCGATTTTTCTTTTCTTGACGAATGTTGTCTTCTGATTTTGTTCAGAAGATTTGAAATAACGTTTTTCAACAAGAGGTTGACTCATTTTATATTCGGTGAGCTTTTTGGCATGTTTGTTTGACCAAAACTCGGTGAATGTTCCGTTTCTCTTCTTCTTTACAAACTGACCTTGTTCTTTTAACTCTCCACTCTCAAAGTATTTTTTAAATGAACCATTTCGCTTTCCATTTTTATAGTTGGAAAAAGATTGCAGAACCCCTGATTTGTAAAAACGATTAGCTATACCATTTTTTTTACCTTTAACAAAATTACTTTGACTCTCAATTTTACCATTTTCATAGTAAATAGTGAGGGTGTCGATAAAGTGTCCTTTTAGATAATGAGTAATTGCTTCGATTTGTCCACTAGAATAGAATTCAGTTTCTATTCCAGTCTTTTCACTTTTTTTAAATGACGTTTTTTTAAGAAGCTTACCAGATTTGTAATATGAACATATTTCGTTATTTTGTTCAAAATGACATTTTGCCTCATTTTCATTTGAGTAAACACTTATTGATAAAAGGGTAAGTATTATTAAATATCTCGTAACCATTTGTATCCTTTAGCAGGTAAAATTTCTTTTGCAATTATTCGCAGGCTTTCTTTGTCGACAATGTTCTGTAGTTTTATCTCTCCATTTTCTATAGCTTTTATCTTGGCTTGTTGCCGTGTAGAAGCATCCTTATTCAAAGGTACTTTTTCATCAGAAAATTGTCTAACAATCCAACTGACTCCTTCATCAGCTGCGCTTTCGAACAAAGTCACGAATGCTTCACCCTTAGTCTCTTTATCCGCATCATTTACAAAGGTATCTACAACTCGCAATAAATTCCCTGTTACTTCAGGAGGAAATTCAGGTAGCATATCAGTATAATCATAGACTGCTTCAATAAATTCACTAGAAATTTCTTTGAAACTTGTATTGATCCACTTCACAGTATCATCGAGGTAATCATCTAGTTTACCCGCAAAAGCATCAAGCTCTTTCATGCCTTTATCATATACATCGGCATAAAACTTGCCTAAATCAGAAACAAGATCAACGCCGCCCGCAATCAGCTTATCTTTGAATTCTTGATACTCTTCTCCGAGCACTGCCATTTTGGTTGATATACGAACATAGATTTGGTGCAACACAGGACATATTTCCGCAAGGTATCTAAAGTCAATACAGGCAGTGATATGTTTTAATATTTCATACCCCTGCCAGAGGTCGACATCATATCCATAACCTACTGAGCCACCAATTTTAAATGCCGCGCCAGCCTTAAAGTGAAAACAAACACGGCCTTTTCGGAAAAATATTTTTAATCGCAGTGCTGCAGCCACTCCCAGATATCCGTCAGCTACGACATAGCATGAAGCAATATTTGCAAAAGCTTCGCTCTTTCCTTTAGACCATTCAATACCGGTATTTATTTCACCGCCAGCTTTAATTCCTGCAAATGCTTCAATTTCCACCTCTACAGGTTCTCCCATCTCAAGATGACGAGTCTTACCACCTTTAGGCTCTTTTTTCTTCGCTTTGTCCATTGAGTCAGGCTCTTCATCCCACATATGAGGAAGTTTAACCAAGTCGGTAAGTACCTTTTTCTGTCGGTTGATTAAATCTTTATTTTCCTGACTCAATCCAATGCTTCCCTTAGAAGAGAAACAGGCTTTTACTCCGGCTTCAACTGAGCCCTTAAAGGTTGTTGCGATACGGACACACAGTTCACCATTTAAAATTTTACCAGTTGATTTGTTCTTTTCAAGTGAAGTTTGCGCTTTGTTACTTAATGCGAATACGGGGATGTGTTCTGCAACTGAGTTTACAGGAGCAAAAAGATCAAACCCAGTTTTTGAGGGAACATAGAGTTCACCCTTTAGAGTATCTGATGCCAAGGTATACCCCACCTCCCCTTGAGACTCTAAATTGACACTCATATTCTCCCAATCAATCTCAGGTGCAGCAGGCACCTTGGCAAAAAATCGACACACTGTCATCTCATTACTCATCTTAAATTCATGAGCATCACTCGAACTCTCAACCTCAGTATCCCACTTCCATTTAATAGGCCACTGTGCTTCAAAATCAGGCTCATAATCCTTAGCATACATAGACTCAATATTTTTACTGAGGCCATACTTAGCACCAGAGTGCTTTTTCTTTTTAGACGTACCTTTAAACTGCAGGGCCTTCTTGAGCTTCTTACCCACCTTAGTATCTTCTAGGGCATTCTCTTCTTTGACCCACTCTAGCCCAGCCTTTTTCAGTACAGTATCCCGCGCATAAATAAAGGTGGAGTTCTTCATAAGGTTCTCATAACTCGGATGATCAATAAGCACAATCATTTCTTCAAGTTTTTCTCCCCCTTCCGGGTAGAGCTCTTTCACAAGGTCCGTAGTAAAATCAAGAGACTCTTTTGCCAAGGCATCGGCATCACCCTCATTTTTGGCAATCATCTCTCTAAACTCACGCATCTTACCGTGAATCTCTTCGACCTTTGTCACTTCGGCGCTAAATTTCTCCCAAAGTTCTGTTTCTTTAGGGTCTATAACGGTATATGATTTTGTAATAGGATTATAGAGCACCAGCGATGGTGGGGTCACAATTTTTCTTAAAACAGAGTTCTCACCTTTATCCCCCGTTCGCTCAACTTTAATAAGAGACTCTGCCCCTTTCTCTTCTGTTGGCTCACTCTCTGCTTCAGAATCTTCTTCGTGCACTACATCATATTCAAAATTATCATCGCTTTTTACGGTAACTGTTGCCGTTCTGTGTTCACCAATTTCAACTGATGCGGTACCGTTCTCATCCAATACTTCTTCGAGCTGAGTCCCATCCGGAAGCTCAATGATCACTGTATACCCTGCAAGTGGATTATCTAGATCATCATGAAGCGTAATATCAATCCAATTTGAGCCCGCAGTGGTCCTAATAATGGCAATAATATTCATTGCGGTGACTGCACTATTGTAGAGCACGACATCTTTTATGGCCATTTCTGGGGCTGGTTCTGGGAGCTTTGGTGGATTGGGTCTGTCACTCATATGTATCTCAACACGTCTATTAGAAGCCGATTGTAAGCCATCCATTCCCGTTTGGTCAACGGGGAATGATTCTCCACAAGGGTAAATACCATACTCAGCATGAAAACGAGGCTTAATGCGTGATGGCTTTATTTCAGACTGCTCTACCGCTGTTTGATAGATGACATCTAACAGGGCAGCCCAGCTATTGGGACCAATGTTGCCATCAACCGCTAGAGAACCGTCACAATTTTCGTTATAGGCACTTTGAAACCCTTTCAATCCTTTTTGAGTCGCCGATCCATCTACACCATCTACCGTGCCCGGATCACATCCCCACCCTTTGAGTATATCTAAGCCTTGTAGTATCTGTTGATAATCTGCAACACCACTTTGCGCCTGTTCCATCTCTTTCCAGAGTTCAGCATCGTTACTGAGTAGGGCTTTTACACTCTGTGCTCGCTTTTCAGAAAGGTCAAAATTAGGTTGTGGTTCACCACTGGTATCGGTATGGCCAAGAACCATAAGTTCTTTATCGGGCCACTCATCCAGATGCTTAAAACAGGTGCTCAGTATATTCACCAGTGTGCCTTCGTCGTCAACAACCGGAATTGCACTATTAAGGTTAAATACTTGATCAATAACTTCGATACAATCGATTGAGAGAGGCTTACCCGGTAGCTTAATAGTACTCGCTGCCACAACTTCAGTATCATCGGCAGGGCAGGTTGCTTTTACACTATATTCAACTTTATCTTCAGCCGACTTCTCTTTTTTCTCATAATACCCATGATGCAAGGCAAGCTTGACCGTTGCTTGTGCTACTCCGTCACTGATAGTGCTCGTCACTGGCACCCCAGCTTCTGAGGAGCCTTCAAAGGTTGCTTCTGGGGTAAAGGTTATCTCTTGCGGTGTGCGGTCTGTAAGATATTCAACCTCTACCGAAGCATCAACATCACCATCTATTGTGGCGCTATCAGGATCAACAAAAGCCAAATTACTCAAATTCACCAGTTGACCTTGAGACTCCTCTTCCTCTTCTTGGGCTGGCTCTTGTGCCGCTGGCGCTTCTTCCTCATCAGTATTACCTGATCCACTTCCTGATTGAGATGCGCTCGATGGGCCACCTCCAGCACTTGGATTAGGGCCAAGCCCGCCACCGCCCGATTTTGGGCGACTGAATGCTTCATCGTCAAATTTGTTAAATATTGAATGATCAAGAGGGTTTTTAGCTTTTCCGAAAGACACAACGGACTCCAAACATTAGATGCAAAAGAATAATCATAGAATATTCAAGGGAACAGTATAGAGTGTAAGTGGAAATTTACATTGGGGGCAGGTAGAGTGTGATCTGGGTCACAATGTGAAGCATAAATAATCACATTGTTGCTCTGGCGTATAATCGCTCACTAAGGAAGTCCACTCCGCGCACTCTCAATGTCACTTTTCAATTCTAAAACAGCACTTTCCCAATCGGATAGGCTTAGTGCTTGAATCCCATATTCTGTATGGGCAGCACCGGTTGCGTCAGCAATTTGAGTCTTTATATGCTCCAAAAAGAGGAGAGCGTCACCCATAATAGGCTTGAGTTTTGCCTGAGCGGCAGTATACTCGGTAGAAAAAGTTCCCAGCCCTTCTATGACATCATCACAGGCCGCAGAGATTTGAAAATCGTCACCTTGATCAAAGGGGGTGCAATCCTCTTTGACATTCCACAGGTCTTTTATGTAGGTGTTGGCATTGTTCTCACCAGAGATATTTTCAAAAGCCTTATCGAGGTCCCAAGGAACAATCGAGAGAAGTTGATTGTTGGGTTCCTCGTACCATAAAAAGTTGTCTGGTTCACAGTTTGTTTTAGAACTATTGCAATCCCAGTGAAAAATGCCTTGATCATTGCGAATAGCACGGTCAACGGCAATGTAACTCATCGTAGTTGGGATATCCATATAGCTTTTTATAATAAAGGCCGCATTAGAAGGCGTTCCTGCGCTGATAATCGCATCGGCAAACCCTTTTATAAGAGTGACATCGGTGGTAGAAGTGTTGGTCTCGAGGTTGTTGATAAAATTAGTTTCTGTTTTGGCTGTATCAGTATACTCTGTTGGCCAGGTGTTTTTATACAGATTGCCATCTCCGTCAGAAGAGAAGTGGGCTTTCGTAAATTTTCCATCGGGCTCTTCGACATGCGTAAATAGGCCGGTATAGGTGCCATTGACAAACACTTTCGCATGGGCAGCACGGGGGGCTTTAACGCCCATTTTGTTAAAGAGCCATAAGCCGAGTCGTTCATGCATTTGAGTTTCGTCTTTGCGCATTGCTTTAAAATTGAGTTTTTTCTTACCATAGAGTCTGAGGTTAGAGGTGCTCCAGGTAAGTTTAACCTTCAATGAAAGTTTCGGGCACGTTTTGGGGAGTCGTCCAGCTCCGCAGTCACCGCCATTATATCGAATGCCCACAGGGCCAATGGTGTCGCCGTCGAGTACTATAGAACCACCGACATAGTTTTCTGCTTCGGGGTCAAGGTCGATAAGTGCGAGGGAGTCAGGATCGAGAATAAGGTGATAGTCACGAATCACATCTTGATCAAAGAGGTAGTCTGCTGAGTCATTGAGTGGCAGAGTGAAATTTGATGGGGTTGTTGTAGTACTTGAGCTCGAAGAACTTTCGCCAGAGGTGTTTGTTTGAGAAGAACTGGCATCTGGCTGTGTTGTGTCATTGTGCGAAGACGCTTGATCAGGGGATGATTGATCTTGGTTGTTAGACGAAGTATCATCACCAGGGATGATAGCAAAGGAAAGTTGAGGTGTGGAGCCCGAAGATAGCTCTGTTTCAGTAGAGGGGGAAGATGTTTCCGTGGTGGTAGAGCTGCTCAGGGCCCCCTGTGCTCCCTGAGAGGAACTTTGAGTAGAGTCGGGGGTGACTTCTACCAGTTGACTGCTCGATAAAGGAAGACCAGAGTCGCTTTCTGGGGCGGTACTGCCGTCGCGAGCACAACTGCTTAACAGTATGAGTGAGCCCAGGAGTGTTCCTGATATAAGTAAAGGTGTACGTGTTGCCACTAACATAAGCTTTTGCATTATTGCCTCAATAGTCATAAAAGTACAGATAGAGTCTGCTATTGTATGTAATCCCCAGGGTGATCAATATAGATTTCTTTTGAGCCATAAGTATAGTGGAATATGTCAATTGTTAATTTTTGTTACAGAGATAGGTGAAAAAGGATTTTAAATGGGTTTTTTAAGTTTTCATAACACATTGCTTATATTCGATATAGATTAACCCGTACACATACACTCTCTTGTGGGGGAGAGAACAAACAGGTAGGAATCAGATGAGAGTATCACCTTTTTCTGCTATCAGCGCGCTTGCCCTGTTAGCTTTTGTTCATTGTACCTCAGAGGCACTTGATCCGTCAGGCCTCTCTTCAAATGGCGAAGATGGCGTCAGTTCGTTCATTCAAGGCGATTCTCAACAGGGGAGTAGCAGTTTTTTAGCCCAGAGTTCTCTACACGAATCATCATTAGACGGTGAAATTGATCATTCGTCGGAAGAAGGCTCTTCTCTATCATCATCAATGGGTTCTTTTGAGAGTAGTGAATCGTTATCCAGTGAGATAGATGAGCGCTCATCATCACAGACTGATGACGTCTCTGGCATTGAGTTTAAAAGAGTGTTTCCACAACCTACGGCAACAGAGTTGGGTGAGAAGCCACAGCAGGTCGATGTGACTATTACTATAGATGCATCCAAACAGGTGGGGCAGTTGAGTACTAATATGCATGGCATTAATGCAACCACCTATACGGGTAATTATAATGAAGATGAACGTCTAATGGCGATGCTCAAAGATATGCAGCCGGGAACGGTTCGCTTTCCGGGGGGTGACATGAGTAATATGTACTTTTTTGATCAACGCCCCGGTGACCTCCCTATTGAAGCACTTACTTATGATCGTCCGTGGACCGATTTTACTACGGGTATGGATCAATCGCCTGGGAGAATGAATACACCACGGTTTTATGAGTTATTAAACACCATCGGTGCAGATGGGTTTATAACGGTCAATTACCCGTATGCGCGGTATGGATTGAGTGATAATCCCGTTGTAAAAGCGGCGAGTTATGCCGCTGATTGGGTGCGTTATGATAACGGTCGTACAAAGCTGTGGGAGATAGGTAATGAGACCTATGCTTGTTGGGAGGGTGGTTTTCGCATCAATACGAGTCAAAATCGCGATGGTCAGCCAGAATATATCAGTGGTGAACTGTATGGTCAGCATGCACGGGTGTTTATAGACTCTATGAAGGCAGCGGCCGAGTCTATTGGTGTAGATATAATGGTGGGGGTGATGTTTGCCGATGATGACAATGTTTGGGATGGCAGTGAAAAAGGGGTTACGCTCAATTGGAATCGCCAACTCGCAGCTCAACTAAAGACTCCTGATGGGGGGAATTATGCAGATTTTATTACGACCCATTCATACTTTCTTGATCATGATGAGAGTTCTCCTGAAGCAGTACTAGGTACCGCATGGGGCCAGATAGAGCGGATCTACAACCTTTTGAACCATGAGTTGGATGCGGCCGGAGCGGCGCGAGTGCCTATTGCTCTCTCTGAGTGGAACATCAAAAAACCACACCAGACCAGCCATATTGGTGCCATGCATGCCGTCAATGCTATTGTGAACATGCATAAATTTCAGTTTATATCATCAAATTACTTTGGTATAAAGGACTATTGGCGGGGAACTGATGGTGATTTTGCCCTTTTTGGTAACCACGATCCGAGTCATGGGGATTCAGACCCTTATCCTGCCTTTTTCCATTTTTATTATCTCAATCAAATTCTCGGTGATGTTCAGTTTGCCACAGAGGGTGAGGGGAGTGATATTGTCTCTCTGGCATCGGGATTTGCAGATGGAAGCTACGGGGTAATTCTTATCAACAAATCGAGTAATGAGAAGAAGGTTGCGTTTGATGTTGCGGGGGCAGATGTGGGTTCGGAGTACTATTGGTACGCTGTGGATGGTGCGGGTGATGATGTTTGGACCGAAAAAGTAGCAGTTAATGGCAGAATGAATGAGGGCGCACAGAAAGGGGGGCCCAATGGCCTTACCGATATCCCTGCCTATAGTGCCAATACAGATGGCTCAATTTCAGTTGCATTAGATGGATATTCAATTGTTTATCTTCTTATTGAAGCGCCTTAATTTATTTCAAATAAGGAACTTAGAGATGTCGTGAATTGGGTAGTGGTAAAAGATTACTATATTTACGGCATCTATCAATTATTACACGGTGGCTCTGCACATGCTGTTACGGTTTTTATTACTCCCTATTATCTCATTGGTATTGTACTCATGTATTTTGAGCGATGATTCAGGATCAGTTGACCGTGATTACTCTGTTTCCCTCAATAGCGCGCGTTTTGGTCAGGGGTTTGATAGCGTTGTTGTGGTTATAACAATCAATGACGCTAAAGAAACAATCAAGTTTTGTAGTGATGACGATGATTGTAGGGTCATGAATTATGACTCTAAATCGGGCGCTAATACCTTCCAATTTGAAGTCTCTGCAAATGCTGGGCAAAAAGTAACAGTGAGCTATACTTGTTTTATTAGTGATCTCGATGTTGTTGCAGTCTTAAGAGAGTTTATTATAGATGAGGAGGAGCCGGAGGATATTAATGAGCACGAGAATAGTACGACGAATAACGTTATTTACATAAATAGCGAGAATAGCTTCATATTAGAAGAACTGTCAACGGACCTTGAGTTAGTAAGCTATAGTGAATTTGAGCAAAAACTGCTGGACAAGATTGTTGATGCTAAAAGCAGTGACACAGATCGGAAACTCTATTTTACTATTTATGAAGACTCTGAGTTTTTTAAAGATGATGTTGAAGAAAATAGAGAGTTGTTTATTAAGCGCATTATTGATGAATTTCTTGATAAACGTAATAATAAGCCCGAATTTGAAGATGATCTCTTTGCTTTTATAGGCGACGAGTATGATGACTCAAAAGAGGTCCTGAGTGAACGTTTTTATTCTGGAGATTATGAACTTGATGCTCATAATGGAATCGCAAAGAAGCTTGAGGAAATGGACTTTTTTAGTCAGGATAGTATGATCTATTATGAGGCAGAAAGGTTACATAAAAATGTGGATGACCTTGATGATACTTCATTTGAAGAGATGAGTATTGCTGGGGACTTCTTCTCTATTGCCAACTTTGAAGTGACACATGAACTATGGGGTCGTATCAACTCCGACTTTGATTTTGAGGTTGACGAGGAACGCTATCCTGTTGCAAATATTTCTTTTTTTGATGTGGCAGTATTCTGTAATGATCTCTCCGAAGAGTATAACTATAAAGAAGCATATCAATTTGATTCTATTAGTGGTGTTGGTGATGAACGGGCTTTCTGGAATAATGATACTATCGGCTTTGAGATCGATTTAGAGAGTGATGGTTTTAGGCTCCCAACCGAAGTTGAATGGGAAACCGCTTATAGTAAGAGAAATAGTGGTGCTTATTTTTGGACTGTTGATGAAAGTACTGCTGACAATAAAGAGGAATATGGAGAGTTTGTCATTTCAGGAAGCCGGGTTGATGTTGTTGATACCAAATTTCCATCTATGGCGAATCTTTATCATATGGCGGGCAATGTTGCAGAAATGGTGCATCCTCGCATACCCTATAAAATTAGTACAAGTGTCGTACTCAAGGGCGGTCACTTTGATTCAGATCCCGTTGCGTGGAAATGGAGCAATAGTGAGCAGCCTTCTATTGGTTTTACGACAGTTGGTGACACTATCGGCTTTCGGTTGGCGCGTACTGGTTGGTAGTGGCGAATTAAATCAGTTTCGGCTTATTTGATAAACTATATTCTCGTATATGGATATCCCACTTAATAACTCTCATAATTTTGCCCCTAGTTGGGTCAAATCAGCGATTTTTTATCAGATTTTTCCCGATAGATTTGCCCGTTCTTCGTCGGTAACTCCCATTGGTGTGTATAAGGAGTGGGGCTCTGAACCTACCTATGCTAATATTATGGGGGGTAACCTGAGAGGGGTGATCGAAAAGCTTGACTATCTCACTGATCTTGGAATAACAGCGCTCTACCTCTGTCCAATATTTACCTCCGCATCAAATCACCGCTATCATACCCATGACTATTTTGAGATTGACCCTATTCTAGGGACTCTTGATGATTTCAAGGAGCTGATAGCGGCAGCTCATGATCGAGACATAAAAATTGTGTTAGACGGAGTATTTAATCACTGCTCCCGAGGGTTCTTTCAGTTTAATTCTGTATTAGAGCAAGGCGAAGAGTCTCCATTTACTGAGTGGTTTCATATAAATCACTATCCTATTAAGCCCTATACCCGGACAAAAACCGTTGAATATGAGTGCTGGTGGAATAATAAAGCGCTACCCAAGTTTAATACTGATAATGCTGAAGTGCGGAATTTTATCTTTTCCGTTGCCGAGTATTGGTTGAGTCTTGGTATTGATGGTTGGCGTCTTGATGTACCCAATGAAATTGATGATGACTCCTTTTGGCGGGAGTTTCGCAAGCGAGTAAAGGCGATTAATGCAGATGCATATATTGTTGGTGAAATCTGGGATGACCCCTCACGGTGGCTCGCAGGCGATCAATTTGATGCGGTGATGAATTATCGTATTCGGCAAGCAGTGCTGAATGTTCTCTGCAAAGTTCCAAAAGGCGATCAGTCATCGCTAGGAAATAAAATTTCAACAGAACACTTTTTAAGGTTATTACAAAAATCATTTACGGTGAGTGAACCACATGCCCAAATGAACCTTCTGGGCAGTCACGATACCCATCGTATTATGACTATTGCAAAAGGAAGTCACGAGCGAGTGATGCAGGCCTTTGCCCTGCTCTTTTTTCTCCCAGGGGCCCCGTGTATCTATTATGGTGATGAGATTGGGCTTGCGGGAGGGGCTGATCCAGAGTGCCGTCGTTGCTTTCCGTGGGATACTGTCGAAGCAGAGTCACCCCTGTTTGTTTTTGTAAAGGAGATGATCTCGTTAAGAAAGCGCCATAGAACTCTTCAAAGTGGGGCCTGTTGTATTGAGGCTAAGGGGGGGGCTCTTACGATAATTCGAACTCATTTAGGCGATCGGGTAAGCCTTACTCTTGAAATTGGTTCAAAATCTACTGAAATTGTGATAAATGAGGGCTAAGGCATCTCAAAATATCACAAAAGAGTTCTAAAAATTGGTTTTAAATGCTCAAAATGACCTATGGAGTAATACCCATAACGTTCTAACTACATAATATAATTGAAAATACCAGACATTTATGTACATTTACTCGATATTAAAATGGGCTTTTTGCCCCGTTATATGGATTTTAAAAAGTAGAGTATCACATGAAACAAAGCAATAATGGTTTTAGAACCTTTTTTATCTTACTCATTCTGGGGCTTTCGGTTTGGAGTTTACTACCGACCTTCCAGGTGCATTCACTTCAGGGTGAAGAGAAAGAGGAATTTGTTGAAAAATTCCCTCGCACTGCTAAAAAAGCAGTAAACTTTGGACTTGATCTCGCCGGTGGTACTCACGTGGTTGTTGAGATTGACACTGCGGCTATCAAAAAAGCAAAAGATCGCGAAGGTGTACTGGATAGAAGTTTAGAGATTATTCGTAACCGTGTGGATAAATTCGGTGTGAGTGAGCCTGTTATTATGGCTTCTGGCAAAAACAGAATTGTTGCCGACCTCGCTGGTGTAGATGCAGATGGTGCACGTACACTTATTGGTGGTACTGCGAAACTTGAATTTAAAATTGTTGCTGCACAAGAGCGCTTCATTAAAGTCTATCAAGATATTGATGAATACGTAAAAAACAGAACAGCCTATGATCTTGATTCTACAGGAACTGATTCTGCAAGTGTGAAAAAAGAAGAGAGTGCGGAAGATGTACTCAGTAACCTCGACATTGGTGGTACTGCTGGTAAAACTGATGACGCACTCGCTGCTGACTCAGCAACAGCTGAAGGTACAGAAGTTACTTCTGATAACGTTTGGGATGAGATTAAGAAAATTGGGTTTACTGGCCTTCTTCAACCAAGCCCACAAGGGGTAATCGTTGTTAAAGATCAAGACCTCTTTAAAGTAAAAACAATTCTTGAGGACAAAACAGTCCTTTCAAAAATTCCTTTTGACCTCGAGTTTGCATGGGGTATGGGTACTGATGAAGTTGAAGGGCAAAAAGTTAAACGTCTCTACCTTCTTAAAAAACGCTACGAAATGGATGGTCGTGAGATCGACAACGCTACAGCGAATCGTGTATCTGATGGTATGAGTGTTGGTGAAGTATCGGTTGATCTTCAATTCAAAGGTCTTGGTCCGAAAAAATTTGCAACAGTTACTGGTAACAATATCGGTAGAAAAATGGCAATCGTTCTTGATGGTCAGGTTATCTCTGCTCCAGTGATTCAAACAAAAATTGCGAATGGTAGAGCACAGATCACTGGTCTTGATGACATGAACGAAGCAAAACAACTTTCAATTGTTCTTAAAGCTGGTGCATTACCTGCCCCGATGGAGATCATTGAGCTACGTTCTGTAGGTGCAACACTTGGTCAAGAGAATATTGAAAGCGGTATCAGCTCTGCGGTATACGGCATGGCTCTTGTGGTTCTCTTCATGATCTTCTACTACGCAGGTGCAGGTATCAATGCAATTATTGCAGTGATATTTAATGTGGTTATTATTGGTGGCGTAATGTCGATGTTTAATGCGACACTCACCCTTCCTGGTCTCGCTGGTATCCTTCTTACAATTGGTATGGCGGTCGATGCGAACGTGATTATCCTTGAGAGAATTAGAGAAGAACTTGCTGCAGGTAAAACGGTACGTACTGCTATCTCTGCTGGTTATGAAAAAGCATTTTCAACTATTATGGATGCGAACATTACCACATTCCTTACTGCATTTATCCTCTATAACATTGGTGCTGGCCCTATTAAAGGTTTTGGACTTACCATGATGATCGGTATTCTTGCATCACTCTTTACTGCTCTCTTTGTTACTCGTTATTTCTTTGATCTTACTATGAAATCAAACGACTCTACCAAAATGAGTATTGGTAAAGATTTTGCTTTTGTCCGTAACCTTAATCTTCAGATTATTCCAAAGCGTCATATCGCAGCAGTGCTTTCAGGTGTAGTTATTATTGCATCAATCGCAATACTTGCAATACACGGCTTGAACTACGGTATCGACTTTACTGGTGGTAACGTAATTACTGTAGAGCTTGACCAAAAAGGCGTTACAGCTGGCCAAGTTTCAACAGCACTTAATAGTGAAAAAGTTCTAAAAGGATCTATAGTACGTCCTGTTGAATCACCAAGTGGAAAAACACACTACCTCATCTCTATTAAAAACGAAAGTAAAGGGATACGCGTTGATTCATTGATTCTTTCAAGTCTTGCTGCAGTAAACCTCACCTCAGAAGTAATTAATGAAGAAATGGTTGGACCATCAATAGGTAAAGAACTAAAAGAAGATGCTCTTTGGGCAATCTGTCTTTCACTTCTTATTATCATTTTCTACATCTGGATGCGTTTTGGAAGAAACGGTCTTGGGTTTGGCCTTGCTTCAGTAGTTGCTCTTACGCATGATGTGATTATTACTTTGGGTGTTTTTGCTATAATGGACTTCAGTGTTGATGCTACGACCATTGCAGCGGTACTCACTATTGTTGGTTACTCTCTGAATGATACGATTGTTGTATTTGACCGTGTTCGTGAGAATACACAATTGCTCGGAAAAGACTCTTTTGATAGCAGAGTGAATATCTCTATTAACCAGTCTCTTTCTCGTACCGTAATTACATCTATTACAACACTCTTTGTTGTTGTAGTAATGGCACTTGTAGGTGGTCCCGCAGTACAACAGTTTGCTTATGCACTTATCATTGGTGTTATAGTTGGTACTTACTCATCTGTCTTTGTTGCCTCACCATTTGTTGTGTGGTGGTCAAAACGATACTCGCTTAAAATTAAATAAGCATAAAAAAACATTAAAAAAGGCAGCCTGATTAAGTTCAGGCAGCCTTTTTTGTTTTTTGTGGCATGTTGAAGGAAAAATGGTATAATAACTCCATACCATTTTAGCCTATAACTAATATGAAAAATAGTGTACTCGTTATTGATGATGATCAGTCAAGTCTTGACTTGGTTGTTGAGGCATTGAGTGATGAAAACTATACTATTCATGCAACAACTAAGCCAGAAGAGGGTCTTGAGCTCTTTGAAAAATATGCTCCCCTTTGTATCTTGCTTGACCTAAACATGCCCAAAATAAGTGGTTTTGAGTTTATAGAACGAATTAATCTGACTTTTGATAGTTCATTCTCTGTGATTATAATGACAGGGGATACCAGTATGGATACGTCCAAAACAGGTTATCAGAGAGGGGTGTTTGATTTTATACGGAAACCGCTCAATATATACGATTTGATGTCGGTAGTTCGGAATGCGGTTATGCTCCAGCAGCGAAAAAAAAGAATATCTTATCAAGACCATATTGATCGACTTTCTAAAGAACGGACCAATGAACTCGTTAAAAAGCATAAGAATTTATCCGATTCTCGAGAAGTCATTGAAAAAGCGTATAAAATAAAAAGTGAATTACTCTCTGATATATCTCATGAGGTACGTAATCCTCTTAATGTGATAATAAACTTCTCTTCAATGCTTCTTGAAATGTATCGACAAAAAGACTTTGAAGACTTTGAATCGATACTTCAAGCAGTAAATGTGAGTAGTCATAACCTGGGGAAAATTCTTGATAACATAATTACCCTTTCAGAGATCGAGCATGGTAGTCTTAATGAGGAGATTGAGTCATTTGATCTTGCGGGGGTAATGAGCTCAATGGTTGCACTTTTTAAGGTTAAAGCTTCGGAGAAGGGACTTGATTTCTCATATCACAAAAATGAAGCGTTGAATGATACTATAGTTACGGACAAAATTAAATTCAAACAGGTGATATTTGCCATCATGGAGTTTGGATATAGTGAAATTACAGGAAAGGGAGCGATTGAACTGGGTATGGATACTCATCGTGAGAAACTTGAAATAACCGTAAACTTCAAAGGGGCGGTTCTAAGCCCTGAAACAATAAACAGCCTGTTTGATACAAAAATAGATATGACTTCTGAAGATAATAGTGGACTCAGAGGCCTTGGTATTGGTCTGCCCCTGGCAAAACGATATGCGCAGTTAATGAAGGGTGATGTGATCATTAAAAATGCCACCCCACAAGAGTGTATACTGCTTTTCTCTATACCTTTTGTTGTCGCTGCTGACCCTACTAAAAATGCAAATTGGACTGACATACAGTTCGCTCCAGAGAGCAAAATACTCTTATGTGAAGACCAGCCTATAAACGTGATGATCATTAAGAAAATGCTCAAAAAAATGGGTCTCGATATTGAGGTCGCAATGAATGGTAAAATAGGGGTAGAGAAGGCTAAGGCGTTGAAGCCTGACCTTATATTGATGGATATTCAAATGCCGGTTATGGACGGTATAGAGGCGACGCGATTAATACGTAAAACAAAAGAGATTAAAGATACTCCGATAGTGGGTGTTTCTGCTTATTCTGCGAAAGAAAAGCAGATGAAAATTATGGATTTCACTGATTTTATCGTGAAGCCTATTAATAAAACTCGCTTTGTCCAAGTGCTTTCAAAATTCTTAAAGCGCGCTGAATAACATAGTTATCGTTTCGCTGGGATAAGTACCGTAAAAGTACTCCCCTTTCCACTCTCGGACTCAACTTCAATTTCACCGCCATGGAGCGTAACGATACGTTTGGTAATGACGAGCCCCAAGCCAGTTCCTTCGTGCTGTTTGGCAAGAGAGCTATCGAGTTGTTCAAAGGGTTTAAATAGGTCGTTAATGCTTTTTTCAGGTATGCCAATACCTGAATCCTTCACCCAAATTTTAAGGATATCTCCGGTAATATCTGAGCCAGGAATCGTAACTATTGCAGCACCGACTTCTATCTCTCCGCGATCAGGGGTGAACTTAACGGCATTAGAGAGTAGGTTGAAAAGAATTTGACGGATTTTAGTTCTATCGAGTATGAGAATCCCCATACTGGCCTGGATGTCAAAGCTTATAGTAATTCTATGATTAAGAGCTTTGTCTTTGATTATTTGTATGCTATCTTCGAGAACATCATTGATTTCAGTCTCTTCAGCTTCAAGCTGCATCTTTCCTGACTCAATTTTAGAAAGATCGAGAATATTATTAATAAGAGAAAGAAGGTGGGTACCACTATCAAATACCCGTTTATAAATATTCTGTTGTTCCTCTTCCTGACCACTGAGAAAGCCATCTTTGAGCATTTCTGAAAAGCCGATTATGGCATTGAGGGGAGTACGTAGTTCATGGGACATATTAGCGAGGAATTCACTTTTTGCAAGGTTGGCTACTTCAGCATACTCTTTTGCGAGAGTGAGTTCTTCCTCACTTTTCATCAGTCGTGCTTCCGCGAGCCTGCGTTCTTGAATTTCACCTTTAAGTTTCCTATTACTTGATTCAAGTTCTTGAGTTCTATGTTTAACGAGCTCTTCAAGATTGTTCCTATAGGACTCTAATTCATTTTCTGCTTGCTTTCGCTCTGTGTGATCTTGTCCTACAAAGAGGAGCTCAGATATAGAACCATCAGGGGTGCGGATAACTCTGATGGACCAGAGAATACAGACAGGCTCACCGCTCTTTTTGGTACTATCGAGTTCGAGCATAGAGTTGTTGATATGGTGACGCACTAATTGTGCAAGAAACTGTTTGGTATCCCAGCCGGTCTTTTTACCGCTACTATTAAGTACATCAAATACTTTTTTGTGGAGAAGCTCATAGGTTTTGTACCCAAGAAACCTTCTGCAGAAGGAGTTGATATAAGTGATCGTTCCTTCTGGGTCAAGCCGAAGAATGAGTGAGTTTGCTCCTTCAACTAACTCCTGATACTCTTTAATACTTTGGGTGCGTGCCTCATTTGCTTGCAGCTGTGAGAAGTAATAGTGAGAGATAAGAGTAAGTAATAGGGTGATTACAATCCCGATTGGCCAGATATAGGGATGAAAAGAGAAGAGTGACTTATTGTATATCCAACCAGATTTAGGAGAGATAAAGACAAGCCAGTGACTCTGATACCCTTTCATAATAAGAGAGAGTGCATTAGAGGTGACATGATTCGTGTCACCACTCACATGTATGAGGGGGTGTGCAAGGGAATCACAAATGTAGAGAGTACCAAAGGCATGCTGAGCTATATCGGGCGGAGTGATACGTTCGATGATATCAGTTAAATTGGTTATAATGAGGAGTGAGCCACCTTGGGGGACGGGTAATGTATAAAAGAGGTAGGTTGCTTTACCAGTGGTATAGATCGGAATTCCATATTGTTGTGCTCGTGTTGAACGGAGTTCATAGAATTGGGAGAGGGTAGGTGGGATAAATTCTTTTTTGGAAAGTGGGTTGTGGTTTGAAAAAAGAATTGAATCACTTAGGATATACGAGATGGATGACACACTATTGAATTGGTCCTGTAACAAAAAATTAGTATGGTCAAGGAACTCTTTATTGGTGATCGTTGTAGTGTGTGAAAGTGCGTTAATGAGAGACTTATAGATGGTCTTTTTGAGGTGAGTTTCTGAGTTAATGTTGTTTTTAAGAACTTGCATCTCACTCTTAAGGGAGTGGATCTGTTTAAAAGAATACTCTTGCTGCAAATTAGATGCAATAATGTACACAGCCAAAATACTACTGAAAAATATCAGCGATGTGGTAATAACTCGAAACTTAGTAGACTTATACATAATAAAGTACTACACCCATTTTTTTATTTTTTGAAGAAGGTCTTCTTTATTTATGGGTTTAGCTAAGTGATCATTCATACCGGCGTTGAGGCACTTTTTAATATCATTTTCCATTGCATTTGCGGTAAGGGCGATAATAGGGATGCCTGCTTTATCACCTTCAAGACCACGTATAGCATCGGTGGACTCTAATCCGTTCATAACAGGCATCTGCATGTCCATGAGTATAAGATCAACATCTGAGGATTGTAAAGCTTCTAAGGCTTCTTTACCATCATTTGCCATAATGAGGTTATTGAAGTTCTCTTTATTGAGCAAACGAGTGATCATCTTTTGGTTAAGAGAGTTATCTTCAGCAATGAGAATAGTAATATTTTTGTTGATTGTTGCAGCGCCAATTGTTAAGGCTTCAGCGAAATCAACACGCTTGAAGGTCAGGGTAAACCAGTAAGAAGTACCAGCTTCAGAAGTTTCAATTCCAATGTCACCATGCATAAGGTGGACTAGATGCTCAGCAATAGAGAGTCCAATGCCTGAGCAGGTGTGGAGGGAGTGATCAGTAACGTCATTGTCACTAAATTTTAAAAACATCGCTTCAATGGTCTTCTCATTGAGCATAGTTTTGTTGTCAAATACATCGAATCGGAGAGTCACTTCCTGTTGGTTCTCTTCTTCTATAGAAATGTCAAAACTAATGTCGGCAGATTTGGTGTTTTCAACTGATGTGGTGAGAACGTTAATAAGGATCTGTTTAATTCTATTGGGATCGCCATCAAGTTTTTCAAAATCTTCCCAGTAAAGGTCAAGCTCGGGCAGGCTAATATTAGTTTTGGTAAGAAGAGGTTCAATGTCTTTAAAGCAGCGATCAATAATATTTTTAAGATTAAAACCGGTAGATTCGATTTTGAGTTCGCCGGCCTCCATTTTAGAGAGGTCTACGATGTTGTTTATAGTATCAATGAGTTGGTTTGAGGCTGAACAGAGATCTTCGATGTTTTCTTGCTGCTCAGGGTCGAGAGCGGTGTCGAGAAGAAAGTGAGAAAATCCGAGAACACTATTCATTGGGGTTCTAATTTCGTAACTGAGATTTGCTATAAAATTTTCTTTTGCTATTCGCGATTCTTGTGATTCGCGTTTCGCAACGAGGAGCTCGTCTTTGAGGGTCTCAATTTCTGTTTCGAGTGTTTCAATATTTTGTGACATAATGAATCCTATATAAATCTCTCATTCGTAAATACACTGCAAAATGATGCATCTCTCGTAGCTAATTATACCAAAAGAAATCGGCAATATTCCACTATTTATGGCGTATAAGGGGGATTTTTTTACTTTTAAATCTATCGAAAATATTAAGTGAGGTTCAAATGGCAGATAATTGTGTCTTTTGCAAATTGTCGGGTGATGATATGTTAACTGAGAAATATTATGAAGATGAGTCTATCATTGCTATAAAAGATATTGCACCTCAAGCACCGATTCACTTTTTAGTGATTCCAAAAGTACATAAAGAAACAATCTTTGACTTTGAAGAGTGTGATAGTGAACTCCTTGGGAAACTCTTTTTGGTAGCGAAAAAGGTAGCTAAAGAACTGGGTCTTGAAGAAAATGGCTTTCGTATGATTGTGAATACTAAAAGTGATGGTGGTCAAGCAGTGAATCATTTGCATCTTCATGTACTGGGTGGTAGAAAAATGGTCACTGCCATGGGGTAATAGTGTCGTGTCGGTTTATTAGGCATGAGAGATGATATAATAGGATAGGGTATGAATAGAAGTGTAATTATAGTGCTCCTTTGGGTAGGATTGGTGTCTGCAACGCCGCGAGATTTAGTGCTTGCACACAAATATTTTAAAGACGAAGTCTATAGTGCTGCTGCCGAACACTATAGAACTTTTCTTTCTGATAATCCAGAAAAAGATAGTGAGCCCGAGGCCCGTATAGGACTTGCTCGGAGTCTCACACGACTTTTTGAATATGAAAAAGCGAGTCAAGTCTATCAAGATTTTCTTCTTTCATATCCGCTGCATTCCGAGATAAGTGCTGTGCTGTATGAACGAGCAGAGGTACTTACAAAGTTGCATAAACCAGGGGCTGCAAGTGACCTCTTTTACAAATTCTCGCAGAGAAATAAAAAGGTGCTGGGGCAGCGATCACTGTATAAGGCGGCACACTACTCCTTTGTAGCTAATGATTTTGAGTCAACAAAAGGGTATACGCGCCAATATCTCGAACAGTTCCCTAATGGAGAAGAGCGGCAGCTCTGTATGGCATTACTTGGAAGAACCTCATTTAAGGAGTCCGAATGGAGTGATGCGATTCAGTGGTTTAAGCGTTCTTTTAAACTGGGAATGAAACGTCGGAATGAGAAGCGGGCATGGCTTCTGATGGCTCGATCGTGGTCAAAGCTCTCTCAAAATGATAGTGCGACAGTTCTCTATAAAAACTTACTCTCTGTTGCAGACTCTACCGACAGTCTTGCGCTCATGAATGAGTACTCAGGTTTTCTCTATACGTCACACCAGTTTAAAACACTGATTGAATTTCTTGATTCAAAATCACTTGCAGCTTTGAGTGAGCGTACTCGGTTCTATCTGCTTTCAGCACTCGTTGAAACTAAAAACTTTACTATCGCACATACCATAGCTCAAACGGTTGTCTTTACCGATACTTATTTTTTTAATGAGCTCCGATACCTCCGGGCAAAAATTTTAATTGGCGTAGGTGAGCCGAGAGAAGGGATTGCTCTGTTTACAGCTCTGGGTGCGGAGGGGCAGGTGCGCGCCTATCGAATGGCGGGTGATGCCTATTTAAAAGATGCGATGTATCAAAATGCTGTTCAGTCGTACTATCGTGCTGTTGATATTGCATCGGAATTGGATAAAAAAGAGCTTCTCCTCAAGATCGCAGAGATATATGAAGAGAAGCTTCTTCGGTATAAGGTTGCTATTAGTGTTTTTGAAGAATTTATTCAAAATTTTCCATCAGCATCAGAGGCGCCTCACGCAGCCCTTGGTGCAGCACGGTGTTACCTACGTGAAGATAAGTTAAAAGAGGCATCCTATGAGTATCGAAAGTTGATGGAGGACTACCCATCGAGTATCGAAGCAAAGGAGGCTCAAAAGCACTATAATTATTTGAGCCGCTTTAAATTAAAAGATAGAGATGAAGCACTCAATCACATTCTCCTTGTGCTAGAACGGGGAGACTATTCAGAGAAGCCGCTTCATGTGGCTCGAATTCTCGAAGAAGATTTAAAAGAATATCGTCGTGCCTTAAAGAGCTATCAACGCTATATTGATGAGTTTCCAAAGGGCGCTAAACGAGACTATGCCTGGTTAAAAAGTGGCGAAATGTATGAGTTGCTCATAGAACGTGCCCGGTATGAAAATAGAACGAGTGTGGTGCCTGACCTAGTACATCAAGGGCGAACGGCCTATGAAACGCTTCAAAATGAATTTCCTAACAGTAGTTATGCCGATGACGCAGCCTATCATTTGTTAGAGATGGAAGTGTTTAACCTCTCTGCGTATCAAAATTTTGTGAGCCGATATCATCAAAGTAATTATATCCCCAATGTGCTCTATGCAATGGGTAATTCATACTTAAAACAGGCAGAATCATTTGGCGGTGCTATTGCTCTTAAAGCTGTTGAGTATTTTCAACGTATATTAAATGAGGATCGTGAGGGTGCACTAAGAGTAGCCGCGCTCCTTGGGGTTTCAAAAGCATACTATCTTACCAATTCCTTTCCTAAGGCTGAGCCGACTTTGAAATTACTGTTGCAAGAAAAGAACCTCCCGAAAGAGATAGAGTCAGCTGCGCTCTATTATCGTGGTCTTGTCTTTATGAAAAAGAAAAAGTATAGTGAATCGATTCGTCAATTTAAGCAGGTGCAGTATCGGTTTTTCTCTACGACATCTGCAGAACAGTCGCAGCTACAGATTGCGCGAGCCTATGAAGCGCAAGGGGAGTTTCTCTCGGCAAAAAAAGCGTACAATGGGTATATTGAACGATTTACTTATAGTGATTCAATATATAATGCGTATCAATCCCTTGCGACCCTTCATGAAAAAGAACATCAGTGGAAGAAGGCCGCGGATATTTATAGTCAATTTGTAACACAGCTATCTACGCATCCACGTATCGCTGATGCCCTTGAGGCACAAGGGAAGCTTCTTAAATTTGCAGGAGAGAAAGAGGCTGCAGTAGAGACTCTTCTGGCGGCAATTGCAGCATCGCCAAAAGGATCAAAAGACTATCTCTATTTTCATATTGCAGAGATGACTCTATTGATCGATAGATTTAAAGATGCGGAAGGGTATTATGGGAAAGCACTGGCTGCGGCAGAAAATAGTCGTGATAGCGCCCAAGCGATGGGGGGGCAAGTAGCTTGCTTTGCGATGCTTGGTAAGAAAGAGCACTATCATAATACATATAAAGTATATAAAGATCGTTTTGATAATGACCCTGAAGGGCATGCTCGCATTATCTACTATACGGGACGTGCATTTATGGATCGTCATGACGCTCAAAAAGCACAGAAGAGGTTTGAATACCTTTCAGAAAAATTTGATGAGACCACTTGGGCTGGTGAAGGGATCTACTACCTTGGCATACTTGCTTTTAAGAAGGGAAATTTCAATAAGGCACTCAATATATTTAAAGGGTATGTAACTGACTACCCTGAGGGGCAAAGCAAGTCTGATGTTGTCTTTAAAATGGCAACCTGTTATTATCAGCAGAAAAACTTTCTTAGAGCATCAGATCTCTATCGAAGAGTATTAAAGAGTGGTGGGGTTTCTGAGGCAACACGCTATCGCGCAGCTTATAATGCCGCTATTGCACACGAGAAGAGTAATCAATGGGCTCAAGCGGCGCAACTGTATGATCTTCTCATGAAGGACTTTAAAAAACAGGCTGATAATGCTGCACTCTATGTCAGTGCCGGCTTTTGTTGGTTTAACGCACGGGAGTTTGTAAAAGCTCGTGATCTTTTTAAGAGAGCACTTGATAACCCAGAGTCGGAACGTATAGCAGAGTCTCACTACTGGTATGCGAAAACTCTTGACCGCCTTGGAAGTGTTGAAGAGGCAGTTAAAGAGTACTATAAAGTGAATTATCTCTATGCTGCTAGTGGTATGTGGGCTTTGACTGCGCTTTTTGATATTGGGCAGATTTATGAGCGCAGTGGCGACCCAGGTCGCGCTCGTAAGATGTATCAGAAAATTGTCGATCGGGATGGTAAATCGGGAGCACTTGGCTCGCGTGCCTATAATTATCTACAGGCGATGGACCAAAAATCACCGCCACCAAAGGGATAATGGCGCTTCAAAAAATAGCTGCACTGGTATTGCACCGGATTCCTTATCGTGAGACTTCAATTATCGCGCGCGTGTTAACGGCCGAGTATGGAGTTCTTTCGGTTGTGGCGAAAGGAGCAAAACGAAAAAAAAGTGTTACCGGTGTGCACTTCTCCTTTTGTAATACTCTTAATTTAGAGGTTTATTACAGTGACTCTAGAGATCTTCATACTCTTAAAGAGAGTGCCGTCATTACCCAGCGCAGTACACTGTCAGAAAAGATGATTTCTTCGGCGGTGGCTCAGGTGATGATGGAGATAGTCTTGCAATGTAATCACGGAACATTGGGCGCAGGAGAACTCTTTGAGTTACTCAGTCGAGGCCTAGATTTTTTGACCGAGCAAGTCGAACTCACCGTTGAACGTTCATATTTAATACTGTGTCGATACTTAGTACATGTCTCTCGTATCTATGGATTCGAGATCAATACTGAGAACTGTATTGAATGTATGCACCTCCTCAGTGAACCGGCACATTTCTCTATTGAGCGGGGTGGGTGTGTGTGCAGTGCCTGTGCTGAACAGTCGACAGAGAAGTCAAAGGCGTTGGCAAGAGCGATCTGTCACATTGGGTCAAACAAGAGACAAGGTGGCTACCCCAAGGAACTCGTTCGTTATCTCCCGAGGCTCGAAGAGCTCCTTTTTACCTTTCTTTCACTGCATAGTGAGAGTATGCATCATGTGAAGTCCTATGAATATCTTAAAACTGTGCGCGCATTTTAACTTGCCACTCTGAGCTATATGATGTATAATAGATCTATATCACTTACCTTTGAGGACTCTATGCCTGCCGATCGTTTGAAAGAACTACTCCAAGACCTTAACACTGAACTTGACAGTCAGTCTGAGCTTGATTCCTCATCAAAAGAGCAACTTGAGGTGTTGGTTGGTGATATTCAAAAACATCTTGACCCTGCTGAAGCAGAGAATGACTCTATTGGGGCAAGTGTAGAACAGGCCGTGCATAACTTCGAGGAAAGTCACCCCAAAATTGCCGCGACACTTACGTCGATTGTCGACACCCTAAATTCTCTCGGAATTTAATCAGCGTATAAACGCTCATCTACTTCGTTATTTTTCACTCGGCGTACTCGCGTACGCTGTCGCAAAAAATGCCTCATATCTGAGCATTTATACGCTGATTAATTGGATTGTTTATCTGCTCGTTCGCTTTGCGAACGTTGCTGCGTTACTCGTTCGTTTGCCTTTGACAAACATTACTTGAAATTGCTTGCTTGCCTACGGCAAGCGTTGCTTTTTTTGCTTGTTTGCCGTGGGCAAACATTGCTTTTCTTTTTGCTTGTTCGCTTTGCGGACGTTGCTGCGTTGCTTTTGGGGGGAATTTTCTATTTTTTTGGGGGTTAAATGGAGGTGTGTATGTTGAAGCCAATTGATTTTATTCATCAAAAGAAGAATGGGCAGAAGATTTCTGTACTGACGGCTTATGATGTTAATTTTGCGCGGTTGCTCGAAGAGGTGCAGATTGATGCAATTTTGGTGGGTGACTCCGTAGCAAATGTAGTGTGGGGGCATGGTTCAACGCGTGATATTGGTATGGAGGAGATGATTCTCTCTACAGCAGCGGTTGCTCGTGGTGCTCGTAATACTCATATAATCAGTGATATGCCCTACCAGTCAGATAGTTCAGTTGAGTTGGCGCTTGAGAACGGGAAGAGGCTTGTGGCAGCAGGGGCGCATTCGGTAAAAATTGAAGGCACTAAATTTGAGCAGATTAAAGCCCTTGCTGAAAAAGGTATCGATGTGGTGGGTCATTTAGGGCTCACCCCTCAAACAGCAACAAGTCTGAAGCAAGTGGGCAAGAGTGATGGTGAAGCAGAACAAATGATGAGCGATGCCCTGCAATTACAAGAGCTGGGTGCTATTGCAATTGTTCTTGAACACATTCCCGATGCACTCGGTGGTCTTATTAGTGAAAAACTTACTATTCCCACAATTGGATGTGGTGCCGGCAAATTGTGTGATGGTCAGGTGATGGTGCTGCATGATATGCTTGGCATTCCAGGTGGTAAGTATCCGCCATTCTCGAAACAGTTTACCGACCTCAATGCAGTGGTCAAACAGGCTTTTAATGACTATAAAGCGTGGGTTGAGGAGTAGTATTTACTTGACAATCTCTACCACAACCTTTTTCCCTTTACCATAGTGGTGACGTTTCATGGTAAGGGTACCTGTTGAGTCATACAATTTCTGCAATCCAAAATAGTCGTCTTCTTTAAAATTAAGCCGTTCTTTAATGGCTCCACTTTGATAGAAAAGCCTCCAAGGTCCTTCGCGTTTATCATTCAGGTATCCCCCTTCTAAAACGAGGGTGCCGTTACGATATTTTTTCTCATTCAGTTTAACGCCATTTTTCCACTGTTCAACATAGCGAACCTGGTGGGCTGTGTCGGTGTGCGAAATCATTCCGTGGAGTGTGCCATCGATCCAAGTGGAGTCACTACACGCTTGGGTGAGGTTATGAGGGCATTGTGTGTTAAGGGTTCCCGCCCCCTTGTGGAAAAAGGTCCGGGCAAGGGTGTCGCCTGTTGGCGAAAAGCGGGTAAAAAGCCCATGCTTTTTGTTGTTGTAATAACTCTCTATAGCAGTAATGTATCCTGTTGCCGTGTAGTATGACCAGATTGCCTCGGGTTTTCCATTTTTGTAAAATCCAGAAATACGAGTGTGCCCATTGCTGTAATAAACTCGATAGAGGTCGTTTTTAAGTGAGTCATTACAGAGGTAGTTTTCTTGTATGGCTCCACTCTCAAAGTATGCAGTGTAGGTTTGGCTCGAAGGTTCATAACATCCATTGGTGCTTTTTACTGAGCCACTTTTGTAGTAGGTGGTGTGGACTCCTAGAGGGAGATTATTTTTGTAAGTGCCCGTTATCCAAAGAGCCCCTGAGGGGTAGTACTTGTTGAAGGGGCCTTTTTTAACCCCATCTACATAGTGGGCTTTCTGTAATGGACGGTTTTTCCCATACCATTTAATCCAGAGCCCTTCTTTTTTACCACTGGTATACTCTCCCGTTTGATCAAGTACACCGTCAGATCTCCAGGATTGGAAACGTCCATGAGGGGTGCCATTAATCACCTCTATCTCAGTCGCACGGAGGGCATTAAAGTGAAAGGTTTTTATGGTGGTGATAGTGGTGCCTTCGAGAATCGTGACCTTTTTTTTAACTCCATTAGGATGCCGATCAACCACAATTTCTTGAGAGGTAGAACATGCCATAAGGAGACAATACAAAAGTAAGGGGGCGGTGTTAAAAAAGGGAATGACACGATAAGGCATTAGAATGCGCTCTGTTATACAGTGAATGTGGTGTTCCTTAAGATACAATCATATTTCGAGGATACACAGAGAGGGCTTTGTATTACCCCTCTTTTTCGGAACCAAAACCAAAAATTTGAACAAGAGTTTTAATGATGAGAAGATTCTCTTCACTTGCATCAACCAAGGTATAGCCTGAGTCGTAGAAATCAGGATTTGATGCATTCGTTGCCCAAACACATTTGGCTTTAAAATGCATCTCTTTTTTGCCTGCAATCTCTTCGGGGAGATCCATAACAAATTCATAGACCGTGTTATTTTCTATGGGCTCTTCACTAATGACCATGATACCTTCGGTCGTAATATCCACAAGATGGCCGACGAGTTCACGGTTGTGCGCAAAAAATATTCGCAAATAGTAAATGAGATGTTTCCGTTTGAGTCTTCTATTCTCCACAGGTTACCTCCGGTTCATTTGCCTCGCGGAGTGCCTGTGCGCACATTTCCGGTACGGCTGTATTGATATAAATACCACTGCCAATTTCAAATCCAGCGACTGTTGATATTTTTGGAATTATCACCACATACCAATGATAGTAGGGGACACCCCCATCTTTTGTCGTCATAGATCTGATTATATAATTATAATCTGGATTGTCAAGACAAACGTAAAGCTTGCCAAGGACTGATTTTAGAACTGCAGCCAAATCTACAATCTCTTCACTCGAAATTTCGTTATATTGCGATTGATGTCTTTTAGGGTAGATGCGCGTCTCAAATGGTGAGCGTGAAGCATAGGGAGAAATAGCTATAAAATAGTCAGATTCGGCAATAATGCGCTCTTTTTCTTCGAGCTCAAAAGTGATGAGATCGCAGTAGACACAAGTACCCCAAGTATTTGATGCACGTCGTGCATAGTTTATCTGTTCATTAATGGCTGTTGTCGAAACCATGCTCCCGATAATTTGTGAATGGGGGTGGTTGAGTGAGGCTCCTGCAGTAGGCCCATGGTTTCTAAAAATACTGACCATTGAAATGTTTGAGTCAGAGGCAATGGTTGTGTAGCGCTCTTTATAGGCAGAGAGGATGTCTTTAATATGGCACGCTGACATGAGAGCTGGATTAGCATTGTGTAGGGGGGATTCGACAATCACCTCTGAAATACCATAGCCACCAGCTTTGAGGTGCATTCCATTGCTCACTCTTTTGGGGTCGGCCTGGGTGTTGAGTGCGGCAAATTTATTGGGAAACACTCGAATAGTCCAGTTGTGGTCATCACCAATTTGATGAGTTTTTTCCGTTGCTTTGTGTTCATTGCCTTTGCAAAAAGGGCAATCAGCATCATAACCTGAAAGGGAGTCGCGCTCTGTCGAGAGGGAGCATTTAAAATCTTCTGGGCGTGCCGCACGCTCCTTGGAAATAATTACCCACTCTCCTGTTGTAACGTTTTGCCTAAACTCTGACATGGTCCCATTTTTAGTTGTCGCTCTGTGTAAAGTATACTATAAATGGTGTATGAATTCCTGTCTAAATTGCTTATTATAAGCATGAGTGAGTACAATTGTTGCCAATATTGATTGTCACCCCCGTCAAAGATTCCCTGGATACAGCGCGTGATACTATTGAAACAGTGGTTGCTTATAAAGGTGCTATTGAATATCTCATATTTGATGATCATTCAGAGAGAGAGACGAGTGAATGGCTTAAACATGCAGCAAGTACCTACTCTCTTTCTTTACTGACAGCAAAAGAGATTGGAGCGGGCGCATCACCCAATCAGTGGCACCTTTTACAAGAGCTTGAAAAGAGGCGAAAGGGGAGAGCGATTCTCTTTATCGAATCAGATGTGCGCATTGGAAAATCGACAATAGAGGATCTCTATAATTATGCACTGACATTAGATAACCCAGGGATGATTGGAGCGGTGACCGTTGATGACCAAGATACGATCTGTTATCCGTATGGGTATGTAGCAAGACAAAAGGGAAGCGTTGTGGAAACGCATAAAAGAGTATCATTTTGCTGTACTCTCATAACAGATTCTTTTTTGTTAGATCTTTCAATAAATGAACTCAGTCCAAAAAAATCATGGTTTGATGTTGAATTATCGAAAAAATCACGGAGTTTTGGCTATAAAAATTATATACTACTAAACCAAAGAGTATACCACCGTCCGCATAGTAGTAGACCGTGGAAAAAAGAGAAATATCGTAATCCTATACGATATTATATCAAGAAGCTTATAACCGGACGCGATAGTATTTAATGGCACATTCAGACGTATTCATTCTCCGCAGAGCCTTTAGAAAAGTAATAAACCGCATTGGATGTTTGTTATTGATTTTAACCGTAACAATCCTCTTAAGCTATGCGGGGCTTAATTACTTTATTATCGACAGTGCTGAAAATTCTCCTACAATCATGGTGTATGGACACCTTACCACAATTAAAAAGCAAATTACTAATCGGTACTATTTTAGTTTTAGCAATGAGCTTGTCTTCGATCTCATACTTGACCCTTCAAATGCCCAAGAGTTTGAACTTGCACTAAATTTGCATGATGCTGTACGCGTCTTTGCCAAAAAAACGATACTTGGTCGTTATTTAGTAACTGATATTGATTCACCCTATCTCGTACTTGATGCGTATGAGATTGAAGAGCACCATGAAACCTCCAAACAACTCTATGGGCTTCAGGCGTTACTTGCTTTCGCACTCAATATTATGGTGATCATTGAGTATATCACCTTCTTTTCTCGAATGCGATGGTTTTCAAACCGCCTCCGCATTGCAATACCGGCAGAGAAGTAGAGTAACTCTTTAGAGAGACTCCTTACTCTGCAAGCACAATTCGAATACCATCTAATTGAATATCGGTCGAGCTAATCGCTTGGCTGAGTGTCGCAATCTTATTTTTAATAAGGGAGATCTCTTTTTTAACAGCGCTTCCCTCACAAAAGAATTGTACTCGTTCGAGATCACTACTAAAGCTTTTGGCAACCTCTTCGGTCATGGCTACCTTTTGTATCTCCACTCGCTCTTGTAACAAGGTATACGCGTGGTTTTTTAAGTTGGGTACCAGTGAATCGATAAGTTCAATATACGGTTCAAGGAGGGCAGGCTGTCCATCGTTAATAAGTTGCTCAGCAAAGTTAAGGGCAGGGAACTCCTTACCGGTTACATCAAAAATCATGTGATAGTTTTGAGGCACCAGAAGATGCTGTACACCCCATTCTGGACTGGACGATACGTGCCATGTAAAAGAAAACTCAAAGTAGAGTCCACTTTTGGGTGATTGTTTCCAAGTAACAAATGCTGCTTGGCCAGCAGTAGTGCCCAGGGTCATGTCGAGGGCAGCAAGAGTTACCGGGTGGTCGGTACTGAGATAGGCGAGGTCATCACGGACGAGTGCCTGGTCCCGGCTTGTGGTAACCGTAAGTCCTTCTTCGGGGATGCCGGGGAAGGAATCAATTTTCATCTGTGCATTGGGTAAAAAGACCCATGAATATGGGTGGGGGGCTTTTTCAATGTCGAGTCCAAAGTGCGAAAGGACGTCAAAAGCAAATTCTTGAGTGTTGCCACTCTCGTCTTGTTCTTTAATTGAGTCAAGGAGTGCCTCGGTATACTCTTTGTCAAAAGAATTGAGCTCAAGGAGTTTATCACGTCCTTCTTCGAGAGTCTGCCTGACTGACGCGGTCTCTTTCTGTACTGATTCAATAAAAGTGGAGAATGAGTCATTGACTCCGTTGGTCAAAAAGTGATGGAGTTGATCAAAAAAGGTGTGGTAGAGGGCGTCACCACCAAGAATAGGGTAATTCAGTGAATTAAGACCGCTGTGGTGCCAGGTAAAAAGAGCTTCAAGAGCGGTTCCTGCAACATAAGGGACATGAATGTTGATGGTTTCTGTTTGACCGATTCGATCGAGTCTTCCAATACGTTGATCAATAACACCGGGTTCAGGCATGAGATCAAAAAGTACGAGGTCGTGTGAAAATTGAAAGTTACGTCCTTCACTGCCAATCTCTGAAGCGATCAGAAGCTGCGCTCCCTCATCTTCGGCGAACCAAGCTGCAGCGCGATCACGAGCTACCAAAGACATCTCTTCGTAAAAGAGTGCGATTTTGGTTTTATAGGTTCTGTCGAGGGCTTCTTTGAGGGCAAGAACGGTTTGCTTGTGGGCACAGATACAGAGGATTTTTTTGTCTCGGTTTGTCTCAAGAAATTGAGCAAGCCATACTACCCGTTCATCTTTTAGCCAGAGCTGACTCAGCGTTGTTTTTTTAGGGAGTGGGTTGGTGCCCTTTTTAAAGTCATCACTGTCGAGGGCCATAAAGTTGTTGATGGCAAAGTTGAGTGAGGTATCAACGGCTTGATACTTTGCAACAGCGTTACGGTATTCGGTAGAAAGATCAAGTGAGTATCCATGGACAGCACGACCGGGAAAACCACCAATCGCTGCACGAGTATTACGCACCATAACTTCACCGGTACCCATAGTGTCGATGAGGTGACGAATGACATCTTGAGGTCTAAAATTGTGTTCGGTACTCTCGGCAAGGGCATTGATACGCTTGTCATCGGGGAAGGCTTCTAAGAGATCAGCCCAGGTGATAGTGTGACCATCAATATGACTCTGTAAGAGTCCTTCAAGGGTGTGTGCAAGCTCAGCATAGTGGTTTCGGTTCTCTTGCCATTCATCAAAGGTTTTGTATTTGAGAGGGTCGAGGAGTTGGAGTCGATTAAAGTGAGAAACAGGATTGAGTTGCTCGGGAGTTGCCGTAAGGAGCAGTACACCAGGAGTGCGATCACACAGGGCTTTTAAGAGCGCATATTGAGCTGCAGTATCGGGTGAATCGAGTTCGTAATGGTGTGCTTCATCGACAATAAGAAGATCAAACTTTGTATTGAGGAGGTCCTCCATGACATCGGGAGTCTCAATGAGGTAGTCGATGTCACATAAAATTTCTTGAGCACTTTCAAATGGGTTGGTGTCTTCATCAGGGCCACAGAGTGCTTCAACTGCTTCTTCATTAATAATGGTAAACATCTGATTAAAACGCCTGTAGAGCTCAACCATCCATTGGTGTTTAAGAGATGGAGGCGTCAGAATTAATGTTTTTGTTACCCGATTCGTGAGTTTGAGCTGGTGGTAAATAAGGCCGGCTTCAATCGTTTTTCCAAGTCCTACTTCGTCAGCCAGGAGTTTTCGAGGAAGGCGGTTTTTGGTCACTGATGAGTCTGCAATATAAAACTGGTGGGGAATCAGGCTTACTTTGGGGCCGATGAGCCCACGAGTACGAGACCCAATAATTTCCCGGTTAATTTCATGTGCTTTTGTGCGGAGTTCATAGGCGTCGTTAGAATCAAATTCAAGATGGAGAATTTTATCAAGGAGTTCATCTTTTGGAATGGTTGCTGAATAGGCGATCTCAGTTTCGGGTATCATCTGTTCATCACAAAAAAAGAAACGAAGGCCGTTTTGCTCTTTAATTTCTGTGACAATTTCAGTGAGTCCACCAAGGCTTTGTATGGTATCGCCAACCGATAGTGCATAGCGGCGGAGTGGAGCATTCTCTTGAACATACATTCTGATTTCATTAACTGCAGGGAACTCAAGTTTTACTGTTTTACCTGCTAATTCAATTACGGCTCCGAGTCCGAGTTCGGGCTCTGCTACACTTAACCAACGCTGTCCAATCTGCCAATCTGCCATAGTATCCAAGAAACGAATTATATCGGGGAAAAGATAGTAAAGAACCTTTTGGGAGAGGTTTCTTATTCATGAGTGAGTGAGAGTTGTTTGCTAATCAATTTCAAAAAACTTCACCCGTGTTGGTCCGTGGGTAAGTTCACTAAAAACGAGCTGTTTTGCGCCGTTTATAAGGGTGGTTGTGTTGTAGATGTCGTGAGTTATGGTAATGAGTGCATCGGGGGCCCGAGTCTCTTCTTGGTCGAGGGGGTCGGTAAATACTCCCGCGGTGATACAGTTTTGGGTCTCTTTTTCGGGAACGCCAATACTATGAATGGTACAGCCTTTAAGGGTGTGGATGGTGCTATCCATAATGACCCCTTTGGGAGTGGCAAACGTTCCGCCACAGTGAATGGTACTATTCATTACCATACTTTGAATGACAATATCGCCTTTTGAACTAATGGTACTCCCGGTACAGCTTTTAGCAATAATCGTAACGTCTGCACTGCAGTGTCCTGAATCTCCACATCCTATCTCTTTTTGTACTGTCAAGACTCCATCGGTGTGTATCATTGCACCACGGTTAATTGAGCCTACCACGGTTAGGTTTCCTTTAACATTCAGGTCGGTTCCCCCTTCTATATCGCCGCGTATAACGATATCCCCAGGGAAGTTAATGGGGGCTGAGTCAGAAGTAAAGGGGCCTACATGAGTATAAGTTGTCTCAATAGACCAGCTATTTCGGTTAATAGCTACATGCCCATGTTGCATAGAGATAAATGATGTGGTGTCGTTCTCTTCTATTACTTGAATATTTGAGGCAGGTATGGGTTTATCATGCAGAGGAAACGGTGTTACGGGGTCCATTTCACCAGAGATACGTATGCCAGGTTTGCCGCGTACAGCAGGTTTATAGGTGAGGACTACTTGACCTGCGCGTACTTTACGTATGCCTTCAATGGGAGCATTGTTTTTATCACTATCAACAAAAGGTGAGGCGTATATCCCTTCGATACTCTCTTCTTTAGGCGTTCCCCGGGCGATAACTGTAGGGACACCGATGGTACTCTTTTTTATACCATTGATAATACGTTTTAAGCCAAAGGGTAAAATCCCGACACAGACATCGTGTTCATTGAGGTATTTTTTGAGTGACTCTTGAGTGACTTCTCTGAGGGTGAGCTCTTTAACGACTGTTACTGATGCAACATATCCATCTTCGTCGATACTACAAGTGAGAGTTTTTTCTAACTCTTCGAGGGTAACTTCTTTAATAGCCATAGTCATTTTATTATAGTACTATTTTTTTATGAGTGCAATGATTCTAAAGGGTCTTGTAGCAAGTATGAGGATTATGTGATTACCGTTACCTGTGCAGTAATAATCGATAATGGGAAGCTTTTGGCTGTTAAACGTGGAACTGCTATGAAAATGGCGGGTTTTTGGGAGTTTCCTGGGGGGAAAGTTGAGCAGGGTGAAAACCATGCCGCATCCGTTGAACGAGAGATTGCCGAGGAACTGGGAATCGATGTCCTCGTTGAGCGTGCTCTATCACCGGTTAAATGGCATTATACTGATGGACCTCACATACTGCTCTGCCCGTTTATTTGTGCCGTTACACAATCGACAATTGTCAAAATTATTCTCCATGAACACGAAGAGCTTCGGTGGTTGTCTCATGCTGAATTATGGTGTGTAGAGTGGGCTGCAGCAGATATTGCTATTGTAAAAGAGGTTGCAGTACTCTTAGCAAAGAGTGATGTACATTAGGAATTGAATCAGAATATGTTATTGAGGTTTTGGAGGCTCAAAAGTCTGTTCTTGAGAGGATGGATGTATTGAATTGGAAAGAGCAGAGCCATCATAATCAGAGCAACAGATACAACAGAGAGCAGTCATTGATACAATAAATAGAATATACATTAGGCCTCAATTCGAGCAGAGTGGTATAATAGCCTATTTAATATATTCCATTTTTATTGCTATTCACAATAGTTTATGTGAATGAGCCCCCCAAAAATGGATTTAATGGGGGGCAGGGTATAATCGCATGTATCTTAAAGATACGTGGCTAGCAGGCGACTTTAAAAAATGATTTAATCGAATGTGAAAGGGTCATGAGTCTGTGATAGGCAATATTGATAGGGAGTGTATCAACCATATCGAATTTGAGGAGATCGAGCTTCTCTTCGTAATGAGATAGAACTACAGTATTGAGTTCATCATCTTCTTCAACAGCATAGAGCTGGTAATCAAGTGGGGTGTTTTCGCATTTAATCGTTTTGAGGAGGTTTTGTACTTGGTTCCAAAATTCATTGTACTCAATTAAACTCATGGTATTCCTTTGTAGGTGTAAAACATATTTGTGTAACCAGTGTATCATTCAAAAAATGTGGATGCAATGATTAAGAGTAAAAAAATGAGAATAGTAGGGACCATTGTGGAGAGTGCTCAAAAGTACAAAAACGGGCATAGAGGTTGTTATTGCGTGTAGAAGAACAGTTAGTGAACAGATATCGCTAAAACAGGTAGCTGGATAGAGGGATTCTATGCGGATTTTCTCCTTCGTTAATAGATTTAAGGTGCACATATACATTCAGAGGGCTCTATAGTGAAGACTATCACTAATACTGGTGCTGAGCTTCTCATATAATTCTGGGGGGAATTATGAAATTTTTTAAACACGCATGTTTTATTGCTGCAGCTGTAGCACTCTTTAATTGTTCAGATGATGCACAAACATCACCTGATATTTCAGAAAATGAAAGTAGTTCGGAGACTGAACTATCAAGTGATAATGAGAACAATAGCCAAAATGGTGGAGATACCGTTGAAAGCTCAGATGGAGCTATTGATGAAAGTTCAGATGTTGGTGGCGATCCTATCGATACTGACTCTTCTGAAGAGAATAAAGAGGAAGAATCATCAGATACAATTGAAAGTAGTGAAGATGATACGAGCTCTGTTTTAGAGTCAAGCAGCTCAAAAGGAGAAAGCTCATCATCATTGAATGAGTCTTCATCAGATAACGATTCGAGTGACGAATCACTTTCGAGTAGCATTCCTGAGTCTCATGAAAATGCTCTTGGTGATTCTACTTTGGTAATCGAAAATGGTGTTCTCAATATTGGTGGTATTATTATTGAAGGTGCTCGTAGTATTAAAATGGATAAAGATGTAATTAGGACATATACTGTAAAAGATGCGGATGGCAAAGAAACCACCGTAAATGCGACTCATGAGCGTAGATTCAATCTTATGGTAAGTAACACGCGCCCACCTATGGGGTTTGTCAGTTACTTTCTTGATGGTGTAGCTGGAATGTTTCCTTATCAGATTCAAATTGATGGACAGGCTACGAAAAGCCCGTATGAAATGTACAAACAAATTCTCTATCTCTTTGATGCAGAGAAGAAGCTTCATCAAATTACGTACCTCTTAAAAGATGTTGGACAATACATCATGTTTTACAGAACGACAGATGAAGATGGAACGAATGTTATAAATGGTGTATCGGACTATACTATAGACCCATGGAGAGTTCGCTATGAAAAGTTTGGTGGTAGTGAATGTCGTGATACTGATAAAAATGGATGTACTTTCATCGAAACTGTTGAAGAGGGTCTTGTCGAGGCGCAAGCATTTTATGATGCTGCTGAGCCACTTTTAAGCTCATCAAGTACAACGGTACCATAATAGCTATAGAGTAGTACTGAATAAATCTAAAAAAAGCAGCCTAGAGTAGAACTCTAGGCTGCTTTTTTATGTATTGTATTTTGTCATGATCATTGATTGTTATTGGTGTTGCTTGAAAAGAGATAGTCCAAGAAGAGCCCATCCTATAATTAATAAGAGTCCACCAAAGGGAGTAACGGCTCCCCAAACCTTAATGCCCGTAAGGCTGAGAATATAGAGAGATCCTGAAAAGAGGATGATACCAGCGATCATTGAGATGGCTGCCCAATTGAGCATTGGGTGGGGGTAAAGCTTTATGCAGAGGGCAATAGTAAAGAGGGCAAAGGTGTGGTAAAATTGGTACTGCACCCCCGTTTGGAATGTTTCGAGGGTCTGGTGGTGGTTTAATATGTTTTTAAGTCCATGAGCACCAAATGCCCCTATCACCACTCCAAACGCACCAAAGAGCGCTGCAATTATCCCGTATCGAATATCCATCGTGTACCTTTTTAGTAATAACGTAAAAAATAGTTACTCCGACGATACTGTCTTTTTTTAAATGATGCGGGGTCTTGGGTATTTGATTCAAATCTGTATTTGTAATGGGTTTATAGCGATGCTCTTGAGTAGTTACTCTACTACATCAACACTATCAATCGTTGGGCTCTCTTTAGCGGGAGGTTGTACTCTGCTGAGAAATGCTTCATTGATCCAAAAGGCAGCATCGCCATTTAGTCCAAGTTTTTTACCCTCAAAGTAATGAGTAAAGCGGACCCAGTCATTTTTCCGTTCGTGAATTTTAATTCGATCACGGTAACTGAGATAGTGATCTATGGTGCCACTATTAGGATCTGTTCCTAAGTGTGCGGCTAACGAATCGCTTGTGACATAGAGATGTGTTTTGTTGGGTTTGTTATCAAAGTGGGCTGGCTGAGGGTCGTCCATAAACTGAGCCTTAACCACGAGGAAAAGGATGATAAACACTATACTGATACCAAGATATCTATTCATGGAGTCCTGCCTTATTATTCAGCTTTGATCGCAATGTAATAAAAATTTACACTGTAAAAAAGTGATAAGTCGCATTTGGTAAAAATGTGATTACCCGTTCTATCGATATTGATAATAAGTAGATATTGAGAAGTGTAGATGTTTTGTGGTATACTCTCGAGTTTACGGGTTTATTGGAATTGGAGGGGCTGTGGGTTGCTTAAGATTTATAGAGTGGGATAGGGAATGCTCTGGATGTGATAGTAAGTGCAATGTAAAGTGATAAAATTGAGCGCAGAGAAAATTAATAATTTACACTGTTAAGTTTGTGTAAAGTGTTGGCCTTTATGGGATTACGACTGGTTTGAGGTCTGAGAGGAATGTATCTTTGTCTCAAATCACGGGTAGTATCACCCCTATTCTCGCACAACGAGTGAAGAAGAAACATGAAATGCTATACGGCTGTAATTGCTATTGCCGGACTGCTTATTACGGTATTAATCAGTATGGGCACCGGTATGAAATCAGATGTTGACTTTCGTCAGGAGAGTTCAGCTGCTTTGTGTATGGATGGTATTGATACTGATTTAGATGGTCGTGTCGATTGTGATGACTCAGATTGTATTGTACTTTCTGTGTGCCAAGAAGAGATGCCGTTTCGTAAAGGGGATCAAGAGTCAAGGATTACAAAAGCGGTTACACTCGGTTATCATATACTGACCGGTGATGACACACCGCGCTTCTATTAAAAAGAATTTATATAGTATTATTCTCTTCCAATTATAGTGAAGAGATGATCAACCACTACAGAGATTAGTTTCTGTGTAGTGGTTGATTTTTGTTACTTAAACCGTTATTCTTCAATTTCCATGAACAGTATTGAGCCGGTGCGAACACTCATCGGAATTTCGAAAATGCTCTCTTGGGCTCCATTGATTGGAGAATGATATACCACAGACCCATCAAGAGAATAGAGTGTAATGAGGCGTGCATGTATTGGTACGCCTATTGTACTGGTACCGTGGGGAATAATAGAGAGTGAAGAAAACCGACTTGAAAAATGTGGGGTGATAGGTGCGATACTATCAAGTACTGCAATACTATCTTTTATTGCTTGAATTGATGGTAGGCCTTCTTTATTAAGTGGTAATGTGTCGCCTCTTGTTGTGTCGATGTGGGCAACAGTATCAAGGCCAATGGTAACCCATTCGCCTCCGTTGGGGTCGGGGTGGAAGCCACCTGAACCGCGTGGAGGAATTGCTGCAGGGCCTGTCGGTGTCTCTGTGTCACCCGGATTACCGGTTCCTGCCTCGCCTGAGATAACTGAAGGGTCATTAGGGCCTCCTGGAATGATCGGGATAGTAGTGGGGTCAATAGAGCTTTCGCCTAGGGGGCCAATAGTATCATCCATCATGAGGGCAATAGCTATGTCGTCAATATACCATCCATCAAAAGTGAGAATGTCGTCAGAGTCAAAAACAAAAAGAAGTGAGATAGTATCGCCTGCATAGTCGCCCAGGTCTATGGTGCGTATGTTCCATTTTGTTTTTGAACTATTAGAAGAAGAGACTTTTTCCCATTCGGTGGCACTATTTTCTTTTACCATAACTCTCCCAATATCGCGATTTTCTTCTGCTTCAAACCAGTGTGCAAAAGAGAGTTCGATATCGTCGAACTCTGGTAAGATAAGGAAGTCTACTCTTAGAGAATCGCTGACAGTATTACCATAAGGCCCATTAATTGTTGTACCAGCAAGTTGAACGCCATCAAAGGTTTCGTCAGGCCCTGCATCAAGAGAGGCGGGGCCCATTTCCCAAGATCCTGTGGCCCTAAAATTAAGAGGCTTACTAGCACCTATAGGAGTATACTCTGGTTCAAAACTTGTAGAATAGAGGGTAAAAGCACTATAGCGTCCTTTGATAAAAATGATAAAATCTTTGTTGTACTCTTCGGCTTTTTTGACCGTTGCCATAAAGTAATAGGTCTCTCCTGCGAGTGCTTCAAAGGTGTGGTCTTCATCTTTAATGCCGGATTCTTTACCGATATAAGAGGTGAAGGTTGAATCTGAGTAGTGATAGAAAATCTTGTCTGACAGCATCTCTTCTGAGGGGTCGTCTATTGTCACGATGTATTTTGCCGTATGAGGCGCGGTAAAGGTGAACCAGACTCCATTGCGAGGGTCACCAGCCGCAGCGTGGTCGGTGTAGTTATAGCGCAATGGTTTGGTTGTGATGGTAAATTTGTCCGTCTCTTTGAAATGAGCAGTAACGTTTATATCAGTGATGGGTATAATAATGGTAGCGGTAGAGTATTGATCGCCGATAGAACCGAGACCCGTTACTTCCCAGTGAGAAAACTGATAACCGGTTTCGGGTGTTGCAACAAATGAGAGAGGTGTTGTTAAGAAAAACTCATCTTCAGGTTTGAGTGCTGCATCATCCTCTATGGTTGGTTTGTATTGCAGTGAGCCACCTGCTGTAGCTGTAGTCGTAATTGCTGATGATTTTTGTGCCTTTAGGATAAAGGTGTCACGATAGCTTGACGCGTTCGTGGTGAGTCTAAAATAGTGTATCTCGCCTTTAACTCCACTGAAAGAATGATAGAAGCTTCCATCTTGCTTAATTTCTACACTGTCGGGGAGCGAAAAGGTGGAGTCGAGTCCGTAATATACGAAGCGGTTATAGGTGTCGTCATTACTGGTGATAGATATGAGTTGCGGTCCGGGGATCTGTACTTGATATTTAAACCAGATCCCCTCCTGAGTGTAAAGATTCTTTTTAGAGTCATTGTAGTATTGATACTCTTGGGGTTTTTCGTGAGCAGTGTTTATGGAGTCGAGTTTGAAGGTTGCCTTTAGGGTGATGTGTTGATCACCCAAAATGATCTCTGTATTTGGGTCGGTTGAATCTATCACAGTTGGGTTGCCAGAAATGACAATCCACTTATCAAATCCATGTCCTTTACTGGGATAAGCATGAATGGGGATGGTGTCCCCTTGACTATGACTTACAGTAATGTTTTGTACCGTTCCTGTAGCTTTTGTGGTGTCGGTAGTGAGTGCGATAGTAAGTTTTCTGAGGGCCTGAATTTCAAAGTTGAGTGCGGTATCACCAGAAGATGGCTTAACTTTAAAATAGAAAGCTTGATCTTTGGTAGTGGCGGTTAATGATTTTATAATGAGGCTGGTTCTTCGAGTGTACGATGATGCTGTTGTTGTATAGGTTGTATCTGTGTAGTGGTAGAGGTATTTAGAAGAGTTTTTCCCGTAATTATTAAGGAGCAATTCGTACTCTCCAGTGGTAGGGGCTCGATAGATAAAATAACATCCATCGTCCCAGTTTTGGTCTGATGCGTCATTTGTATAGTTATAGGTCTGTGCACTATCTGTAATGACATGAGGTGTGGTTCTCTTAAAGTGTGCCGTAACTGATATTGATGAGTCAGTTGAAAGGGTGACTGCTTTACCGGTAGTGTCGAATGCTATAGGAGATGCATACGCGGTACTCCAATGACTAAAAGAGAAGCCGTCTATAGCATCGGCGGTAAGTGTGACTTCTTCTTTGGGGAGGGCTACGATTGTGTCACTGAGTGGTCCTTCATAAGTGATATAAGTGGGGTTAATGTTTATAGATCCAAGGGCTGGGGATCCATTGACAAACGTTCTAATGCCAACAGCCTTTTCTGCAGTGATGGTGAAACTATCCAGGGCGGTAGTTGATGCGAAAACTCTATAATACGTTGAGTCCTTGATCTGAGTAGTAAAATGAGGAAGGATTACTGTATTAGAACTTGATTTTCCTTTGAGCGCTGTTAAAAAAGTTGAATCAGAAGCCTCTAGTACGGTGAAAATGCGATTTGAGCTGGTAGTATCTTCAAAGGTAAGGAGTGAGTAACCAGAATCAACAATAGGGTATTTTATGAGTACACCTTTTGAATAGTTTCCCTCAAATGCATCTTCAGCGAAAGAGAATATGGTGTCGGGGGTGTTAAAAATATGGGGCTCTTCATAAGTGAACAGGGGAGTGATTATCGCATCTTCGGTAGTAATGAAGAATGTGGGGTTGTCCATCTCATCATTAAAACTTGTAGCCAATTCTTTGCTTGATACCCAAGAGGAGAATGTGAATGAGAGGTTTGGTATCGCCGTAATGGTTAGAATGTCGTCATCAGAAATTGCGACAGTATCATTATGTAATCCTGTAGGGTTAAACTCTGCACTCCCGTGGGTTGTGGGGCCAATCGCAACCGTAACGCTAGTGTCTGCAGAAATGGTGAAATCCCTATCAGGAGTTGAGCCCTTTTTGGGAGCAATTTTGATATAATAGGTCAAATCTAGGGTAAGAGATAGTTTTGAGGAGAATAGTATCGGGCAGCTACAAACGTTTTTAGAAAGGATGTTGGTGTAGAGTGAGTCACTATATACAATGAGGGTGTCTGCAAAAATACTGTTGCTTTGATAGGTAACCACATAGTCGCCATTTGTGGGCGCTGTATATTTAAAGAATACAAAATCATCATCATCCTTAGCATCATCCTTAAAATTAAATGGTTCATTGGTAGCTAACAGAGTGTTGTCGATTGGTTTATGAGTAAAATGTGCCGTCATGGTGGTAGATGAATCAACAACGACATAGGTCGTAGAGGTAATTGGTTTTCTGATAGTTGCTTTGGTTTTGCTATCAACGGTATCGACCGACCACCTCTCAAATTCCCAACCAAATTGAGGGAGAGCGGTAACTTGACTACTGTCTCCAGATGAGAATACGGTGGTTGAAGGGGCTACGGCACCAACAGCGCCAGATCCAGCTATAGCGAGGGTGAGGGTGACTTCTGGTTTAACTGAAAGTTTAATATATCTATTCGCGTAGGCTGAACTAGTAGTTGATGCTATGGTGTTAAAATAGAACGTGTGCCCTGCTGAATCTGCAGTGATACCATTACTTCCAAAATTCGTAACACTTGTGTAATTAGGGGTAGGGGTTGAAAGAAGAGAGCTTGAGTAGACTGCAACAGAGTAAATTGTTGTAGTCGTAGTTGCGTCATAATTAAATCGATATCTCCCTGCTTTTGGAGCAGTAAATGTTGTCCAAATACCATTTGATGCATTTGAGTCAAAGGCATTGTTTGTAAAGTGGAGGGTTTCTGGTGTTTCGGTAAGGGGCGTCATGGGGGCGACTTTAAAGAGGGGTGTGATGGTGTCTGTTGCAGAGAGGGTGACCGTTGTGGCTGATTGCTTGGAGTCGCCAAATGTCGCACCCTGTTTTGAAGTCCATTGGTCAAATACATGTCCATTAAGTGGTGTTGCATAGATTGAAGTTCTGGTGACATTGTTTCTAACGTTTGAAGGGTGCATTGTTCCTGATTGAGTTATCCCACTGTGGAGTGTGTAACTGGGGTCCGCAGTGATGATGATATTGTCAATATATGCACCAGGATAGGGGTAGCTTGAATAGCTGACATTTGTAATAAAACGGAGTTTAATATTTGTCCCTGCATAGAGTGAGAGATCATAGGAGACTCTCTTCCATTGGTTCGATGTATTTGAAGAGAGAGTTGAGATAATCGTTTTCCAAGTACCTGCAGTATATATGTTTACTTGCAATTCGTTAGAATTATAGAGCCTAGACCAATAGTTAAAATCGAGTTGAAGGTTGCTAGAGGTTGGAAGAGTAATTTGGGGGGAAGTGAGAGTAAATGATCCAGAGGAGGTAGATTGAGTAAGTCGAAGTCCGGCAACATTATCACCCCAAACAGCTTCTGGACCTGAAGGATAAGTCGGTTTACCTATCTCCCAGCCATAACTACTGTTTATACTCCAGTCATTGGAAGCAGTAGTAAGATTCTCGAAGTTTTCGAAATAGACAGGAAGCTTGGCGAAAAGGCCAGAGGTCAATAACAATAGAATAACTAAAGCAGTAGTCTGCATAGGTTCTCCTTAAAGTGGATACTCAGAAAGGGGTGTGTAATAGAGTTGAGTTCCACAGGGGTTTAGGTAGTAGTTGAAAAGTAGCATTTTTATGGTGATGAGCATAGTTAAATTTCGATAACATTGTAAAGGTCGTTCACAATTTGTTACCGGTGGTGGTGGATGTGTAAGTTGTTGAAAAATAAGGAGATACTTAAATGATGATTAATGGCCGAAATAGACGGATTGTAGGGCGTGAAGTATAGAAACAATCAATAATGCTTATTTTTGGTAAGCGTTGCTGGCGATTTTGAAGAAAATGGCCCAAAATTGGCATTTACAGGGAAAGTTTTGGTAGAATAATCAAGAAATATACCATCTATGTTAGGATGTTGTTTGTCTAGATATTTTGAGAAAAGCTTTCCTATTAGGAAAATCATACTGCTTGTAGTAGTGTTGTTGGCATTTTCTAACGTTTTTAGTCAAAATTCTGGGGAAAATAAACTCAAAGCCGCATATTTAATAAAAGTTGTATCCTTGGTGTCTTGGAGTGAGGGCGACCAATCAGAAAAATTCATAGTACTGATACTGGGGGACTCACCTCTTTCGGCTTGGATTAAAAAAGGTATGGAGGGGCGCACTATTAAAAAAAGGGTGGCGACCGTTCAAGAATACTCCTTGAGTGATTCCATTCCTTTTGCACATGTTATCTATATATCTCCGGAAAATGAGGATGATTTTGACCTTTTGATTAAGAAGAATCAAAAACACCGTGCATTGATTGTTACTGAAAATCCCTCATTGTTAGCGAAGGGGGCCCATGTGGTGCTCTACAAAGATGCTAATAAAATCCGTTTTAATATGAACACCGGGGCCATGGCTGCTTCGGGCCTTAAGGCAAGCTCCTTCTTATTGAGTTATCTCAAAAAAATGCAAGGGGGCGCCAAATGATTCGTAATATCTCGATACGTAAAAAGTTGCTCCTCATTATAGTGGGAATCAGCTTTGTTACCCTTTCTATTGGCTTTACCGTGTTGAGTATTCGGAGTGCAACAAATTTAAAAAATAATTTTGTCAACTCGATTATGGAGCAAGCAAAGGTGGTGAGTCGATATGTGACCGTTCCATTAATGTTTGATGATAGTGAAGTGGCTCAGAGTTATCTTAACTCGATGGAATCTTTTGATGTGATTGAGCAGGTGATCGTATATGGTGCAGATTCACTGGTATTTGCTGAGTATACCCGAGAAGGGAGCTTGAAGTCTGAAAGAAATAATCAATTGCGAAAAGGGCATCAATTTGTAGAGAATGGACTTCATATGTTCTACCCTATTCTTGAGCAGGAACAACGTATTGGATTGGTCTATATCATTGCATCAGCTAGTAAAATGGATGCAGAGAATCGCTCGAATGTCATTACTCTTTTAATCTTGTTGTTAGCACTTGTTTGTGGAAGCCTCCTTCTTGCTTATATATTACAGCGATCGGTAACGGCGCCAATTATCAAGTTGGTTCAGTTTATGGACCAGTTGTCGAGAGGGGAGCAAGCGGAGAGACATATTGAAAAAGAGAGTAGAGATGAAATTGGGGTGCTTTATGATAATTTTAATGCGTTAATGGATACCATACATGACGCTAAAGTTGAGTTGGAAGAACAAGAGCGTGATCTTCGGACAACGCTTGACTCTCTGGGTGAGTCGGTCATTACTACAAATGTTGAGGGTCAAATAGAGCGGATGAATCCGGCAGCTGAAGAGTTGGTGGGGTTGAAAATTGAAGATTCTCGAGGTCTCTTTTTTGATGAGGTATTAACTTTAGAAAATCAGACTACAAGGAAGCGTATCGAAGATCCAGTAGGGATAGTCTTAGGGGCAGGCGGTATAACGAAGCTCTCAAATCAAACAGTGATACTGACGCCGCATGGTGATATAAAATTTATGAGTGATAGTGGTGCGCCTATACGCAATGACCAGGGTGATGTGACAGGAGTTGTGTTTGTCTTTATGGATCTCACCGAAGAAAAGCGTATTCGCGACCTTAATAAAGTTCTTGTAGAGCAGACCGAAGCGGCAGAAGCTGCAAGTAGGGCGAAAAGTGATTTTCTAGCCACCATGAGTCATGAAATTAGGACGCCAATGAATGGGGTGCTTGGTATGAATGAGTTACTCCTTGATACCTCTCTGAATAATGAGCAGAGAGGGTTTGCAGAATCGGTTCATAGTAGCGCGGAGTCACTTCTCTCAATAATAAATGATATCCTGGACTTTTCAAAAATTGAGGCGGGTAAACTTGATCTTGAAGAGATAGATTTTGATCTCCATTCTATGCTGGGGAGCTTTGCTAATACCATGGCTTTTAGAACTGATGAAAAAGGTATTGAGTTTATCTGTAGTATCGATAGCGAAGTACCGGTTTATGTGAAAGGTGATCCAGGGCGTCTCAGACAGGTAGTTACTAATCTAACAGGAAATGCCATTAAATTTACTGAGAAGGGTGAAGTTATTGTTTGTGTACAGTTTGAGGAAGACATCGGCAGTGCAATTCGGTTAAAGGTTGGCGTACGCGACACGGGGATTGGTATCCCTAAAGAGAAGCAAGAGATGCTCTTTGAAAAATTTACTCAGGCAGATAGTTCAACAACCCGAGAATTTGGTGGTACGGGGCTTGGTCTTGCTATTTCGAAACAACTCGTTGCATTGATGAATGGTGAAATAGGGGTTGAGAGTCCCGTTGAGCATGGTTCAGAGGTTTGCCGTCATCATGGCACTACAGGATCACTTTTTTGGTTTACTATAGAATTGAATAAATCAGACAAGCAGTATTCACCTGCGCATCGTAAAGATATTGAAGGTGAAAAAATTCTGTTTATTGATGATAATCACACCAATAGAAAAGTTGTAGAAAAGCAGCTGAATTCGTGGAATGTGGCTTGTGATCTTGCTGAGGGTGGGCCTTCTGGAATTGAATTATTAAAAGAGGCAAAACAGAAAGGGTCTCCATATACTGTAGCGATTTTAGATATGCAGATGCCGGGGATGGATGGAGAGCAGGTTGGTCAGGCAATAAAGAATGATCCAGAGATAGCGGATATTATACTGATTATGATGAGTTCAATGGGTAAACGCGGGGATGTGAGTCGACTTTCAGAAATGGGTTTTACAGCCTATTTAACTAAGCCGGTACTTGCGCGAGAGCTCCATGAATGTTTAGAAGAGGCTTTGGGTCTCGAGGTAGATGCTGAGCAAAAAAAGAAAAAGGAAATTATTACTCAGTACAGTATCAGTAAAAATATTCGGTCGAGTGTACGCCTCTTGTTGGTTGAGGATAATAAAATAAATCAAAAAGTTGCTACTGGTGTATTGAAAAAGGCAGGTATTGTTCCCGATATTGCAGGTAACGGAGAAGAGGCCCTTCAGCGTCTTAAAGAGAAAGAATATGATCTGATTTTTATGGATGTACAGATGCCTGTAATGGACGGGTATAAGACGACACGCGTTATTCGTCAAAAAGGTGTAGATATATTAAATCCAGAATTGCCAATTATAGCAATGACGGCTAATGCGATGGAAGGTGATAAAGAGAAGTGTCTCGATGCAGGCATGGATGATTACATACCAAAACCAATAAATTCGGTTTCGGTTATTAAAACGTTAGAGAAGTGGTTAAAAATAATTGAGCTTAAGAAATTAGAAAAACGTAACAGAACAGAAGAAAATGAGGATGATCATGAAAATGAACCTAATGATTAAATGGGTGCCCGCTATTGTTGCCACCTTACTTGTAACAACTTCCCTTATGGGGCAAGAATTAGATAGTATTAGGGTAGAGGATGTCTCTCTGGACGATCTTATAGAAATGGATCTCGATGCTCTTATGAATTTGTCGATAAATGTGGCATCAGGTGGGCTCGCATTAACACAGCGTGAATCTCCGGGGATTATAACGGTTGTTACAAGTGAAGAGATTAAAAGACGGGGGCTGCGTGATTTAAAAGAGATATTACAATTTGTTCCTGGTTTTGAGTTTTTATTGGATTTACAAGGTGTTCGTTCAGTTGCAATAAGAGGAAACTGGGCGAGTGAAGGGAAGGTTTTGCTCCTTATTGATGGGATTGATGTTAATGATGAAATGTATGCGTCAATTGCATTTGGGCAACATTTTAGTGCAGATATGATTGAGCGAGTTGAGATTATTCGAGGCCCGGGATCAGTACAATATGGTGGTGCTGCAGAGATGGCTGTTGTGTCGGTTATAACTAAATCCCCTTCAAAAGAACTTAATGTGAATGCAAATGGATATTATTCTAGAACAGAAAAAATGACAGGACGCACCGGCGGTAATGTTTTTCTTGGTACAAAGAGTGAGAAGGGGAATGTTTCTGCCTTTATAAGCATGGAGCAAGGGAATTATTCGGATAGAACGCTACAAGATATATATGGTGCAAATATAGATCTGAGCGATGATGATAATGGGTCGACTAAAGTTTCAAATGCTTTAGTTAAGGCAGAATACGGAGGATTTACAATCAATGCATTCTATGATAATTATTATATCCAGTTTCCTTATCCAACATATGATGTACCTGATTATCATACAGAGTTTATCAGTTATGCTGCGAAGGTCAGTTATTTATTGGATATATCTCCGTCATTGAGGTTGAACCCGGCCATACAATACAAGCAACAGAAGCCTTGGAATGCAAATGAGGTACTGTATTCTGATGGGTCAGTGTATGCTGATTGGCAGATTGATGATCGTAGTGAGAAATACTCACTGGATATACCTGTAGATGTTGACATTAATGACGATGTGAAATTGTTGTCAGGAGTTACGTATGATTTTATCATAGGAAGGGACTACTTGAGTTTAACTTATAATGGGGATAATTATACAGATAGCTATGCTGGAGCGGTGTATGCACAGCTTATTGCTCGTACGGGGGTTGGTACATTTACGGCAGGGTTTCGGGGGAATAATAATGAGAATTATGGGAATTCTATAGTGCCTCGGCTTGCCTATACTGGAACGATTTCAAAAGACTTAGATTTGAAATTATTACTCAGTGGGGCGCAAAGAGATCCTGCGATATTAAGTGTAGCGACGAATCCAGATATAAAGCCAGAATTTACTTGGATTACTGAAACCGAACTCGGCTATCACCCTATGAGTGATTTATGGATTCAGGGAAATCTTTTTTGGATGCAAATACGCGATGCCATTATTTATACATGGGATGGTAGTGCTGGAGAAAACCTATACCTTAATTCAAAAAATATGGGTTCGTATGGTGCAGAACTGTCTGTTCGCTATAAATGGAAAGATATTAGTGTGATATCAAATTATTCATTTGCGAGAAATTGGGGTGCTGTAGCTGAAAATTTTAGAGACCCGTTAAATCCTGACAGGAAGCTTGGGATTGCAGAGCATAAAGCAACACTCAGTATGAGTTATCGCGCATTTAATAGGTTTAATATTACGCCATCGCTACGTTTTGTGGGTGAGCGCACGGCAATTTGGGCAGATTATGGATATGAATATGATGCGTTGGGGAACTGGATTCCAGATTTTCAATATAAAAAACTTGACCGTGTGTATATGCTTGATCTCGTTCTTAATTGGGATTCAGTGTTCTTTGATGAAGTTGGTTTTACAGTTGGAGCATATAATATTTTAAATGAAAATTATGAAATGGCAGAGGCTTATGATGGGTATGATACCCCTCTACCTGGATCAAGTCGTGAATTTTCGGGAAAAATTGCATACAACTTTTAAATGCTTTTAGGTAATGTATGAAGAGAAGTGGTGTTCATGGGGTAATGTTGGGTGTTGTATTGGCAACAATGGTTACTACATGTGCTTCTTTTAAGGCACAGGGTGCTTATGTTGTTTCTGGCTCACGGAATGTTGACTTTACAATAGATGAATTGGTGCACTTGGGGTTTGATGAATTGGATCAAATTTCATTGGTACAAAGTGCAGAGTAATCTAGTGTTGGAGACTAATTTCTTAATTATGCTCCATTAGTGATATAGGGGTGTTTTGAATCTCTAAAAAGTATTATACATTGCTACAGTGGGGTATGGGCCCAGATTACAAAATGTAAGCTGGGTTTGGTGTTGTTTACAGAGTGATAGTAGTGTATATTTATTGTATTATTAAATGAAGGTTTCTTATGAAACGATTACTCTCTATTGCTGTAGTGGCACTTTCTATTTTCTTTCTCCCTACGACTCAGTCATGTTCCCTTATGCGAGACCCTGTTGCTCTTGATGTGAGTGATTCATTGGCACTGGCCGAATTTCTAGTTGCTAATGGTGTTGAATGGGGTGCCCATGGGGTGTCCTATGAAAAGGATGGACTTGGAAAAGTTACCTCTCTTAAGGTGACGGGACAGCTGTTTACTCAGTTTACTTCGCATATTACGCAGCTCACCGAATTGACGGAGCTTTCTATAACCTATTCAGGGGTCACCAGTATCCCGGTAGACTTGGATAAGCTTATCTGGCTGAAAAGTTTGCGGCTCAATAATAACGAAATAGCGTTACTTCCCAGTTATTTACGGTTTGAAAACTTGAACTATGTTGATTTGAGTAATAATAAAATTATTGCACTCCCAGACACAATGGATGTTACTCGTGTCATTGAGCTTGATTTGAGTAATAATCATATTGTGGTAATACCTGAAGGTTTTGAGTGGTTTACTCGACTCGTTCGTCTCGATCTCTCGTACAATAAAATTAATACGCTTCCTGCGGGGGTTGGGAAAATGGTTGCGCTCAACTATGCTGATCTTTCATATAACCTAATATCAAAGCTCCCTGTTGAACTTATGGCTCTTCGCCCTGACTATATCAATGTTGCAAGTAATTATCTCTGTGGGCCAAATGTAAGTAGTGATCCAGAGCAAGAGGATGTGTTTCGAGGGTGGTTAACCGAAGCGGATCTTGGGTGGACAACGACACAAAACTGTACTTTGCAATAACAATAGATTTCTAAAATATAAAAGGGCAGTCTCATTGGAATGAGGCTGCCCTTTTTGTTTACTGTGTTATGATAGAGTTTAAGGGGCAGGGCTTCCTGCAAAAGAAAGTTCAATAAGGTCGGCAATTGATGATCCGTTGACAGCAGTAATACAGATTCTATAGGTTGTGTAGTCACCAGGGCTTTGCACTTCTAGTGTCATTGACGCGGTGTTGGTATCAGAGTTCCATGCGCCGCCAATTTCCATGTCAGTACGGGTGTCGATGGTTGTCCATGTGTCACTGTCGAGTGCATCTGTTGCGATGGCGGTGGCTGCATTACTGCCTTGTAGAATCCAGTTTTTAGGGAGGCGATCCTTAAGGGTGTCATAGCGGCCCCTGAGAGTGTATTCACGAACAACGGTTGCATCGTCAAAGTTGTAGGCGACATTTGCTGGGCCGGTACCTGGTCTAAATACGTGAGCAGACATCCATTGTGTCCAGTTGCTTGCTCCATCAAAGAGCTTCCAGGCGGGATATGCTGAGCTGTATAGTGCGGTGCTTGAAGTGCGATTATCATCTGCGGTTGTGTGGATAGTGATGTCTTCAATCCCTTTTTCAAGAAGAAAGAGTTCATGAATATCGACTACTGATGATCCATTTACTTCGGTTACACAAATTCTATAGGCTGTGTATGGTGCAGGGTTTGCGACAGTGTATGCTGTGGTTGCTGTAATTCCAGTTGACTGCCACTCTTCGCCGACAGTAATGTCGTTTTGAGTATCAATAGTTGTCCATGCTCCATCAGTGAGGGCGTCATTTGCTGTAGCTGCATCACTGTTGGTTCCTTGGATAATCCAGCTCTTTGGAAGACGGTCTTTAAGGGAATCAAAGCGACCTTGAATGCGGTATTCAACAACTGTTTTTTTGTAGTCAAAGAGGTACATAAGGTTCGCAGGGCCGGTGCCAGGGCGAAAGTCGTGATCAGAGATCCATGGAGTAAATCCAGGCTCTTTATCGAAGGCTTTCCATGCAGGATACGATCCGTATTCACTATTTGTTGTTGCGGTGCCTGGGCTTGTTAGGGCTTCAGTTGCTTCAATAAGGGTAGTGTCGATGGCTGCTGGAAGAGGGTCAACTACAGGTGCGACAGATGAAGAGCTTGCAACTTCTGAAGAACTTATCGTTTCCGAAGAACTCATTGTTTCTGATGAGCTTGCTATCTCCGAAGAGCTCACTGCTTCAGAAGAGCTAAAAATTGTGTCGGGGACTATTGTGGAAGATGAAATGGTAGGTGCAGAAGAGCTGAGGGGGATGGTGTCAGGTATTACTGATGATGAGCTCAAGATAATGGTGTCGGGGAGGGTGATGACGCTACTGCTTAAAAGGGTAGTGTCTGGCGTAACAACTTCACTTGAAGAAGAGAGTTCGGCAGATGAGAAAGAGATGATGATAGTATCGAAAGGCGATGAAGAAAGTGTTGTTGCAGAAGAGAGTGCAGTGGCCGATGAAACGATAGTGCTGTCGCCCTCTGCAATAACAGAGCTGCTGAGTGGATCTTCGGTAGGTGGAGGTGAAACGATTTGACATGACATCATAAGTGCTGCGTATGATGCGGCTGCGATGAGTGGTAATACTTTTTTCATAATTGGTTCCTTTTGTTTTTCATTTACGCTGGCTTGAATGAGTAGTGTGGGCGTCAGGTGCTTCAAAGACAGGTCATTCAAATTCAAGTCAATCACTGTTTAAGGAATTTTAGTATTAAATTGATCTATTGATAATGGGTGTCTATAGGAAAGGAGGGCGTTTTGATTGATAAATGTTTAAAAATGTGTTTAAATGGTGTTTAAGTGCCGTTTAAATGGCACTTGTCTGTTTAAGGTATTTTGAAATTGTTGTTTGTGGGGGTAGTAATGTGGTGTTTATGGTGGGTTTAATAGCTGAAATAGGCTGATTTACTACATTTCGCAAAAAATTATAGGAGTGGTTTCTTTTCTGCTCCTTCATGTGTTTAAGATATAGATGAAAAGTAAAGCAACATTCGAAAAGCTCTATACGCAGTATAGTCCGATGGTATATCGGCGTTGTTTTTCGATGTTAAAAAATGAAGAGATGGCGGCAGATTGTATGCATGATACGTTCTTGACAGTGCACAATAAAGGGGAGGCCCTTGATGTCTCTCAGCCTTCGAGTCTTCTGTATACTATGGCAACAAATAGAGCATTGAATATGATTAGAGATTCAAAAGTAAAGTGTGAAGAGCCTGCTCTTGAACTAATAGCAGATGCACAGTGTACATTGACGCTTGTAAACGATAAATCATTTCTCAAAAAAGTGTTATCGCGAAATGATGAAAAAAGTGCAGCGATGGCAGTCATGCATTATCGAGATGGCTGGAGCGTGGGAGAAGTTGCGGGCTATTTTAAAATTTCTATTCCTGCGGTAAGGAAACGGTTAAAAAAATTGCAAAAGTTTTCGAGGGAGGCATTTACCTATGAAGTATGATGATTTTACTTTAGAGCAATATTTACTCGGTGATCTATCTGAAGCAGAGAGTACGGCAATGAAAAAGAGCATTGCAGATGATAGTGTGTTGCAGCAACGTATTGCATTGTTAGAGCAGAATAACCATGACTTGAGAGAGCGGTTTCCCTATGCGACTATGGAAGGGAAGGTTCGACAAAAGCGTGCCCAGCGTAAAAGTCTTTATAAAGAAAAAGAAGGTTTTGCATTTACATCGTTAGTTAAGGGGGTATTAGTAACCCTTATGGTGGTCTTTGGGGTGACGATTACTTATAAATCTATGAGTCCTTTTGAAGGACAAATGATGAATGATACAGCAGAAGTGGTACGTATTAAAGGATTAGATGCTCAGCTTAATGTGTATAAAAAGACACGATTGGGTTCGAGCCTCATGAGAGACAGTATGGTTGTAAGTGCGGGTGATGAGTTTCAACTTGAATATGTGGTAACGGAGCAGTGTCATGGCGTTATTTTATCCATTGATGGCAATGGTGCGGTGACGTACCATCTTGCAAAAAAAGATGGAGGGTCGGTGCGGTTAGATTCTCTCAAGCGGCTTCTTCCGTTTTCGTATCAACTCGATGATGCACCAAGGTATGAGACGTTTTATATGGTGTTACGGGCTGAAGCATTTGAGGTTGGCGCGTATATGAATGGAGAGGAAAGTAAACTTTTGAGCACTGTTGCTCAAGACACGACGTTTAATGTAGAGAGAGTAATGTTGCTTAAAGGTAAGTAATAAGGGTTGTGTGACCATTCAGGAAAAAATTGAGAAAAATTTTATTACGATTTTACTACTAAAGGAACAGTATGAAAATAGGTATAAGTCTTATATTATTACTTTGCTCTTCTCTCTTTGCGGTGCAAGAGATTGAGCGATACGCCATTATTGTTGGTGTAAACTACGGAGGGGTTAAACGAGACCTCCTTAAATATGCACACACTGATGCACAAAACGTTGGTAGGGTACTTACTGAAATTGGAGGGGTTCCCAAAGAAAACCAAACAATGCTCCTTGAACCAAGTGCCGAACATTTTCATCGTGCGCTCACCGATCTGTCTATGCGATTAGATAGTGTGCCCACAACAAATAGACGAGAGATTGTACTGTATTTTTCTGGCCATGCAAATGAAAACGGGCTCTTTTTTGGAAATGATAATTATGATTATCGAGTACTCAGAAAAGATATTGATAAACTCCCAGCGCAACTTAAAGTGACGATTCTTGATGCTTGTGCATCGGGGGCTATCACTCAAGTGAAAGGTGGCTATCGCAAGCAGGCATTTTTGGTAGATGCATCAAATGATCTTTCGGGGTACGCCTTTATAACCTCGAGTTCAAATACAGAAGCGTCACAAGAGTCAGAGGCAATTGGTGGGTCGTTCTTTACTCATTACTTGGTGTCGGGAATGCGTGGTGCAGCAGACGTTAGTCGTGATGGGAAAATAACTCTTGGTGAGGCTTATCAGTTTGCCTTTAATGAGACGCTGAATAGAACGCAAAATACACAGGGCGGAGCGCAGCATCCTAGTTATGATATGAAGCTTTCGGGGAGTGGTGATGTTATTATGACCGATCTCAGAAAGAGCGATAGAACCATTGTTTTTGGAAAAGGGATATCAGGTAGGATTTATATCACGAATAGCAAAGGGGTCCTTGTGACTGAGCTCTATAAGGCTCAAGGGAGAGTTGTTGAGCTGGGGCTTGATCAGATGCACTATTCTATTTCGGTTGAAGAGAATAATCAATGGAAAAAACGTTCTGTGAATTTGATAGAAAATAGAATTGTTATAGTTTCAAATGATCAATTGGAGTCGAGTGAAGTTGAACGGACTCGTTTAAGGGGAGACGCTGAAGATTCTACTGGGGATAATGATGGTCAATCAACGAGCCCGTTTAACATGTCGTTATTAGTGTTGGGTACCGAAAGTGGTATCCTGACTGGCGGTGCAATTCTGGGGTATCAGAATTTCAAATTTCATCTTTCGTCGGGAGTGAATCTTCCTACTCGTGATGGAGGGTATCTCACAATGGGATTTGGTTTAGGATATTCGTTGCCGTTTACAGGTTTTAACCTTCATATGCTGTTGAGTGAATATTGGGTATATAATGCACGAGATAATTGGGGGTGGAATGAGAACAATTGGGAGGGTTACCAGGGGGAAAGAGATGAGCTGATAACGGACCTTTCAGTACTTGCAGAAGTTACCTCATATAGTCGATTTTCACTGTGGCTCGGAGTGTCGGCAAATATTGTTGCGAACTTCGATAATAAGCCATCATTGCGGCCTTTTGGTTTTGAGTACGATAACTATTTGTCAATAAGCCGTGGAATGTACGGATGGTTAGGGTGTAAAATTGGAGTCTCGTATGAACTATTTTAAGGGAGGATGTATGTATAGTGTATTAATGGTTTTGTTGGTAATTGTTGGATGTAATTTGCAAAATGTTGATCAAGAAGAAATTGATATAGTGCCTGGAGTTATGCGCAATAATGAATTTACATTAGGTTCAGATTCAATTGATTGGGAATTCAGTTCAGATACTTTTAATGGCTTTTCTAGAGAGGCTGGTGTACCAGTTTTACCCGAGGGTCGTTCTATAGATGTTACGATGCGGAATGCTATGCGTGATGGGGAGACTATAAATATGTTTCAACATAAGCTTAAAGTTGTTTTGAAGCAAGGGGATAGAACTGTTTTACATTACAATGAGATAGGAGGTGATACACAGAGTGGTGAACAAATATCTGGAGATACGCTTTTTACTATCGATTCATTGACTGTGGAGGATGAAGGAAGTGCATTAAAGACATATACTATAGCTCCTAAGAGTGCGATTTGTAGTGGATATTATACCTACGGATACGATTCCCGATTTTTAATAAAGGTAGAGGGTGAATTTGTTGTTAATGGTGGGCCAGGTGGTTATGCTCCTCGCTTTTATGCAGAAGGGAATAACTATTGTGATAGTGTAGAAAATGATTCAGTAGCCTATGTAGATGTGCTGTTGGTCTCTGGTTCGAGTGAGTCTACCTATGAATTGTACAATGATACGAGCTATCCTTATTGGGAGGTGGTAAAAGTAAGAGGGGTTAATGTAGATATTGCTCTCACTAGTTTTGATAGTACGATAATAATTTCCGGCCTGTCCTTTTTACAGCAATATGCTGACAAGGAGGCCTCTAATATGGATCAACAAATGCGTGGACTATTATTAGATACTGCGTTGCTTATAAGTCCAGTTGAGCTTTTTTCTGATTCGATTATTATTGATGGTAACGAGAGGAAGGGTGATATAGTAAAATATTTTGTAATGAATGATTTTACAAGAGTGTATACAAATAACTCAACAGTTGCATCAATGGATCATCTGATTATAGATGGTATTGGGCAGCAGTTTTTAGTCAGGGACAAGTATGGGGCGGGGTATGCGGTGGTTGTACAAAGTGTCGATCGGACGGTCCCTGGTAAAGAAGAAGTTGTGATGAGAGTTTATAAGTGATATCTAGGTTTGGTTACCCAAAGTTTACCTTGTATACGATGGAATTCTCACACACTCTTTATTACATTTACCCCTGAGAGAGGTACTTTTTAAAAAAGGGGCGCGCTATGAGCGATGAAAATGAATTTGATAATGATATTGATTTAAATGAAGAAGAAAACCGAAAAAACCAAGATATTAAAGTCGGTGATCGAGTTATGTTTGAGGGCCCCTATGATACCGGTGCTGCAAAGGTCGTGGCTCTTAAGCCTACAGCAGTAAAGATTGATACAGGACGAAAACAGTTTTGGATAAAAAAAGTGGACGTAGAGGTTATCTAACCGACGAATACAATGAAATACGAGGGAGCTTTACATGGCTCCCTTTTTTTGTGCTCAATTCAAGTTCGTTAATTTATAACAGTAAAAATATTCAAAATCTGGTTAAAAACGAACAATCGATCTTTCCATAAATCTTTGGTGTAGCAGTAGTTACAGACGGATGCTCAAATAATTAAATACAGCTTTGAAATCTTGTAATGAATACAAACTTTTGTTGATCAGTATCAATGACCAAAAAAAATGGATAAGGTATCTTTAGCCCAAACTGAGATACTGAGGGAACGATAATGGCTAAAATTGCTCTTTTTGATGCGAAGCCTTATGATCAAACATCCTTTAAAGATGTTAATAGATCACATGATTTTGATATCACCTATATGGAACCACGATTAAATGAAGTGACTGCAGAACTTGCACATGGTCATGAGATAGTGTGTGCTTTTGTTAATGACACCTTAAGTAAAGAGGTGATTGAAAAGCTGTATGCAAACGGGACACGTCTTATTGTGATGCGTTGTGCTGGATATAACAATGTCGATATGCAAGCGGCTTATGGTAAAATGCATGTTGCGCGGGTTCCTGCGTATAGTCCTCATGCAGTGGCAGAACATACCATTGCACTTCTTATGGGGCTCAATAGAAAAATTTATCGCGCCTACACGCGTACTCGTGAAGGTAACTTTGCGCTCAATGGTCTTCTTGGCTTTGATATGTATGGCAAGTCTGTAGGTGTTATTGGAACGGGTCGAATTGGTCGTTGTTTAATCGATATTTTAAAAGGTTTTGGTATGCGCGTTCTTGCGTATGATCTGTATCCTGATGAGAACTATGCCGAAGAGAGAGGAATCGAATATGTCTCTCTTGATGAGCTCTATAGACAGAGTGATGTGATCAACCTTACCTGTCCGCTCACTAAAGATACCTATCACATGATAAATCGTTTCTCTATCGGTATGATGAAACCAGGAGTGGTTATAGTCAATACAGGTCGTGGTGGACTTATTAACACCAAAGATCTTATTGATGGCCTGAAACATGGCAATATTGGCGCGGCGGGTCTTGATGTTTATGAAGAAGAAGGCGACTACTTTTTTGAAGATCACTCAATCGACCTTATTCAAGATGATGTGTTGGCCAGATTAATGAGCTTTCCTAATGTACTCATTACTTCTCACCAAGCCTTTTTTACCAAAGAGGCACTCCATGCTATTGCAGAGACAACACTTCATAATATAACCCAGTACCTCAATAATGAGGTGCTTGAAAATGAAATCTGTTACCGTTGTGAGCAGGACTGTAAAAATAAAGAAAAGAAGGAAAAACGATGCTTCAAACTATAATGTCTTTTATCCCCCTCCTCCTCCTTATATGGTTGATGGTAAAAAAGAATGCAGTCCCATCGCATAAGGCGTTACCTATTGCAGCGGTATCTCTGTTTCTTGTAATGGTCTTTGTGTTTGATCGAAACCTCATTGATCTTGTGGCTCTGATGGTGCAAGGGTTTTTAACTTCATGGACTCCCATTTTGATTATTTGGGGCGCAATTCTTCTCTTTAAAACTATGGAACAGACCGGTGCAATGGATACGATTCGTGCATGGCTTAATGGTATTACTGATAATAGAATAGCACAATTGATGATTGTTGGATGGGCGTTCCCCTTTCTTATTGAAGGCGCGAGTGGCTTTGGTACACCTGCAGCAATTGCTGCTCCGCTTCTTGTGGGGCTCGGTTTCCCTGCTATGCGTGTTGCAATCCTTGCCTTAATAATGAACTCAGTACCCGTCTCCTTTGGCGCGGTCGGTACGCCTACGTGGTTTGGCTTTTCGGCTCTGACATTAAGTAACGCAGAACTCTCAGAGATTGGTATTAAATCGGCAATTATTAATGCGGCTGCAGCGCTGGTTATTCCTTGGATTGCCCTGCTTTTTGTTGCGACTAAAAAAGAAGTGAAAGCAAACTGGTTGTTTGTGCTCCTTAGTATTCTTGCGACGGTGGTTCCCTATGTTGCAGTTGCAAAATACAACTACGAATTTCCTTCTATTGTTGGTGGCTTTTCAGGTCTTATCTTCTCGGGTATTTTTGCAAAACTTAGAATTGGACTGAAAGATTCTGGTGAAACACAAGCATCCCAGGCCATAGAAAAAGCTGAACCGGTAAAAATGGGTGCTTTGGTTAAAGCCTCATTTCCACTTTGGGGAACGTTGCTCATACTTATCGTTACCCGTATTTCGAGCCTCGGCCTCAAAGGACTCCTCACTTTAAGTGAACCACATGCATCACTGTCACTTGGAGGTTTGGGTACCTTTACGATAAGTCCAGCACTGGTTGTGGGTCTTAAAAATATTCTCTATACTGAATACAGTTGGAGTCATAAGTTGCTGTATGTACCATCGTTGGTACCATTTATGCTTGTCTCTGTCATCACCTTTTGGGTGTTTAAAAGCAGTAAGAGCGATGTAAAAGCAGTATTTAGTGAAACTACTTCACGTCTTAAGAATCCGGCCCTTGCACTTTTTGCGGCGCTCATCTTTGTAAAATTTATGATGTCTGGTGGAGATAATTCGCCGGTAGCACTCATGGGAAATTTCTTTACTGATGTTACGGGAAAAAGCTGGCAGTTTTTTGCAGCGTATCTTGGGGCACTTGGTTCATTTTTCTCAGGCTCAAATACGGTATCAAACTTAACCTTTGCAGGGATTCAAGACTCTATTGCAGGTAACCTTGGACTTAACCGTACTACTATTCTTGCGCTCCAATCAGCAGGTGGTGCTATGGGTAATATGGTCTGTATCAATAACATTGTTGCCGTTTGTTCAATACTTGCACTCCAAAATAGTGAAGGGTATATTCTTAAGAGAACATCTATTGCTATGGTAGTGTACGGTGTAATCGCTGGAGCGCTCTCTTACCTGCTCTAATAGAACTTGTGTAAATTTTACGTAACATAAACGGTTCACTTTGTATAAAGTGAACCGTTTGTTGTTTTGATCCAGCGCAGCCATTGCTTTCGTCGTATGCTGTCGTTAAGAGGGAGGTCAGTATTCGTTCTCTGATACACTTTGTTACACAATGATACAATATTAGCATTGCCTAATGTTCTGTTTTTTCGTATGTTACATCTCAGAAGTCATTGTTATAAAAGAGTGACACTATTAATCATCTCATGTGTTACAGGGGTGACTTAATTGTTTGGGAAAACTAAGTATGATACATTTGATAAAAACAGCATTAATAATTTTTGCGATACTTCCAGTACTCGTAACGGCATCTCCTGTCGGTTCATCAATTTCAATTGGGGTTACGCGAGTAGTTCCCTTCGATCTAAAGGGTGAGAAGGCTATGATGCAGGGAGAACGTTCACCACTTGGTTTTAGTAAAGGGGTATCTACTGGCCAAAATATAAATTTTGATCGATATCGGTCGTTTATCAAGAGCATTGCGGTCGGTGGACAAGTGGGTTTTTCAACGATATCGGAAGAGCGCTCGGGAACAACAACTATTGCGAATATTTATAAAGTGACTCCACAGGTTAAGCCCTACTATCAGGTAACTCGATCAATAATGGTCAGTGGTATTGCGGGTGCAGGTCTATCGGTTGTGAGTCATACTCGTCTCACAAGAGACGACCGGTATGCCTCGCAAGATCTTCATATGAATATGCGCCTTGGTTCGGGGGTACAGTACAAGAACATAGAACTTCGTCTTGAAAGTAATGGATTGTTGCTGAGTGACTATAAGACCTTTCGGTGGACTGAGTTTAATGTAGGGTATACCTTTTAAGGGCAGATAATGGTTTCTTCAATAATCAAAAGTATTAGCATTGGCCTGAGTGTCGCCTTACTTATCAGTTGTGGTATGTTTGAGTTTACGCCCTACACGGTTGAAAGCTCTAAATCAGATATGCACAACCTGACTCAACGAGAAGTAGCAAAAATTGTTGCTGCAAAGCCAAAAGGCGAAGGGGTCACCATTGCAGTGATCACCGACTCCCACCAATATATTGATGACCTCAATAAAATGGTAACATTCGTCAATACGCTTTCTGAGGTTGACTTTGTGGTGGTGCCCGGGGACTTTACAAAATTTGGACTTCTTAAAGAGTACGAGTTCTTTTTTGATGCGATTGATAAACTCACTATTCCTTATGTGACGACTATTGGAAATCATGAGTGTGTCGCAGAGGGGATTGCAGTATATGAACACACATTTGGAGCGCTCGATTATTCTTTTACCTTTGAGGGCTATCATTTTGTGCTTGGTAATACTAATGGATGGCACTTTGATAATGCCCCAAATTTTCCATGGCTCGATCAAGTGCTTTCGGATTCAACGCTCTGTGGAGAGGACTGTAAAGGTCAAGTACTCTTCTCGCATGTGCCACCGTGGAAAGATCAGTTTACTACGGAAGATGAAATAAAATATGTCGCTCTTATGGAAGAGAAAGAGGTGCTGCTCTCAGTTCATGGTCATACCCACTCTTTTAGTGATCGCGTTGTCTACCCAGAGAGTACCACGAAGTATCTTGTTGCAGATGATGTAACGGGAGGTTCGGTTCTGTTGATCAATGTTAAGGATAGTGCTTTTACCTATCATGAGGTGAGGTTCTAATGAAGTGGCTTGTGTATATATTGTTAAGCATCGGTATTGTAGCTGCAGCGGAGTCGTCGGTTCAGTTAGCTGATCCGTGGTATGTACCGGAACGCTATGTGGTGCAGTATGCAGGTCATCAGGGGGTGCTGTCGGCTGGTGTTGGTTATGGTTATTTTAATAACCACCTTTATAGCTCTATCTCCTACGGGTTCACTCCTGCTGCATTAGGTGGTGTAGCGGTACATAGTGTTGCCATTAAAGGTCGCTTAGAGCCAATTACTATTGGGGTTGGATCAATATTGGGGAATCCGATTGGTATAACTCCTCATTTGGCTGTGAGCGCTATTGTGTCGCCTCAGTATGATGTTGTGGTGAATGACCGGTTTAGGTCCTATTACTGGCCATCGGGTATTCGGATCGGTTACTATACGGGCTTTTCAATACTGCTTGTTGAAGGCGTTGGGGTGATGAATGAATTAGGGCTCTCTTTGAGTGCAGGGACACTTCAATCCTACCTTACCTACGCATTTGCGAATGAGTCAATTGGCCTTCTCGATATCAGTTCACTTGCAATAGAGGCCTTCTTCTCGCTATAAACCTGGTACAAAGAGGGCAAAAAGATGACTCACTCCTTCTAAAAAGTTATTTTTGCACCATATCTTCAATAGTGAGTCACCTGTGACATCTCATCTTTTAATCCCTGTTGGCAATAGAGAAATGTGTTTAGCAGCCATACATAATGGTGCGACAGAGGTCTATTTTGGCGTCCCTGGTTTTAATGCTCGTGGCCGAACTATCGATTTTGATTTGAATGATATGAAAGAGCTTATCGACCTCTGTCACCTGTATGGCGTTGAGGCAAATCTGGCATTTAACGTTGTAATTTTTGAAGATGAAATTCGAGAGCTTACTGAATTTGTTACTGCAATGGTTCGGTTAAATCCTGATGCATTTATCGTGCAAGATATTGGGCTGATTAAATTAATCAAAGCGATTGCCCCCGACATGAATATTCATGTCTCTACCCAAATGACCGTAACGAATGCCCTTGCTATTGATGCCCTCCATGATCTCTCGATTAAACGGGTTACTTTGTCGCGAGAGATGTCTCTTGATGAGATAGAGGATGTTTCTCAAAAGAGCGATGTTGAACTCGAAGTGTTTGTACATGGTGCGCTCTGTGTTGCGTATTCAGGACAGTGTCTCACTTCTGAAGTGTTTGGTGGCCGCTCCGCTAATAGAGGACAGTGTGCGCAAACGTGTCGACTCGACTTTGAATTGATAGTTGATGGTGAATCTCGAGATCTCGAGGGGAAAAAATATCTCCTTTCTCCACAAGATCTCTGTGGAGTTGCAGAGATCCCGAGGTTACAAGAAATGGGTATTGCCGCTTTAAAAATTGAGGGTCGCTTAAAGTCCCCTGCCTATGTCGCTTCGACAACGTCTAACTATAGAGCAGTAATGGATAATAATCTCGTACCCGAACAAGCGAAGCATGAGATGGAACTGTTATTTTCGCGAGGATTTTACTCTGGGTGGCTCCATGGGGTCAATCATCAAGAATTAGTCAATGGTTTTATTAGTTCGCATCAAGGGTCCTTTGTTGGCGAAGTTATGCGGCTTATTGGTAAAAGAGTAGAAGTTTCTTGTAGGCTCCCCCTAAAAGCGGGGGATGGGATTTCGTTTATAGATTTTGAACAAGGGGACCGATACGGTGCTCGCATCTATAGTGTCGAGCAAGGGAGTGATTCAAAAGTGCAACTCAGTTTTAATAATGAGTTTGAGCCAACTGCGATTGCGAAAGGGTGGAAAGTCTATCAAAATGATGCGCCAGATTTAGAACGAGAACTGCAAAAAACCTTTACTCAGATTGAACAACTCAAAACCTTTTCCATAGACCTCTCCTTAACGGTTGCAGAACGGAGTGGCATTGGGGTTGAAATTGCATCAAGTGATGGGTATTCAGTCTCCTTTAGGAGTACTGCCATTCCCGAGGCGGCAAAGAGCCGTTCAATAACTGAATCATTTTTAGAAGACGAAAGTAGTAAACTGGGAAAAAGCTGTTACCGAGTCAAATCTTTTTCAGCTCGAATTGATGGTGCACTTTATGTTTCACAAAAACAGATGCGTGGCCTCAGAAAAGAGATTGTAGAAAAACTCGATGAAGTACGAATCTTTAGAACACCTCTTTCTATAGATGAAAGCTCTACACCTCTTCCATTGCCGTATATGCAAAAAAAACCTGAGGCTATAACGCTATCGGTGTTGATCAGAGACCCCGAGCAGATTCCCTATCTAGAAGGGTTGCCTATAGATATCGTTTACCTCGATTTTGATTATGGTCGACGGTATGAAGATGCAATGACAATGGTACGCTCCTTTGGGTTTAAGGTGGGGATTGCCACCCTTCGTGTTATTAAACCTTTTGACCTTAAGTATTTAGATATTATTGCAGAGCTTAAGCCCGATTGTGTGTTGGCGCGTAACCTCGCTGCACTGCACTATTTTAAGAGCCATCCATTTCCTGTAGTGACCGATTACAGTTTCAATATTTGTAACTCACTCAGTGCAGAATGGTTTATTGATCAGGGTGTCGAACGATTCACTCCCGGTCATGATCTCAATATGGAGCAGCTCACTCAAATGATGACGTACACTTCTGGTGAAAAAGTTGAGCTGATTCTGCATCACTATATGCCCACATTTTATATGGAGCACTGTCCGTATGCTGCCTTTATGTCAAAGGGTACTGATGTGAAAACCTGTGGCAAACCATGTCGCAAGCATAAGGCGTCTCTGAAAGATCACAAAGGGGTTATCCATCCCGTAAAACCAGACTACGCCTGTCGCAATACAATGTATCACGGGGTGCCTCAGTCTTCAGGTCGGCTCATTGATCGTTTTAAAGAGATGGGGGTTTCGAGTTATCGAATCGAGGCTTTATATGAGACGAAAGAAGAACTGAGAAATAAGGTGAATGCATACTACGATGCTCTTAATGGAGCACTCGCACCCAATGAGGTCGTGAGTCGTATTAATGTTCTAGAGAAATATGGTGTTTCGGAAGGGCAGTTAATGAGTACTGCAGTATTTCAAAATCGGAAAAAAGAGCGGTGAGATAGCCTTGTTGTTAAGTGTTGTCGAGCTCTTTTACAAAAATGAGGGTAAAGGTGGCTCCCGGCAAGACTTTGCCTGAAGAGACACTCATACGGCCACCCATCTCAGTCATGTAGTTTGCACAAGAGTGGAGGCCAAAGCCGTGCCCTTGCTCTTTTGTGGTAAAGCCATGTGAAAAAATATTATTGAGGTTTTCAGGGGATATACCATGACCCGAATCAGAAACAGTAATTGTTATTTCACTCCCTTGATCTACGACTTCAATGGATAACGTTCTTTCAGTACGCGGTATCTCTTCCATTGCTTCTTTGGCATTGTTTATGAGATTAATAATAATGTGAATTAATTTCGTGCGTTGTATTGGTACATCGGGGACTGGGTAATAGTTTTTAACAATCGAAATACCGTGTTTATCTATGGAGCTACTTTCCATAGCAAGGCCATCTTCAATAATTTCACTGACACTATACATCTCAGTAAGTGATGTTGCACTGGCATAGCTCTGCTGGGCATGAATCACATCAACACTTGAATTGACTTTATCAATCAGCCGGTGTATATGACTATTGATCTGTTCTTCTGATGACTCCTGCATCTTTTCTATCTCAAGATAATACATGAGAAGCTTCTTGCCTTTAGGATCATGAATGATAAAATCTTCTATGGTATCAAAATTATCTCTGAGGAGGGTGTTCGCCTGTTTAAAACGAGAAAAGCCTGAATTGTTATGGAATTCTAAAATGAGTGATGCAGATGTCTTAATGCTATTTAGAATGTTCCCAACATTGTGGAGTGCGCCGCTTGCAATGTCGGCCATACCTGCCTTGTGCGCATTGTCAATGAGTTCTTTTTGGGTACTCATTAGCGTGTCGGTACGCTCTTTTACTTTGGTTTCAAGGGTCTCTTTGTGCTCTTGTAATGCGCGTATGGCTTCGTTCCGCTCAATTTCCTTATGCTCAGTCTCGCTCAAAAGTGTATTAAAATTATCAAAGAGCTCTCCGATCTCATCACTGTTCACCTTTTTTACTCGTATACTATAGTCGTGATTGGTAGAGATCAGGTGAGCGATATTTGAGAGTGAGATAATAGGGTTTGATATAATACTTTGCAATGCTCGAGCGATAAAGAGAGCAAAAAGCATTACTCCGGCAAAGAGTATGAGTATCATCGTTATTTGGTCACGGAGTTTTGAACTCATACTCGTAAAGTTTTGTAAGTGGATATAGCCATACACTTCATTGTTGAAGGCTATGGGTTGATAAGTATTAAGAGTGTCACCATCAAATTCGGCATAGGCCTCAGTGTAGCGTGCGTCATACGAGTGATTATTTTCGCTTTCTGGATAGGAAGCAAAAGGAGTGAGATCGGAATGATAAATATCTGCTTGTATAATAGATGGATCGTTTTTTAACTTTTCAAGAATCTCTTCCGCGCGTTTTGGATAATTGAAACTGAGAGCGGTAATACAGTATTCACCAACGAGTTTTGCTTTAATTTGAGAATGGTGGAGTAGATTCTCTTTGTAGTCACTCATATGAACGTAGCTGATGATTGTAGTAGTGATAGATATCACAATAAAACTAACGACTACAATGATGAGTACAATCTTACTTTTTATAGAGAGGGTGGCAAAGCGACTCATCTGCTCCCTCCTTTGTTAAGCGAGTTGGCTATCTCTACAAGCATAAAGTTGATGTCGAGTGAACTCTCTTTCATGCTTTCTTGGTTGATAGAAAAGCCAACAGTGTTATTGCTTCCAATAAAAAAGGTAATAATGGTGCCATTAAAGTCTGTAGTGGGGTCATTTAAGATGGTGAGTACACTGTGACGATTTGCTATAGCTGTTAATTCAGAGAGTGATTGTGTATTGTCTGAATTGAGTACGAGAATGTGACATGATGATATTTCATTGAGGTTGTCAATATATCGGATCTCTACATCTTTTTTCTTTATGTTCTTTGTTTGATATACTTTTTCAATGATGCCTGCATAGGAGTTGTTTCCATAGATACCTATGACAAATGAATCACTTTTCATCTTTGCTTTAGGCCATTCAATAAACTTCGAAAACTTTGCAAGAAATATAGACTTCACAATATATTCCTTTGACTGGCCAGTGAGTGGGGCCATCAAAAAAAGTATGAGAAGTGCTATTTTTAATTTCATGTGTTTGGTATAAAAAGGTCCACTTTAAGTATACCGAAATTTGAAATGAAATGTGGTTAAAATGTGGTTAAAATGTGGTCATAGCGGTAAAATAAATTATGTTTTTTGATGAAAGGCAAGGGTAAAGGTTGCGCCCTTGTTTTCACCCTCACTCTCTACATACAGTTTACCACTCATTTCAGTCATATAGTTGGCGCATGAGTGGAGGCCAAAGCCATGTCCATCCACTTTTGTTGTAAATCCATGAGCAAATATATTGTTGAGATTATCTTGACTAATACCACATCCTGTGTCACCAATTTTGAGATAAAAGGTGTCATTTTCAAAGAGCGTAGTAAAGGTGAGTATTTTTCTGTTTTTAGGTGACTCAAGCATTGCATCAATAGCATTTTTGATGAGGTTTATAACAATATGTATGAGTTTCGTTTTGTCAGCATAGGTTTTATGATGATCCATATTGTCAACTATGTTCACGCTGCTATTTTCTAATGATTGATTCTCCATGCTCAGGGCGTCGAGAATAACCCCTTTCACATCGATAAGCTCATTCATTGAGGCGCTTCCTGCATACGCTTGTTGCGAAGCTATGACATCAATAGTTGCTTTTATTTTGTCCTGAAGTCGTACTACATGATTGTGGAGCATTTCTTGATTGTGTGCATGTACTTTCCCGAGTTCTATATAGTATTCAAAGAGTGCCTTGGCGCGTGAGTCGTGGGTGATAAAGTCGTTTATGGTATCGATATTTTCTGATAGAATTTGGTTCGCATCAGCAAATTTTTGATGAAATGAATCTTGTGACAGCTCATGAATAATGTGGGCTGAGGTGTTTACACTATTAAGAATGTTACCAATGTTGTGGAGCACTCCATTAGCAATATCTGCCATGCCCGCCCTGTGAGCATTATCAATGGCTGCCTGTTGTGTTGAAAGAAGTTCTTTGGTGCGCTCCATGACTATCTCTTCAAGGTGCTCTTTGTGATTGGCTAGGTTGTCATTCACTTGCTTTAGCTCAAAAGTACGCTCTTCAACCATTTGCTCGAGGTTTGTATTGGTATAGAGTAGCTTCAAATAGAGAGAAAGGGCGAGTATAATAAAGGTGGACATGAGGAGTATATTACTATATAAAAACAGAGAGTCATTACGCCACCATACCTCAAGAGATCCAATTTTTCGGTTGTTGTAATAGACGTTTGACACTAGATGCTTGGTTGGTAAAAACGTTGTAAAAAAGCTTTTATTGTTAATAATTGTATCGCCATCAATTTTGATAAACTCTTGCTGGAGGTCATCACGGAGTACCAGTTTTTTATAGTTATGGTTGAGCGATGCTTCTTCCAGATATCGGAGGGGACTCTTTTTATCAAGATTCCAGAGGGCATTCGATACAATAGTACCGTGTTTCTTAAGCTGATCCTGGGCAAGCTTCTCAAGGGATAATTCGTTGTAAAACACAAAAACTATAAAACCCAAAAAAAAGAGTATTATAATGTATCGAATTTTTAGGCGTGTAGTCTTCATAGAAGTCAAAGTAGTTCCATTATGAGAATTATACTACTTTTTATCTTTTTAGTGAATATGAATAGAAGATTGGGCAGAAAAACTGTACCGTATTCTTCTAGCGTATTTAGATACAGTGAAAAGGGTGGCTTAAAATATGTCAGAAGAACCGTATTATACCTATTCAGATGAATGGAACTACGCTGAGAGTAAACCAGAGACGTCTGGGGTTATTAAAACACGGCCCGAAGATTTTAAAGTAGCTGAAAACCTGGGGTTTTCACCCGAAGGAACGGGCGAACACTTTTGTCTCTATATAACAAAACGGGAGTGTAATACTGTTGACGTTGCCCAAGCGCTGGCCGCCTATTTTGATGTTAAGATCATGGATGTTGGGTATTCGGGGCTTAAAGATAAAAAGGCAGTGACATCTCAGTGGATGAGTGTGTATGCACCGCGCTACACAAAAAGCGTGGCCAGAGAAAAGCTCAGTAAATTTATTACTGAAAATAAAGGGGTAAAAGCGCTAGGTGGTTCGGTTGTTGTAGAGTCAATTACCAATCATACTAAAAAGTTGAAAAAAGGGATACACGCATCAAACCACTTCACTATTACAATTCAGGAATTTAAGGGTTCAATCGAAGATTTTATTGATCGTATTAACCGCATTGAACGGGATGGAGTGCCTAACTATTTTGGTCCACAACGTTTTGGTAATGGGGGCATTAATATAATACGCGCACAGCAACTTTTTGATGGAAGCTTGAGGAGTAATAGTAAAAAATTGCGTGGACTCTATCTCTCAGCTGCTCGTTCGCTTCTTTTTAATGCGGTACTCTCAAAGCGAATTGCTGACAAGAGTTGGAATGCTATTTTGTTTGGGGAGCGCTGTACTTTCGAAACATCAAATGCAGTATTTACCGCCGAAGATGTTGATGATGATATCATCGAACGACTCAAAAACTGGGATATCCACCCTACAGGGCCACTTTTTGGAGAAGAGAGTGGTAACCTAGACGAAAGGGTTGCTGAGTACGAACAAGGGGTGCTTGAAGCATATGGTGCTTTTACTGAGGGATTATTACAGCAGGATATGCGCGCCGATCGGCGTGCGCTTCGACTCAAAGTAAGTGACTTGAGCTTTAGTGTTAATGAGGAGGGTCACATTGTACTTGAATGTACCTTAGTCAGAGGAGCGTTTGCAACATCGGTATTGCGAGAGCTTTGTATCGTTTCTGAGCCACCAAGACAAAATGGGCCAAAATAGAGTTCCCATTAGTGAATTGATAGAAAATAGTGCTCGATAATCCTACATTTGTGAAGCGCAATTTTTATAGAAAAAAAGGTTTTTAGAATGTATAGACCAGAAATCCAAGTACTTGACTGCACCATTCGTGATGGTGGCCTTATTAACAACCATCAGTTTAGTATGGATTTTGTTAAAAAAGTATTCCGTGCATCATCAGCTGCAGGTGTTGATTACTTTGAGATCGGCTACAAAAATTCAAAAGATCTTTTTTCACCCGATGAGTTCGGCCCATGGAAATTTTGTGATGACGAAGTTGTTGCTGAAGTAATTGCAGGCGTTGAAACAAATACAAAAATTTCTTGTATGGTTGATATTGGACGGGTAAATATGGACGATATCAAGCCAGCATCAGAGTCTCCAGTAGATATGATGCGTGTTGCTTGTTATGTGAAAGATGTCGATAAAGCAATTGCTATGGCAAATGCTTTTGACGAGAAAGGCTACGAAACTGCAATTAACCTTATGGCTATTTCTAAGGATCAAGGTCCAGAGCTTGAGGATGCTTTTACTCAGCTAGAAAATGAATCAACAGTACAAGTAGTAAATATTGTGGATAGCTTTGGCTATCTCAATCAAGAGTCAATGGCGGCACTCGTAAAACGAGCAAAAGCAGTGATCAAAGCTAAAGAGATTGGAGTGCATTGCCACAATAATCAGCAGCTTGCTTTTGGCAATACTATTCAGGCAATCATTGAAGGGGCCAACTGCCTTGATGCAACAATTTATGGTATTGGTCGTGCAGCAGGCAACTGTAATTTAGAACTTCTTCTTGGCTTTCTTAAAAACCCTAAATATGATCTTCGTCCGATACTTGAGTGTATTACGAATGAGATGCTCCCATTACGTGAAGAGATTGAATGGGGCTATATTATCCCTTATGCAGTTGCCGGTATTATGAATGAGCACCCTCGTGCAGCTATGGCGCTTCGTGATAGTGCAGAAAAAGACAATTATCGTGAGTTTTACGAAAGCCTCCAAAGCACCGCAGGTGAGTGCGATTAGTCATTCATAATCTATTATAATTTTTAAAAGCTCTCTCCTTATGGAGAGAGCTTTTTTTGTGATCAGCGTTTCCCTACTATCCAATTTCCCCAATTAATGAGAAGCAAAAGAGTAGTTTTTGATGTTTTTGTGGGTTTTTCATTAAGTACTGTAGTACAATAGTTGTATCAAATAAATCAAAGATTAAGGAGATACTCTATGAGTCGAATAATACAATCACTTCTTGTGGTAGTTCTTGTGGTATGTAGTACAAGTTTTGCAGGAGTGTTATCAGACAAACAGAAAGAAGCGAAAGCCTTGGTGGAAAAAGCGTCAAAGCTAATTGCGGCAAAAGGTGAAGCTGGACTCAAGCAGATCAGTCAACCAGATGGTGGCTTTTATTTTAAAGAAAAAGCGCTCTATGCATTTGTCTATTCAGATGAGGCGGTTATGCTTGCACACCCTTACAAACCAGGGCTTATAGGGAAGTCATATAAAGGAAAGCCTGACGTGCGGGGTAAAAAATTCCGAGACGAAATTGTTGCGGTCGCTCTTGAAAAAGGTGAAGGCTGGACCGACTATAGTTATCAAAAACCAGGTGAAAAAGGTATTCATGCTAAGACTGCTTATTGTAAGCTCGTTAAAGTAAAAGGGAAGAACTACATCGTTGTTGCTGGTATATATAAATAGGTAATCCATTATGAAAGTGAAGAGTAAATTATTTCTGTTTCCTGCAATTACTGCAGTTGCAGTAGCAACTATTGTCCTCTTTGTAGGGGCTGGTTCAAATACTGTAAAACAATCCTTTGATACTCTTTACAATAAAAACGTGAAAAATATGGAGCTGCTTTCAAAGGTTGCGTCGGCAATTGCTGAAGCAGATGCTGGCCTACCTAATTTGATCATCTCTAATATGCTCGGTGAAGACCCTTCTAATATCAAAACAACTGCTGAGTTGTTACTCCAAAAGATAGAGCAGAGTGGTAAACAACTAAATGAGGGAAGTATTGACTCAACAGTGGCAGTGTTGTTGATAAGTAAACTCGAGCTGTTTCAAGAGCAATTTGTAAATGTTTCAACAATATGTATTTCGGCCGATGCCTATTCTGCAACAGAACAGTATCCTGAGTTTGCGCATGTCAGTAAGGAGCTCAATACTATTATTAAAAAAGAGATTGAGAATGCCTCAGTAGCAACAAAGGGTGAGTTTGAACAGAGTACAGCCATACTCAATAAAAACTTTGCCTTTATTGTTGTCGTCTCATTGGTCATTGTAGGGGTGATACTTCTTATATCTATGGTACTGAGTCAAAGCATTATAAAGCCTATTGGACAGGTGCAACAGATGATGCGCAAGGTGTCGCAAGGAGATTTTACTATTTCATTAGAACACAACCGTACCGATGAATTTGGCGCGTTGCTCAATACGATTAATGTGATGATTGATAAAGTGGGAAGCGTCCTCAGGAACTTTCATGAGACGGTTGATGTGTTACGAGGCTCTTCAGGTTCTATCGCGGGCGTTGCTTCAGAACTTACTGAAAACTCTGAGAAGTTATTACAAGAGAGTGATAGTGCCTTATCTAGAACAGAGAATGCTCAACAAAACATTGAAAGTATTTCAGGTGCAATTCAAGAGCTCAATGCAAATACAGATACCATCGCTTCAGCAGTAGATGAGATGAGTTCAACTATTTCAAATGTCTCTCAAAGTTGTCAGCACGAACTCGCCATTGCAAAAGAGGCAGGCATTCAAGCTAAAGAGTCACAAACGGTGATGGAAGGGCTGACTATCTCAGCTGCCGAAATTGGGAAAGTGATTGAAGTAATTAGTGCTATAGCGAGGCAGACGAATCTGCTTGCACTCAATGCAACAATAGAAGCCGCAAGTGCTGGTGAGTCGGGTAAAGGTTTTGCCGTTGTAGCCAATGAGGTAAAAGAACTTGCAACTCAAACATCCGATGCCACAGAAGAGATACGTAAACTTATCAACGGAATGCAAAAAAGTACCAAAGCAACGAATTTGTCTATATCAAAAGTGACTGAGATTATAGAAGAGCTCAATCAGATGTCTCAATCTATTTCACTTGCGGTAGAAGAGCAGTCAGGCACTTCAAATGAAATAGCTCGAAGTGTTGCAAATACCAGCACTACTGTTGATACTATAAGTAGTGATGTTGGTCAGGTCACCAATCATATTAATGAAACAACGGAGAGTGTACACGAGATCAAGCGGGCACTTCAAGAGACTGTTGGTGACGTCGAAGGTTTAAATGGTGAATCAGAAGAGTTGAGTAAGATATCACGAGAACTCAATAAAGAGGTACTGCACTTTAGAGTGTAACAAGTCTTTATGTATACTGTTGTAATCTATTTGTAGCGATAACAATTTCCAAAGAATACTGCTATTTTAACGTATCCAAAGTTTTGCTAAAATATTCCAAACTTTGCGCGATTTTCGAGGAAGAGATCGGCAAGGGTAAGAGCGGCCATTGCTTCTACAATGACAGGTGCACGGGTTGCAACACAGGGGTCGTGTCTTCCTTTCGCTGTCAATGATGTGGTTTCTCCAGAACGCGTGACGGTATCGAGAGGCTGTGATATGGTTGCGGTTGGCTTAAAGGCAACACGACAGATGATAGGTTCACCATTAGTAATGCCACCGAGTGTTCCGCCAGCATGGTTTGTTTTAGTATGGAAACCGCTTTTGTCATGGATAATTGCATCATTATGTGCCGAGCCACGCATAGAGCCTGCATTAAATCCTTCACCAATTTCGAATCCTTTTGAGGCCATAATAGAGAGCATTGCCTTAGCAAGGTTTGCTTCAACACGGTCAAAAACTGGTTCACCAAGCCCTATAGGGGCGTTAGTAATAACCAATTCGATAACACCACCAACAGAGTCATGATCTTTCTGGGCATCACGAATCTCTTGTTCCATGAGTATTGCAGCTTCAGGATTTGGACATCGAGTAGGGTGCGCTTCAACCATTTCTTCAGTTACAGTCAGTGGGTCAATGTCTGCAATAACCGAACCAATTTGTTTAACATAGGCGAGAATTTTGGTGTCATGGGCTTTAAGGAGGAGTTGTTTCGCAAGAGCTCCTGCCGCAACACGTCCGGCAGTTTCACGTGCACTTGATCTGCCTCCGCCACGGTAGTCACGAAACCCATATTTAAGATCGTAGGTTAGGTCTGCATGAGAGGGGCGGTATGTTTCAACGATGTTACCATAGTCTCTTGAACGCTGGTCTTCATTGAAGATAACCATAGATATTGGAGTACCTGTGGTTTTGCCTTCAAAAATACCAGAAAGGAACTCAACGGTATCACTCTCTTTTCGTTGTGTAACTAATTTGTTTTGTCCAGGGCGGCGCTTGTCGAGCTCTTTTTGGATGATCTCTTCATCGATAGGCATTCCCGCAGGGCACCCATCAACCACTACACCAAGTGCTTTCCCATGGCTTTCACCCCAGGTAGAGATTTTAAAGATATTTCCTAATACGCTCGACACACTGCCCTCATTTTTAAAGCATTTTAAGGGCAATATAGCAATTTGACGCTCCTTTTACGAACTTAGATCACCTCCTTTGATCTATTTGAACCTATTATTAATCTATCGTACAACTTTGATCTAATCTGATAGAACAATAAGTGAGAATGGTATGGAACATAAAATGATTCAGTGGGGTATTCTCGGTTTGGGGAGTATCGCCCATGAGTTTGCTCTTGCAATTAAAAATAGTGAATATGGTGCATTACAGTCAGTTGCTTCGAGGGATAGCGCCTTAGCAAAAGAGTTTGCTGGTAACTATGAGGCAACGTCCTTTTATGGCAGCTATAGTGAATTGGTGAACGATCCTACTGTGGATGTAGTTTATATTGCAACCCCTCATGTGTTTCATAAAGAGCAGGCGATTCTTGCACTCGAGGCAGGGAAACATGTGGTGTGTGAGAAACCATTTACTCTTACAAAAAATGATGCGGCAGAGATCTTTGCTTTAGCTCGTTCAAAAAACCTTTTTATTATGGAGGCTTTGTGGACCCGTTTTTTCCCTCTCATGGATAAGCTCCGTGAAATTATTGAACAAAAACGTATTGGTGAGATTACGGCAATAGAAGCTTCATTTGGCTTTAGTGCAGATTTTGATGCAGACTCGAGGCTTTTTAACAAAGAACTTGGCGGCGGTGCTCTCTTTGATGTAGGGGTTTATCTGCTCTCTTTTGTTCAAATGGTTCTTGGCGCTCCAAAGCGTATTGAGGCCGGTGTTGATCTTGGCTTGACCAGTGTTGATGAGAAGGGAACCTATCGTCTTTTTTATGAGGGGGGCGTCCAAGCTCGCCTGGACTGTTCGGTGGTAACAGACCTCCCTAATGATGCCAAAATTTTTGGAACTAAAGGAAGCATCACTATTCATCAGGAATTTTGGCGACCCGAGCGGATGCTGCTCGATGTGACAGATAAAGGGCTCAAGGAGTACCAATTCGAAATTGAGAGTACGGGGTACAGCTATGAGATTGATGCAGTATCTCAGCTTTTACTCAGTGGTGAGCAGCGTTTAGAACATCCCCTCATGCCGTGGAATGATACCTTGGAAACCCTTGCGATGGTTGATGAAATTTATCGCCAGTTTCCATTTTGATTCTACAGCTTTTTAGATATATTTAGCCCATGCAAAGAAAATTAAATTATAGCATGCGTTCACTACTGTTAGGAGTCACTTCGATTGGATCAGGGGTACTTCTCTCAATCTTTGGATACGGAGTGTTTCCTGATACTCTTTCAACAGAATTTATCGAGATCTGGAGTGTACTTTCTATAGAGAGCGTACCATTAGCCCTCTTTGGTTTTGGGGTACTCTTTGCTCTTTGGGGTGTAAAACAGAATGAGCCCAAGTATGGTATGTGGCTCGCCCTGTTTCTCAATGCAATTCCCTTAGGAATTCTTCTCTATATTCTTTCAGAATAGTGACCTTTTATCAAAAAATGTGTCTACAGAGGCTATGAGTGTTATTAGCCCAATGAAAATCACCCAATTTTAGGTATATTACAGAGCAACTGCCGTGGAGGGAAACGAATGAATTATATGCTACTACTGATACTCTTTTTGGGGATGCTTTCACCAATAGTTGCCGAAGAGGAGACAAGCCTCGATGCAGAACTTGGTCTTGATGGTGATGATGCGCTTGATGAACTTGATGACATGGATGTTGAGTTTGCTGAAGCCCCCGGAATCAGAAGTCGGGTTATTGGAAACGCTATTCTAGTAAATGCATCGCTTGGGTTGAGTATTAATAATGCAGATGTTCTTGATGAGGCTTACTCAAGTTGGGGGGTCCCTTTTATTGCTGATATTGGTTATCGACTCGAAAGAGCGTATGATTTATCAGTACTTGGGCAAACGGAATTTTCCTTCGGTTTTAATACTGGATTTATACAGGTGTTGTGGGGTGAAAAAAAAAGTGCAAGCGATAAAGATTTAGAGCTTTTCGTATTTAGTATTCCAATGAGTGTTTATGGTAAATTGCACTTTAAATATGTGAATGTGCAATTAGGGTTGGGTGCTCATAAATGGTTTATCAATCTTACTAAACTCGAAGATCAAACACCAGATATTGTTGAAAAGGTTTCTGGCTTTAATGTGATGGCTCAGTGGGGAATAACTCACACTTATACCTTAAAACGTGATTTTTATGCAGAGTTTGGTTTGAAAATGTTCTACCTCCCTTTTACTGGGGACTTTCCTTCAAAAAGTAATTTTAATGAGTATGATTATCCAATCTATGTAGTAAGTGCTGGATTAAGCTGGGTATTATAATTAAAAACGATCAGTAAAAGGCCAGTATAAGAATGATTTTCGTTCGTATACTGGCCTTGTGCTCTTAATTATTCATTGTACTTATAAGCCGTAGTTGGCGCCGTAATTCTCTACAACAAAGTCGATATCTTTATCTCCACGCCCCGATAGATTTACCAAAATAGTCTGGTCTTTTGTAAGGGTTGGGGCGAGCTTTATTGCATATGCTATAGCATGGGCACTTTCAATTGCTGGGATAATACCTTCTGTACGAGATATTTCAAAAAAGGCATCAATCGCTTCTGTATCAGATGCGGTTACATAATTAACTCGACCAAGATCTTTGAGGAGACTGTGTTGTGGTCCGACCCCTGGATAGTCAAGGCCACTAGCAACAGAGTAGACCGGAAGTGGCTCGCCAGCGTCATTTTGTAAGTTGTAGCACTTAAAACCATGAAGCATTCCTGGTGAACCAAGAGTGAGGGTTGCAGCGTGATCAGGGGTATCAAGACCACGCCCTGAAGGTTCTACACCATACATTGAAACTTTGGAGTCTTTAAGAAATGCGCTAAAAAGTCCCATGGCATTTGATCCGCCACCAATACAGGCAATGAGGTTGTCAGGATTTTTACCGAGTACTTCATTGAACTGCTCTTTGGCCTCTTTTCCGATAATTGCCTGAAAGTCGCGTACCATCATAGGGAAGGGGTGGGGCCCTACAACTGATCCAATAGCATAAAGCTGAGTTGCTGGGTCGGCAACATAGGCTTCAAAAGCTGCGTCAACAGCATCTTTAAGAGTTCTGGTTCCACGATCAACGGGGATTACATTGGCACCAAGAATTTTCATGCGTAGAACATTGGGGTGCTCTTTTGCAATGTCAATTTCACCCATATAAATGTCACACTCAAGTCCAACAAGTACCGCAGCAGTTGCAAGGGCAACCCCATGCTGGCCAGCTCCGGTCTCTGCAATCAGCTTTTTCTTGCCCATTTTTTTTGCAAGAAGCGCTTCACCCAAGCAGTGATTGATTTTGTGAGCACCAGTGTGATTGAGGTCTTCGCGCTTAAAAAATATTTGCCCGCCACCGAGTTTATTCGAGAGGTTTTTTGCATGAAAAAGCGCGCTTGGTCTACCAACGTAGGTCTTATAGAGCATCTCAAGTTCTTCAGTAAACGCCGGATCGGTTTTTATCTCATTATAGGCATCGGTGATCTCTTGGAGAATTGGTTCGAGTTGCGGGGGTACAAATGCTCCGCCGAACTCGCCAAAAAAACCTTTTTCGTCGGGCATGGGTATGGATGAAATATCGCTCATAGAGGACTCCTTTCTAGTAAAAAATCTGAAAACTATTCAGTTAGAATATTCGTTATACGTAATGTAGATTATTTAAAAGTCACAGAGGTGTGGAATATATATTTCGCACAAAGAGGGAGTGTAGTGAGTCAGACATTGTGCCTAAAACTCTAGTAGTATACCACCACGAAGATATATATATGAACCAGTATGGGTATTGCTCTGATAGCCACCCACAGCAAGGAGGCTCGAGTTATCCCCAAGCTTTAGGTCAAAACCACCACCAGCTTTATAGAGGAATTCTCCCCTTTGTCCAAAGCTGTAGCCCCAATTCCCTGTGATAATAGGGAGCATTTGGCCGCCAATGGGGAGCCGGAAAATACCGCCAAGGAGTGCTTGGTAGGATCGCTTATTGCCAAACTGTTGTACACCACCACCACCACCAAGAAGCACCATTTGGTCCCATTGATACCAGTAGTTACCACTAAAATCGAGATTAAAGGCAGTTTTGTCTGTACCTGGATTTATAGTACCTAAGGTGAAGTCAAGAGCATTGCTCGCTGCAAAGCTTGAGGCGAGTGAGATCAGAGTGATAATAATCAATTGTTTCATAGTCAAAGTATAGTTTAATTAGTTTGGTGTTGGTTTAATTTTAGAAGTGGCAATAGAATCTGCTTGTCGTGCGATTTCTTCAGAGACAATATTAAGGAGGACTTCTTCTTTGTCGAGTAAGAGGTTGAGTGATTCAATTAAATTCTTGGCCTCTTGGATGCCCATTGTAGAGGTTAAAAAATACCCTTTTGAGTCAAGGATAATTGTGCCGGGGAGCCCTTGCACTTGCCACACTTTAGCGGCGCACTCCATAGGAGGGAGTTGATGCTTAACTTCACAAGCCATAGGCTCAGCTTGGTCTGCGTCAATTTTAATGGGTACGAACCGAGAATTGAGGAGTGCCGCAACAGAAGAGTCTTTATAGGTGGTTGCATCCATGTATTTACAAGGTCCACACCAATCAGCATAGAGATCGACAAACATCAACTTTTTCTCTGTCGTTGCTTTTTTGAGCCCTTCTTCAAAAGTGAGCCATTGTATTGGTGAATCGTCGTGTTGTTGAACTTTTTTATCGCTGACTTTAGAACATGCTGCAATGAGTGCTATAAGTCCAATAATGATTAAACGGGTTGTCCATGAGAGAGAGGTCATTTGAGGGTATCCTTTATTAACTGGGTACTGTCTGGGATGAGAGTGTCTAGAGGAAGCTCTCTATTTATTGAGTCATTCAAAAGTGAGTCGCGGCGGAGTGAGTCGAGCTGTCTCATTCTTAACTCGTGGAGATCAAGGGCGGTATCTCGTTGTTTAATATCCTCTATGACACGGTCCTGAAACAGCTGCCACTGCTCGGGGTCATTTTTGAGGCGCGCTATTTCACTAATATAGAGCTCCTCTTTTATGCTGTAATGTTTAAATATTGACGCTCGATAGTTCTCTGCCTTTTTGGTCGTAGAGCCAAACTGTGTATTGGCAAGACGTGTGAGTACATAGATAGAGACATAGGTGTCGTCAATAGGCTCACTGTTTTCACAGTGTGATATAAGGAGGAGTATAACTATGAAAACCAGTGCGCGCATTATTCGTCCGTAGAGAAGAGACCCTTAATGTACTCCTCTTTAGAAAAGGGGACAAGGTCGTCTATTGATTCACCCATACCGAGCCAATCAATAGGGAGCTTCAATTCATTAGACATTGATATGACAGAACCACCTTTGGCGGTACCATCAAGTTTTGTCACAATAAGGCCGTCAAGGGGAATAGCATGGTTAAAGCGCTTGATTTGGTTCACAGTGTTTTGACCTGTGTTGCCATCTATGACGAGAATAGATTCGTGAGGGAGGCTTTCATCGTGTTTACGTAATATACGAACAATCTTTTTTAGCTCTTCCATAAGGTGTTCTTTGTTGTGTAGCCGCCCTGCAGTATCAACTAACAGTACATCACAGTCACGTGCCTGTGCAGCTTCGTATGCATCATATACTACCGATGCCGCATCAGAACCCTCTTGATGCTTTACAAATTCAGCGTCAGTACGATCAGCCCATACCTCGAGTTGTTCAATTGCAGCCGCTCTAAAAGTATCGGCTGCAGCGATGAGTACTTTTTTACCTTGCTTTTTATAGTAGTGTGAGAGTTTGCCAATTGAGGTTGTTTTACCTGCGCCGTTGACACCGATAATGAGAACGACGTGTGGCTTTATGCCCCAATTAATCTCTTTGGGGTCTACAAGGAGGTCAGAGGCGATAGCGCCTAACATATTCATTAATTGATCTGCTGAAAGTGACTTTCCAAGAGCTTGATCACGGAGTGAGTCAACAAGAGCAAATACGGTATCAACCCCAATATCTGCTCTAATCAGCTGCTCTTCAATTTCTTCAAGTTTTTCTTCGGTTAAAACGCCTTTACCCAGTATCGTTCCCAGCTCATTGCTGAAAGATTCCCTGGTCTTGGTGAGGCCTTTTTTTATCGTGTTAAAAAATCCCATGGGTGTTCCTTATGTCTTACTGTTATCCTGAGTATATGAGTGAAAATACTTCAGAAAAATTTTCAAGTTCTGTTGCAATATCGCCCATCAATCCATCCATAGTTTGATCGATCCCGAGGACTTCAAAGGTCTCTTCATTGAGGGGAGGAACGGGTTCCTTCTCTATACAAAATGAACCGCGGAGATATGAGATGTGATTGGCAAGATGGAGTATATATGATGCAGTACGGTGTTCTATAGACTCATTTAGAGTCATGTGATTGTGAATAGGTGTTGAGAGGGCTTCGGGAAGTCCCCATTTATCAAAAAGCATTTTATTGATGGTCAGGTGAGTGATTCCCATGGTGCGCTCTTCGGCAGCAACGAGGGTACAGCTCTCTTTTTGTACCATATCAATGACTTCTACAAAGGCTTCTGGTGAGAATTGATCAATAACCAAGAGACCTACTTCATGGAGAAGTCCAGAACTAAAGGCGATTTCATCATCAATACTACTACTTGAAACCTTTGCCAAGTATTTGCTGATCATAGCCACTTCTATTGAGTGTTTCCAAAACTTTTTCAAATTGAAGTGGGGAACTTTCGATTCGTCGGGAAAGAGTTTTTTTACCGAGGTAGAGAGCACTATTGATTTGAGTGTATTAAATCCGAGGATTACCACTGAGGAGTGAACACTACCAATTGTTTTAGGAATACCATAGTACGATGAATTGGCCATTTTGAGTACTTTACTCGCAAGGCCAATATCTTTCTCAATGTACCAGGCAACGTCCTCTGCAGCAGATCGTGGATGATTCACTACCTTGAGGACTTTTGAAATAATTGTAGGGAGTGAGGATACCTGATCCAGATTATCTATCTGCTGTTGATATCGCTCTTTAACCGCTTCCATTACATCTCTTTTGGAGGGATACCCTTACGACTCAATACCGTCAATTAAACCGTAGTCAGTTGCCTGTTGTGGGTCCATGAAGTTGTCACGGTCAGTATCTTTTTCGATAGTTTCAACATTTTGACCGGAGTGCTTCGCAAGTATTCCATTGAGGGTTTCTCGAATTCTAAGCATTTCATCAGCCTGAATTTCAATGTCTGATGCAGGTCCCTGCATATGTCCTTGAATAAGCGGTTGGTGAATCATGACCCGTGCGTGATTCCATGCAAAGCGTTTGCCTGGTGCACCAGCACAAAGAAGGACCGCGCCCATACTGGCAGCTTGGCCACAAACAATGGTGCGTACATCAGATTTAATAGAGTGCATGCAGTCATAGATTGCAAGGCCCGAAGAGATCACGCCACCAGGGCTATTGATCAATAGGGTAATATCATCTTGAGAGACACTGTCGAGATAGAGCATCGCTTTAATAAGCTTTGAAGCGCTGTCATCATCAACACCACCCCATAAAAAAAGAGTCCGGTTGTCATGAAAAAACTCTTCTTGTTTCATGGCAATATTATCTTTTTTCTCTTCTTTTTTTTCGTCTTCTTTTTCGCAACCGTTGGTAAAATAGGTCATGTTCTCTATCCGATAAAAGGTTTCTCTGTCCAAATACTCTTATGAGTGTTTGGCTTTTCGTTCGTATGGGTATATCTCAGGTAAAAATGGTGTTTTATACCACAAAGAGAGAATATACTATATGTTCAAAATAGAGGGTTCTTTTATTAAAAAAAGAGCTCTCTATGAGCAAATGATAAAAAAATCTCTTATAAAATGGTGAAAAAGGGGGGTCTGTCAATAATTTATCAACCATGAAACCCTACAAAAAAGGCAAAAAAGCATCACTCATACTCAATATGAAAGTATATTAAATGGATCAAAAATGGTAGAGAAGGGGCTGAGTAGTGCTTTCTTTTTAGAGTTAATCAGGTGCTATGAAATATTTGTTTTCGTCAATGGGTGGGCAGGATATAGAAGCTGTTTCACCTCCAGAGCTTAGTACAGAAACACAGATGTTTATAGATATTCTCAATAGTAGCCCTATTGGTATTGGAATATCTGATTTTGAAACAGGTTTAATTCATTACGCAAATGATACATTAGAAGAGCTTCATAGAGCAGCACTTGTAGGGCGATCTGCAGTAGATTTTTGGGCCTATCCCGAACAAAGAGGTGATCTCTGGGAAAAATTTATTGAAGATGGTGATGTCGTTGACTGCGAGATGCTTTTAAAGCGTGACGATGGAGACGAGTTTTGGAGCTTGCTCACTTGGAAGTTGATTTTATTTGAAGGTAAAGAGTCCCTGCTTTTTTGGGTTCACGATATTGATAGTCGTAAAAAAGCAGAGCAACAGCTCATTGAAAGTCAAAATATTTTGATAGAAAATGCGCATGCGGCGGGCAAGGCCGAAGTTGCAACCTCAGTACTCCACAATGTGGGTAACTTACTCAATACGGTAATATTTTCTTATGAAAGTATCAATGATATTCATGTGGGGAGTACCATACAAAAACTCATTGATGCGTCAAATCTTTTAAGAGAGCATGAAGATAACCTTATGGATTTTATTGCCAATGATTCCAAAGGTGAAACGCTTCTTAAGTATTTTATCGCTCTCTCAGATGAGTGTACTAATGAACGAGATTCAATGGAATATCATCTCGGAAGAATGCTTGACAAAATTACCGCAATTCGAGATGTCATTCGTTCTCAACAGGAGTTTGCAACGGCCCCCATTGAAAACCAAGAGATAGAACCGAGAATGGTTATTGGCGATACCATTGAAATGATCGATGGATCTCTGCAGCAGTACTCGATACAGGTAGTTCAAGATTATCATACCAATAGAACTTTTGTAGCACAAAAATCAAAGGTACAGCATATCTTAGTGAATCTCTTAAAAAACGCGAAAGAAGAGTTGATGTTTAACCCTTTTGGTGAACGGAATATTGTAATCGCAGTGAGGGAGGAGGCTCATCTTCTCTCAATCTCGGTTAGTAATAATGGCAGAAAAATTAGAGATGAGTTGTTAACCAAGATATTTAGCCATGGCTTTACCACCAAGGATAATGGCCATGGCTTTGGCCTCCATTCTTGTGCAAACTATATGACAGAGATGGGTGGTTCTATTGCGGTTAAAAATAATGAGAGTCGAGGGGTCTGTTTTACTATGACCTTTCCTTTGCACTAACGTATCGTTAGGCTTTTTCCCAGGTGGTACCCTCTTTAGAGTCTTTGAGTACAATGCCTTGTGCAAGAAGTTCATCACGAATTTCATCGCAGCGACCCCAGTTTTTCTCGGCTTTTGCTTCAGTGCGCTGAGTAATGAGTGCTTCGATACCTGTAACATCAACACCTTCAGTATCAATAATTTCTTCTTCAATAATATGAAGGTCAAGACCGAGTACCGTGTCAAAGTCGAGAACGAGTGCTGCTTTTTCTGCATTGGCCACGTTACTATCCTTGAGCATTGAGTTGAGTATTCCAAGTCCTTTGGGGACGTTGATATCGTCAGCTATTGCAGCGGTAAAATCTTTTTGCCATTTCAGTGCGGGGGCAGATTCAATGGGAGACGGCGCAGCGATAAAAGAGGCGATTTTTTTTCGGAGTGACTTCATTGCGTTATTAGCAGCTTCGAGTCCTTCCCACGAAAAGGTGAGAAAGTTGCGGTAGTGCGATGTGAGTGCCATGTAGCGGTAGGCGAGTGGTGAATACCCTTTCTCAATGAGGAGACTGAGCTTTAAAAACTCGTCATCTGACTTCGACATTTTTTTGTCGTTACCCATTTTAAGAAATTCACCATGCATCCAAAAACGCGAAAAAGTTTTACCGGTCGCACATTCTGATTGAGCAATTTCATTGGTGTGGTGTACTTTTACCAGGTCCGAGCCACCACAATGGATGTCGAGTGTTTCACCAAGGTAGTGCATGGCCATAGCCGAACACTCTAGGTGCCAACCGGGAAAGCCGGTTCCCCAAGGGGACTCCCATTCCATTGCACGTTGAGTATCTACTGGAGAGAACTTCCAGAGGGCAAAATCAGTCCGAAACTTTTTACCACCAACATCAATACGAGAGCCTTCTTGTAAGCCATCAATATCAATTTTACCGAAGTCGGCGTACCGTTCAAATTTTTGAGAATCAAAGTAGATACCATCTTCAATCTGATAGGTAAACCCTTTCTCTTCGAGTATTTGGGTGAGCTTAATCTGTTCTGCAATATGGTCAGTTGCTTTACACCAGGTGTTGGGGGCAATAATATTAAGGTGCTCACAGTCTTCCATGAATCGATCGGTATAGTATTGCGCAATTTCCCACACTGATTTGCCGGTGCGTTTAGCGCCTTTTTCCATCTTGTCTTCACCATGATCAGAGTCAGAGGTGAGGTGACCAACATCAGTAATATTTACGACATGATTAACAGCAATATCATGATACTGCAGTGACCGTTTAAGAAGGTCTTCAAAGATAAAGGTGCGCAGGTTTCCAATATGGGCATAGTGATATACCGTAGGACCACAACAGTAGATCTTTGCTGTTGTGCCATCAAGGGGCTCAAAGAGTTCTTTTTTTCTGCTTGCGGTATTATAAAGGTATAGTGCCATAGTGTATTCCTGCGGTATATACGTTCACCAAGCACCAAAGAGAGGGCTTGGTGGCGTAGATCAATTCTTAGTCTTTAAATGATACTGATTTGTTTCCTGCAATAACTTCACCACAAACGCAAACTTTTTCACCAGCTGCTTCGAGTTTAGTTTTGATGTATTCTACATCAGCTGCTTCTACAAATGCGAGAAGGCCAACGCCCATATTAAAAGTGTTATACATTTCGTCTTTTTCAACGTCACCAGTTTTTTGGATCAGTTTAAATACAGGAGGAACTTCCCAAGCAGTACGATCGATAACAACATCAACACCTTCTGGAAGTACACGAGGAATATTTCCTTGGAATCCAGATCCTGTCACGTGTACAAGACCCTGTAATTTTTTCTCTTTTACCAGTGGGTAAATAGAGTTGAGGTATGAGCGGTGTGGCTCAGCAAGTGTAAGACCGAGGTTTTTCTCAAAGCCTTCAGGGGTATCTTCGAGCTTTAATCCGCCAACTTCAAGAAGGGCTTTACGGGCAAGTGAATAGCCGTTAGTGTGGAGGCCGCTTGATGCGAGGCCAAGAACAACGGTTCCAGCTTTAATTGTACTGCCGTCAATAAGTTCTTCACGATCAACAACACCGACAATAGTTCCCGAAATGTCATATTCACCATCTTGATAAAAACCAGGCATCTCTGCAGTTTCACCACCAATAAGTACGGCGCCATTTTCGCGACAGGCTTTAGCCATGCCACTAACAAGACCTTCCATAACACCATCTTCGAGACGGCCTGTTCCAACATAGTCAAGAAAGAAGAGTGGTTTTGCACCTTGTACAAGAATATCATCAACACAGTGGTTTACGATGTCTTGACCAGGGAGCTCGTGCGTCCCCATGTCAAAATCGATTTTTAATTTTGTGCCAACACCATCTACAGAAGAGACCAAAATAGGGTCTTTCATTCCGAGATTATCGAGGGCAAAGAGGCCACCGAAATTTCCGATATCGCCTAAAACATTTTTATTGAATGTCGATTGTACGTGGCTTTTGATTCCTGCCATCGCTTTATCGGCACGTTCGAGTGATACACCAGCATCAGCGTAATTCATAATCTCTCCTGAGGTCTTGATTAGTGAGCAAATATAGCATTTTTTAGGGAAGTCTAAAGTCTAAAGTCTGATGCCTCGAACGGAAATACGAAAGTATGAGCTGCAATAGAATTCATAGTAAGGGGTATGCAGTGATAATTTGGGTGTTCAGAGTAGATTGATGACACATGATAATTGCCGAAAGGACCCTCATTAGGGCATTTTAAGCTTTATTTAAAATAAAGAGGGTTATAATAGTTCAAAATTCAAAGAGGCGCCTAATGCGAGGGAAAAAGTCCAAAGGCGTATCAGGTTGCGTGTTGTTATTCGCATCCCATTAAAAGGGTACTTATAGTTCAAATTCAATATTTAAAATTTGTAAAACATTTTAAAGCTCAGAAATGTGCCTAATACGAGGCAAAAAGTCCAAAGGCGTACTTTTGTACGGTGAGGAATTTTTAACGATGTAGGAGGTATATTTCTGAGCTTTAAAAGAATTCAGGTGAAATAGAGGGACATGATAGATCATGTTCTCGAGGGCTTGAGATATTGTGTCTGGGGACAGATACCCTCTAAATCACCTGAATTTATTATTTAGAGTCTTATTAATTGAATTGGGACACACAAATAAGAGACTCTAAATATCCACCCCTATAGTAGATGTCTACAATATACGTTTCAAAAGAAGCGTAGGCAATCAGATTAGCAGAAAGAGGGAGTGATTTAGTAGCATTCTGTTTATTAAACGTTCACACAACGGGTGAAATCAGGTACTTCTTCCATTCTTTATACCCGGAAATAGCTCTTTTTGAGTTTTTGTAGATTCCTTTACCCTCTGCTTCAAACCAATTGTAGTGATTGTCATAGAGGATTGCCCGTGCCTTGGGTATCTCAAGTTCATTACTTATGATACTCGCTTTCGTGGGCCCATGTTTTTTAAGATAGGAAACAATCGAGAGCGCTTGTTGTCTGTAGACAGTCATTTTTTTGGTGCGGGTTGAACTCCCGCCAATATTGGGGTCACCGTTGAGTGCATAAAACTCTGTTAAGAGTTTGCTACTCGCAATGTCATCTTGTTGAGGTATATAGGGTGAGGGTTCAAGGACTGGGGTTGCCTGCCCTGTGGGGCCGGGAGTAACGATAAGGAGCCCGATGCCAAGCATAGATAACAGTTGTTCTGCCGCCGCACTATCTTTTTTATAGGCACTACAGTTTTCAGGAAGTGCAATATAAACTGCATCGGTAATGCTCTTTCGTTCAAGAGCTTGATACAAAATTTTAATATTGAAGACGAGTTTCAATTCTACAATAGCAATGGATTCACTTTTTTTGGGGCCTTTTACTGCCATGACATCACAGTCAATGACTTCTCCTTTAACGGTATAATGAAGGTGCTCTAAAAGAGCTTTTACCGCAGGGTAGAGAGCGCTTTCTTTGGGAGGCGTTGTAGTCTTAGCGGCGCTCTTCGGCATAGAGGTCCATCTCCATATCAGCAGCTTTGGTTACGACATAGGCATGGGCATCTTTAATGGCGCTATTGTATATGGTGGGAGCAAAACTGTCGGCAACATATTTCGTAAACATTTCGAGTTTAAAATCGCTTAGTTCAATGTCGAGTTCATCTTTCATATAGGTGTCGATCAAGTATGAGAGTTGATTAATAATTGGTTCACCCAGTTCAATGGCCATGATGCTTCCTAAAGTGGTGTGGTAATTTGAAAAATAATTTTGTCGGTACGGTGAAAAATAGCAATTGTTTGTGACAAGAAGATATCTTTTAATGATGATAGCCCCGGGGGAGTGCTCTTGAGAGAAGAGACAAATGAGGTCGTACATGATTGCTGATACTGTTAATATTCCTATTGAAAAAATTATGCATGAGCATGTTATTACTGCAGATGTTAATGACTCTGCTCAGGTGTGTGCAGAGAAAATGACTGAAGAGCGCGTTGGGTGTATTATCATAATGGACGGTGAGAGCCCCGTTGGTATTATTACGGAACGCAGTTTTGCTGACTTGGTAAAACAGGGGCCTTTTGATGTTCTCGGTATTACGGCTAAAGAATTTATGGCGGAACCGCTCATTACCGTTGATGTTTCAACAAACTACCTCGAAGCTATAGAGGCCTTTAGTGCAGAAAATGTCAAAAGACTCCCCGTGATGTCGGGTGGGGTCATTGTAGGGCTTCTTACTTTAAAAAATATGGTTGAATATTCGAGGCTCACCATTGATATGCTCGATGAAGAAAATCGCATATTAAAAAATGAGGTTAATCTAGACCCCCTCACAGGGTTACTCAATAAAACAGCAATACAGCAATTCCTCGAAAAAGAGCATGCCCGTGTTCAGGGCGATGGGAGTCGATCATCCCTACTATTTTTAGATATTGATCACTTCAAAAATATAAATGACACTCACTCTCATCTTGCAGGAGACGTGCTGTTAAAAGAACTTGCTGAACTCTTAAAAGGTTTTTGTAGAGAGACCGATCAAATTGGACGATTTGGTGGTGAAGAGTTTGTGATTATTGCGCGCAATCAGAAAAAGCACCATTCGTTAACGTTTGCTCAAAGGCTCAGAGAAGTAATTGAAGACCATGTATTCTCTTTTAAAGAGGGTGAGATTCCTATGACGGTATCACTGGGAGTTACTGGCCTCTATGCAGGGCGGCCTGTAACAAAATCTCTTGAAAGGGCCGATGAAGCCATGTATTTTGCAAAGCAAAGTGGTAGGAACTGTGTGGGATATTGGGAAGGCGAAACGCTCTTGGTGCAAGAGCGTTAAAAAGTTTAAGCCTATGGGGTAAGAGCGTGTACTCTTTTCCAATTAATATCAAAATTTTTCTCAGTAAATGTATCAGATTGTGTGAATGAATGAGCTGCTTTTATACGGCTATTTAAGTGGGGATGTGTGGTTAAAAGGGCGAGGTGTTCACTGAGTTCAAACTCTTGTTCTCTGAGTCGAGTAAAAAAATGAGCCATGTGTTTGGAGGAAATATTTGCTTTGTCGAGGAGTGATAGGCTAAATTGGTCAGCGGCACTTTCTTGAGACCTACTATGCATTGTACCAAGGGTAATCTTGGTAATGGAGGCAATGTTGTCTGATAGAAGTACTGCGATACCTAACTCTTTCAATAGAGCGGCTACAACATCTCGATGTTCTACATGACCAATTTCATGGGCGATAACTGCTGCTAGTTCTTCTGCAGAATGGGTAAATGAAATGAGTGCTGTGGTGACTAATATTCTGCCGCCAGGAAGGGCAAAAGCATTAATATTTGAGGATTGTACCACAGAGATTGAGTAATCATAATCGGTTGAATCAATACCCTGATAGAGTCTATTTGATATGATATGTACGACTGAATCTATAGGAGGAATGGATATTTTTTGATATTCAGGGTTTGCGCTATAGAGGTCTTCAATGATAAAGGTTCCCAGTTTCTCTTCAAGTTCGATTGATACAAGGTCATCAAGAGAAGGAGTTCCGAGTTCAACGTGAGAAAAAAGATACCAAATGGATCCAAAGAGTAGCACGAGGAGAAGAAGTTCTTTGAATGATTTTTTTAGAATGATGAGCATAATTAAATTGGTGGCCTATTTTCGATAATTACATCTTCGATTTCTTGTTTACGAAAGGCAAAATGGTATGATATTTTGCCAAAAAAGAGCATATACATCATACGACCTTTGCGGGCTCTTATTGCTGCAACAATACTCAGTATCACATATCCGATATTGAGTATCATAGCCGTAAAGAGATATCCAATATAGTGGTTGCTGAAACCTAACTGCGTAAGGGTACTTGTATGATAAAAGATTTGGAACGTCCAGCCTATAAGAACAACATTTGCTATTGAAGTAGGGAGCTGTGAAATAAGTGATTGTAATACATGGAAATGAACAAATCTACTCTTTTTTCGATTTACAAAATAATAGATAACAGCGGCAATTAAATTAAGTATCGGCAGGGGTAAGCCTACAGCAAGAACTGCAAACATCATGAGGTATCCACCCATCGCATCCTCACATTCACGTTTTGGAATGTCATCTGGTTGAGGAAGGGAATGATACTTTGATGAGATGTCAGTTGAAGAACCAGTCGATGATGACTGGTTCTCAACAAAGGAATTATGCCCTTCCATTATTTACCAGAAAATGCAGGATATTCTTGTGTGATAAATCTCATATAGAGGTTTAACCGTGTTTGCCATCTAAGGGTGCCAACGTTAAACTCGTGAAAACTTTGTGGGTAAGACCCAGTAAAAAGTACAATCCACCATGCGATAAATTGAAGAACTGCTGTGGCGATAAAACGAAAATAAAGACAGAACATATGAGGAATGACAACGTAAAAAGCGCCAAACAGTGTTCTGAGAAGGACTGATACACGACTCACAGATTCAGGGTAGGCAATTGAGAGTTGTGCTGGGTCATCTTCGTTGCTCAGTCCAAAAGGAGGATAGCCATCTGTAAGGTTCCAAAGGCGGGCCATTACACGAAGAGACCAACGACTGAGTTTTACTTGGTATTCAAAGCTACTTTGGGGATATGACCCTGTAAAAAGTATTGCCCAAAAAGAAATAAATCCTAATACAGAGCCCCAGAGGCCAAGAAAAAGGAGGATAAAGAAGTGAGGGATGGCAATATAAAATATGCCGAATATTGTTCTGAGTAGAAGCTCTCCTCGAGAGTATGAGTCTTGGTATGCAATTGATAGTTCCATAGGTAGATCCTTTAGTTTTTTAAAAATAGTGAATTAAAAAGGTAATAAATTGTAAGCAGTATTGTGGGTGCTTTGCTAGGATTTTATTAGGCGATTCAACATCCGTTTCAACCAAAAATGCGCCCAGGCACCGGTTAAAGCGTTTGCGAGAGCGATGCCGATACATATCCCTGCAAGACCTAATAGGTGAGAACCGATATAGGCGAAGGGGATGTAAAAAGCAACCATACGTACAATAGCCAAATAGAGGGTTGGCATGGGTTGATTGAGTCCATTAAAGGTTGAACTGTTGACCATGAGAATGCCGGCAAGTCCATAGCTGAGGCTCACAATAAAGAGATAGAGGTTGGTTACTGCAATAATTGAGGGAGTGCTATCAAAGAGTACCGCTATGGATTCTCCAAAAAAGGCAAACAGTATAAAGAGGCTAAAGCCATAGGTGAGAGCAAAGAGAGAGCTCTTAAGGGTGGCTTCTTTGATGCGGTTAACCTGACCTGCACCAAAGTTCTGTCCGGTAAACGGGACGGTTATTGCCGAGAGTGCCATAAAAACCATAATGGCAAGAGCTTCGATACGGGATGCAAGACCAAAGCCCGCAACAGCGTTGGTGCCATACTGTGCAACGATACGAGTGACAACACCCATTGAAAGAGGGATAATTAATTTCGTAGTTGCTGAAGGGAGACCTATATAGAGGATGCCTTTCCAAGAGTGTTTAAGATCAGAAAGGGTGGGGAGAATAAAGGTGAGCATTTTGTGTTTATAATGGAGAACGAGTAACGATGCAACGAGAGTAGTGGCGCGGGCAATAACAGAGGCAAGAGCTGCGCCTTCCATTTCCATTCGGGGGAAGGGCCCGTACCCAAAAATGAGGAGAGGGTCGAGTATCAGATTGATAACAATGGCTATCATCATAATAGCAGATGTTGTTTTTATGTCACCTGTTGCTCTAATGGCGCTATTGCCCACCATGGGGACAACAACAAAAAGTGCACCGCCATACCAAACTCTCATATACTCTTTAACCAAGTGAAGCGTATCGCTCCCCGACCCGAGCATTCTAAAAAGGGGGTCCATGGTGAGGTATCCAATGATAATAAACAGTGAGACTATGAGTATGGAGAGTAATAACGCATCAACGGTGGTTCGACTTACTTTACTCGTCTCTTTAGTGCCAATAGCTCGAGAAATTACAGCAGTAGCACCTGTGCCAAGGCCGAGGGCAAGGCTTCCTGCAAAAAGAGTCACCGGGAAGGTGAAACTCATAGCGGCAAGGTGCCGTGAACTCAGTTGCGCTACAAACCAAGTGTCAATAAGATTAAAAAGGATCATACCCCCGATGCCCACAATCATGGGGAGGGTCATTGATACAAGCGATTGTGTAACGGGGGTTGTGGTGAGGTCAGGAAGGGCTCGTGGCATACCCTTTATTATCCGCCGACACGTTTTACAGTGTAGCCCATTTTTTCAAGTTCGGGGAGTAACAGATCGCGTTTGTCCCCTTGAATCTCAATCACACGCTCTTTTATAGTACCGCCTGTTCCACATTTCTGTTTTAACCTTTTGGCCACGTCTTTGAGGTCACTATCATTTAAGGGTAGGCCTGTTATGGTGGTGACTCCAGCCCCTTTTTTCCCTTTGGTAAGACGGCCAACCCGCACGATACCATCACCCTTGGGGGGTGGGGTGTCATTGGTGCAGCTGCATTTCTTGTAGGCCTTCCCGCATTTAGGGCAGGTAGAGCCGGTTTCTGATGAGTAGACGAGGTCAGCAAATGAGTTTAGTTTTTTAGCCATAGAGGAGTCGCTCAAGTTTATTGTTTATGGATACCATCGGCTTCGATAGTAATAAGGCGTTCTTTATAGAGGCTTCCGAGTGCCTTTTTAAAAGCTTTTTTACTCATGCCAAAAAAGTCATAAATTTCATCAGGTGCACTTTTATCATTAAAAGGAAGGAACCCTTCTGAGCCATCAAGCTTCTCCATAATCTCTTTGGAGAGGGGGTCAATGATGTCATATCCCGCTTGTTGTAACACTAAGTCGAGCTTTCCATCTTCTCGTATGTTCTTAATCCATGCGGTGGTCCTGTCACCCTTTTTTAAATCTCGAAAGATCTCGTTTTTGAAGAGTAATCCCCAGCAGTGATTATTGACTACTACTTTGCAGCCCATGTCGGTAAAGTGAGCGACAATAATAGAGACTTCATCGCCTTCAGAAAACATGTCGGTATCAATGCTCAGGTGGCGGTCAAGTCGTGAACTAGCAACGAGGCGGTCGGTTTCGTGATCGACATAGACCGTGACAAGATACTCAAAGCCTTGTTCCATCTCGCGCTGCATCTCTTTGTGCGGTACAAGAATATCTTTTGGTAGTCCCCAGTTTAAGAAAGCTCCATAAGAACCCGTTTCGGCAACTTTTAATATGCCATATTCACCAGCTTCAAGAAATGGTTTTTCTGTAGTCGCTATTACGCGATCTTCAGAATCACAATAGATAAAAACAGATAGTGCATCACCCTCTTGTGCTCGGGGTGGTGCATATCGAGTGGGGATTAAGATCTCGCCCAGTTCACCACCATCAAGATAAAGTCCAAACTCTTTGACGCTTACTACGGTAAGAGTTTCTGTTTTGCCAATTGAAGCCATGTTGTATCCTTTTAAATCTAAGGCAAAGATAACAATTTGGAAGGGAGTATGCCTTTTGTCTCCCGGAAATTTACCTGAAAAAGGAGTTTTGCGTTAATTATTAGGAATTTGGCTCTATGGAGGTATTGTTCGTGCAGATAGGTAATAAGAATGGCATAATATATAATCCAGCGAATTGAAAGAAGTCTCTGACGCAATGAAACGAAATGTTGCGCAATTTAAAATTGAGTAGTGCTGGGGGCGGTGCTACTTAATTCAAAAAGGGGCCTCTATTTATTAGAGGCCCCTTTTGTTTCTATTGTTTATTATCAATGATTTATACTAAACTCATCAGTTTTTCGAGTTCAGAAACTGAATCTTTTTTGAGGCTTACATCACTAGAGAGGAGTTGATGCAGTGCATCAGGAGATTGCTCCATAGCAAGTTTGAGGAGTCGATAGTGGAGTGCTTTTGCTTTTGCGCCCATCTTTTTGTAATCGGGTATCTCTTCTTGAATGTGTACTGCTAATCCATCAAATATTTTTCTGATGACTTTTTCGTCATCCGATACTGCTTTATCAAAAGGGTATGCTTTCTCGTTGCGGAGCTCAGTGATTACTTTTTGTGAACTTGCCGCTGACTGTTTGTTAAAATGAGTTTTCATTTCTGAAAAGGCTTTATCAAGCATCAAAGAGAGATGAGGCTCAAGTTCTGAAATTGCCAAGAGACCCATGTTGTTAAGATGAGTTAAATGCTCTGATTTAAGGTAGGCGGTAAATGAGAAGTCTTTATACTGGGCAAGACTTCTATCACTACGTTCCAAAGGGAAGCCGTACTGATTACAGAGATAACAGAGACGCTCTGTTTTCTCATTCCATTCAACAATTTCGAGCTCGTAGTTGTAAGGTGTCCCTTCAACATCGAGTGTTTCAAGAGTGTAGGTCGTGTGATTACGAATAAGCGTTTCTGGAGTTATGAGCGCATCATTGAATCTGATTGAGACATCTTTGTATGCCATGAGATAAAAAGCAAATATTGGAGTCAGTTTCTCTTTCGCTACATCTTGATCAAAAAAAGCAAACTGCTTATGTGGATTAGAGATGTGTACAGTTACACCAGCATGATCCTGTTGAGATACGCTTATATCGGTAAGGCTAAAGGTCCCGAGGTTTTCATATTGAGAAGAGACCGAGTATTTTTTTACAGAGGTATCATCCGAGTAGTTGATGTCCCAATGAACATCACTGCCCAGTGCGAATGCTTTAAAGCGTCCTTTGCCTTCTTGACCATGAAGAAATCGTCCACGACCGGTAGACATAGAAGTGCTTTTCCACGAGCCCCCAAGTGATCCGAAAAGTTCGCGAGCGTGATCATTGTGAATGCCATGACCATTATCTTTTACAATAATATCGGTAATGATGCCCAGTTCATTTTCAAGGGTTTCAATCACTACTTCAGTGGCGTCGGCATCAAGTGAATTCCAAATAAGTTCAGCAAGAGCTGCAACGGGGTTTGCCTGGGAAACTTTGGTTAAAAAGTCATTTTGAACTTCAACACGAACCTGTTGTCCTAACATACAATATATCCTCTAATCGATTTGAATAGAATGTAGTTTTTTTCTTTTCAATGTATGGGAAATATCCAAGAGAAAGCCGTTGAAGGCTTTATTTGGTGGTTATTTGAGAGGATACGAGGGTCTGCATGCCCGATAGAGCGCCGATATAGGGGAGTGTGGTAAACCGACATTCAGGGTGGGCGGTCTTTGCTTCAGATATATGGTGGGGAATGTCGCGTTCCACATGCACTCCAGCATTAAGAAAATAGGGTAGAATATCGATCATGGTACTGCCCTGCGTTATTGCAGATTCAATAGATTGCGTAAGTGTAGGTTTAGATAATTCCAAAAATGCATGGGTGATGAGACAATCATTTGATGCATGCTTTTGAGCAATTTGAGAGACAAAATCGATGAACTCATCATTAGAGGCGCTGCGTCTGCTGCCATGAGCAATTATGATCACTGTTTTCATGCGTTCTATCTCAGTAAATTCATGCTATTAAAGTAGATTAATTTGATAAAATAATGAAGGGTTGGGGTTTGGTCATTACAGGAGCGTAATAGTTGCCATAAGATTGTACCATGGTAGAGGAGTTATTGTTTCTTGTTTGATTTCGTGCTATCTTAACGATATACAAAGAGGAGAAAATATGGCAAATCCTGAACATGAACCTGAAATGCATGGCTTTGATAAAATGACGGTATCACTGTATCGTATTGGGCTTGTAATAGTGGGGCTCAGTTCACTGCTCTATAGCGTTGATTATTTTGCACAATGGTCTATTATGGAGTATTGGTATTTGCCAATAGTGGGAGTTGGTGCTGCACTTGCTAGTGCTAATATTCATCTGTATGACCCCCGTTTCCGTTGGCTAATACCACTTATGAGTTGGATAGGCTTTGTGATATTTGGTATTTCGACTCGTATTGAGAATGTGTGGCTTCACGAAAATGCAGAGCTTGCAGCTCTAGGCTTTTTTTATGCGGGCACAGGAATGATGGCGTTTAAAGAATATTTTTGTTTTAAAATTCCTGGCCTTCCCTTTGTGCCCTTTCTGTTTGCGTTTTCAATTGGCGCACTCTTTTTCTCATTTGATACTGTTGCGTATCTTTCTATTGGGGTGGCGTCACTGTTATTTAGTTGGCTTGCGGTGGCAAAATGGACAATGCCTCTTCACTATGATATTGGTGATAAGAGTCAATATGGTGTATAATAATCGAGTGTGTAATACTATTTGTTAAGAATGAGTTGTCACTGTGATGGCGCCCGTTGGGCAGGCCTCCATGCACTCTTTCTCTCCGCCACATTGAATTGTGTCGATTACTTTACAGACGCCTTCAGTATCATCAATGATGAGAATCATTGATGGGCATTGGTTGGCGCAGCCGCTACAACCAGTACAGATGTCCTCGTTGACCGAAACGGCATACAATCCTTTAATGGGTAATGCAGGTCCAGCCATCAGAGACGCCATTGAAGAGCGAGGCAGATGATTCGATTTCATCTGAAAGGGTTTTTATAGAATCATATTCAGGAATCATCGATTGAACAATAGCGAGTTCCCACATTGAAGCTTCATCAACCCAAGAAATTGTCTCAGAACATTCTGGTTCTTCTCGTGATTCAAGAAAATTTAAAAGATCAGACCTTTTTTCGAAAAGAATAAAAAATGAATTTTCAACAGGTTGAGAAAGATCTTCTCCGTGTTCTTTCATCTGTTGGAGAACAGAACCAATTTCATCATCAGGAAATGTCATGTAGATACCTTAAGGTAGTAGGTGATAGTGAGAAAGATAGAAATTGATGGTTTTAATCGGGTATAAAGATGAGGGGTAGTATAAAACTGTGGGGGAAATATTAGACCGAGGCTTTGGTTTCGTCAAAGAAATCAAGATGAGGGAATTCGCCGATATCTATCTTTGGGAAGGTCTCTAATTTATTTCTCCAGCTTGATTGCTCAGGTACATCAATGACCCATGCGTGATATCCAGACTTTTTCAAAGTGAGTGTAGGGTCATTGTTTAAGTCTTGGAAAATTTTTTCGGCAACCTTTTCACCCCATTCGAAAGCGTTCTCTTTACTTGATGCGGAAACATAAAATCCAGAAGATGATTCATATTCATTGAGCATGCCTGCGTTAAAAAGGTTCATAGTTCTTGGCTGATGATATAAGAATCCAATTAAGTATGTGATTTCAGTTTTCATTATAGGGTATCTCCAAAGTAGACTTAAACTGCTGTTTTTTGAATGTCTTTTTTTTGTCTTTTCTCACGTTTTCTTTTTCAAAAATACGATTTAATAGTGGAACCGATTAATGAATAAAGTTCTTGGTTTTTAATACAGTTTGTTAATTGGTGTGTTGATTTCAACATAACGGTTGACTTAACTGTCTAAAAGAACGATTTGTTAACCTATGATGCTAGATGCTTCAATCCAAGAGGCTACTGGCACGCCGTAATCTTCAAATGCTTGGTGTTGTGCGATTTCTAATGAATCTTGTAGGTGATCTTTTACGCAGACTTCATTTTCATATACATACAAATACCATCCAACTTCTGGAACATCTTCTTCGATAATAAAATTATTCCCTTTATGAGTGGATGTATATTTTTTGTACATATGCGTTGTGTCTTCGGGTTAACTCATATTATTAAGAACTCAATAATATACAGAAAATACAAAAATTCCAAACCCCATGTAACATTTCCCTTATCAAAATCGTTAAACGTATATCTAAAGCTTGGCACAACAAATAACCATTGAGATAGATGTGCAAAAACAGGCGATAAACCAACTACAAATATCTCGATTACTTTATAGAGATATTGTTGGTGCTAATTATACAGATGAGAGGATAATAACGTGATAAATATAAATAAGGCCTTTTTGGCCATTTTCAAGCAATCTATGGTTCGAAATGGAGTATTAGAAAGTTTTGAATCAAATGACTCAAAATGGGTCAGGTACTATTTGGATTATGCTATAAAAAGGAGGATTGATTTTCATGATGACGATTCTATTAAGGGCTATGTAATATTTCTGAAAGAGAGAAAGAGACTACATGGTGATGTACTAAAGGTCGCATATAATGTCTTAAGCTTTGTAATACAAAATCATAGTGAACATCTGAATAATGAAAAAATGATTGAGCGAACCTCATTGGTAACGGATGCGAGTCTTATCATGGGTGGTGATTTTGATGATTCGAGATTAAAAGAGATGAATTGGGAAGAGGCAATGCATGAGGTTGTTAGTGCTAAAGTAAATACAAAAATTCCTACGGTACTCACTCGTGACGAAGTGTTTTCAATTATTGATGAAATGCAAGAAGGCAAGAAGTTGTTTCTGACGTTATTGTATAGTGCAGGGCTACGACTGAATGAGTGTCAAAAATTGAGAATCAAAGATATTGATTTTAAAAATAATTGTATCATCGTGCGTTCAGGTAAAGGTGGCAAAGATAGACATACGGTTCTTGCAGATGCTATACGAGTGCCATTAAAAAAGCATATTGATGCACTTCGAGATATATATGATGCTGATGTTGCCAGTGGTTATGGGAGAACTGTATTGCCACAGGCTCTTGCGAGAAAATTTAAGGGGGCGTCTTATGAGTTTAAGTGGCAATGGTTGTTTCCATCTGATGAGATTAAAATTCATGATGGTGTCGATTTTCCCTATCGCGCATATATACACGAAACAACGATCCAAAAGAAACTTTCAACCACCGTTAAAAAAACAGGTATTAATAAGAAGGTCTCAATCCACACCTTTCGACATAGTTTTGCGACGCATATGTTAGAGGCTGGATATGATATTCGAACAGTTCAAGAACTACTTGGTCATAAAGATATAAGAACGACTCAAATCTATACCCATGTGTTATACTCTTCTCAAGGAGGGATTAAGTCGCCGCTTGATGTTGCGAAGATTACTTTGTTGTGCTGTTAAAATATGCCCTTGAGGATATTCTTTCGGAGGGATGGTTCTAGTTTTTCAATTGCATACCGCAATCCCTCTCTCGAAAATTGAGAATAATGATTTTGAATAAAGGTAAGGGCGAGCTCTGTATTGGCTACTGATAACTCTCTGAGTACCCAGCCTACACCGAGTTGAGCAAAGCGCTCACTGTTTTTTATGACCTCTGTACAAATTGAAAGAATAATTTCATTATGATTTCCATGGCGCCCAAGGCCGACCAAGGCGATGCAAGAAGCGCGCTGTTGCCATAGGTGTGGAGAACTTTTCCACTGAGAGATAGGCAGAACAAAAGCGTTGTCTTTTTTTATAAGGCGCGTTAAAACTTTACTCGAGAAGGTGTCGCACGTGGCCCAGTCATAAATGTCGTTTTTAAAAAGTTTAGAAAACGAACTAAGCTCAGAAGTTGAAATGTGTTTGATGTTTTTATTGAGTATAAGGATGCCGAATTTTTTCATCTCAAAATAGTCACTCTGTATTAAAGAACATCCTAATGTTATTTGGTCTTTCTGTGGAAGAGTTTTGAGAGTAAGAGTATATTCCTGTTTAAAGAGTACGTCAATAGCAGGGGATCGTATCCCCATGCAGGTAACGACATTTTTAAGATATCGTTCGAATTGATCTTTATCTTTAAGAACGGAGTTGGACTGTAAGATGTTTTCAATATGAGTATAAACACTGTGTAATGAATTTTTCATGTCAGGCTACCGATTAAATTGAGTTTTAGATATGTGTATATAGAGGCCAATCAAGAATTCTCGAAATGTAATTGCTGAGTTCTTCTGCAGCTGAGTTGTGTTGCTTAACATTAGGGTGATCAAAAATCCCAGTAAGTCCATCATGTAGTGTGGTGAATTCAAAAAAATAGAGTGGTAATTTCTGTTCTTGAAAATGTGAAACAACCTCTTGTACCGATTCTCGTTGCCCACTATTGTCATATTTGGTGTAGTCGGGTCCAAAAATTAGGATGATAGGGGTGGTGGGGTAGTGGCCGACAATCTTTGTTACAAAATCGATGTAGTGATTGATAAACTCTTGAGTATCGGGGGTGCCCGGGATAAAGTCATTGGTTCCAAGGTTAATACAGACACAGTTTGGTTTCCAGTCTCCATGGTTCCAGTGTGAGTCAGAGTGGTAGTATGTTTTGTGATGCATTTGAGGTAAAGAAGAATCGGTCGATCCATCGTGACGTCGAAAGACCCCTTCGCCAGAAAAGGCAATTGCTCGATAATCTGCGTTGAGTAGACGGCAGGCAATAGCGGGGTAGGCCATGTAATTATTTGAGTGTTGTGCAGAGTAGGCGGTTCCAGATCCTTCGTTTCCATAGCCACAGGTTATTGAATCACCATAAAATTCAATACGTCGTTGAGGTTCAGGGTGGACCAATATTTCTGGGTGTGAAGTACTTGAAAAGAGGGTGAATCCTAAAAAATCTGTCGGTCCAGAAAATGATTCGGTTCGACGAAAAAGTTCTAATGTGTGTTCCGAGTCAGTGAGTCCCTCTATGAGGAGCACCTCTTTTTTATGAACTGAAGATCTAATGGTGTTTACTACCGAGCCATCAACAATGACTGAGTAATAGTTACCGGTTGGCCTATCGCTCCTTGTACAATAGCTTTTTAAGAGAGCAGATACTCCTTCTCCTTTAAAGCTTATAATAATTGAACTGCCTGGCCAGGAATGTACAGCTTTTGTGTGGTCAGAAAAATCAAATCGACCAGAATAATAGAGTGATGAGTTGTTAGGGGTAATGATTTGCTGAAACATGGTACCTCACGAAGTTCTTCTGAAGAATATAGCCATTTTACCTTCGGTGCTTATGAGAAGCTTGGGTCAGGGGCGTTCTAATGAGCTTTTCTGCAGAGTGTATTTGAGCATTCTATTGATGGAGTCCTTTGGTGAGTGGAGCGATATGAGCCTTGTTTATTCCTCCTCTTGAACCCTGATTTTTCTATTTTACTCAATATGACTAAATATATTATGCTACTCTCGTTTCTCGTTTCTGTTCATGTTTCTATTGGCTATGCACTCCCCTATTTTGGAAATGAATCTCACAAAAAGTGGCGTTCCTCGAGGACGAGTCATTTCGATTTTCATTATGAAGCGTATCTCGTTGATTATGCAGAGCAGGCTGCAGGTATAGCAGAAGAGATGTATGACTCGATATCGGTGCGATATCCTTCTTATAATCCAAGTCGAATGGATTTTACTCTCAACAATGCGCTGTACTCAAATGGGAGCGCCAATTTTTTACAATCCCATATCAACATTTGGTTAACGGACTGGGGTATTAAATTAAGGTCAACCCATAATTGGCTTTCAGATGTTGTTACCCATGAATTTGCTCACATTATATCTATACAGTCAGGTGTAAAAACTGTGCCCTCTATCTATACGGGGCATCTTCTCGCAACGGATTATTATGATAAGAGAGTTCAGAAAAATGTGAGTATGGTACTCCCAAACTTTATTCAGCCGCATTGGTTTGCAGAGGGAACGGCACAGTATGAGTCTGAGCGCATGGGCTTTGATTCGTGGGATTCTCATCGTGATATGATTATGCGGGTTGCATCTCTCAATAAAAAAGTGCTCCCCATCGAAAAAATGAATAGTTTTACCACCCATGGCTTAGAAGTGGAGCAAGGGCCGTATACTCAAGGGTTTTCTTTAGTAAGGTATATTGCGCAGCGCTATGGTGATGCCGCTATCCCAAGATTATGGGGCGAGAATGGAACATGGTATCGGGCATCATTTTCTGCAACGCTACAAAAAGTACTCGGGGTCGACCAAGAGAGGCTCTATAGTGATTGGATTGACTTCGAGCTCAAGCGTGCACAAATGCAAGCCGACCTCATTGGTGAAGAGATAGAAGGAGAGGCCTATACTACTGATCGAATATATTACGATCACCCAAAGGTCACAAAAGATGGGGATCTCTATGTTGTTGCTGGTGAGAGTGAAACTTCTTTTCGAGGTACATTGCTTTACATACCACAGGATTCACTTAAAGATGGAGTGATTGAGCGTGATTATGATTCAGTGCTCAAAGTAAAAGAACTAGAAATGTCGGTTGAGGATCCAATATGGAGTAAGGGATTTTCAGTCTATAGCCAAGATTCAATTGATTATATTGCTTATGTGAGTGTAAAAAATCGTGATCGTGACGGTGTCCGATTTTTTGATATTCGCATTACCTGCCATGGGTCGCAAGAGTGCGAAGATACCGGTGATAGAGAAGTTACGTGGTTACAAAATGCTATTAACCCAACATTTTCTCCCGATGGATCGAGTGTGCTCTATATTGCAAGGGATCTCGCTTCAACCTCATTTTCGTTAAAGTCCATTCAGCTTGATAGCCTGTTCCGACCTATACATGATCCCGCTACTATCTATTCATTTCAAGGGAGTAGCAAGGGGGTTGAAGAGCAAAAGAGGGGCGGGTTTAATCTCTATACTCCTCAAATGTCGCCTGATGCATCAAAAATTGCTCTGGGTGTCTACAGAGGTGATAAGCGTACCGTAATTGTTCTTGATAAAAAAGGGGCTCAAATTGAGAGTGTAACTATATCTGCATCAGATGTAAGGGATCCCATTTGGCTCAACGACTCAACTCTGATTGTCAGTGCTAATAGTGTGATCGGTGGCAACGATGGCCCCGCAATTTTTAATGTATACGCCTATAATATTTTCAGTAAAAGGTATGCAAAGCTAACCAATGTTCTCGGTGGTGCATTTACTCCGGCAGTGAATCAAAGCTCTCAGTCACTATGGTATACGCAGTACGACATTAATGGTTTTTCTCTACATGGTATCCCTGTGTCGAAGGTGCAGCTCAATACACATGATTCTTTGAGTCATGAAGAAACAATGCAGAGTCGTTCTGTTAAAAGTATTGCACTGCCAAAAAACTTTAAAGGGAAGCAATTTGAATACTCATCTCTTCCTCGTAGAACTATTATCTCCCCTCTCTATTTTTATGAGGAGTCTCCCAAAAATATAGACGCCAGTAAAACGGAGCGTGTCCATAAATTAGGCCTGAGTGCTCTGATAAATGATCCGTTGGGAAAAAACGAGTTCATGGCTCTACTCTTTATGCAGGTGGGTAAACTGGCAAATCCTGTCAGTCTTGATTATGGGATCAATCCCGAAGTGAATGCCGATATGATGCTTCAATGGACGAATCGCTCATTCCCTGTAACCCTTGACCTCGCAGCAATGCAAAGCAATCGTGAATACATTGATACTGTTACGGTCGAGGCGGGTGGTGGTATTACTCAGCTCAATCATTCTCCTTATGCGGTAAAACAGAATGCATTTACTGGATCTGCACGCTACTCCCTCTTTAAAGAAGGAGACTTTTTGCAGTTGGGGAGTGGGTATTCGTGGTCGACCTTCAATTTTTATAAAGATGTGGGCGGTATTTGGGAGTTTAATAATCAATGGGTTTACTCTTTACAGATGGGTTACCTTGCGACGGCTCCAAGTATTGATGCAGAAGGGCTTACCGCTTCTGGCATTGGGTTGTCAGGTGGATTTAGTTATACCAATTCTGAACTCTTTAGGCCGGGTGGTGATTTTAGCAATTCATTTACCGTCACCGAAAGTAATGTAAAACAGCAAAAGATGAGCAACTATCAGTTGATAGAAACTGGGCTTAATGGATTTGTTTCTCTCCCAAACCCCTTTTTAAAAGATTCTCGAATTGTAGCAACTGCATCCACGAGTGCACTGTTGGATTGGCAGTTTCAAAAACCCGATAGTGACACTACTATCGGGCTCGATAATTTTTATAAGCAAGGGGTTGCGGTAAGTGGGTATCCCTACACTACTGAAGAAGATCTTACTCTTCTCGGCGAAAACACACTCTTCTTTTCAGTCGAGCATCAATGGGCCCTTATAAAGGACATCCATAAAAGTTTTTGGATTGTACATCTAAAGGACCTCTATGTTGACACATTTTTTCAGACAGGGAAGGCCTGGGATGGAAAATACTATAATTACGCCACAGAGGGCGAATATAAGGATTTTTATCGGTCATGGGGTTTCGGGGCACGCTTTACACAAAAGCTCTTTTATCACTACCCCTTCCAGTTGTATGCACGCTATTCTAAGGCTCTTGACCCTCTTTTGCCCGATGGCTCGACCCTATCGACTATCAATATAGGTCTCCCTACATCATTTCAGCCAACGCGTCTCGAATTTGGATTTCATATAGATATTCCCAAAGATCCGTCGATAGATATTTCCCATACACACCCTTTAAGAAAGTCGAGTAAATAGCCTCAACCAAAATCATCATTTTTTTGTTATTTTTAGAGCATGCTTCATACAATAAATCCTCAAATAAATGATCCATGGAAACTCTTTCAGCGAATGAGTCAGCATGAAAAGAATGGGTTTTATTTTGATAATTGGGGGGGGGCAGGAGTGACTTATTTTGGTTATAATCCATCAAGAATACTTGAAGGAAAAGCTAATGAAAGTGACCAAAAAATCTATGATAAAATAGATAAACTTCTTGTTAAAAAAGCGACTGATCATAGTCAAAAATATGCATTTGAATCAGGTGTTGTGGGTCTTATAGGATACAATCTCTGCGCTGAATTTGAATCCTATCCACGGAAAAAAGAATATCATTCCACAACGCCAGATTATCATATTGGTTTGTATGATCGCATCTTTATTTATGATCATACAGAAGAGTGTTTTTATTGCTCAACCTATAATGATACAGATGTGGATCATGGTGAGTTTGAAGAGTCGTGGAGAGTGGCTTATGAGAGTGATCATGGGTGGACTGCTGACAATTTCAAACAATCTGCCGGTAAAAAAGTATATGAAAAATATGTAGAAGAGACTGTTGAGTATATACATGCAGGCGATGTTTTTCAGGCAAATCTAGCACATCCAATTCACTTTGATTTTACAGGATCTCCCCTTGACCTTTTTAGTAAGATCCGGACCCAAAACCCTTCACCTTATAATTCTTATTACTTTACTCCTGAATTTACGGTGGTAAGTAACTCACCAGAATTGTTGTATGGCGTATCTGGACGAAAGGTTACTACAAAGCCTATCGCGGGCACTCGAAGAAGAGGTGAAGATGCTGAGGATGAAGAGGCCCTCAAGAAGGAACTCTTTATTTCAGAAAAAGAACAGGCCGAGCATCTTATGCTTGTTGATCTCGAGAGAAATGACCTGGGTCGCTTTTGTGAAATAGGTTCTGTTCTTGTTGAAAAATTTATGGATTGTGAACTGTATAAAGATGTGATGCATATTGTTTCGACAGTCACTGGGGTTGCAAAGCCAGATGTCTCTTCAGCAGAGATGTTGCAGCACCTCTTTCCTGGGGGTACGATAACTGGCGCCCCTAAAATTCGATCAATCGAAATAATAGATGCACTTGAAAATGCTGACCGAAAATTTTATACCGGTTCACTCGGTTTTTTTGATCATAGTGGGAGTGCGGAAACAAACATTTTAATTCGAACGCTTCTCGTACAGAAGGGTATGGGTGAGATGCATTTTGGCGCTGGTATCGTTGCTGATAGCATCCCAGAACACGAATACGAAGAGACAATGCATAAGGCCGCATCTTGGATGAAAATGCTGACTCGGCAGAGGTAAATTCAGTATTGTTTCGTCAAAAATACTCGACGAATTTCAAAGCTACCTCACCTTTTTTCCTTACCCTACCATGTTTTTACCTATCGAGTTTGATTGAGTATTTTCATATACGTTTTAAGGAATTATTTAGTTGAGTGAATAGTGTTCTAGTGTTTTTGGTATCGTTGAGAATTTGTGTTGTAAGGTCAATTAAAAGACTGGTATTAAGGTGAATTTCTATGAATAAATATTGAGTGAAAAGTGCAATTTGTTTGCAGATGCACTATTTGTTTGTTACCATTTATTACTATGAATTATGCGTTTGTAAATGGTGAAATAGTAGAGGCAAGTAAAGCAACGGTTTCGATTTTTGATCGTGGTTTAATTCTTGGCGATGGTTTATTTGAAACGGTAAAGGCGATAGATGGGGTGCCGGAATTTTTTTCTGACCATTGGAATCGCCTAGAGTCATCGGCCAAAAAACTATTGATTGAACTGCCTTATGATGAATCTTTTTTTGAATCTCTCATAGGGCAACTCTGTGATAAAAGTCAATTATCAGAGGCGGCGGTTCGCATTACGATCACTCGGGGGGTATCACCGGGGCTTAGTATCGATCCGGCAATTTGCCCAACAGTAATAGTGACGGCGTCACCCATTACATGGCTCAATGAATCGCTCTATACTGATGGTGTGGCTGTGGCAATAACGTCTGTCAAGCGCTCCTCAGCATCTGGTATTGATGGGCATATCAAGACAACAAATTATTTAGCGAATATTATGGCAAAACATGAAGCTGATAAAAAAGGCGCTTATGAAGGGATTTTTCTCAGCGAGAAGGGTGAGATTGCTGAAATGACAACGTCATCATTTTTTTGTGTTGCAGGTGGAATTCTCTATACGCCGCCCCTTGATGCAGATATTTTGCCTGGTATCACAAGGCAGCAAATTTTAAAAGCAGCAAAAGAACTTGATGTTCCTATATCGGAAAAACACATACACCCAACGTTCCTTGAGCGGGCCGAAGAATCATTTCTTACAAGTTCAGTTCGGGGAGTGGTACCTATCTGCACAATTGAGGGGTATAGTTTTGGTACAAATGGACCAATTACACGTTTACTAAGAGAAAAATATTCAGAAATGTCATTGGACTACCTAAAAAAACACAATACAAAACGAGGTTAAATTCAGTGAACTACCAAATAAGGGGCCCGGTTGTGGGCTATTATGGTTGTTTTAGTTTGTTGTGGAGCCTAATTTTGAAGAAAATTACAAAAAAGATTTTTTTTTGCT
>JAOPTW010000026.1:0-58886 GCA_051532035.1 Fibrobacterales bacterium | reverse complement strand
ATATTTACGCCTACCAGACTTTGGCAGGTGCTGACAAGCTTCAGACCGGTGGTCTTATTTTGGTTCCTCCTCTCAACAGTAATTCTACCAAGGAGGTTTATATATCAGGAATCGGAAAAGTAGGTAACCCTTTATATTCATTTTTAACACAGGGTGGTGCAGAAGTAAGGGTAAATGGCACCCTGTTATCACAAAGTCCAACGACCGTAACTGGCAATTCAGATTGGGTGACCTATACTATTACCGATGAGTCAATCTTTGGAGGAAAAAATGCTGATGTACATATTACTTCGGATAAAGCCCTCAATGCAAGTGCTGTATTTCAAGACGATAATGTCGGTGGCGGAGGATATTACTCAGGGTTTTCAGAAGAAGAGTCGTTTGTAGGGGTCGGGACAATCGGAATAAAAAATTATACTCTTGCCTGCAATAAACCAATTGCCCTCCTTGGATCTGGTGGTGTTGCTTATGCATGGAGTAGTAAAAACACAACTGATTGGGACATGGTCGAACCAGTCCCCAATAGCGGAGACTCAGCCTACCTTTTCACACCCAAAAGCGATATGGGCGAAGGCCCTTTTTCATATACGGTCATTATCGATGTAGAAACAGAAGACGGTATCCGTAAAGACACCTCAGACCTTACCATTAGAGTAACCCCTATTGACATGAGTTTCGGAGGTGATCAGCATGTCTGCAAGGGAGAGCCAACCATTCTCAACTACAACAGTAGAGATTACAGTGCACCGGTATTGGAGCAAGAAAAAATATGGGCTGTAAATTTTGGAGGCGCTGCTCTTAGCGGAAGTGATAGCATTGATTACAGCGCATCAGAAAACTTTGGTTATTCAAGGGGTGGGAGTACTGCTGTTATCTCAGGTACTGACGACCCGGAACTCTACAGCAACGCAGAGCTCTATGCTGACGGAGACATGACTCTTACTAAAAAAGTAGACAATGGTACGTATAGATTATCCTTGATGTTTGCCGAGACTTATTATAGCAATGCGGGCGAGCGCACATTTAATGTAGAAGTGGAAGGGACCCGATTCAAAACCAATCTAGATCTTATTGCGCAAGTAGGTAAAAATAGTGTCTACACCATTGAAGAGAACGTCATCATCACTGATGGTGAGCTCACCATACAACTCCTTACCGGAACAAAAGGAACTCCTTTTATTAATGCACTCAAACTCACCCGAGACATTATTGAAACAGACCCTCACTACACCTGGCTCCCCGCTTCATTGCTCAACCATTCAAATCTTATGTCACCCATTGCAACCGTATATGATGATACTGAATTTGAAGTCACCTATGATGACGGCCATTGTCTTATAGATAATTCAGTCAATGTTATAGTAGAAGATTGTGGTAAATGTCGACTCACCGCCTATGGAAATAAAACTATTTGTAAAGGCGAAAGTACTGAGATATCTGCTGAGGGAAGAGGAGACTTTGTTGATTGGCAGTATGAAAAAAATGGTGAGACCAAAGTTCTTACCAATACCACACCAACTGTCACTCCCGACAAAACTACTACCTATCTTGTACGGTATAACAACGCTATTAAGACATCGGTTACCGAAGATTTTGATCCTGCTATTTTTTGTGAGACCGAAGTAACGATAACCGTAGATCCCTGCGGTGAGATAGTGACGCCAGAAGGCGAAGTGATCAAAGCTGAGATATACGATTTAAATGGTAATGGCGTTGCAGAGACTATTCATGTAACCTTTGACCGACCACTTCCACAACTCCCCCGAAACATCACCTCAATAGACTGGCCAATAGAAGGAGTCAATGATATCACTGCGGACATAGAAGAATTACAGTTCCTCGATTCTACAACCGTAATAATAACCCTTGACAATGCCTTCGCGCCAGCTACTGAGGCTGATGTGGATAACCCACCAAGCCTTACCTATGGCAATAGTTCGGTACTTATAGAAGACAAGATCGGTCCCATAGTGATACAGGCAGAAAAAATAACCCCTGCAACACTACAATACGCTATCAAAGACAATGAAGGCGAGTACACCTACCACCTACAACCAGATACGTTCAAAATAACTCTTTCTGAAGACATTGACTTCCCCAGCAATGGATGGAAAGATATGTTTAGCGTAACGGCTACAAATGGAGACACCTATAGCCCTGCCATTACAAGCAAACCAAAGTCTGGCACTGCTATCAACACCCTCATGGTCATTTTCGAGAATACTACGAAAACGGTTATTCCCAAAATAGGCAATGACCTTTCTTTTAATACAGACAATACCGTCACTGATACTTACGACAACCAAGCACGACAAAACTTTGTTGAAATTACTGGAACAGAGTTTAAAAAAAGTAGTCTCGGTATAAATTTTCGTAATGCCGTAGTGGGAATTGATAACACTACCGACAAGAACGTTGCCACTGAAGAAATCCCAGTATACAATGAAGATTACGAACGACTTGAGGAAACCAAATATGGTACTGCAGTTCTCAGTAATCAGTGGGTCCCTCCTTATAACTATCTTGATGGAGCCTTAGCCCCAGAAGCACACTGTGAGGATTCTCAAGTAGAAAAGCACTTTGATAATGAGTGCTATGCCTCTCTCGCAATAGGCACCTTTCAAGACCAAGAATCCTATACTGCATCCATCTATGTCTATGATCATCTTGGACAGTATATCACCAACTGGTCACAGAGTTTTGGTGACTGTGGTGAATTCGAAAACCCAGACCGAAACGATCAAACTGATATTGAGCAATACTTTATCAATGATCTCGTCTGGAACTTAAAAGACCTGGATGGTCGTAAGGTTGCGAGTGGTGTCTATTTTTGGCAGGTAGCACTCACCTTTGCATCAGGTAAGAGGGAAGAATTTACCGAGAACATGGGTATTGTGCGACAGAAGAGTTCGTGCGAGCAGTAACTCATTTCCATAATCAGCTACAACTCTTACGATTATAATTAAGAAAACATCAATAACAACCATCAACGTTACGAGAACACACATACATGAAAATATCACACACTATATATGCAATGACCATTGTACTCTGCACTCTTCAATCGCAAGGGTGTAGTACCGTAGAAACAACCTCTCATGAAAGTTCTGCAGAAAGTTCCCAAGATAATGTATCCAGTAGTAGCTCAGAAACAGACAACGACACGCCTGTTTCATCTATAAGCCCCCAAGAAGCACTGTCACCCTCTTCAAATGAAAATACATCGTCGTATACCTTATCTTCAGAAGATTCTGATTCAAGTGAGGAACAAGAAACACCCACAGAGTATCTTAATAGCCTCTATGAAAAACAAAATTATGTTTTTTCCGATGACACTATCAGAACCTATAACATAGTGATAAGCGAAGAAAACCTGACCTTTTTAGATGACAATCCTATGCAGGAACAGTATGTAACAGCAACACTCATTGGCCCAGATGATACTATCCCCAATATAATGATACGCTACAAGGGACAAAATGGTTCTTGGCAATTTGCCGGAGGATACTCCGAATATTCAGGGGCTCACTGTGCTCAACCTCAAAAGAGTTGTCAAAAGCTTTCTATGAAAATAAAATTTAAAACAAACGAATTCCCCGATAGAAAATTCTATGGACTTAAAAAACTTATGTTCCACTCTATGAACATGGATATTTCACAACTACGTGAACGCCTAGGATATTGGATGTTCAGAGAGATGGGTGTTACCGCATCCCGATCTACCCATGCTGTTGTACAGATCAATGGTGAACCTCAAGGCCTCTTTGCCCTTGTTGAACAGGTAGATAGCCGTTTTATTAAATCGAGATTTGAAGATAATGAGGGCCACCTTTTCAAAGAGATGCTTCCCGTAAACGGTTTCAATGAAATCACTTCTGAACCAATAATGCGCACTACCCTCAAAACCAATGAAGATGACAACCTTCCTCTTACCACAACCATGGAATTTGCCAAAGCTGCGAGCCAGGCAAGTAAAGAAACTATTACTGATGTCATAAAAAAGTGGATGCATCCCAAAGAGATTGCTGCACATCTTATGGTCACGCGTCTCCTTCGACACTGGGATAGCCCATGGAGCCCCTTTGATGGATGGCAGGGAAAGAACTACTACCTTTACGTAGAGTCTAATAATAAAAAAGTTACCCTTATTCCTTGGGATTTAGACTATACCCTCCATCAAGGTCATGCGTTCCCAGGAGCATTTTTCCTATTCCCCGTATCCCCTATACCCGGAAACCCATTTCCAAAACCGTGTGAAAAATCAAAATGCAGTACACTTTTTGGAGGCTTTTTACTCTTAGAGAGCGAACTCGCTGAAGCTATAGATCATTTCGAAACTGATGTCTATCCAAGAGCTCTAATCCAGTATCAAAAATGGACAGAGCAGATTCGTGATATAACCATAGAGATGAACGAGAAGCATGGTGACATTCGTACTACCGATCAATATCAATGGGGTGGTTCTTTCCCAGAGCCGGACTGGCAAACAGATGTTGATTCAACATGGAATAATTTTAAAGAAGGTGCAGATTGGTTAATCGAAGGGTATGATCCTTTTCTATGGCACACATTGTAACGGGGGTGACATCCTCTAAAATAGCCTTTGATCATTGCCTAATAGGTATACTAGAAGCGTAGTAAATTATGGAGTAACACTTAAACACCACTCATATTTGATTCTCATAGTAATTTTTCTAAATATGACCCACTACAATTATATTCCACTAAACATTTATCTTTTATGAAAACATTATTCGCTATTATCCTGTTTATACAGATGTTCATCACCACCGGCCACTCTGAAACTATTCATTATTTTACCTACAGTGGACTCAAGATAAAGTCTCCCGGTCCAGACATTCATACCTACATCGATTCAACGGTATACAACTGGGAGTCATCTCTAGAATGCCCCCAAGGGTATAAGCTATTTTGGGAATATGGTGACAAGAATATGCACCTTGACAAAGTGTATAATTGTTCAGACTCTTCACATATCCCGGCAGTACAGTTTTTTGAGACTTACAGTAAATCAAATGATAGCGCAACAGCAGTATTCATCCAAAACAACTTTTCTGTAAAAGAGTATGTTACTACCATTGATCTACAAAACACCCCCGAAGAGTGGTATGCCATATACCTGAAAAGAACAGGGCGCGATACGGTGAAAACTGATTCTACTCAACCCCAAACGAGTACTCCACCACCAACTGCCCCCAAGTCCCCCCAAAAAGAGCATTGTAAAGGGAGCTACTGTGGTGGTTACGGATCAGTGAGATTAGGATATCATGGAACCGATGTTGGGTTACACGTTCTCTATGAAAACATGGCTTTTGAGTTCAACGTGTTACTTGAGTCAAATGAAACAGTTGAAATTCTTACGAGCCCCATAACGAATGGGACTTCACTCGCTCAATACAAGATTGGATATCGCTTTGGTTTTGATAAACAATTCATTATCCCACAGATAGGTATGGTTCATGGGGCATATCGAAAATCTGATAGTGAGCAGACTACCTTTACTGGTGCAATCGTTGAGCTCGATGCGGTTATTCATTACATTGGATATCTATCACTCTATGCATCGGGTATTATTTCTACCGAAGGATATTTTGCCACAGCAGGAGCCTCATTTGGCTTTGGCCATATATTTACTCGAAAATAGCCAATACCACCATTAATCCATAACAGATTCTTCCTTCGATAGAGATCACAAAGCATAATTACTGTACATTTTACAGTAATTATTTACCTTTTGCCCACACATACAGTTTTGGGGCACAAAACAACCATGCATACAGACTCTCAATCACTATTCTCTCAGAGATGGTATATTCTACTCCTTACCCTCACTTCTCTCATAATCCTAACCTTCACAAGCTGTGAGAGCACCCCATCTGCGATATCAGACAGGGATAGTTCATCAGAATCCCATGAAAACACCTCTTCTGAGCCCCGTACAGAGACTTCTTCTCTTGATACTGTTGAGAGTTCATTTGAGAGTTCCCACTCTATAGAATCTTCAGGAACGACACCTGGTATAGACATACTATCAAATAGCAGTTCGCCTTTCTCTAGCAATCCACATTCGTCGTCTCAAGTATCGAGTTCCAATGAAGGCATTTCAGTGGAAGCACGCTCGAGTAATGCTTCCCCTCTCAGTTCTTCTGATGCCATAAGTTCAAGTAGTGCATTAGAGTCATCAAGCTCCATCATTCCCCCCTACGAAAACCACGATGACAACTCAGCCTACCTCTTTGATGAATCTATTGTACGCACCTATAACATACTTATCCACCCTGACTCACTCGCCTATCTCGATCGCGACCCGTGGGTTGAGGACTATGTAGAAGGCGACCTTGTATTAGATGGTGACACCATACAAAAAGTAGGTATTCGCTATAAAGGCTCATTTGGTGCATTTACCCATTGCACTACAAACAAACCTGGTTCTAAAACCTGTACTAAACTCAGCTTGAAAATAAAGTTTAGCTGGGATGACGCTTCTAAAGGGAGACGCTTTTACGGACAGAAAAAACTGAACCTCCACTCAATGAACAACTATCAGAGTTACCTCCGTGAAAAGGTCGGTTATTGGATCTTTCAAGAGATGGGTGTGCCCTCTCCCCGAACCCAGTTTGTACGAGTACTGATAAATAACAAACTCAGTGGTCTCTACCTCCTTACCGAAAATATTGATAGTCGCTTTGCCAAAAACAGTCCTCACTACTTTGCAAACGATGAAGGAAATATTTACAAAGAGACTCCACCTCTCATGATTAATGGAGAACCCTTCCCCGACTATGTGCACATTGCGGGCCTCCGATCTAATACCTCTACTCCAGATGTGAGTGGCATGCTCAAATTTGCCAATGCCTTAAGTACTGCACAAGGAGCGGGTGTAACCACAGCGCTTTCTGAGTGGACAGACGTATCTCAAATGGTGAAATTTTTCATGGTCAGTCGTGCTATCAACAACGGTGACGGACCTTTTTACTGGAGCGTTCATCGATATACCCAACCAAGCTGGTGGTATGAAGTCACGGTACCATCTCCCCCACACACCAACCACAACTACTTCTTTTACGAAGACCCTGTGTTACAAAAGTTCCACATGGTTGCCTGGGATCTCGATTATTCCCTCTACGACATAACTGACGACACGCGCACTCCCCAATTGGGGGCTCCTGCGCTCTACCCTTGTAACATGTCTGAGCAGACTCTCGATATGATGTGTGACAAATTTACCGCAGGCATAATGCTCTTTGAAAATGAGTACCGTACTGCTGTGGCTGACTATCTCGATAGAGTACACCCACAAATACACGGAAAGATCGACACCTGGGCTGCCCTTATTCGCCAAACAGTAATAGAAGCAAGCAGTCATCATGGTGATGCCCCAACTCTTGGAGCCTGGGAAGGTGATATATCGGTGCTCAAGGGTGAGATAAATAATTCCTATTCGGTTATGGCGTTATATCGATAAAATGAGTCAAAATGAGGCATTTGGGGCTATCTACTCACGTTAGATATACCCTAGCCCACTCACCAACCAACGTGACACACTTCCTGTCTCATAATCGAATACAAGAACAGATGAATGGCAAAGAGATTGATGGTTATCCCAGGAATTATTTCATCCACGGGAGGCCTTTCATTATAAATGTGTGCAAAAATCCCCACCTCAAAAAAAACATTTATGCTTTTTTATAAAAAATCGATTTTCCACATTTGAACGATTCAAATTTATCAGAAATATTATAGGTATTTTCAGATACTCCTAAAACGAGAATACCATCAGGAGCCAGCATATTATATATCTGACTTAAAATATTTCTTTTAGTTTTTATATCAAAATAAATTAAAACATTGCGACAAAATACAACATCAAAGCTACCAAGATGCGTGAATTTCTGCATCAAATTAAGTTGCCGAAACTCCACCAGGTCTCTCAGGTGAGGTTTTACCACCCAGTTTTTTCCTATCTGTTCAAAATGCCGAGACAACTGGGCGGCTTCTAGGCCACGACCGACATCACTATTCGAGAACTCACCAGCCATTGCTTTTGCCAGCACCTCACTGGAAATATCTGTACCGGTAATTAAAAAATCCTCAGGCAATACACCGGCTCTGCCCGTTCCTAAATAATCATTAATCTGCATTGCGAGGGTGTATGCCTCCTGACCGCTTGAGCTGGCCGCAGACCATATCGAAATCTTGCTACCGCGCCTGACCGGTATACGTCTCTTCCTTTCAGCAGCTATTGTAGTGAGTTGCGGAAGCACCAACTGCGAGAAATCTTTAAACGGCTGAGAATCTCTAAAAAACGATGTCTCATTTGTGGTTATTGCCGCAACTACTTTTTCCCTAATACTTGAATCACTCCTCCGTACCTGCAAAAGTCCTGCAAAATCTGAAAGTGCTTTGCAGCCAAATTTTTCAGCAACTGAAGTCAGGCGTTGTGATATCAAATACTGTTTATCTTCCCCGAGGGTTATTCCACATATGTCATATACGTATTTAGTTATAGTCTTATATTCTTCCGTATTCATAATAATCCTCTCATGATAATAACTCAATTGCACTATGGGGAATATCCATAAGGTCCACAACCTTGTCAACCAACCCTGTTGCAACAGCACTCCCCGGCATTCCCCATACTACTGAGGACTGTTCATCCTGGGCAATAATACGTGCTCCCGCACGCTTCAGAGGCCGTAGCCCCGCCGTGCCATCCACTCCCATGCCGGTGAGAACAATAGAGAGAACACGCCTTCCTGCACTGATCTGAGCAACAGAACGAAAGAGTACATCCACTGAAGGCCGGCACCCGTTTTCGGGCGGCTGTTCATGTAACCCCAGTGTTAATCTATTTTCTTTTGCCCGCATCACCATATGCTTTCCACCCGGTGCGATATATATAGTTTTCTGATCCACAACGGTATCTTCACCAGCTTCAACCACCGTATAGTCCCGACACTTTTTATTGAGACCCTCTGCAAGTGATTCAGTGAATCCCACTGGCATATGCTGCACTATCAAAATTGGACAGGTAACTTTTTTACAGAACTCAGGCAACATCTGGTGGAGCGCCTTTGGCCCCCCCGTCGAAACCCCGATACACACCAGGTCATATGCCGCAAAAGAGGAAGCGGGTATCGTTTCAGCACTCATAAGTACAGATGCACCGGCAACCTTCCTTGTGGGGGCCGTCGGTGCCCCTGCATTTACAGTTATTTTAGTCTCCCTTGTTTTACTCCAGCAGGTAATTTTTGAAAGAAGTTGCTGATAAAGAGTCTCCTGTGCATTCGGATCATCTGAGGCGGGTTTGGATATAAAATCAAGTGCCCCCAGCTCAAGAGCTGCCATCGTTGCAGTAGCCCCCGCCCGGGTTAGGCCGCTTAACATTATCACTCCGATATCGGCTCCGGTATCTCGGTTATGCTCCTGAATCAGCCTCAGAGTTTCAAGACCATCAATTCCGGGCATTTCAACATCAAGGGTTATCAAGTCAACCTGGTTTTGCCGTATATATTCAAGAACTTTTTCGCCGCACCAGAGAGAAGCTACCACCTTTACATTAAGCGAAGTATTAACAACCAATGAGTTCACAGCCTTCTCAGTAAAACAGCGGAAAATCCGCGAATCATCCACTACAGCAAGTCTGATTATCTCATCTTTCATTTTTAACTTCCTCTCTTTCCACTGCTCTTGCCCCCATATAAGACTGGAAAATAGTATCCCAAATAATATGGTCACCCAAAAACAGTTCTGTAAGTAACGGATCAAAATGGTTCCCTATTCCATCCTGTATTATAGCAACAGCCTTTTCATGACTAAAGGCCTCTTTATAGCACCGTTGTGATCGCAATGCATCATACACATCAGCCAGTGCCATTATTCGAGCCGAGAGCGGTATATCAGCCCCAGACTTTCCGAGAGGGTATCCGGAGCCATCCCATTTTTCATGGTGATACCGCGAGATATCCATGGCCATTTCCAGTATCTGATTATGTGGATATGAGAGATGCACTTCCAGCAACGCTTGATACCCGGCTTCTGAATGAGTTTTCATCGATTCAAATTCTTCATTCGTTAAAGGCCCGGGCTTTTTGAGTATTGCATCGGAGATCGCAACTTTGCCGATATCATGCAGGCATGAAGCGTGGAAAATACATTCTGAAAAAAAATCACATTTCTGTTTATCCGCATCTTTTATATGCGGATATTTATCAGCCAGATTCTGACAATAATACTGCACCCGTTCAATGTGCTCTCCGGTACTGTCATCCCGAGACTCGGTTAATTTACCCAGTGCCCGGATTGTTGCAAGATGTGAATTATTGAGTTCCAACTGTTGTTCAACAAGTTTTTCATTCAAGCATACATTTCTACACTCCAGCTTTTTAAGCAATAGCCTGTTTTGTAAAATCTTGTCAATCCGTGCCTTTACTTCCCCTGGAATTAAAGGTTTAGATATAAAGTCTTCACACCCGCTAGCAAAAGCGATCTCCCGAAGATCAAAGTCCGTATCCGCTGTAATGAGCACAACGGGAATCATTACAGTTTCAGGGTCTGCCTTTAATTTCAAACACACTTCCAACCCAGTCATTCCCGGCATGTTATAATCTAAAATAATTATATCAGGAACCGTTTTCTTTACTCTTAATAGCAGTTCATAGCCGGAATCTGCAAAGATAAGTGTCGAGGGCTCCAGAATTTCACTTAACTGCAACTGACTATTCTTATCATCCTCTGCTACAAGCAAGACATTGGTAGTGCGATAATATTTGCACTCTTCCTTTTTGCCCCCTTGTAAGCATTGAAGGGGGCAGGATTTATGTATAGTATCTGCTATCATTATAGTGCCTATATTGTGAACTGTCCAACAATTGATTTTAGTTCACCAGCCATCACCGCAAGCTCTCTAGAAGAACTATTCACCTGACCGGCACCATTATTTGTCTCCTCAGCTGCATTACGAATGCCACCAATATTTGCCGCAACTTCACCAGCACCGCTACTTGCTTCACCGGAATTCCGGGAAACATCATTTGCACCTTTGGCAACTTCTGCTATTGCGCCAGCAATATTCTGTGTTCCTTGGCCGGCCTGCACAACATTGGCACTGATATCATTCACAGCATGACTCTGCTGCTCAACTGACTGTGCAATATTATTCACAGTATTACCGATCTGACCAATTATATCCGCAACACTATCTATCACGGTTACCGCTTCACCGGTATTGAGCTGAACCCCCTGGATCCTTCCCGCAATATCATCAGCCGCCTGAGCACTCTGGTTTGCAAGTTCTTTAATTTCATTTGCAACAACAGCAAAACCTTTCCCTGCGTCTCCGGCACTCGCCGCTTCAATAGTTGCATTCAGTGCCAATAGGTTAGTCTGTTCCGCTATACGTTTAATTACCTCGGTCACATTACCGATTTCGTGGGCCGCTTCACTCAATGTGCTCATAGTTTTGGTTGCCTGCTGCGAAGAGACGGTTGCTTTATCGGCAATATCACGCGCACCACTTGCATCCTGCGCAATTTGATTAATAGACACGCTCATCTCTTCTACAGCTGAGGAAACCGCATTCATATTCTGACTCGTCTGTTCTGCAGCTCCGGCAACTTCATTGGCATTTACACTCATCTCTTCTGCTGCGCTTGCCATTGTAGAAATATTAGTACTCATCTGCTCGGTTGAGCTGGCTACACCGCCTGACTGGTTTACCATCTCCTCTGCACCGGTAAGCATCTGCTCACTCACTGCAGAAAGTTCCTCTGATGCAGATGCAACCGTTTCAGTATTTCTGGTAATATTACCGACAATTTCCTTAAGGTTACTAGTCATTGTTTGCAGGGCTTTTCCGAGCATTCCTACTTCATCCTCTGAATCAACATTAATCGTATTAGTGAGATCACCATTGGCAATCTTACTCGCTATTTCGGCCATTCCACTCACCGGTTTAGAAATACCACCGGCAATAAACAGTGCCACAAACACTATAGCAACCACGGCTACCAGCATGGTTACTAAAATGGTAAGAAGAAGAGAATCGGCTGTTGCAAGGGCTTCAGCCTCATCAATTTCTGCAAGGAGCACCCACTGTACTCCGTTAAAAAGTTCAACAGTAGTATATGCCGAAAGTACCGAATGTCCATTATAGTCAGTAATGATTTTCGAATCGGTTTTACCGGCCAGAGCCTCATCAACCCCTTCTGTTCTGACACTTCCCTTTTTAGGATTGGCAAATGAAGCACTCACGGTATGATTTACCGGGTCGAGATAACTATCAGACCGCATCAGATAATCCGCACCGACAAGATAAGTCTCACCAGTCTCACCCAAACCGTCCCGCGCCTGCATAATGGCATTAACCTCTCCCAACGGCAATTGAATCACCAGAACTCCTTTCACTGATCCATCCTTATAAAGAAGCGGTTCACCAAAGAACGCAGCAGGTACATTACCACTTGGTGCATAGGGGGCAAAATCGGTCACATACATATCCTTGGTTGCTACCACGTTCCGCCACACCTTTCCAAGACCCGATGCTTTAAGTGGGCCAGATGAAAGATTGGCGCCAAGGCCACCCTCTTTTGTATTGGTATACATGACATGTCCATGATCAGCACAAATCAGAAATACATCATAGTACCCGAAAATATTCTGAATCTTTTTTGTAAAAGGGCTGTGTCTATCCCAGACATCGGTATAACCCTTTTTATTCACAGGATACTCATCGGCGGCACCGACACGGTATTTTTGATGGAGCGCATTAAACCGGTCAAACTGTTGTTGCGTTCCTTTATTACCCGAAATAAAATCCATCTCTTTATCCGTTGTTTTAAAATAATCCTCAACCTGTTCCTTTTTGATTTCCCGAATGGCAATCAGTTTGTTCATTGCCTCATCATACAAACCAGTATAGGCTTTTTGATATGACAACACTCCCACTACTATCAATGGAATAAGCCCCAGCAATAGAAAATAGAGTGTTAATTTTGGTCTGAGTTTCATTTTTTTCAGATTCATTTTTTGTTCCTACCTTTTTATTGGCACACCTGCATATTCTATCTCTCCTGACAAAACAAACAGGTGCAATGTATGTGTTATAATTTAAACTGTCCTACTATTTCCTTGAGTTCACTCGACATTTTCGCCAGTTCCCTAGATGAAGCATTCACCTGACCGGCTCCACTGTTGGCATCCTCTACTGCACTTCGAATTCCATTGATGTTCTCAGTAACCTGACTAGTACCACTACTTGCCTCGCCTGAATTGCGGGACACATCATTTGCCCCCTTGGCTACTTCGGCAATTGCTCCAGCAATGTTCTGTGTGCCGCTACCAGCCTGAACAACATTGGCGCTGATATCGTTAACTGCCTGGCTTTGCTGTTCAACAGACTGTGCAATACTATTAACGGTTTTCCCAATTTGTTCCGTTACCTCGGCTACACCATTAATTACCATGACCGCTTCATTAGTGTTACTCTGAACTCCTTCAATCCTTCCTGCAATATCATCAGCAGCCTGAGCACTCTGATTGGCAAGTTCTTTAATTTCATTGGCCACAACAGCAAAACCCTTACCAGCGTCACCGGCACTGGCAGCCTCAATAGTTGCGTTTAAGGCAAGAAGGTTGGTCTGTTCTGCAATTCGTTTGATCACCTCTGTCACATTACCGATTTCCCGTGCAGCTTCACTGAGCGTACCCATACTGGTAGTTGCATGCTGCGATGATGTTGTTGCTTTTTCAGCAACCACACGAGCACTATCGGCATCTTGTGCAATCTGAGAGATCGAAACACTCATTTCCTCAACTGCGGACGAAACTGCATTCATATTCTGACTGGTCTGTTCAGCTGCTCCAGCCACTTCATTGGCGTTCACACTCATCTCTTCGGCTGCACTTGCCATAGTCGTGATATTGGTATTCATTAATTCAGTAGAATCAGCTACTCCAGTCGTTTGATTTACCATTTTTTCGGCCCCTTCAAGCAATTGACTACTTACTGCCGACAATTCTTCAGAAGAACTTGAAAGTACCTCAACATTGGAATTTACTTTAATCATTATCTCCTGAATATTATTGATAAAAGTATTAAACCAGGTACTCATCACTCCGATTTCATCTTTACCGTTAATTTGAAGACGTTTTGTAAGGTCACCCTCACCTTCAGCAATATCCTGAAGCATTGCAATGGTTGTTTTCAGGGAGTGGACTATTTTATTTACCACAAAGAGCACAAACACAATTGAAAGAATGGTAACTACACTGAACAGAATAATAATCCCTACTAGCGCACTCCCGGCTTCATCTTTTTCCTGCTCTGCATACGCCAGAATTCCTTCATTCATGCGATTTTCTAGATCCTTAAGCAGGTTTATTCTCTGAGTTGCATTTTTAAACCATTCTCCGGCATCAACACCGATCTTTTTTGCATTGCTACTGCTGACAGCAATTGTTCGAAAGCGTTCGACTTCTTGTACCGCACTGTTTTTTAAAATATCTACATAAGCCTCAACATACTCTTCTTCAGCAAAATCATTAAACGAACTGAAATAGGTGTTCTGAGCCACCAGCAATCCCAAAAATTTGTTGTAGCCGGCATCACTAAATGAGTTTTTTGAAAAAACTCCTGCAAGTACTGCACGTTCAATTCCCGCACGTTCTTTCCCCATAAGGAGCTGATAATAAGCACCAAATACTTTTGACAAATGGTTATCGGTAATTAATTCAAGAACAACCGGTATTGCCCCCAATAATTTTGCATGTGTCTCTGTATAATATGAAATCGCATCCCCGGAAGCAATATTCCCTGTTAAAACAGCACCTCGGATATTTTTACGGTTTTCGACTGCTTTATTTGCGTCTTCAATAGAACGACGAATTTTTTTGTGAATTGCCTCTCTATTATCTTGATAAAATTCCTTAAGGAGTTCATTTCTCTGATCAGTCTCTTTCTGTTGAGCTTGAAGTTCTACTGCGAACTTTTTGCCATTGCTCCCTATATACCCTGCAGTCAAGCCTCTCTCTTTCTGCATTTCATGTACCAGTGCACTCGCTTTTGTAATAAGAGAAGCCTGAATACTCACCGTTTCCATACTTTGAGTTGTCTGTAGTTTTGCCTGAATTATCAGAATTCCTATCACAAGCAGCAATACCATGGGCAGTGCTACTGTTAGTAATATCTTTGTTCTGATTTTGAATCTTTCTAAAATTTTCATTTTTTCCTCGCTTTACGTTATGTATTTTTCAATACTATTATTCCAAAACAGCTTTGCTATTTAAAATCAATACCAGTTCATCTACCAACGGACATACTCCTTTGCATAAATCATTTTTGGCCATTCGTTTCTCAAGAAGTTCCGAATCCACTTCACCGTCAACCTCAGTGTCACGCCTGTCAGTAATCTGACCATCAAACACATCCGCCACATTCTCTACACTGTCTACTAGGATACCGAAAGGTTCATCAACTGTATCTTTAAATACCACTACCTTACTCTTCTCATCCACTGCCCGTTCATCGAATCCGAATTCTGTACGTAAGTCAACCACAAGCAGAATCTGACCGCGGATATTCATATAGCCACATATTTTCTGAGATGCATGATGGATAGGTGTTATGCTGATATTGTCACACACCTCTTTAACATCAAGAATATCTACCCCTAATAAGCGACCGGCAATCCGAAAAGTAGCCAATTGCACCAGCTTGCCGTTTTCCCTGTTTTTAGTTTCTTCTATTGTTTTAATGCCTGTTGTCATCATTCTATCCTTTGCTAAACTGTTTCAAAATACCATTCGGGCTCTGCAATCTGGGCCAGTGCATCCGGTTCCAGAAGGAGCGTCATATGCTCCCGTAGAATAGTACTGCCGACCACACCCTTTGCGCAAAAACTTTCTGTATTGAGATCAACCTCAAACTCACCGATATCAACCAGTTTTGATGCGAGTATTCCATAGGGTTGTTTTGCATTTTTGGGGAGTATCAAAAACATCTCCTCCCGCCCCACAGGTTCAGATATCTGCAGACACTCTTCGAGGCGTATTATCCTAGTAGACACTCCATCTATGGTTGCAAACTCCCGCTGACCAATTCGTTCAACCCTGTTCATTTCCAGCCTTTCAACGCGTTTTACTTCTCCCATTTCCACTGCAAATTGTTCCTCACCCTCGTTGCCGAAAAGGAGCAGTGATTTTTTTTCATCTTTATTAGCTATACCGGCGTCAATTTCATTCTCTTCTTTTTTCCGTGTGCCCTCAAAGGGAACGGTTGCATGCCGTGCAAGTCCTAGAACATCAAGAATCAAAGCTACCGCACCATCCCCCAGTACTGTTGCCCCCGAATATATACCGAGATCTTTTACTGCCCGGTGCATCGGCTTAACCACTATCTCTTCTGTACCCAAAATTGAATCTATTATCAGGCCAAAACGACTTGCCCCCACCTTGAGGACCGCAAAATTGAGAGCCAGATAATACGGTTTTTTATTCTCTTGTGCTTCTCTGCAATTACACCACTCTACTTCTTGCAATTTTTGATGACGCTGAGTAATCTCTCCTTTTATAGTATCATCAAACAATTGAGGCTGAGCCATGAGTTCACTGAGCCGCACCATAGGCAGTAAATGATCCCGTAGACGATACACTTCACGGTTACCCACACATTCGATTTTATCCTGCACATCCTTATCATACAGACAGACCAGTTCCTCAAGATTAACCTGAGGTATGGCAAACCGCTCATTATCGACCTTCACAATAAGTGAAGGGATAATTGCCAGAGTCAATGGAAGACGAAGATTCAAAGTGGTTCCTTTACCTTCAGCAGATTCAATATCAATAATTCCACCGAGCCTTTCGATTGAGGTTTTTACCACATCCATTCCAACACCACGCCCGGAAAGGTCACTTACATTTTCTACAGTCGAAAGTCCTGGAAGAAAAATCAGTTCTAGGAGTTCCTTTTCACTCAATCTCGCCAGCTCAGCCTCTGTCTTCAGTTCTTTTTCAAGCACCTTCTCCTTGAGCCGAGAAATATTGATCCCACGACCATCATCATAAATCTGAATATTTATCTGCCCCCCTTCATGATATGCATTGAGATGTATGGATCCCTTTTCACTTTTTCCTGCTTTTTTCCGTTCTGCAGTTGTCTCTATACCATGGTCACAGGAGTTACGTACAATATGCGTTAATGGGTCTGCAAGTGTTTCAAGAATATTTTTATCAAGTTCAACATCATCTCCGAATGTAACTATGGATATCTGTTTATCGAGTTTCTTTGCAACATCCCGCACCACTCGGGTAAATTTACTGAATACGTTTCCGATAGGTTGCATTCGGGTGCGCATAATTGTTTCCTGCAGTTCAGTTGTAACAATATCGAGTCGCTGGGTAATTGCCCGCGATGTTGAATCGGCACGGTCTTGCTGTAACAATTGCTGATTCCTCACCAGCACGAGTTCACCGGCAAGCATCATCAGTTCATTCAGAAGATCTACCCGCACCCGTAATGACTCATTCACACCGGCAGCACTTTTCACATCAGATCCGCTACCTTCGGCCTGTTCCAAATTTTTATTATATTCTACACTTTCATCAATCACCTGGGCTGTTGACGTTATTATATCCGCCTCAACTGGCTCACTTTCTATCAAACGAATAGTATTTGTTGAAGATACCGGAATAGCATCTATCATATCAGGCTCAATTACTGTTTTAAAATACAATCGGTATAATGTATCACCTTCAGGTATTTTATCTCTGAGATCACCTCCAGCAACGGTCAGTTCTCCATCTAGAATTTCACCCAATTTTGAAAGTTCCGAAACAAGCTGAACCGGACTTTTATGACTTTCCTGCTCCCAGTTCGTAAGATTTAATTCTATCTCATACAGATACTCACCTTTTTTAATGCGCTCCAGCATCTCCTGTTCAAAATCGTTTATTTCTGATTTAGTATTTCCCACCTGATTAAGTGGAACCACTATATCATCCTTCGAAATATATTCGGCAACCCGGCCTTCAACTTTGGACACATCAACCTCATTACTCCGGTCAACATCGTCAATCATACTGTTCAGCAAATCTACACCAGCCAGAAGAGCATCAAGCATATCCGAAGTCGGGAGCAGGTCTCCGTCCCTGAGCAGGGAGAGCAATGTTTCCATGGTGTGCGCCAACTGCCCGATAGCAGTAAAGTTAAAAAAGCCACAGCTCCCTTTTACCGTATGAACTGCACGGAAAATGCGGTTTACCGTTTCCGGATCAGGTGCATCAAGGCTTTTTTCAAGCTGAATAAAGTCATCTTCAACCGCAGTTAAATGTTCTCTGGACTCTTCTACAAATTCATAAACTAATGACGGATCTATCCCACTCATGAGTTGCCTCCTTTTCTTTTTTATATTTAATCGGGAGCTGTATAAAAAACGTTGTCCCGCCAGCATTACTTTCCCAGGTGATATCACCGCAATGCATTTTCACAACATCCATAACACTGCTGAGACCCAGTCCCCGCCCGTTCTTTTTACCAATTGTTTTACCTGGTTCAAACATTGAATCACGTAATGCTTCTGGAATACCCGGTCCGTTATCCGAAACAGTAATCATCACTGTATTCACATGATTTTCATATGCAAGTATAACCCGGCCACTCGGATTGCCTTCAAGAGCCTGATGGGCATTGACAATCAAATTCCAAAGGGCATTATGTATTTTTACCGTATCAAATTCCAGATAACATTTCTCGCCCACCTCAACCTGCACCATATTCATGATTCCGGAATTATCGGTCATCGTATTCAACCATGCTCCTAGTTCAATTGTCTCAAGACACAGTGGTATTTTGCGCCCGGTTGAAAACGCATTTAATTCGTCAAGCAAATGCAATGCCGAGCGTGCTGATTTATTAATGATATCGATTCGATTCTTCAGTTTGTCCGATAAGCATTCATTACCCACTAGAATCACTCCAGTCAGGCTAATTATTCCCCCAATAGGGTTCTTCAGATCATGAATTATCTGCGATGTTTTTAATCCCACTTTAGCCATCCGGCTGAGTGTAAGAAGTGTCTTGCGCTCTGCCTCTGTCTGTTCAGAGACATCGACCACCATAATAACTGCAAATATCTCACTATCCGTAACCATAGTAACACCGTTGATCTGCACATCCTTCCAATCAGAGGTATTATGCACATTAATGGTTTCAAAACGTGTTACTACATCGGCTTTGCCATGCAACTCATCATATACTGAAAACAGTTTTGCCACTGCAGGCTGATGTTTCAGATTTTTTACCGTAATCAACGATGGAAAGTAGTGATATATTTTCTCATTTTTGTAACAGATCTCACCCTCTTCATCTACCACAATTATCGCATGAGGGAGAAATTTCAACACCCGGTGCATTAACGTAAAAACATCCACATTATTCATCATTCCACCCCTGTTTCTTCCTGTGTTAACTCTTCTATTTTAAATAGTCTGCGTATTTGAGTCAGTCGAAACAGCATCATCACGTCCTGAGATACTCCCGTGATTGAAAAGCAATCTTTTTTCTCCGAGTCATTAAGGTATTTTGAGAACGATATCAATAGACTCAGACTCACAGAATCAAAACTTTTTGTATGAATAAGGCTCAGTTCACAACTGGGCACACCAGTGTCCAGCCATTTAAACAGAAGCCTTCTCAGTTCATCCACTACCGAAGCAGAAACACCCCTATTGGGTTGAATTATCATCTTCTCGTCAGTTTCACTAACTCCCCAATCAAATAATTTCTGCATCGTAATAAACGCTTCCACCGACATAGTATCTTCTCCTTTTTTAAGCTCATCCACCAGCGAATTAACAAGCGCCAATCCTCTTCTACGGGAAGATGCCTCTTGCAAAGCTCTTTTTACCGGTAACACATCATCCGAGAACCCGCTCCCCTCATCTTTAACCCTTAGAAGAACCCGTCCATTCTCCAGGATATTCATGATGACTTCCACGCTTTTATCAATATCTCCCAAATTACCATGTTCTATTGCATTCAGAGTCAATTCACGCATAACCTGAATTAACACTGAATCATTATACTCACCGAATTGTGCGATAAACTGGCTGATATCTTCAGCCATTCGGTCAATATTTTCCAATTGAGAGCTCACTATAAATGAAAGCATTTCCTCATTTTTTTGCATTGTGTACATTGCCACTACTCCCTTTGAATTTTATCCCGACCAACAGCAGGTCATCCTCAATTTTATATCGTGAAAACTCCAGTGCATCCTGCCAAAGAGCTTCAACCAATTCCTCCATAGGGAGGGTTAAATAATTCCCGTACAGATCACTCAAGCCTTTTGGTGTCAGCATAAGTGACCTCCCGCTTAATCCATCTGTCCTTTTTAATTCAACAACTCCATCAGTATACATGAGAACAGAATCTCCCGGCTCACAATCAATGATTCTCTCGTGGAATTTTACATTCGGTAAAATGCCGATAACATCCCCTTCAGACTCAATAAAAGTGATAGAGTTATTTTTAGCTGACCAGTACAGAATCGGTGGATGACCGGCGGTTGTCAGTGAAAATGACCGGCGTTCCTTATCGACCACTACCAGTTGTGCTGTTATCATACGCTGGTTGTCCCCTGCAACGAGGACATCATTAACTCCCGCAAAAAACAGCTCGGGAGACTCTAATACATTACAGAATTTCAAGAAAAGAGTTTTCATAAGAACAGCATGATACGATGCACTCATATCATGGCCGGCAACATCGGCAACAAGTACAGCAACACTTCCATCCGGACGTTCATTTACCGCTAGCAGGTCTCCGCCGATATCCGAAAGCGGCCTGACTTTATAACTTATATCAAGGGGGATTGTATCTATATCTAGTGCTATAATTTCATCATACGAAACAACCGCCTCTTTAACCTGCTCCTTCAGTTTCGAAAAAACATCGGTCAAACCAGCAATCTCCCGTTCCTTTTCCTCTATAGCTTTGGTAAAAAACTCCCCTCTTTTCGACCGTTCTTGTAGAATATTATTAACAACATCAAGAATCTGGTCATCAGTGAACGGCTTATCAACAAACTCCCTGCAGCCAGCCTTCATCAACCCTACAACAATATTCCGTTCTCCATACCCAGTCATCGCTATAACTGAAAGGTCCGGGTGTTCTTTAACCACTTCACGAACCAACTCTTCACCGTTTTTTCCCGGCATTTGCACATCTGTTATAAGAATTTCGTATGATTTTTTTTCGCTTGACGCATCCATAATTGAGTCCAAAGCATCAAACCCGTTTGCCGCTGTATCAACTGTATGGCCGGCACATAAAAGAATCAATTCCACAGAAGCGAGGATTTCGGGCTCATCATCAACTACTAAAATTCTACTCATTGTCGCACCATCCCAAACACATTCATATTTGAGTATAATGCAACAAGTATGCCAATAACGTAATTGTCTCTATTGATTACAAATAAGCATTTAAGGAAGTTAAATGTATTTAATGCCTAGTTATTAGACACATCAAAAAACAAAACATGTAATATTTTTAGACGTAATGAGCCCAGACAAAAATCAGGCATCTTTATACAGAGAAAATATTGTCTGTCGGGAGACTCCCAGAAGGCTGGCTGCCGAAGTTTTATTACCACCACATTGAGTCACGGCATTTTTTATCACTTCTATTTTGATCTCATTCATCGTTGGAAAATCATCAAATTTCAAAACCAGCTGCCGATCTCCTGCTTTGAACACCTGATCTTCTGCTGTTGTTCCATTTGGCATAATACCATCTGTAAAGGCAAGGTCTGCAACAATACCCTCAAGTTCACGGATATTACCCGTCAGAGACTGTCCCGCAACAAACCTTTCAATTTTTCTACTCAACGTAACTCTTTCTGTATCCGGAAGATCGGGTTTATACTTTGCCACAAAATGATGTACAAGAAGGGGTATATCCTCCAACCGGTCACGGAGAGGAGGAATCTGAATACAGTGAGCTTTCAATCTGAAAAAGAGATCCTTCCTAAATGAAGGCTGGTTACCCAAATCCCTGTGCGTGGCTACTACAATCCAGGCACTACTTTTTTTAGGTTCATCAGCTCCCAACGGAATATACTCTCCCTCCTGTAGTAGCCGAAGTAACTTAACCTGAGACTCCGGAGAAAGATCTCCTATTTCATCAAGGAACAGCGTCCCACCCTGTGCCTTTTCAATCATACCGCTTCGCACTATATCTGCACCGGTAAAAGCTCCTTTGATATGCCCGAATAGAGTGTCAGAAAATGCAATATCGTCTATCCCGGCAACATTACAGGCGACAAACGGAGCATCTGCATGTTTAAGATTATGTAATGCTTTAGCAATTAATTCCTTCCCTGTTCCAGTTTCACCGGTAACTAATACGGACAGGGGTGAAACGGCTATAGCCTCGGCATATGAAAACAAATTCTGCATTTTCGGTGAGCTTGTAATAATATTTCCGAAAGCCGCACTGTTGTCAACGGTGCCCATAAGGCACTTTTTACTCAAAAGTGCATTTTCATCCCTCAGACGACATTCCCGTGCCGCACCTGAAATGGTAGTACAAAGTCGTTCATCATCAATCGGCTTAATAATATAGTCCTTTGCTCCATATCGCATACAGTTGATAACCATCTCAACATCCATAACACCAGAAAGAATTATCACATAAATATGTGGAAATTCATCTACAATTTTTTTCAGCAATTCTTCACCGGGAAAGTACGGCATTGTTAAGTCAAGAGTAATAATATCTATCTCAGTATTCCTGAGAAAAGCGAGTACTTTTCTACTATCATTGAGCACATCAACATGAGTGAAACCCCCTAATAGCAAAGTCAACTGAGCTGCATCTAGAAAGTCGCTTTCATCATCAACAATTAATACTTTTTCATTGTACTGCATCACCAGACTCCTCGCTCAGTTTTGATTCATCACCACCCGTCTGTGCTACAGGAATAATAATATGCGCTTCCGTCCCGATTCCGGGTATAGACTTATATTCCAAACGACCGCTGTGTGCCTCCATAATACCATGGGAAACAGAAAGCCCCAATCCGGTCCCCCCCTGATCCCTTTTTGTGGTGAAAAAAGGATCTTTCATTTGTTTCATCACATCTTCATTCATACCCTCACCTTCATCATATACAGTAACCATAACCTCACCGTCAACATATGACGTCCTTATCATTATTGCTTTTTCTGCCGACGCCAGAGCCTGACAGGAATTGGTCAACAGGTTAACAATAACCTGCTCAAGCTGCTGAGGATTCCCCTTGACCATCGGAATATTTTCTTCGTATTCCACTGTAAAGCTGTCTGTAACCTTCCTGATAGCATTTTGTACAATAGTCACTGCATCCTTTACCACATTGTTTATTGAGATGTTGTTATCCAGAAGGCCGGTATCCACCCGTACAAAATCCTTAAGACTATGCACAATATTTTTTATCCGGTCACTCCCCATACTTATACTATTCATCAGTTGATAGAATTTATCCTTCACTGTTTCAAATTTAAGATTACTCAATCTGAAATCAGGATTGCGTGTTACTTCCCTCTCAAGTACCGGAATAATATCCCACCATACCTTTTTTAAAAAAGCAGAGTTGAGCATTATCAGATTATTCGGATTATTAATTTCATGGGCAATACCGGCTACCAGCACCCCAAGACTGGTCATTTTATCGGCCTGCCTAAGCTGTTCCTGTTGAATACGTTCTTTCTCTGCAAACTTCTTATACCGGGTAATATCCTGAGTGATTATTGCAAAGTTCCCAACACCCCCTGTATCATCCGGAACGAGTGAAATATTATTCCTGCAGATTCGGGGAATTCCACTTTTCATATGCCAGTTGGTCTCTATTGAAAAATGCAGTATGTTCTCATCAAGCATCTCTTTTATTTTTTGCTTTACTTCTAAACATTCATTTTCGTTCCAAATGGGAAGTTCCCAGAAATTTTTCCCCAGAATACTTTCATCACTTTTAAAGACTTCGCCAAAGGCGCTGTTCACCATTTTTACCGTTCCTTCAATACTGACCAACCAGAAGATCTCCTCAATATTATCTGCAATATCCTTAAGCCGCCTCTGACTCTCTTCAATTTTCAGTGACAGTTGTTTATTTTCAGTTACGTCTCTGTTCGAAGCCCGGTGTCCCAGATATTTATTATCACTGATTATGGGTAGACAGGCATGGGCTATCCACCGCACATCCCCTCGGTGAGTAATTATCCTGAAATCATATTCATACCTACACCCGAGCTCATTCACATCTTCATTAATATGCCGCAATAATTCATCCCGGTCATCAGGGTGAATAATTTCCAGCAGCTTCTGATACCCCTCCCCCAGAAACCAATCCGGTGTATACCCGGTAATTCGTTCAACCGACGGCGCAACATACTTGAATACTCCATCTGGATCTATCCAGTACTCCCAGTCATAGGTATAGTCAGCAACCGTTCTGAACATCTCTTCGGATAACTTCAACTGTTCCTGCATATGATGCTGTTCGGTCACATCGGAAAAAACTGAAATAAAAAAATCTTCTCCATCATCTCTTTCCAAACACCGAGTCGTCGCAACATTTCCATATATAACTCTTCCGGTACGGGTCAGATACCTCATTTCAAAGTGTGTAGTCTCAATACCCACATTTACAATCTGATTCATTTTTTTCCGAGACACCTCACATTCATTCTTCGGCTTTAAATCATGCACTGATTTACCTATGAGGTCCCGCGCACTTTCATATTCAAATATTTTTACAAATCCGGGATTCGCATCAATAATCAGTCCTGTTAAATCAACCAGTACAATTGCTGAACTGGATAAAAATATTGTACGATAGCGTTCCTCACTCCTTTCAACTCGTTGCAGCAAATCTTTATTGATCACCATATGGGTATTGACTCGAGCAAGCAGTTCATTAGGATTAAAGGGCTTTGTTATGTAATCCTGTCCGCCGACTTCGAATCCCTTCACAATTTTTTCACCATCGGTGTAACCGGTAATAAAAATTATTGGGATATCTTTAAGCCGTGTCTCAGCCTTTATTCTTCGGCATACTTCGTACCCATCCATCTCTGGCATATTTACATCAAGGAGAATTAAGGCGATATCAGATGTTTTTGATAATATTTCAAGTGCCTTTTTACCGGTGTTAGCAACTTTACAAGTATAATATTCATTCAGGATATTCATCATCAGTTCTATGATTTCCCCCTGATCATCTATTAATAGAATGTTTCTCTTTTGCGTCATACTATCATCCTAAAGAAATATTTGTCAGAATGGCTGCTGCTGCATCGAAATCAAAATTCCGCATAGCCACCTCTAATTTTTCTGCCTCTTGCTTTGCAAGACGTTCCTTTAATAGTGGTTTTATGGTTTCATATACCTGTACGGCCTCCCCATCACTATTTGCAAGATATGAATTCAGCATATTCATTCTTACCAGAAACTCGCTATTTGAAAAATTTTCCATCTCAGGCTGTACCCCTGAATCAATATCATTTAAAAGCTGCTTATCTATAGATGATACCACAATATCCAATTCGTTTTTCAGTTTCTCAAATTTCAATTCAAAATCCCCCCCTTCAATAACCTGTTGCTTCACCAAATCTTCACACACAATTACCGCACTGCGTAGCTGATTTGCACCAATATTTCCCGTTATCCCCTTGAGACTGTGCAGCCTTGATGCAACTTCATCAATATTTTTGTCAGAAAGTGCCGATCTCATCTCCACAATGAAATCTTTATTTTTCTTAGAAAAGGTTTGCAGTATTTTTTTAAAAAGAGCAATATTATTAGCAACATGAAACAGGCCGACACCGATATTGATTCCCTCCAGTTGTGCAATATCATTTGTATCTTTCATAAATGTATATGCATGTTCTCTTTTCTCGGGGAGTTTCCGTACCCCTGGTGCGATCCACTTCAACAGCATCTCATAGAATATATACGTTTCAATCGGTTTGGTTATACACCCGTTCATTCCCGAGGCGAATACCCGTTCTTCAACTCCACTCATAGCATCTGCCGTCATTGCAATAACAGGCAGTTCTTCAGCGGAATACTTTTCCCTGATTTTTTCTATTGCCGTATATCCATCCATAACTGGCATCTGAAGATCCATCAGAACGAGGTCAAATGAGTCATTTCCATCAAGAATTTCGAGTGCTTCCTTCCCATTATTTGCAATCATTACATAAAAATCTTCTCCTTCAAGAAGCTCGGTAGCAACCTGCTGATTGATTTCATCATTTTCAACAAGTAATATCGAAGCACCACGCACAGGATCAATATTTACCTCGACCGCAACCTTCTTATCCCATTTTTCAGCAATTCCGCACCTGATGGAAAAGTAAAAAACAGAACCTTTTCCTTTGTCACTGGATACTCTGATAGAGCCCCCCATCATTTCTGTTAATCCTTTTGCGATAGAGAGACCAAGACCGGTCCCGCCGTATTTTCGTGTTATGGATTCATCATCTTGGGTAAATGCCTTAAAAAGTTTTTCCTGCTGATTTTCTGTCAGACCGATACCGGTGTCACTCACAGAAAAAAGCAATACTACCGAGTCATCTTCTTGTTCCACCAGTTCACACCCAACATTAATTTCACCGGAATCAGTGAATTTGATTCCATTATTAACAAGATTCAAAAGAACCTGTCCCAGCCTGAGCGGGTCCCCAACAAGATATACCGGAACATCATCATTGACATGAACGGTAAATCCGAGATCTTTTTCCTGCACATAAACACCAACGGTATTTGTAAGGTTCTCCATAACCTCGCAAAGATTGAATGCAGTGCGTTCAACATCAAGTTTGCCTGCTTCAATTTTAGAAAAGTCGAGTATATCATTTATTATACCCAACAACCATTTTGCCGACCTCCCTACCTTTGTAATATAATCCCGCTGTTTGGGCTGCAAATCTGTCATAGCCACCAGTCGGTTCAACCCAATAATTGCATTCATCGGTGTGCGGATTTCATGGGACATATTTGCAAGAAAGTCTGATTTTGCCTGTGTTGCAGTTTCTGCAGCTTCACGAGCCTCCCGCAATTGAAGCGTACGCTTTTCCACCCGTTCTTCGAGGGTTTCATTTGCAGTCCTAAGAGCAGTCGTTGTTTTTTTACCCATATACAAATTAAAAAACGTAAAAAAGAACGCCAGTAACGTTACAATACACAGAATTACAGCAACCATATATTTCAGTTCATTAAAAAGCATATATGTTTCTGATATATCTATTTCAGTCGTCATACCTACTCCCAGATAATCATTCCAGATCCAGACTCCGGCAACGGGCACACCACGATAATCAAGATACCCGTTCATATCATGACCACTATCTCCGGCTATGGCACTTTGCGCCATGAGGGTAAGTGGAAGTTTTTCAGACGACACTTCAAGCGGTCCATGTTCCAGTAGATTGCGTCCCGGATTGCGAATATTGACAGAGTAGATACTTTGACCGAGTTCAGTTATCAAACCCGCTTTAATAATATGGTCATCAAACCGACTCTCCGAAACAAGATGCCCATCCCCGTCAAAAACATAGGTTTCACCGGTTTCTCCAAACCGACCCTGCTGAATTATATGACTGAACTCACCATAAGGATCTAACCGCTGGGTTAACACTGCAATTACTTCACCACGATTACCTTTAATGGGCGAAGCAAAAAACATAGTAGGCGGTATAAACATTCCTTCAATAGTTTTCACTCCAGGTAGGGGGACATCCGAAGGTATCGGCGGTATAAATACTGTTTCTCCCCCCAGAACCCGTGCAAACAAATCAGGCCTGTTCGTCTTAATTATATTTCCCCTTCCAAGATTATTATCACGTGCAGATCCGATTGTAACACCATCCGGCGTAATGATAAAAAATCCAAGGTCATGCATACCATTCTGGTGTTTTACTACGAACCGGCGAAGACGTTCCAGCGTCCCCCCCACCTTCAGCAAGTTTCCCTCGTCATAATAATCCAACTGTTCGTTAACCATTTCAACAAACCGGGGGTGCACTGCAACTTGCCTGATATGGTTTATATGCTTATCAGCCCAATTGTTTACGGACTCATTTGAAACATCAAGAACAGTCTGCAATGTCTTCAACATCCCGTCCGCTGTTTTACTTCTAATATTTATCAGGGTAACCCAGGCAGCAATAACTATCAGCCCCACCATTACAAAGTTAAACGCAATTATTTTTACCCGAGTCCGACGGGAATAGAAATCATACCCCGCAGAGTTACGTTGCCCAGCAATGAGCAGAACAAACAGATAGGTTACCACCCCTATAATTATGACAACTGCCATTATCTGACCAAAGGCCCCGATAGTAGAACCAAAAAGCCCCGGCTCCATCGGTTTTTCCGTATGCTTCTGTACCGATTTATGCAACGTTGTTTTCACCCACTTTCCGGTAATTGATGCACTCTCTTTTTCGCTGACAGCCGCAAGTGCCTTATCAAGAATCGATGCCAATTCGGGCAGATCCTTTCGTACGGCCATTCGTACATCGGTCTTCTCAAACCCGCTCAAAAGTCCGGCAACTTCAAGATTAATCAGATTATCCTGTTCAATGAGAGCGCTGAGTACTGCAAGATTCCCCACATATGCATCAACCCCCCCTACAGCAAGGGAAATTAATCCGTCTTCCGGAGTATCAAACAAAACAAGATCCATCTCTGGATAGAGACGTTCCAGTATCTCCTGATAGACATAACCCCTGCCAGTCCCCACTTTGCGCCCAACATACCCTTTAAGTCCACCAACCACTTTTGTTCCCTTTCTGGCAACAATCACTGTCGGAGATGAGTAATAGGGGCGGGTAAATGTCAAATAGGCATTGCGGTCTTCGCTGGCAGTTATAGCGGCGGACATATGCAGTGTTCCGCCCTTGAGCCCCTCTATCACCTGCACCCAGCTGATATCCTTAACTGTCCTGATCTCCAAACCAGTCTCTTTTTCAATAAGTTTGATATAGCTCGAAGAGATCCCCAGATAATTATTCTCTCTATCAAACCATTCATAGGGCGGCCATGCGGGATCGATACCCAGATTCACTACCGGATGAGCTTTTATCCATGCCGACTCTTTTTCGGTAAGACTCAGACGCTTTTTAGGTTTCGGGTGATGCGGAGAGTCATAGAAAAAGTCATCAAAGTTTAACCCACTTACTGTTAAACCGGCGTTTCTATAGGCATCCACAATTTGTACATACCGCTCCTGGGTAAACTCACCCAGAGGGATTAAACCAGGAGTAATCATCTGTTTTATTACTTCTGCTTCATAGAGCAATTTATTACGACTTATGCCTGAGTTATATTTTTCAAGCATCAGATCTACAATCTCTTCGGTATGATTCAGGGCATATTTCCACCCTTTGATCGTTGCCCGTATCATTTTTTTAACCCGTTCAGGGTGCGTATCAATCTCACTTCTTGTTGTATAAAAATTATCTCCATAAAAGTCGATACCGTAACTTCCGGGGTGAATCACATTATACTCTATCCCCTTCTGCTTTAGTTCAAATGGTTGATTCGAAATATATGCCGAGAAAGCATCAACCTTTCCTGAAATCAGGTTATCAAGATTAAAGGTATGGGGAATAATTTTTACCTTGTCTAATCCTCCTTCGACATTTAATATCATTGTTAGAATAATGGCATGACTCAGGTTATTAGACCCCGCCATAATTGTCGACCCAACCAGATCATGAGCAGATTTAATCTTGGAGTTTTTTAAAGTGAGCAGCACCAGAGGAGAGTGCTGAAAAATCTGTTTAAGAAGAACAACGCTCTTCCCCTGCAGATACTCTATCAACAAATCAGTATCCGACACCCCATATTGTGCATCCCCCCGCAATACCGGCGGAACAGGATTCACTCCAGGCCTACTTTCTAGAAGCGTTACGTCAATTCCTTCACGGGCATAAAATCCATTTTCAACCGCAGCGTAATACCCTGCAAAAAGAAAGCGATGCTCCCACTTCAGCTGAATACTCACCTTTTCAAGTTCTTCAGCAGTGGCTGACTGAATGCACCCACATAATATAATAAACAGCAATACAGTACGTATTATCATCCCAGACCAGTACTTTGGGTATGAAAACATTGAAAGAACTGCCGGTCTTCATCTTGTATGTGCTTAAGCAGCCAGTCTTTTAAGAATATCACCATCTCTATTGGTAATACTTCTCTTCCATCTTCTACCCGTTGTTTTACATCAGTAACTTTGTCAATAAATTTTTTATGACTTTTTTTGTGTTCAACGGTATGTTCATACTTAAAGACATCAAACTTTTTCTCTTCAGCTGCAAAATGAGTAACCGTATAATCAGTAAGATCTTCAAGTAAAATGCGCAGACTCTTTTTAGATTCATTTGCCAGAACGGCATCATAAAAGCGGTTAAGCATATCTACAAGCCATTTATGCTGATTGTCTATTTCGGTTATCTGGATACAAAAATCATCTGACCACGTTACTAACGGCATATTTCTCATCAATTGAATTTTTGATTTTAGTTTATCATACTTTTTTACATATTGGAAGAAAAATGAACCGCCCCCCCCCAGATGCTAACCAATTAATTTAATGTACACAAAAAAGAAGTTTCGGCATTTGAAAGGCAGAGTCATTATATCGACAAATAGGGCCATATGAAGCATTATGACCCAAACATGCTCTAATTGAGTTAAAAAAGCACCAAATAAAGCTACTTGATACACTTCCTGCCCCATAATCCACTGTGATAACAGATCTCATAGAAATTATTCTATATTTGCACTATCGATCAAAATATTCGTTGGCTGAACCCGTCCATCGCTTTTTTATCAAAAAACAATTACTCCTGTAATAAAGGCGACATCATGAAAATACTTATCCGTGGACTATCACCCAAAACAACCGAAGAAGCTCTCCAAAAAATGTTTGAAGAGTTTGGCCCCGTTCAATTCTGTAACCTCGTTTTGGATCAAGAGACCCAAAAATCAAAAGGCTTTGCATTTGTAGAGATCCCTAAAGTGGGTGATGCAAAATATGCAATCAAACAGATGAATGGCAAAGAGATTGACGGCAATAAAGTACGTGTAAAACGTGCAGCTCCAAATCCTACTGGCGCTCCAAAAGATGTTGAAGAATCAGATGCAGAAGTAGTACAAGGCACTTTCGGATTTCATAAAAAGAAATAGGTGTGCTTTACCACACCCGGTGAAACACACTAAAAAAATCCATACAAAACGCAACTGTAATATGCAACAGAATACCACTCCATAGGGTTTTGGTTTTCTGTGCTATATAACAGAGTATCAGCCCACCAAAAAATGAACTGATCAGTTCAGGATAGGGCTTACCAAAGTGTGCAACAAAATAAAGTGCCGATGATATGTAGAGACTCCCCCACCCTATAAGGGGAAAGAGCATACGGAGCATGAGCCCACGAAACATAAGCTCTATACCAACAAAGCCCAGCAAATAAAAGATTTCATACAAGCAGAGTGCGCCAATAAACGGCATTCCAAATACCTCAGGCATTCCTTTGTGAAAAAACATGGGATAAAAGTTATTCAGCGAGGGTGAAAAAGAGAACACCGCTATTACAATGGGAATTACTATCAACAATGGGCGGATAACTGCTATGGATCGAGGCAATGAGAGAAGCCCCCAAAAGTTAACTGCTTCTCTTTTCCAATAGAGCCCACAGATACCCATGAGGAGGAGTGCCATTGAGACCCGAGTACCATAGGGTACTGTTTTGTATATAAAGTCCCTTTCAACATAGTTTGAGGCAACACTGGTAAAGAGCGTAATAGGCACGAGGCTCACTGACAGAGCATAACAGACCGTAACCATACAAGTAATTGCGATAGTTTTTATTAATGAAGTGGGATGTGGATAGAAATAAAAATGAATTCCTAATACTCCAAGAGGAGCAATGCTGTAGTAGAAGATATTCGAAAGTATTTGTATGCCATTGAAGGTATTATATTCAAGGAGAAGGCTCTTTAGACCAAAGTACTGATTGGCTAGAGCAAGGAGCCCAAGAAACAGTATTGTGGCGAGCACAAAGGTTGGTTTTCTGAGACTGACGAGTTCTTTGATGTAATTGAGCATGAGTTAATAGTAGTAAACTTTTAACTCATGCTCTACGTTAGTACGGATAATCCTTTTTACGTCCCTCCCGTATGTGATTGCTCTGTACTCTAGAATTTATCAGCATGTATCTTCATAAACAGAGTGCAGAGTACTGGCAACACCAAGAGCGTCAGCAATGTAGAGGTGAACACACCACCAACAACAACTGTTGCTAATGGACGCTGTACTTCAGCTCCAATCCCTAAAGAGATAGCCATCGGAATAAACCCAGCCATATCGGTAATTGCGGTAGCCAAAACTGGTCGAATACGGGAAACCGCAGCCTTCTGTACTGCAATGGTTATACCCATACCCTTTTCCAAGTTGTAGCGTACAGAGGAGACCAACACTAATCCATTTAATACGGCAATACCCGAGAGTGCGATAAAGCCTACAGCAGCACTCACACTAAAAGGAATATCCCGAAGGAGGAGTGCAGCAATACCCCCAACGGCCGCCAAAGGCACGGCTGAGTATATCAAAAAGGTATCGCGAAAATTACCAAGACTCATGCGCAACAAGAGTAGCACCATAAGAAGTGCAAAAGGTACCACAATAGCAAGTCTATTTTGTGAGCGTTCGAGGTTTTCAAACTGCCCACCCCAACTGATGACATACCCTTCGGGCAGCACTACTTCTTGTGCTATTTTTTCCTGTGCCTCTTTTACAAAAGTGGCAACGTCTCTATCACGTACATTACACTGAGCCCGCGTCATACGTCTGCCCCATTCACGATTGATAACCGAAGGTCCTTCTACTTCTTTAATATACGTAAGCTCTCCCAAGGGTATTGCTTTTGCACCATGTATCGGCACCATCACGGTAGCGAGAGCTCCTGGATTATGTCTCAGTCTATCGGGTAATCGCAGGGTCAAAGGAAACACCCGTTGCCCCTGATAAACGGCCCCCGCATGCCTGTTACCCAGAGCCGCAATAAAATCAAGCACGTCTCCTGCTGGCACCCCATGCCGCGCAATCGCTTCACGATTAATGGTTATCTGCATAACGGGCTGACCACTCATCTGCTCTCCAGAAATATCAGCCGCCCCTTCTATGGTTGCGAGTACTTTCTGTACCTGATTACTGATCTGCAGGAGCTCATCAAGTGCATCGCCCCTAATGGTAACGGCAATATCTGAGCGAATACCAGAAATCATCTCGTTCAGCCGCAGTTCAATAGGCTGGGAATAGATTAGGTTAATCCCGGGGAGATCGCCCAATACTTTGTCGAGCTGGCCCACGAGTTCTTGCTGAGACTCTGCCCTCTTCCACAAATCCCGGGGTGTCAGTTTTAAAAATATATCAGTGAGCTCGGTACCCATAGGGTCAGTTGCGACTTCTGCCGTACCTATTCGGCTCCACACTGCCGTTACTTCATCGGGAAAGGCATCCAAAATAAGTTGTTCTATAGTTGTATTGTATCTGACCGACTCTTCGAGGGATACTCCCGTGAGGCGAACCGCATTAATAACTATCGCCCCTTCGCTCAATCGGGGAATAAATTCACCCCCAAGATTCAGTGCACCAAATACCGCAGCTATGATACAGATAATCGCTGTCCCCACCACTCGACGTGGCCAGCCGAGTAATTTTTTAAGCAGTATTTGATACTGCCGTTCAATAAATGACTCACGAGATGATCGCTTTTTATTCGATCGTCCTTTTGAGTCTTTTAAAAAGGTAAGTGATAACAGAGGAGAAATGAACAGTGCAACGAGGAGTGCACCGGCCAATGCTAACACAAAGGTGATTGCCATGGGGCGGAACATTTTCCCTTCAATCCCCTCTAGAGTTAATACCGGCAAAAACACTACGGCAATAATCCCCATACCAAAGGCTATTGGGCGGAGCACCTGTCTTGCGGAATTAAAAACAACCAGAGACTTTTCGGTAAACGTTAAAGAGCGACCCTTTTTATCTTCTGCATCTCGAATACCTTTGAGGTTCGCATCAGTCATGACTACCGATCCGTCTATCAGTATTCCAAAATCCATCGCTCCCAGACTCAGAAGGCTGACTGCTATCGAGAGATGATACATCCCGATAAAAGCAAAAGCCATTGCGAGAGGTATTGCCACAGCAACACACAAGCCTGCTCGCCAGTTACCAAGTATCAGAAACAGTGTTATGATAACAAGGAGTGCACCAAATAAAAGATTGTGACTCACGGTATTCAACACTTCATCAACCAGATCGGACCGATTATACACTACTTCAACCTGAATATCATCAGGAAGAAAAGGGGCTACTTCGGCAACCTTGGCCTCGAGTGCCTTGGCTACCTGCTGGCTATTTTCACCCATAAGCATAAAGCCGAGTCCAAGAACCGCCTCTCCCTTACCTTGAGCAGAGACTGCACCTTGCCGTATCTCATGGCCTTTAACCACCTCTGCCACATCACGAACGCGGATAGGCACGCCGTTTTCTGCACGCAGAACCATCCCGGCAATATGTTCAATTTCGGAAACTCTCCCCAACCCCTGAACGAGCAAGGACTGACCACCATATACTATACGCCCGCCCCCAACATTTTTGTTGTTCTTGCTCAAGGCCTCATACAGTTCATTCAGGGTAATCCCCTGTGCTACCAATTTATCAGGCTCAACCACCACTTGGTATTGGAGTTCATATCCTCCCCATGTATTAATCTCTGCTACTCCCGACACCTTTCGGAGTTCGGGCTTTAATATCCAGTCATGGAGTGTACGCACTTCATGGAGCGGGCGCGATGCATCGGTCGATGATACAACATAGTGAAACACTTCACCGAGCCCAGTAGAAATTGGGCCCATGGCGGGCGGTTCTATCCCCTCTGATAACTGTACTAACCTGAGACGTTCTGATATGAGTTGACGGGCCCTATAGATATCAGTGCCATCTTCAAAATCTACGACCACCTGAGAAAGACCAAACTTTGAAATGGACCGCACACTTTTAATACCGGGCAATCCAGAGAGTGCCGTTTCAACAGAGTAGGTTATCTCTTGCTCTATCTCAAGAGGGCCCAGTGCCGGTGCGGCAGTATTAATCTGCACTTGAACGGGAGTGGTATCAGGAAAGGCTTCAATGGCGAGTTTATTACCGTAATAGCCCCCAAGTAATAGGAGTATACCCACAGATGAAAACACCATTAATCGATTATTTAAACAGTACTGCATTAATTTTAGAAACATAGATTACCTTAATTTATTTCACGCTACTACGAGTGAGACTAGTGAGTACAGCCAGCACCAAAACTCGATTTAAACATTTCTGACCGCACGGTAAAGCTCCCTTGGTGCACGACCTTCTCACCTTCGCTGAGCCCCGCAACGATAATTGCATTGTTCCCATCCAGTGCACCCACTTGTATATGCCGCGCCTCAAAGAGGTCCTTTTCGTGGGAGATAAAGAGATACTGTTTCCCTTCTATTCTTTGGAGTGCTTGCTGTGGTACTTCCAGTTGCATCAACGGTTCCCCGTTTACGACCTGGGGTTGAGAGGCGAGAAATGCTCTACCATAGAGACCTTTTTTGAGGCGCTCGTTAGGATTTGAAAGTTCCGCGCGTACCGTAACCATTCGGTTGGCCTCATTTATCTCCGATGCAATCCAGGTAATAACTCCCTCAATTCTATCTGCTCCCAATTCGGCAAATTGTGCGACGACTGCGTCTCCCGATGAAAGTTGCAGCGCCGTTACTGCTGGTATAGACATTTCAATCCACATTGTTGAGAGGTCTACTATGGTAAACAATGGAGCATCCGGTTGTGCTACCGCCCCTGTTACAGCATTTCTCTGTACAACGGTCCCTTTAAACGGAGCACGAAGCACTACCGCTGATGATGCCTTCCCCGAAGTTCTGAGTCGCTGTAGTTCATCTGACGACAGCCCGAGGTCTACCAAAACTTGTATTGCCGCTCCCAGTTGAGCCAATGCTTGCTGATACTCAGCATGGGCATTATCGAGCTCTCGCTGTGAAGATATATTTTCACGGACTAATCCTTTTTCACGAGAGTATACTACTGATTTCAATGTTGAGTCGGCCACCGCGGTGAGATACGTTGACTTTGCTTTTGCCGCATCGGGAGATGATACAAACCCAAGGGTCTGTCCTTTTTTAACTACAGAACCGTTGTTTACAAGCACCCTCCCCATGGTTCCTTTTACTTTAGCCCCTACATGGGCCATCTGGTTTTGATTATACGAGAGTCTGCTCAAGAACCCATTGTTCCCCATGGTATGACGCTGAGCTCGTTGTGCCGGTTCCCAAGTGACCCCTGCTTTTTTTGCAGATTCAACCGTAGGGAACCGTACTTTGAGGCCCGTACCTGGTACTAGATCGGTTAACAGCTCTGGATGACAAATAGCACACTCGAGCTCGGGCAACGCATGCTCTGTACAATAGAGGCCGACTTTATCGGTGTGCGCCACTGTACTCTTTTGTGCCTCTACCCCGGAGTGATCATCAGAGTGCTCTTTTTTTTTTAACTCTGGGTGGCAGAGGGTACACTCATCTTCGTACACCCCGTGCTCTCCGCAATAGAGGCGTTTGTCGTCTTTTAGATCAGGGTGACATTTCCAGCACCGGTCTTCGTAGGTAGCATGTTCTCTACACCACAATCTATCCTTGTCTCTCAGCTTGGGATCACATATCCAGCATTCGCTCTTATCGGCGCCATGGGCAGTGCATTGAGCCTCACTCTGGTTGGTATGCTCCTCACTATGAGCATGCTCTTTAGGTGGAGTGTTTTTAATTGCACTCTCTCCCTTTGCTTGGTCTTTCTCCGTATTGCATCCTGCCACTATGCCTATGAGTACACAGAGTAGTCCTACTCGGGCAGCCAACAAAGCTTTTTTTACGTTATGGGTTTTCATCTCATTCTCCATTAGTGTTATTCTTAACGTTTCTATCAGTAACATCATCTATGTCACTCGTATAATATTCAATATCCAAACCGACCGCATAATAGTCTCTGGTTATTTCTAGCAGGGAATATTCACTGTCAAGCCATTCTGAGCGTGCATCCAACAGCTCTTGCCCCGTAAATTTCCCTACGGCATAGCCCCGCAACACACCATTAAATGCTGAACGAGCAATCGGCAGTAACCGTTCTTTGGTCGTGCTCAATGCATGAGCCAATAGTCTATACTGCATCAACAGTTCTTTTAATGCAAGGCTTAGCTCTGCGTGTCTCTTTTGAGTATGCGACTCAACTGCTTTTTTGCGGGAGTGTGCTTCAGAGATTGCCGCTCCATTCAAGTGCAATACCGGCAAGGGAATAGCAATAGCCCCCGAAATGGTGTGCCCTTCGCCATCATAGGGCGTTTGTACACCCAGTGATAGTTCAAATTCGGGAATGCGCGACGCCTTTGCCAATGAAAGCTCTACATCGCTTCGTCGTTCTTTGATTGATGCTTGTTGCCACTCTGGCGATTCCTGTAATCTCTGTTTCAATGCATCCCAAGAAGGGATGTTTTGTTCTCTCTTCAGAAGCTCCAGTGAGTCGATAACTGCATAAGGAGTACCACCCCACAATAGCTCAAGTTTGTTCGTGGCAACCAGAAGTTCATTTTTCGCACGTTCAAGTTCGAGCTCCGCCTGTATGAGTTGTATTCCGGTGCGCATAGAGTCAATCGGTGAACCGGCACCTGCGCGAAATTTCCCTCGCGAAAGAGCATCTGCCTTTTGGGCAAGTTCATAGCTCTGTTCTGAAAGGTCTTTTTTATTTTGGGCTATAACCACAACGCCATAGGCCTTTTTTGCAGAATGATGCACGCTTCGTTTTGTCTGCTTTAATGCCAATGCCGAAAGAAGAGTATCAAGCTCTCCGAGTGCCCCTTCGCTTGAATAGACTCCCCAATTACTAAAGGTTTTGGTGAGGCGTCCACCAAGCTCTATAGTATGGACATCTATTGGCCCATCACTCGTCGTTACTCGCCCTGCTTCAAATTCAAATTGTGGATTTGAAAATTGTGTCAGACCCTCTTGCGCATGACGCGTGGCAGAGTGGTGCTCCTTTGCCGATCTCAGTGTAGGGCTATGGGTACGCACCTGCTCCCACACGTTATCAAATGAGTGTATCGAAATACTCTCGGCAACTGGTTCGGCTCCAACTCCCGTGTACATCAGAGCGACTATGCTGACTATGGATGCCCTGTACAGGGTCTTTCTATAGGTGTTCAGTTTCAATGGGTGTATACCTTTTCCTTGTAGTACACAGCATGCTCAGCAAGTGCTCAACACAGCGTTCATACGGTTCGAAAATCAATTAAGTATGTAATGAATGACGGGACACGCTGCTCAACACTTAAATCGTGTTCAGGGGGCCCTTATTGAAAAAATTCTTCTGTTTAGATTACAAAAACAGTGGCGAGAATGCGCTGTTCCAGTGCTTCTTGCGAAAGCTCTACAGAAGTATACGTATGTGTATTCAGAGGAGGTATATAGCGGACCAGATCATACAATCTATTTACGTGAGTATAGACAACACTTTTAGATGTATTGTTACTGGTGGGTACATATACTTCTGAAACTTGACTCGGTTGAATAGTGTAACAGTATTCGCACTCTATCTGCTCTGGTTGAGTACTTCCGCAACACTCATCAGCTGCTATTATTTCGCACTCGTTTGATACTACAGAGGTTGGCGTGAGGCAAAAGCTACTGACACCAAAGGGAATACTCAATACAACAAGCACCACAATCATCAGATTTCTGAATAACAGTGTTTTTAGGTTGGCTTGAGTATTAAGTTGTATCATAGGCACATAAATCTATGCTCTTTTGGTCCAATTGTCCAGTTAAATTGAGGCAAAAGGGTGGATTTTTACTTTTAGCCGGGTTCTTTAGGGGCATTTTTTTGTGCAGAGCATAATCACCCCTCTTTTTTAAAGTTGCAATAACTAAAGACGCCTACTGATACTGTCAACACTTTCCGTGCCCATAGACTGTGAGGTTCTCTGTTGTATCATATAGGCATCCACTAGTAACAAAAAAGGCCAACTCAAAAGAGTTGGCCTAAAATATTTAAATGAACACTATTCCTAAGGAATTTCTACAACAGTAATGTTATCGAGGTATACATTATTAGAATTGTTTCCAATATTGAATACAATGCGTGCATTCATATCAGTTTCATTCATAGTGAATGTGTACTCATAATTACTCAAAGTAGTAGTGATTGCCGTTGCAGGAATGTTACCATAGTTAGTCCATGGATTTCCATCAGTTTCAAGTTGTGCATCAATAGATCTATTTGCATTTGCACGAGCATCAAAACTTAAACGATACGTTTTACCAGCTTCAAGGGGAATGCCATTCTGACGAAATTGTACATGCCAATTTTCTGAACCACCACTTCCCATGTTTATAATACATTCGTTATTAACATGCTGTAAGAAACCATTTGCTGATCCATAGGTATCTAATGTCCAACCCTCAACATTGTTATCAAAGCCACCATTAGAGATAAGGTTTGTAAGATCTTCAACAGTTATTGTACCAACACCAGAAATGCCATCAGCGGTAACAGTTGCTGACCAATTGCCTGCTTCTTCGGCAGTAAAATAGCCGTCTCTTATCCAACCACCACCACTAACACTGTAGTCTGGCATGCCTTGAATACTCATTGGGTTATTAAACTGATCGTATCCTTGAAACTCAATTCTGGTGATGCTTCCGAGTGCAACAGTCATATCCGTGACTTCGATAGTTGTAAGTACTAAAGGTTGTGAGTCTTCAACAGTTATTGAACCAACACCAGAAACGCCATCAGCAGAAACAGTTACTGACCAGTTACCTGCTTCTTCTGCAGTAAAGTAACCATCTCTTACCCAGCCACCACCACTCACACTGTAGTCAGGCATGCCTTGAATATTCATTGGGTTATTAAACTGATCGTATCCTTGAAATGTAATTCTGGTGATACTTTCGAGTGCAACAGTCATGTCCGTCACTTCAATAGAAGTTAATACAGGAGGTTCTGAGATGTGTGGCACTCCGTATACTTCAAATGAGAAGAGTGAGTAACCCCATTCTGTAGTTCTCTTTGTACCATACATTCTTATTTTTGTTGCATTCGATGCATTAACGATATGTTCATCAGTTCCACCATTACCATTTGTGGTAATGTGGATTGTGCTCCAACGGTCATTAACGAGTACTTGGACCTGGTATTCACTTGCTGCAGCAGTTTCCCAAGCTAATACGACACGACTAATGTCAAATGAACCTTGAAGATCAATTTCTATCCACTGAGGGTCAGAAAAATCACTTGACCAACGAGTTGTACCATTACCATCAACCGCATTAGATGCAGAGTATCCAACTTCATCGGAAGATGCCGATGCAGGCTTACCTAATGCAATATCAGAAGGAGGCGCGTCAACAACAATAACAGACGCCGTTGCTGATTGAGCACCAGATGTTACGGTAATTACATCACCAGCATGTGCACTGATAGCAGTAAAAAGACCATTTTGTGTGAGAGTACCACTGGTACCATTTACATTCCACGTAAATACAGCAGAAATAACAGCATTATACTGGTCATACGCAACAGCAGTGTATTGCTGTGTTTGGCCAATGTTGAGCGTTGTATTCGCTGGAGTAAGAGTAATACGGTCAACTACCGGTGCTTCATTAACAGTGATACTAGCAGTAGCAATAACACCATTTGCATTTGCGGCTACGGTAAATGAACCAATTTCAGTTCCAGTGAAGAGCCCTGTTGGACCAATCATTCCACCAAGAGTACTCCAAGAGATTGAAGCATTCATTGGGTTACCAAATTGATCATACGCTTGTGCAGTAAACTGCTGAGTCTCATATTCAAAGATAGTCGCTTGGAGTGGTGTAACATCGAGAGTAGTAACAACAGGAGGTTCTGTACGATGTGGTACACCCATAACTTCAAATGAGAAGAGTGAGTATCCCCATTGAGTAGTTCTCTGTGTACCATACATTTTTACGTGAGTAACGTTGTCTTCTGATACGCTAATATGATCAACGCCACCATTACCATTATTATCAGTATACACAGTAGTCCAATTCTGACCATTGTTATTTGATACATCAATGCTGTATACTTTAGCTGCGGCAGTCTCCCACGTGAGGATAACTTCACTGATGTCAAATGAACCTTCGAGATCAACTATAAACCATTGTGGATCTGCAAAGTCAGATGACCAACGAGTAGTATTGTCACCATCAATAGCATTATCTGTTAAGAGTCCTGACTCTGTAGAAGATGCTGATGCTGATTTATTGAGTGCAACGTCATAGGCTGTCTGTTCCCCACCTGCTTCTAGAGCTACAGATATTGATGAGTTATCCATTGCATCACTTTGTATAGAGAGCGTAGCGGTCTCTTTTTGAGTACCGGTTGCATTATATACAAGTTCAAAACATACACTGGTTTGTGGAGCAATCTCTACTGGTGCAGCGTAGTTAATAGTGAATAATGAATTATCGATTTCTAATGAGCTGATAGTTGTTGCATTTCCACCGCTATTCTCAAGCTGAATCGATTGCGTTAACTTGAGTTCATTATTCATAATAGTGACCTGCTTGTCTACATAATTATTGAAAAAGAGGTCAATGTCACCATCATTATTTACATCTGTTGCGATAAAATGAATAACAGAGCTCGGATAAATCTCTTCCGCAGTAAATGTTTCATTACCGTCGTTTTCTAGAATTGAGATACTTCTAGTACCGGATCCATTATCCATAGTGAGTGCAATGTCTTTATCGCCATCATTGTCCATATCAACAATGTAATGGTCAGTTGATTGTTCAATATCGAGTAAATGCATTTTGTACAGACCATTGTCATTTTCAATCCAAAAAGCCCCATCACTCCATGTTGTAGCGAGTAAGTCAAAGTCGTTGTCGGAATCGATATCGCCAACAGAAAGATATAATGAATATGGGGTGTAAAGAATAACACGCTTTTGAAAGGTATGGTTGCCTAAATTCTCATACCAGAGAATCGATTTTTTCGATTCATCAATAATGTTTCGGCTCGTGCCAACAAAGTCCACCAACCCATCTTTGTTAAAATCTACAATGTTCATATTCATAACATCTTCAGTATCATCAGTAGACCAGCTTCTAATAGTAAAGCTTTGCGAACCGTCATTTTCATAGAAGACGAACTCATCGTCGGTACTGTTAACAACAAGAAGATCACTATCACCATCGTGATCATAATCAACTACGCTCAATTTATGAGGATATCCATCAAAAATAAGCTCATGGCGAGTGAAGTTTTGTGTGCCATCGTTCTCAAACCAGAAGAGTTTAGCACCAGAACCACGGTTACCCATACCAACGAACAGATCTATATCACCATCGCCATCAATATCACCAGACTCAATTTCATAGTAATCAAGTTGTGCTTCAGTACCAGAGTATATTGTATGCTCAGTATATTGTCCATAGCAATCCGCAGTATTTTCTGATATGATAAGGTCAGATTGATAGTTTCTATTACTAAATGAGTAGCCATAAATAAAATCAAGATCTCCATCAAGATCAATATCAGTAGAGTGTACAGAAGTTATACTACCACCCTCTTTTGTTGCCTTATCTTTGATATCAAAGGTTGGGTGAGTACGGTTTGAAACGATACCCCAATCAATAGAGAGTTGATTTACTGATAGATAGTTATCTGCGAGTGTTGTGACACTTACAGGAATAATTATCGGTGTTGCCCCCACGGCATTGTGGTTAATAAAGATTTCTGAAGTAACCGTTCCACCAAGATTTGGAACAACAACCATAACAGAAACATCCTGTGATTGGCCCGATGCAATAGTGATTTCAGCTGTTGAAACATCAATCCATGAGTCGCCTGCATCTGTATTAAGGGTAAATATAAGATCACGTACACCTGGGTTAGAGAATGTCAGGTTAATTGTTTTTGCGGTATTAGCGGCAAGCGTTTCATTGATTGCCGTTGGATTGTGGATGATTTGTGGTCCAAATTGGCCTTCAGCATCGAGAGTAACAATGATAGTTTCATTGTCTTCTGCATCACTTACTATTGTAAGAACTGAATTATAGACGACTTCATCAAGAGGACTGAAAACAACCGGTACCGTTACAGTGCTAAATGGAGATACAACAGCAGGAGCAGCGAGTAATGAACCAAAGGCGGCATCCGATGTGGTGATACTATTAATGGTAACTTCAGCATTACAGCTGTTGGTAAGAGTGATCTCTTCTGTTTCACTATCTCCAATCCATGCTATTGGGTAAACTACAGAGTTGACTGAAGCAGAAAGTGCACGACACGGTCCAACGTTTACTGTTATAGGAAGGACGACATCCTGTGCAGGGTTTGCTGATTGGCCGATGATGAGATTTGCAGACCATGTTCCCTCTGCAAGATAGGTAGGATCAACCGTTACTGAAAAATTTACTGATTCACCAGGGTTGAGTATACCGGTACCATTATCTGAAACCTGTAGCCATGAAGGTGTCGTAGCGCTGATTGCACGAGATGCATTGATTCTACCACCCGTCACCATTAAGCCTGCAAGACCAGCAACTGGATCTACAGTAGACATGATAGTCTCTTTAATTTCAGTTGAGCTTAATTGGCTATTAAGCGAATATATAAGTCCCGCAAGACCCGCTACATGGGGAGCGGCCATTGAAGTTCCATTTGCACTAGCATAACGGTTGTTTGGTAGTGAACTGTATATACCGACACCAGGAGCTGCAACATCCACTGATACCGCACCGTAGTGGGAAAATCCTGCAATATTGTCGTTGATATCAGTTGCTGCAACTGCAATAATATTGTTGAGGCTGTAGTTAGATGGATAGTGTGCATTCAAGTCATTGTTGAGTTGACCGTTGTTACCTGCAGCGGCAACAAAGAGTCCTCCAGCGTCAATAGCGTCATGAAGAGCTTGTGAATACTGTGAACCACCCCAGCTATTATTAGTAATAGAGACACCCATGGCATTGGCATAGTTTATCGCCTCAATAGCAGCTGAAGTTGGGCCATGACCAGTATTGTCAAGGAACTTGAGTGCCATAAGCCGTGCGTTCCACATAACCCCAACAATATCATGCCCATCATCACCAGAACCGGCAATAGTTCCTGCACAGTGAGTTCCATGACCATCATCGTCCATAGGATCGCTATCATCATTTACGAAGTCATATCCATGGATATCATCAATGTATCCATTACCATCATCATCGATTCCATTTCCTGGAACTTCGTTAACATTGGTCCATATATTTGACTGCAATGCTGGGTGGAGATAATCAATACCAGAATCGACCACCCCGATAACAACCTCATTTCTCCCAGTCTCAGAATCCCATGCTTCACTTGCTGAGATAGCTTCCATACCCCAAAGACGAGAGAGCTCTGGGTCATTAGGAGTTCTGTTGCTCTGAACAATCCAGTCTGGTTCTACAAAATTAACATCCTGGTCATTTTTAAGATTGTTAATAGTGTTGATAACATTCTGATGACTTTTATCTTCAAGAGTAACAACAAGGAGTTGATCTTGAGAACTAAAAGCGAGGTTGAGACCTGCAAATTTTGGAGGAGTAATGTTTTTTAACTTTTTAACGTTGAGTCGAGCGAGCGCTCGGTGTGCCATTCCTTTAGAGCTACCTTTGGCACTCATAACCTCTTTTAAAGAGATAATGATTTGCCCTTCAACATAAGGAGCTGAATCGATATTTTCGATACTACTTTGAGTCGCCTGTGCTGCAGCTTGAGTAAATGAACTTGTTTGGTTCGAAGCAGCAAAAGGACGTGCAATGATACCAGCAGATTTAATAGAGTAGTTAACCGGATTATTCGTTGTATTGGTTAATACTGCTGTTTGATCAGCTGGTGAGTCGTTTGGGGTGAGTCCGAAAGTGAGGTCTGACGGAGAAAATTCCATTGCTTGTGCACTTGTCGCATTTAATGCTCCGAGTGCTACAATCAATGGAACGCTCAACGCTTTACCAATTTTTGTTTTAATTGTCATAGGGGTCTCCATATGGATCTATGTTTTGTGTAATACTTTTTAATAGTGGTGTAACCTTAACTGTGTATCAGTAGGTTCCCTTAATTACAGTCACTATTATTTGTTGTGTGCGGTAGCATATACTACCGCGGCCTGCAAAGTATCAATTACCCCAGCACTTAATAAGATGAGTGTTTAGTTTTCACTCAAATACCGTACTTGTAGCGTACTCAAATTTGATTTAACTACAATAATGTAGCCTGATTGGAGTTGTAGTAGCTATTCATACGAACCCGAAAGAACTTTTTTGAGCCGGAGGAGAAAACGATACCGCAATCGCAATAAAGCTCCCGGCTGATTAGAAATCCTCCTCTAATTAAGAAGAATAATCTTACCGGGCTTATTATGATAGGTATCGATGTAATAATAATAGCCCGAAGGTAGGCGCTTATTCTGGCTGCTCAGCCCACCTTTCCAGACGATCTCATCTACCCCGCTCTCTTTCTTAAGAGTTTGTACCACCACTCCCTTTCGAGAAAGAATGCGTATTGTGGTTCCCTCGGGAATATTTGAACTAGGAAAAGTAATATCAGCACCGCTATGCACCCGATAATTATACGGATTAGGATAGGGCGGATACAATTTTGATGGACCATCAAAAATAAAGATGTCTTCAAGAGTTTGGGTGAGTTGAATATTTTCAGAGCCCCCCTTTTTAGAGCTGAAGTTGAGATACGCTGGCTTGGTTAATGAATCACCGATGAGCGTGATAGTCGGTCCTTTAAGTGCGGTAATTTCTGCAGTATCAGCGATAGTATCAATTTCAATGAGGGACAAGGTAACACCTGAACGTACACTGACATAGAGTGGATCATTACCAACCAAACTACTGAGATCATACATCTTAGAACTGAGCGGTTTAGATAGAGTGAGAGTCGCATCATCTCCTTTCTGAATAACATCTGATATCGGTGCAGGGGTAATTGTGTAAAAATTTGACATATCCTGAGAAAAAGGGTTTGGATCTGCTGAGCTCCGACTCCCGGAAAGAAGCAGATGAGAGTAATAATCATTCTGCACCGAATCTAAGGGCGTTGAGTAGTTATTTGAAAGAACCGCATCAAAAGTTGTGATCATATCAGTCCCCTGATTATTTCTTCTGTGTTCCCAAATTTCTTTTTCAATTGAATAGGGATAATTGTGAAACAGGTACTGTAAAAAGAGGCCCTGCCCATACTTTCTGGTCCCCCCTGCTTCTAGCATACTCTCCTGAGGTGACTGAAAAATCAGATCCGTGTATTGCCAATAGTCGTTAATATCGGGTGAAAGGACCTCTTCCATTCCTGTAGCAGATGCCTCGAACCAAAAATGAAGGTCAGTAAACTCAGTCTCGTATTCAAATTGAAATGCGTGATACAGTTCATGAGTAACCGTTACATCAAAGGCCTTCTCTGTCTCATTTGCATAGCTTACCGCTCCCGAAGTTATAGCAGCGGGAGAGGCATAATAAAAACACTCAGATCCCGTGTCAGTTGTGAACGACTGTTTTGCAGTTCCTTGGGGTGTATAATGGTAATCATTTTCAACAAACATGTACGTGTATTGCTTGCTCGCGTCACTGAGTGAGACAAATCCATATATCTGCTGATTTTTAACCATATCCCGGAAGTCAGTTCGCTTATCATCACGAATATGATGGACATCAATTATTTCTACAGTATATTTCCCGGTAATGACCGGTTGAGAATACTGATACGATACCGGATGCGGAGCAGAAAGAACCATTCCAATCGAATCGGTATAGAACCGATAGGCCTCTTCAAGCTTGAATGCCATGGTATCCAGATAAATTTGATACAGAGTATTATCTGCCCCTGCAATCGCATGAATACCCGTCATAGTATAATACAATGCAAAATGTTCTGTTTCAAAAAGATACACTGAATCTTTAAAATCTTCTTGAGTACAGACACGGCTTCCTGCAGCTGTGATTTTTGGGGTCACGTGATCGGTCATACTTCGGGAAGGATCAATAAAAAAGGAACTTGCACATTTTCCGGATGCAAATACAGGAGAAAAAGAGAGTACACTCAGTAAGAGCAGAAGAGAAATAAAGTATTGTATCATAATCACAAATATATCAAAGATGCTACCCAAGTGACGAGTAGTTAATATTCTTCTGGGAGTATATTATACAACGGGTACGAGTGGAGGATTAACCGTCAAATCACCTATTGCTGGTTCGGCGACATCTCTTTCTGCCCCCAACCATGCATTACCCATGAACCCATCGGGTCTATGCTGGCTCATGAGGTCTTTTAAACGGGTAGTATGGAGTAGTATACCCATAGTATCTGTCTTGGTCTTAAGCTGCCTAACCCTTTGAGTTTTCTTGGTACTGATATCATCACCAGCAACAGACAGAATAGCTCCGAGTGAATGATCTGCAACTTTTAGATCACCAAACACATGACACTCAATTAATGGGTTTCCCAACCCATTTAAGGTTGCGGCTCCAAAAGATGGTTTTTGACCATCGAATGTTTCACTTTGATCTATTTTATTAGTCCACCCAGTTTGAAGTATGTTTTTTGGATCGAGTGCTAAAAATCCAATACTTACCACCTTTTCTAAATGGGCTGTATGATCAATGCGCGAAATTATATACCGTCGTAACCCTGCATTAGTATACCGATTATTAATATGTGCCAATAGTGTATCTATGGTAGAATCCCCTTGAGCACACAATGTTTGTGTTGCCTCTATTCGCTCAGACTCACCAAACATCACTGTAACAGCATCAGAACTAGAAGCACGAGTTATTGCAGCCATTTCAAAACACTTTTTCATTTTTTCTAACCGCGGTGATATCCTTAGCAAAAGCTCGTCCTTAGACAAAAATTCAAGTCGTAAGCTCCCATCTTCGTTAGCGGGTACATCAGCTACTGGGAAAGCCTCATTAGGGCGATTCTCACTATGGTAGAGACCTTGTGCATGGAGGTAATGAGCTTCAAGATGTGCTGTATAATAGGTGAGCCCAGCTTGCCTCTGTGATGGAATAGCAGGATCGCCCATTTTTGCTTTTGTCATGAAAACAATATCCTGTACTAGTAACAGTAAACTTCTCCGAGGGGGCATTCGGTCATTTAACGTATAGACCGCTCTACTTTTAATCGAGTTATTCCATACAAATGTATTTTGCCCATAATTGGCATTCGGAATAGGACAATGGATATACGGTGTGAGCGAAGTAAGAACGGGACTCATGGTTCGTGGATTTTCATTGAGGCGATACCCGAGTAATGGACCAACGGTATCTACTTTACCTGAATAAATAGCGCGATCTTTTTCAACCCGCCAATCCCAATACCATCCGGAAGAGTTCTTCCGGTCATCTTCATGAGCCTCAATTGATTTTTGACTCATTCGAGTTGTCCAAAAACCATCAGTATTACTTTTAGGAATTACACTACATTTTCTAAACACTTTGCGCCAGCTCACTTTACTATTGTGGATCCAATAATCATTTCGGCAGGCAAATGTTTCTGGGGCATTACGGAAGAAATCAAAGGTACCCTCACCAAACGTTGTTTCTAGCCACGATGCTGGACCGTTGAGATCGCATAGTAACAAATCTATAAAGTAGTTTCGTGCACGAATTTTACCGGGCCCATCATTAAGAGCGGTAGCAAGGTGATCTATTGAATCGGCTTGTGAAACAAGATACCTACGTAACCCATTATTTGTATACGCTCCATTTATGTGCTCTATTAACGATACAATTGTAGTAGTGGCACGTGCACAAACATCGAGTGTTGCATTTAATTGAGCAGACTCTTCGAATGCTGATTTTATAGGGGAATCGTAAGCCGCAGTCATACTATCATGGATATCGTTATAAACATGAAACAGGTTAATCAGTTTTAATGCACGTGCTCTGACATGCAATGTAAACGCAGCAATTGAGGCAAAGGCATTCACTAAGCCATCAGCTTCTTCATTAGGAACAATAGCAACAGGAAAACCTAAATAGGCTCCAACAAGAGTATCTACAGTCGCATCACTATAATATATACCCGGTCGGGCATTTATTGAATTATGAAACATTGCATAAATATTGGGTGCCACCGATTTATTTGTTGGCTGGTTACCAAAAACGGGAAGACTGAAAGCATTGCTCAATAATGCATACATTTTTCTACTTACTCGTTCACGGACGTTCCTTTCACATTCAGTAAGGGTTGTTGCATCTTGACCGATAGAGTCCATTTTTGGCAGTGACTGAAAATAGTCCACCTGGTTATCTTCCAGATCCAAGGCTTCAAGAGCTTGTTTATCATTGGCTTGCGCTTGGAGCGATACATAGTGAGGGCGCTTGGGAAGGTTGGCAGGATTTATTTTTTCTAGTGTCGTTAATAAACTACTAATTTTTGAAAGTGCACGGTCAGACATAGCCTTAGAATCAACTTTTACTATGTTCTTTATATCATCAGCCGTAATATACCCCGGAGCTCCCAGTGGTTTAAAATTAATATTTCCAAAATCAATAGGTTCCGCAGACCCACAACAGGAAATAAATATCTCACAGGCCATTTCAGCTGCTTTCAAAAGCTTTTTCCGATCAAGATTGTTGGAAGCTGTCTCAATAAATAACATTGACAAGCGGTAGGCATGAGAAAGCGTTATTTTGTCCCTAAACAATCGATCTAATAATTCAATATAGTGCAACGATGCTTGAGCGCGTTCATCCCGTCCCGCAGGTATAAATGTCTTACCTCCACCTGTAAAACAGGTCTCTAAATGTTTACGTGCTATTTTGGGTGCATCAAATAGATGAAAATATCCACCACTATGGCCATTACACCGTTTTTCTGCTCCTAAATAGACCGCGATAAGCGTATATGCCATTCGGGCATAATCATCACTACGATTAAAGCCAAATGACTCATCCCAAAACTTCCAGGCTGCGCTCATTTCCGTTTCTAGATTTTCTTTTTTACACTGGTGCTTTGTCAGGCCACAAACATTTTTTAATGCATCAATAAGTTCTTCTTTACCGTTTTCGCGCGCTTCTTGACGATCCGGACAGGGGCGTACTGGTTCATCTAATGGTGCCTCATCCTCTGGGTTTAACAGAGCGGGGTCTACATTGGCCGCACTGTATCGTGGTCCAAATAACCACCATGCACAGTCTCGACATACCTGAGTTACCGGTACATGACACTCGCGACACTCATACCCTCCTACAGGTAATGTGGGGCGTGAATTTCCATCTATTCCGTCTACTAACTGAACGTTACAGTAATGACATGGTGGCATATACTTATCCTTACAAAGTTTCTAGTGAATTAATAATCTGGGAGTAGGTTTTCTATTGATTGAAGTTTTTCTCGTGCATTGAGTTTGGAATTGGAGAGTATAGAACTGATGTTGCTATCACTATACCATGCTTCTCCTAGAGTAAAATGGTAGCTGCAAAAATGAAAGAGAGAATGTATAGTAGCAAACCCCCATGCATACCCCTTTTTGATATCAGCAATAATGTGATCTCGTAATTCCGAATTTCCCTCTTCACTTTGAATAATAGAGATACGGTTTAAACGCGCAATGATTTCATCTGCAATACTTGGTATTTTTTCATTAAATACATCGTCGCCCAATGTATGAAGTTGTTCATCACGTATCACAAACATAATTACCCCTGCTCAGCTTTTTGTTGTTTCTTTTTTTCATTCTCGGCCCGTATTTTTTCACACTCCTCACAAAATGGCGTTCCCGCTTCTGCCGCTTCTTTTAATACTTGAGCTTGAGACTGTGAATCTTTTGCAGGTAGCTCATCGGGAACAATAAGTTCTGTACTGGTAACATCTTCGGTGCATTGTTCATGGGACGCTATACAATAGTAGGCAACTTGATCTTCAGAGTTACTCTGTAAGTCAGCAAGATATTCATCTGGATAGGCCAAATGGATACTTGTCTTTGCAACTCCACTCGCTATATGGGCACCCGTACAAGAGAGAAACAGATCACTAGAATCACGATAATGTGCATACAGTGCAAACGAAACATAGGGCTCAGGACTATCGCCAATAACTTCTATATCGACAGATACCGCTGCCCTCTCACCTATTTCATACCCTGTCTCAGGCCTGACAAATTGTAGGTTTGACAACACGATTTGAGGTTCTTCTTCAACAACCTCTTCTTCTTCCTCAACTTCTTGTTCAGTTGCTTCGTCAATCAGTTCGTCTTCAGGGGCCGATTTCTTTTGTGTAGGCATAACAAACCCACCCCCAGTATATTTTTCAATACTCGATTGACCAAATCCTGCCCAATCAGATTCCTCTCCAAAGAGCTTCATCGATGACACCTCGTTTACGGTATATCTAAATGTGTTTATTCTATGTGTTAATTTTCAGATAAATAGGTATCTCTTTGCTCTAGCAGAGAGTTACTTATAGAAAATGTTTGATATAGATGAGGCTCTTCGCCCTTTACAATAAAACAATGTATAGAACCAAAAAAGGTTGTGAGTTCATCCTCGTTGCAGGTAGGTAAATATTTGCGAAGAACTCGAGGGTCATACCATCTAAAAAGCATTGTTTTGTTAGATTCAGATTTTACTCTTAAAAAGCGTCGTAAATGTTTTCTCAATTCCTTGAACGGCATATCTGATTTAAGAAAGACGCCCCAATTTTTTGAAAGCATATTCTCTAAAAGCCAGTCGGTATATGGCTCTTCTTTACGCAATCGCACTAAATATGGAGCAACTTCTTTTAAGTCATCAGTAAGTACCCCTTCGTATAAACAATCATTTCGGGTAAAACACTCACCTAAATGTGACAGTATCTCAGGACTGTGTGCTCCATCTAGAACTGCATACACCCAAGAATCTTCAGAATAGGTATCACGAGGCCATAACAATGACGCTAATAGATAAGATAATGATATTTCTGTAGTTGATTCCATTATTAGTTTTTTGAGTGTAGTGCTTTTTAAGTATATATATATTTTGTTGTAATTTTGAAAGTTAGTACGGGAGGATAAAAAAGTTTACAATTGAATTAAAATACAAGTCAATTGAAGCTGGAAAAGGAGCGATGTTATAACGAGTATGCCCTCAAGTATTAACAACTGTTTATAATGGGGGGATTACACGATCAGAAAGTAATCATTCCAGTTTCTCTCTCTTTAAATGAGACAGGCATGTTCAGTTGTATAGGTCAGTTGTTTCAATCTTTTGATAGTTTCAGAAAGAATAGGTATTAAAAAATTAAGGGGGTGTGAATCATTACGAGCGCACCCATCGCCAGCGTTCGGCTGCCAGTTGGCAGTACTTTTTCTTAAAAGTTGAAGCTTAATAATATGTGAGATTTCTTTTTAGTTGGCACTATGCTCAATACTATTGGGACGGTGTCGTCAGACTTCGTTTGATAATAACCTAATACTGTTCCACCCAATGTGCCACCAATAATCCCTACAGCCATAACTTCATCTGAATCTGTAAAGCTACTCACTAAAAAGCCTAGTGTACAAAAACCGCTGGAGTACACAAATGATTTCCAAAAACTGTATTTGTGATTTTCTTCTTTAAAAAGATATGGTACACCAGCTACAATTGCATTTATCGGAGCCATAACAATTGGAATGCCAGGTGTAAAAACAACCGGATGTATGGGGGGTTGAGAGTGAACTTTTTTATTAAGAGCCACAATAATTACCAGAGCAAAAAGAAAATGTTTCATATATCGCATATCATATAACTCTTATAATAAAGAAGGTAAGTCTATACAATAAATCTAATAATCCCCCATTCCATTACAACGCAAAACCCAGCATCACCCCTTTTTTAATTGGATATACTTCCTGAGTATTTGTTAAGACACCTTAAATACGGCCACTGAACCCTTCAATTCCTTGGCCATTCCAGATTGATTCAGAGTATTTTCTTCAACAGTATTCATTTCGTTTGTGACTTTATTAATGTCATTATTTAAGTCACTTATATTATGAGTGACATCTTGTATAAGATGTGCAGACTCTTGAACATTTTGAGATACATCAGAAGCTGAAGCATTAACGTTACCTACGCCACTAGAAATATCATTCAGAGTTGCTGATTGTTGTTCTATTGCACTCACAATTGTATGTGATATAGCGTTTACTTCTTCAATGACACCACTTACTTCTTCGATAGACTTTACTGATTCTTTAGTATCATTGCGCATCGTATCAATTTGTTTACTTATTTCATCTGTTGCAGTTGCTGTTTGCTTTGCCAGTTCTTTTACTTCAGATGCAACAACAGCAAAACCTTTACCGGCATCCCCAGCCGATGCTGCTTCTATTGTCGCATTGAGTGCAAGTAAGTTTGTTTGATCCGCAATGTCTTTAATGACATCGAGAACTTTGCCTATTTCGTTTGCTGAAATTTGCATTTTACTCATAACTTCATTGGTTGAACGAACACGAATATTCGCAATTTCAACAATTTCAGACTCTTTTTGGCAGCTTCTTACAATTTCATTTGAGCTTAAACTCATTTCTTCAATTGAAGAAGCAAACGCTGATACGGTGGTACTCATTTGTTCAGCCGCAGAAGCTATATTATTCATTTTTTTAGAAACCTGCTCTGTTGATTGGGCAATTACCTGAGACTGACTATTCATATTTTGGGCAGATTGTACCACTGATTTTGTGGTAACATTAAGGGCTTCAGAAGAATTCGACAGTGCATCAGAATTTTCACTAATCTTTTGTACCACTGAGTTAAGTGAATCAATAGAACCATCAGCGGCAGTGGCCATTTGACCAATTTCATCAAGCGAAGTAATGCCACTTTTGTGAGTGAGTACTCCTTTACCTAAATCTGTAATTGAATTCATAAGTTTAATCAGAGGTCGGGTAATACTTCTGATCAACAAAAAAGCTACTAGAATATTTATTGCAATAGTTACAAAGGAGAAAGCAAACATTATGGTATTAATTTTTTGCCTTGCTCTATCTTTTTCTTTTTCTAACGATTCCGAAAGTTCGGCTTGTACTGTTTCGAGGGCGTGTATTGATGTACGGAAATCGCTAACGGTTTTGTTTATTTTTTTATCCAGTGCTACCATTTCAAGAAATCGAGCGAGATATTCTTGGCTCATTTTTTTTAACTCAGGAACTGCATGGGTGTCAAAATGTTCCTCCAAGGTTACAATATCGGCTTTTAGTTTTTCTATATATTTATCATGCCCTCTCAGCATATAATCTTTTTCGCGTCTCCGACACATAAGCATTTGAGCAGTAACATCTGAACTGAGCTTTTGTTCTTTAATTGCGGCCTCAATTGCATGAGTTGCAGCTCTAAATTCTCCCTGTTTTCCCTTTTTTTCTGTGAGTCCTTTTTGTTTTGTCAATTCAATGACATGGTTGAATAAACTTACATAATTTGTGATAAAGCCGTTCAGTCCGTTGATATGTTCTTTTTCACTTTTATTCCATTCATGGTGTGAGAGGATTTTAATGTTTTCACGAATTTCCGCAATGTGATCTTTATGTTTCTCCACATATTTCATATCAAGCCGCATTAAAAAGTCTTTCTCAGCTCTACGCGCTTCGAGTTTATAGATTCGAATATGGTCAATTGCCTCAATCATTTCCATAAAGTCTTCGTCTTTTGCACTACTATAAAACGTCAAAGAAATAAAGAGAATAATTGATAGTATTGGGATTAAAAATCCAAATGAAATTTTATGTTTGATTTTCAAATTTTGTAGCCACATACGTATAGACCCAATGGGATGGTTATGCCCTATTGTATTACTAATTCTGGTGAAGAGCAATTGTAATGAGTGGTATAATCGATAATGTTTGTGATTTTATAAGGGACAGTAATCCAGGAATAATAATTGGAGCTCATTCATGACCAAAATGGGTATAAAACAGAGGAAATCCCTCGAATTAAAGCCTAAATTGCCATATTTTAGTGGGCAGATAAAAATTCCCACACTATCTGATTCGGACTCATACCATCAATATCGGCACTAAACCAAACATGCCCGCCATCTTTACCATATTCACTGTGGATGGTATAGAGTACCACAGAAGTGTTTTCGGCGCCTCCACTATAGACATCTCTGGTTACAGCACCATTGTTGAGTTTTGTAGTGATGCGACTCTCAGCTGGAATGCTGTTGTGATCAAGCCAGATGTTTACGGCGTCAGAGGTAGACTTGTAGTTCTGGTTACCTGCATAGGGAAGTACATAATCTGCAATGCCGTGGAACACAATAACAGAGGTAGTGGCATCTGTGGTGCAGGCGTCTTCGAGCATAGTACCCGACATTATACCAATTGCTGCAATAAGATCTCCTCTGGAGCAGGCGAGACCATAAGACATCATGCCGCCATTTGAGTAGCCAGTGGCATAGACTCTGGAGAGGTCAACAGTGTACTCTTTGGCAATATTTGCGATAAGCTGTTCGGTAAAATAAATATCACTCTCAGTAATATCTTCTGTGCCATTATCACCCGGATCCCAATACGCATCTCCCTTTTCACCAACAATAGCTTGTGGATAGGCGACTATAACGTTTTCACTGTCTGCCAGTGCATCCATACCATATGACTCACCAACTTCTTCCTGAAAATGTTGAGCGCACCCACCAAAGCCATGATAATTAATAATCAATGAAGTAGCGTTGTTTGCGTCATACGACTCGGGTACCGTGAGAATGTATTCTCGAGTAGCGCTCCCCTGAACAACCGTTTTATAGCCAGAGGCTTTAGAGTTGTCACATATATACTCTTTATCATCCTTATCGTACTCTTTATCCCACTCTGTATCCCAATCCTTATCACTGGCACTACTATCACTAGCTTTACTTTCACTTGAGTCGGTGAAAGTTGCAGAAGATGCGCCCTCTGGAGATGAGGTGCTATCACTCTCGCTGCATCCGAATACGATACACAATATTGTGAGGCTAAAGATTGTGGAATTTTTCAAGATACATTTCCTTCGTATTTAGGGGGATGATAGGTAGTAAAGAGGCTTTATTTTTAATGACACCTTTAACACTTATGGTCAAATATGCTGGATTCCTTTTCATTAAGGATCAACAGTATCCTTTTCTGTCCAACGTTCATTCTCACAGAGGTAGCTAACCCCCAGATGATCAAAGCTCTCCCCGTTAGTACAAGGTTTTTCGTCTCCTTCTTTTCCATCACCTGTATCGTCTATTTTTTTATCTTCTGATTTTTCTTCACAAAGTTTTGCAAACGGAGCCTCTAGAGGTGTGGGTAGACTATCCAGGAAGCTTTGAACCTTTTCTTTGCGCCCTTGAATAAAAGTTCTTACAGATTCAATTGCGTTCTGAAAGTTTAAGGTGGAATTGCCATCTGCAATAGAAGAAGATTGTTTTTTTCCAATCTCATCCCACAATACATCTGGCTCATCCGTTAAAAGTGGAGATAATAATAGTTCTAAACGATCGACTTCTTTTAATAATTGACCTTCATCCCATACATCATCAAGGAGCTGTTCTAAGTTTTTCTTAAATTGTTCCCGAGTTGAGGAGTAAGAATACAGTTTAAAAGGCAGTAAACTATTTGAGTAAGTCAATAACCCTAAGGAACTAAACTTAGAGATATTTGTGAAAGTTTTATCTACCCCCCAAGGGATAAAATATGCCTTTTGATTAGTGGGAGAAAAATAAAAATAAAAGTTATTAGCATCACTGGTCATGCCATCGCTATGTCCAATTAAGAGTTCTAAGCCCCAGAACGTATAAAATTCATCTAAATCTATTACTCTCGATACATTTTGAACAAGAGAATCACCATTGGACTCCAGAGCGTTTATTATGCCATTGATATGCTCAAATCCATCTTCCTTCTTATTTGTTTTCTGTTCAAAAGTCGCTGTCCAGCCTTCTCTAAAATCGCTTTGAGTTCCTTCAAATAAAAAACCATTTTCATTTTGGAAGTGTCGCCTTAAGAATCGTTTTTTGATGCTTTCTATATTTGAATAGAGTCCTAGATACGTTCCATTGACAGTGACCTGTGCAAAATTACACTGGGGTGCTGGAAGCCCCGCTTTAAGGAATAATTGATACGACAAACATTGAGTTATATGAGAAGGGTCCGAAATATTATTATTAAGAGTAATCCTATCTAATCCAAAATACTCCTGTCCCTCCACATATTCATCTAATTTAATTTTCAAACTAGGCTTAATTGAATTAACAGAACCCAAAAAACCTTTTTTTCTTATTCCCACATTTGGAATTACATTACCATTAAGGGTAAGGGTAGCATTTCGAAACTCATAAGGGTCGTCCCATTCTTCGGATAAACAAGCCTCCCCCATTAAGTTTTCCCAAACATCTCTCCTTTGATCCCTTACGAATTCCCAATCCGCACTATCTAATTCTATCTCTACAGATAACACTTGAGTCGAATCGAAAAATGTATTGACCTCTCCTTCAATAACAACTTGGTTAGAGGATGTATGCTCTATAGTACTCGAGTCATTAGTGTTCAAGTCATTAGTGCTCGAGTCATTAGAGCACCCTATAAAAATTACTGTTAAGAGATAAAAAACATTAATCCACAAAGACATTTTGCTCCTCAAGTTTTGTCGATTCTAAGTTAAGGGGGGAAGGATAATACCTTAATTCATTTTTTTTGTCATGTATAGAAAATAAATTATATATCACCGAAAAGACCAAAAAAGCATGTTAAAGAACTGCCAGGAACAGTTATAATTCTGCAATATATTCGGTACTATAAACACCATTTATATCCTTATCTTCAATCTGAACAAGGTCCAGAATACCATCGCCATTAAAATCGCCCGTCAAAGCATACTCAGCAGTATTCTCCAAATTAATGGTCATGTTAGTATCAGAATCAGAAAAGTTGCTACTATTTGAAGCCTGCTCAATACGTTATGAAGCGAATCACCTATTGAGTGTTTATGTGGCTAGGGCCACGCCATCCAACATATATTCTAGATACAGACTATTCATGATCCAATTATTGGGTTTTGATATTTTTAGTTTTTTCAGTCAATACCTGTAACAAGTCAACAAAAGTCAACAGTATTTATTGGCTCCTGCCATAATACCGGTCTTTATCGCTGTAAATAAATGATCTTATAGATAATAGTAAACACACAACACATTCTAAGTTTAGGAGCACACATGAATAAGAGTTCTTTGGTACTACCTTGGTTTTCAACAATTCTAGTCCTATTTTTACTCGGAGCATGCACCGAACCCGTGGATGCAGAACTAGGGTTTGAAAGCGCCGATTCCTCCACTGCTAATAGTAGTGATACTCTAATGAGCTCTGGAGATACCACATTGAGCTCTGAACCCGAAATACTCTCTTCTAGTGAAAAACACGCCTCTGGTGTAACCATGAGCAGTAGCGCTCAGAGTAGTAGCACAGAGAACGTTACCACACAGAGTAGTAGCACTATCATGCTCGAAAGTTCTGTAGTTGCTGAAGTCTCTAGTGTACTCGAAGCCTCCTCTTCTGACAATGCAGAGAACACATCAAGTAGTGCTGTAGCATCAGACACCACTGTTGTACCTAATGAAAATCCCGATTTTATAAATTGGGAGCTCCCTGGCCCAACAATCCCTCATGGGTTTGGAGTCAATATTCATTTTAGAAAAAACAGTAAACAACTCACCCAAATTGCTGCTGCAGGAATTAAACTAATACGA
>JAOPTW010000025.1:0-52791 GCA_051532035.1 Fibrobacterales bacterium | reverse complement strand
CAGTGGGTGACTATATTGCAGGTCCTAATCATGTTCTTCCTACCAATGGAACGGCGCGTTTTTCATCGCCTCTTGGAGTGTATGATTACATGAAGCGTACTTCTATTATTGAATACACCAAAAAAGCGATCGATAAGAATGGTAAATTTGTTTTTGATCTTGCGACGGATGAAGGATTTATTCACCATGCGGCATCGGTTGCGAAGCGAATGAAATAGATACCGTACATTTTTACATATTTCTGTCATGCAGGCAGACACAAGCCCGTTCAGTATTATGAATGGGCTTTTTTATTGTCACAGTTATATATGAAATCAGTAGTACTAGAATTAAAAGTCGATAACTTGATCTTTACTCTGCTTTTTATTCTCATACATCAGTTTATCTGCACGGTCAATAATAGATTCTGGGTGAATGTCATCGTTAAACATTTCGGTACATCCATAACTAATATACCAGAGGTGACCATGGGTTTCAACAGACGTTGCAGTAAATGATGCGGCTATTCTTTGGAGAATTATTTCGGCACTATCAACTGAACAGTCAGGAAAAACAATAACAAATTCATCACCACCAATACGTGATGCTGAATCTGATACTCGAATATTTGAGAGGATTGCTTCTGAACAAAACTTGAGCATGGTATCGCCCATTTTATGTCCAAATTTATCATTGATTGTTTTAAGGTCATTGAGGTCTATAAAACAGACTGAGAGAGAGGATTGTCGACGAATGGTTTGAAACATCGCTTTTTTTAGTACTTCAAAGAGCGCTTTTCTATTATACAGCCCTGTAAGTGGGTCGTGTGTTGCCTCTTGCTCTAGGAGTGAGAACAGCCACTTTTGGTGCACTTGATAATTCCCGACGCGCCAGCCTAGATAAAAGAGGAGTGGCCCAAGGAGGATAAACCCTGTTTGCAGGCCAAATATTAATTGATTGGTTGTCTCTGCTATGGTAGTTTCCGGAATAATACAGAGAGCATAGAGCGTGTGATGGCTACTTGAGCTAAAAGGGCGCGGGAGTCGTATTTTAAGTTCAGAGAATACAATATGATTATTGGTTTTTCGAATAACTCCTTGTCTTTCGGTTACAATGCTGTGCCACTCTTCAGAGTATTTTAAGTCATAGCGATGGTGTTCACGTTCTGGAAACATAAACCCCCATGTACGATTTGTGTCAGGGCTCGATAGGTAGTATCCAGAGTTGTTGAGGATATCAAGAGGAAGGTGGGCGTTACTCTGAGAGTTTGATATTAAATCAAAGAGTGCATTACCTGAGTAATTTATAACTGCAACACCTATCAATCTCTTTTGGTTGTTATAGATGGGGGCACAAAAGCGGATTACTGGTTGGTAGGGCGTCTGAATAATTCCATTTTCTATATTGAGGTCAATAGGAGATAGGTAGAGGGTTTGCGGGGGAAGAGTTGATGTATTAGTAAAGTAAAAACGATTTGCTTTATTTTGAAGCTGAGCTTTGGGAACTATTGTACCCGATTGATATCCGGCTTTATTGATGCGAATGAATTCATGGCCCATAGAATCTAATAGACGGAGTTGGAGATAGGCATTGTCGGATTCTAATATTTGCTTCAGAGTAAGGGTAAGATGTTTTTTGGCAAAGGGTTCATTGTTAAAAGCTTCTGGGGTCAGGGAGTTATTAACAATCAAGTTGATCTCAGTTGCTATAAGATTCATTTTACCATCAAATTTTGATTGAATCGATTTAAAACGAGTATGTTCATCGTTGTGAAGTTGCTCTATAAGTTGTTGGCTTATTGAAAGATATATGATGACACACACTGTTGTTAAAAAGAGAACTAAAGAAATGCCATAGATAAAGCCTCGCCTTCTACTTGTAGGTGGGCTAGAGCGCTCCTCGATGTGTTGCCTGTGTAACGTTTGAGAGTTTGGTGTCATGCCATAATTGTATCACAAAGTATCTAAAAAAACAAAATAAACACATTTCAAGGAGTGGATTTTAAACAAAGCATTTAAGATGGTATGATGTGAATAGAGTTAATCGCTATTCTTTTAAATTATTTGCATGATTTCGGCCCTATACCCTTGAATCAATTCCAATTCAATTATATATTTGTCCCACGACCGGGGAGTAGCTCAGCCTGGTAGAGCACCTGTTTTGGGAACAGGCGGTCGTAGGTTCGAATCCTGTCTCCCCGATAAAAAAGCCGTCTTATAGATGGCTTTTTTTGTATCTAAATTTATGATGGCTCTCATTATGTAATCTTTCGTTATAAAAACTCGACGTACTAAAGTATGCCTTCATTTTTAATGCCTCGTCTTCCGTAATGATACCCACCAAAAATGCAGTTTTTTACGCTATTTATTACGCAACTGGCCGTACCAAAGTACGGTCTTATTTTACATACCTTGTCATCCATAATTATATCCACCCAAAAGATGTACGATCGTACATCTTTACCTTTTAAGTAGATGTTATTCAATAAATAATCAAATTTTGGCTAGAACGTAATCAAGGGCCTGAATTACCTTATCATCACTAAAAATTCTAAAATATTTTAATGTTGTACAAAAATCAGAACAATGGTTTTCTTTTACTTAAAAAAAGTAAAAATAGTAAGCTTATAGTATGAAGATAATGAACTATACACTACTGTTAGTAGGGCTTTTTATTTACATCCCATTTTTATGGGCTCAACAACGTGATAGGGTAACTGCTGCGGACCTTACCTATATTGCTGAAGATTATGCACCTGCCAATTATGTGGAGAGCGGGGTTCTTAAAGGGTTTTCTGTAGAATTGTTACACGCTCTATGGAAAGAAATGGGGTATTCGGCACAGCCTATTCAGGTACTCCCTTGGGTTCGCGGATATAGCTATCTTCAAAAAAGAGAGAATCAGGTACTTTTTACTATGGGGATGACAGAAGAACGGCGCGATATGTTTAAATGGGTTGGGCCTATCTTTGCGGCTAAGCAAGTGCTGGTGATGAAATCAAGTCATGCCTCTGAGAGGGTTACCTTGGAGGAAGTTCAAAAGCTTTCTATTGGGGTTATCCGAGGTGATATTACCATTGATGCGCTCAAAGGGATTGGCGTGAATGAAAACCGGCTTCAATCGGTCCCTGATGTAAAGCAGAATTTCAAAAAACTGAATGTGGACCGAGTAGATGCAATTGCCTATACAGAAGATGGGTTTAATCAATATATCGCGTTGAATAATATTGACCCCAAGCGGCACTCTATTGTGTTCGTTATCAAAGAGACACAGCAGTTTTATGCCTTTAGTAAAGGGACACCAGAGTATCTTATAAGCCAATTTCAGAGCACTCTTAATAAACTTTCGAATGAACACTATGCAATATTGAAGAAATATGGAATGGTGAAATAGCAACACCACTATTTTTGAGGATAATCCATCCTCATTTTTAATAAAAATTGGTACACTATAGTATAAGAGAAACCTGAGGTTGGTATGAAAGAACTCCTTAAAAATGCAATGCTCGCGGGTGTGGGAATGGCTGCCCTTACAAAAGAGAAAATTGAACAAACGGTCTCTGAATTGACCAAAGATTTTGAGCTTTCTGAAGAAGAAGGCAAAAAAATGCTAGAGACTCTTAAGCAAAAGGCTGAGGATGAGGGGGGCAAAATTAAAGAGTTGGTTAAGAGTGAGTTTGATCAACTTAAAAAAGGTGTTGAGAGTATGAACCCTAGCAGACTTACTGATCTTGAAGCGAAAGTAGCTGAATTACAAGCTGAAATTGAACAGCTTAAAAAAGGGTCGTAGGCAAAAGTAATGCGGGGGCGTGATCTTCTCAATAAACTTGCGGGAAATCGACTTGTTGTGCTGAGTCGTTATCGAGAAATAGTTTCAGTACTTATTTCCTATGGGCTTGATGAACTTTTTTCTCATGACGTGCCTCCAGGAGAGGAGCCGAATGGTTTTCGATTGGGATCTTTTTTCCAGCGTGATTCAGCGGGTGAAAACCGATGGGAGCGTGTACGATTAGCTCTAGAAGAACTCGGTCCAACCTTTGTGAAATTCGGGCAAATTTTATCCAATCGCCCAGACCTGCTCCCAGCCGAACTTATTGAAGAACTCGAATATTTACAAGAAAATGTACGTCCGCTTTCTGAAGAAGTCATAGAAACAACGTTACTCGAGCGATTCAACGCACCCATTGATACGGTATTCAAGGAGTTTAATCGGGCCCCCCTTGCCTCGGCCTCTATTGGTCAAGTGCATCGAGCGGTCTTGAATAGTGGTGCAGAGGTGGTAGTTAAGATTCTTCGGCCGGGAATTGATAAGACGATAACTTCTGATTTAGATATTATGCGGCAATTGGCAATGTTGGCTGAACGATACAATAGTTCCATAGCTCGGTTTAACCCCGTGACGCTTATTGAAGAGTTTCGCAAGACCATAATGAAAGAGGTTAATTTTCTGAATGAGGCTTCGCATATACAACGATTTGCAGAACACTTTCGTGATACAAAAACTATCGTCGTTCCTAGGCTCTATCATGACTATACGTCACACTCTGTCTTGGTGATGGAGTATATTGAGGGCTATCGTCCGAGTGAGGTGAATGCTTTAACAGATGCGGGATTTGATTTGAAAAAAGTTGCATCTGACGGGACGGCACTTATATTGCAACAAGTATTTATTAATGGTTTTTTCCACGCTGACCCACACCCTGGTAATATTCGTATTCTCAAAGATGGCAGAATCTGTTTTTTAGATTTTGGTATGATGGGATCAATTCTACCTACCTGGAAAAGAACGCTGGGTCAGGGGATGATTGCCTTGTCGAATAAAGATTATGAACGATTAACTGATGGATTGATGTACTTGACAGGCTGTAAAGATAGAGACATTCGTACGGCTCTTATGGTTGATGTTCAAGAGCTTGTTGATAAATATTCATACATGAATTTAAAACATATTGATGTAGTAGAGTTTTCGGGCGAGCTTTATAGTATGATTAAAAAATATCAACTGACCTTGCCATATTCACTCTATCTTCTTATCAAGGCTATAGGGACTATTGAGGGGATTGCCCGTGGCCTCGACCCAGATTTTAATCTTATGGAACAATTAAAGCCCTATGCACGTAAGCTCATTACCCAGCAGCTCTCTCCAAAACAGGCACTTGAAAATGCATTTATGAATAGTTATGACATGGTGAGCTTTCTGAGTGATATTCCCATGGAGGCCAAAGATTTTATTCGCAAAATTAAAGAGGGGCAGATTCAGATACAGTTTATGCATAAAGGACTTGAAGATATTTCGGTCCGCATCGATCGTACTGGTCAAAAGCTTGCCTATTCGATTGTCATGGCGGCACTGATTGCAGGAGCTGTAATGGTAACCGTTGCAAAGGTCCCCCCCCTTTGGCATGAAGTTTCTCTTTTTGGTGTTGCGGGAATGGTGATTGCGCTCTTTTTGGGGCTCAGAATTGTAATGAAGCGTTAATCTACTGCCCTAGACCTCTACATTGGTCGCCTCAGAACCTATATTTTGCTATATTTGCCATTAAATTATGAAATTTCTATGAGGGATCACGTTTTGAATTTCGCATTGTGGAAAAAGATTGTACTCCTTACCCTGCCTGTATTTGTTGTACACCTTTTGTTGCGTATAGCACAACTTGGAAGAGCAGATGCTTATGGCAATCCCTTCGTAGGGAAGTTCTCTTGGTATATATTCCATGCAATCAGTTTTGATTGGATATGGATATTCGGATTAAATATGTGTATTGCGGTAATAGTAATACTTTTTAGAGCTCGCAATAGTTTTCCCTGGGCTACTCTTGGGGTTCATGCACTAATCATTCTCCTAACGATACTTGATAATGAAATTTACCGTTTTTTAGGGGGGCACTTCAATTTCAATATGCTTTCTACTTATGGTAATGGTGCATCATTTGCAATGATTATAGAATATCTAAAAGAGGATATGTCTATACCGTATTTCCAATTGATTTTGTTGCCAGGGAGTATCGTGCTTCTCTGGTTTTTTTCAAAAAAGACGTTAAGATATGCTGAAACACACCTTTAATAAAATTCTATTTGCCTTTGTTGTAATGCTGACTATCAGCTATCTTTATACCCAAGTGATTTGGCGTGGAGGGAATCGTGAACGGAAATTGCAGCCCGTACTCAAAACGATATATAAAGAGCTTACAACGTCAACGAAGGTCTCTCTAAGTCCCGAGGCTTATGATGATGCGGTACAGGCATTTCAAACAGAGTGGATGGAGATTCAAGGCGATAGCTCTTTTGTTTTTAGCTCAAAAGAGTTTCCCTATATAAAAAAAACGTTGTTTAACATTTGTAATGAACCACAAAATGAATATGCCTTTTGTAATGGTGATCGTGATGGTGATCGTTTTGATGCACGGGTTGACTGTGATGATTATAACCCCTTAGTACACCCTGGCGCTGAGGATTTACCCAGTAATGGTATTGATGAAGATTGTGATGGGGTGGATCGTAACCCGGTCAATGTGGTTCTTCTTATATTAGAGAGTCATCGTGGGCTGAATGCGGGATTCATGAAAGAGGTCGGAGCAGTACGTAATGCAACACCCTTTTTAAATAGTCACGCTCAGAAAAACCCGTGGTGGAGTCATATGATGATTTCGGGTATTCCAACTATTGGTGCATTTACGGGAATTCATCTCTCACTGATTCAACATCAAAATACTTTTCTCGCATCGGCTTTTCCTACTCTTAAGCAGCGCTCTTTTGTGAATATATTAGGTGATAAGGGGTATCTTACAAAATTCTTCTCAGTACCCGATCCTGCGTGGGACAATCAAACTCCGTGGCTCAACCAGTGGTATCAATCATGGGATTATAATAGTGACGAAGAACGGGATTTTCAACGACTGTCCGAAATGGCTGATTGGATGATCGACTCGTTAACTACTGAACAACCATTTTTTCTTACTTCAATTACCAAAGTTAACCATTACCCTTTTAATGGGGTGGATGGGATGACGCCACATGCTGAAGGAGCTGACCTGCAGGAGCGAATGGTTAACTCTATGAGCTACACTGAGAATGCGGTTGCCTCTTGGTACGAAAAAATAAAATCTGAACCGTGGTTTAAAAATACTGTAGTGATTGTCACTGGAGATCATGGGTTCCCTTTGGGGGAACACACAGATGCTTCAATAAATAATGGACTCTTTCCCGAATGTCGGTGGCTCCCTTTTATGATGATTGGAGAACATCCCGAGCTCCCTAAAGCGGGGCCGGTAACGAACCCTGCATCACAATATGATATCGCTCCAACGATTCTTGATTTGGCAGGAATCCAGAGTACTAATCACTTTTTGGGCCATAGTCTTCTTCGTGAACAAACCCATGAGCGCAATACTGTGTTGTGGGGGCGCAATCAATGGGCGCTCTACACTCGGGACTCATTGACAGTGTATTTGCCGGTGAATGGGGGGAACGGTGCTCCCATGGTGTTTAATAGATTTGTCGATCCAAGAGAAGAGTATAATGTTGCGGCAGAGTATAGCACTGTGGTTACTGAACTGCAAGCTGAAGTAGCAGGGCGTATGACTCTCAACAGTTATCTTATTGAAAATAATCGGTTATGGAACCCAGAAATCAAATAATTATTTTCGCATTGTAAAATAATGTGACCTCTGATAAAACGATATCTGAAAGGGAAAATATTATCTATCTTCCTCTGTTAATAAATCACAGGGGTCGATCATGAATTCACTTATCCTTGCAGTTGTAGTAGGGTTTGCATATATAATTGCCTACCGAACCTACGGTACCTTTCTTTCAAAAAGAATATTTGCTATTAACCCCAAAAATAGTGTTCCTTCACACACCAAGCGAGATGGCATTGATTTTGAACCGACTGATAAACATGTCCTTTTTGGACATCACTTTACCTCAATTGCGGGGCTCGGCCCCATTGTTGGCCCTGCGGTAGCAATTATTTGGGGGTGGGTGCCTGCAGTACTGTGGGTACTCTTTGGGTCGATTTTAATGGGAGCTGTTCACGACTTTGGTTCTCTTGTAATGTCTCTGCGAAATGAAGGAAAGTCAGTAGGAGAGATGGCAGGTGATATTATTAATCCTCGAGTACGGGGCCTTTTCTTAACTATCATCTTTTTTGCTCTTTGGATTGTTATCGCCGTTTTTGCACTTATTATTGCCCTTCTTTTTGGGATGTATCCAGAGGCAGTGATTCCGGTATGGTTTGAAATTCCTCTTGCCATAGGCGTGGGGTATCTCATGTATAAAAAGGGAATAAGTCATATCACTCTCGGCATAATCGGTGTGGTCGTGATGTATGGCACCGTTATACTCGGGAGTTATATACCCTTTGAAATGCCTGCACTCTTTGGGTTTTCTGGGTTGACCATTTGGATGGTCCTTTTATTGGTCTATGCTTATGGCGCCTCGACTTTACCGGTCACACTATTACTCCAACCAAGAGATTATCTTAACTCACACCAGTTGTTGATTGCCATGGGTTTATTGGTGTTGGGGGTTGTTATTGCACAGCCAGACATTGTTGCTCCAGCTTTGGTAACCGATCCAGAAGGGGCGCCCCCTCTCTTGCCTTTTTTGTTTGTAGTACTTGCCTGTGGTGCAGTATCTGGTTTTCACAGCTTGGTCTCATCTGGTACCTCCTCAAAACAGTGTGATAATGAAGGAAATGCAAAATTTATTGGCTATGGTGGTATGCTTGTTGAAGGTGCCATGGCCACATTAGTAATTATTGCCATCTCGGCGGGGCTTGGTATGGGGCTTAAAGGAGGCGATGGCGTCACTCTTTTTGGGGCTGAAGCGTTTAGCCATCATTACAGTAGCTGGGCTGCAGCAAAAGGACTTTCTGCAAAGCTTGGGGCGTTTGTTACAGGCTCATCCAATATGATTGCCACATTGGGAATTCCGGTACAGATAACGATTGCTATTATGGGTGTTTTCCTCGTTTCCTTTGCGGCAACAACTTTAGACTCCGCAACGCGTATTCAGCGCTATGTGGTGACTGAACTTGCTGATACGATGAACTTTAAGCCTCTGAAAGGGAAACACCCTGCAACTGCTTTTGCGGTGATTACGGCCTTTATTCTTGCTTTTTCAAATGGCAATGGGAAAGGGGCTTTGGCACTCTGGCCCTTGTTCGGTTCAATCAATCAATTACTGGCTGGCCTTGCGCTTTTGGTAATGACAATTTATTTAGTAAAACGAAATGTTTCAGCGTATTATACTGCAATTCCTATGGTCTTTATGGTTACTATGACTGGGTGGGCTATGGCATATAATCTTCAAAGTTTTTGGGGTAGTGAGAACTGGATGCTTTTTATTATCGGTGTAGCGGTATTTATCTTAGAAATATGGATGATTGTCGAAACGATAATAGTTTTTAGTAATTTGAAAAAAAATGATAGTACTTCTTGTGATAGTAACGAGGTCAGTGTTGCTGAAGAAGAAGGGTAATATTGTATTTGATTTAGTGGTATTTTTAGGCCTTAAAAGGCTATTGTTTAGGCTTAAATAGTAATTGATCGGCATAATTATGTAATTATTACATAATGTAAGAACAAGGAGCCTTCTCTCTCCACATTTTAGATATATATTTATCTCTACATAGAAATCGAGGGGTTTGACTGATGATAAATTTTAATAATCTGTTAGGATTAGTAGTAATTGGAACACTTATGTCGTGTGCTACGGTGAATCCAAAAAGTGAAGAAGAGAGTAGTTTTGATAACTCTTCTGATGCAATGAGCAGTGAATCTCTAAATATGGATGACTCTTCTGATGATTCAGAAAGTTCTGCAATGCAAGAATCTACTAATGATCAGTTATCAAGTATTGGTCAAGACGCTCAAAGTAGTGATGAATCGACCTCCTCAGAAAATGGAGAACAATCTTCCGAGCTCACTAATGGTTCCTCTGCAGAAACTGATGAGAGTTCATCTCTTGGTCCTATTGATAATGATTTAGTGGACCCTAATTTAGAGTATCTTGATTACAGTGCTCAGGGTGATGAAATAGTCATTAATCGTGCAGAGTATAAAGAAAAGCTCTATGGTTTTTGGTTGGGGCAATGTATTGCAAACTGGACTGGGCTTATCACTGAGATGGATAAAATTGGTGGAAATGGTGCTGGAGGCCTGCCTTTTTATACTAGAGAAAATTGGGGGGGGACGGACTTGCCGAGTATTTGGGCGGGGCAACAAAATAGCGACCTTGCGGGGGGCTATATAGACTTTGTATTAGATCCTAAAGATGATATTTGGGGATCTGATGATGATACTGATATTGAATATATCTATCAATACTTATTATATCAGCATAAGACGAGTATGTTGAGTGGAGAACAGATTCGTGATGGTTGGGTAAAACATATCTATGATGAAAAGAAAGAGGCACATCCTGGAACAGGAAACGCTAAAGATTATAAGGGAGATTATGAAAATTACTTATGGGTTTCTAATCAAGCTGCTCACGCCTTAATGATTGCAGGTACTATTCCTCCAGAGACCAGTGATCCGTTAAAAAATGAAGACTGGGATATGATTGATGCACAGTTAACCACTGAAATTTTTGGTTTTTTTGCACCTGCACGACCTGATGTGGCGTTGGCCATGGCACAGCTTCCGATTAACACAACTGCTCGTGAAAATGCACAATGGGCTTCAGAGTTTTATGTCATAATGTATTCACTTGCTACTTATGTTGACCAAAACCTTTCAATGAAAGAGAAAGTTTTATGGATGGCAGAACAAGCCCGTCAGCGATTGCCTGATGATTCTTATACCGCAGCAATGTATGATTATGTATTGTCTGAATATGAAAAAGGTTCATTATGGGAGACTGCACGAGATGGGCTCAACCAAAAATTTCAGGTTGATAAAGAGGCAGGGTATGATTTAGCATATACAAATGCCGATTTAGGGTGTTTCGCTGCTGGGATTAATTTTGGAGCGAGTATTGTGAGCCTCCTTTATGGAGAGGGTGATATTGTTGAAACTATAAAAATAGGTGCTCTCAGCGGTTGGGATTCTGATAATCCAACAGCAACTTGGGGAGGAATGCTTGGTTTTATGCTTGGTAAAGAAGGGGTAGAGGCCGCATTTGACAGAACATTTTCAGGGGATTTTAACATACATCGCACCAGAAAAGGTTTCCCTAATAATGGGATGGATACGTTTGATGCGATGGCAGAAATTGGGGTCTATATTGTAGACCGCGCAGTACAAGAGGAGATGGACGGTGGTGTCGATCTTCGTAAGGATGTCTGGTTAATTCCAGATTTGGGGACAACTATTCCAGCTGGTAGCTAGAATAGGAGTATCTTGGGCAAAAAGGCGATACATACTCTGTATCGCCTTTTTTAATGTCCTGAGCTAAGAAAGGCTACTTTTTCCAGCGCTTTAATCGGGGTATTCCTCTCGTGAGGAGCCAAGCGAGAATACCATTCATACCATTTTTTTTCATCATTTCAATACAATATTTTTGAAATTTCTGAGCAGTGTCAATTTCGGGAGGGTTGAGGAATTGACCATTTTCATAGCACATTGAGCAGTATGTTTCGTTGATAGATCCATCAGCATTACTCCCGCCCCCTTTAGGGTCTTTCTTCATGGGGTATCCACATGATTGGCAAAAGCTATTTTTTTTCATAGAAATTTTCCCTTTTTCATCGCTATTATTATTGTAAGAAATAAAATAGTACAAATAACTCAAACGCGAAAGGAACAATGTGCTTTTAAGGAACTCAGAGAGGGAAATAATATATATTACCTCTGGGACATGCAGGGGATAAAACAGGCACATACCTACAAATACTTATTCGTGATTTTGTCTACAAATGTCAACAATTTTTTGCTCTAACTAGGGCCTAAAAATCAGAGAACGCTCTATTGATATAGATTTATAATATATCAGTACACATGTTTAATTGGGGAAATATGAAAAGTTTATTTGCATTATTCGTTGTTGTGGGACTTACCGGTATTATGGGGTGTAGCCCGGACGTTGAGGGGCCTTCTGAGCAAGGGTCAAGTGATTTAGGTAACTCTTCTGTAGAATCTGTTGATGATCAATCAAGTGATGCCGTGGGGGCAGAGAGTAGCGCTCCTGATGATGCCTCGAGCGACGAGCTATCATTCTCTTCTTTGGAAGAGCGTTCGAGTAGTGTAATGCAATCATCCGACGATTTGAGTACAGGGGCATCTTCGGATGAGAGTAGCTCTGTAATGGTGAGTTCGTCAGAAGAGGTTGAGTCATCAAGTAGTGCAGTGAGTAAAAATGAGCTTGACCCCACCATAGAGCAAAAAGTTGATAGTATTCTCAAAATGATGACTCTCGAAGAAAAAGTGGGGCAGATGATTCAACCTTCTATGGTAGAAGTACTGTATGGTTGGAATGAGATTAATAATCTTGCTGATTATAATATTGGTTCGGTCATTTGGGGGAGTAACGATAACGTCCCTAATAACGCAGCCAGTTGGATGGACGAGGCCGACAAAGTGCAAGATGTGATGATGAACAGTCGTCTAAAAATACCTATGCTCATTGGTATTGATGCAGTACATGGAAATAATTATCTGGCAGGAAGTGTGGTGTTTCCTCACAATATTAATTTAGCTGCGAGTGGCGATGCGACCCTTGCAGAAGAGATTGGCCGTATTACAGCACTCGAAACCGCTGCGGGTGGATCTAACTGGACTTTTGGACCTTGTGTTACTGTTTCTCGAAACGAACGATGGGGGCGGGTGTATGAAGGGCTCGGTGAAACCGCAGAGATTGCGACACCGTTGAGTAGAGCGCTGGTGACAGGATTACAAGGTGATTTGTTAGATACTAAGACCATTGGTGCTACCGCAAAACATTTCTTAGGCGATGGTGCAACCCTTAATGGTATTGAGAGGGGGGAAGCGGTAATAAGCGATAAGGATCTTCGTGATATATATCTTCCACCCTACGAAGCGGCAATAGATGCTGGCGTGACTGCAGTAATGGCAGCCTTTAACAGTGTTAATGGGATACGTATGCATATGCATAAAGAGATTCTTACCGGTATTCTCAAAGAGGAACTCGGCTTTAATGGAGTGGTTGTCTCGGACTGGGAAGGCTTTTGGGTTGAAGGGGGAACAGTTAAAGGTGCCCTTGAAGCTGGGGTTGATATATTTATGGCTGTAGGTAAAGAGGGTAAAAAGTATACCAATGTCCATGGAGAGATTGTGCAGTTGGTACAAAGCGGGCAGGTAGATGAGGGAATTGTTACTGAGTCGTGTCGAAGAATACTTCGCATGAAATTTAGATTGGGGCTTTTTGAAAATCCTTATGGTGATCGGAGCTTAACTCAGCAGGTGGGCCTTGAAGAGCACAAAGCTGTTGCTCGTGAAGCAGTTCAGAAGTCAATGGTTGTTGCCAAAAATAGTAACTCTTTTTTACCACTCAAAAAGAGTGGCAAAATTGCTGTTGCTGGATGGCATGCAAATAACTTGAGTTTGCAATCAGGAGGATGGACTCGTGATTGGCAAGGATATAAAAAAGATGGTAATTGGGCTGATTATGATGGTGGAGCGGCAACGACTATTCTTGAAGGAGTTGAAGAGGTCGCTGGGAGCGCTGAGGTGGTTTATAATACAACCGAGGTAGTTTCTGGTGCTGATGTTGCAATAATTGTTGTGGGTGAAGAACCCTATGCAGAGTGGCTTGGCGATGATTATGCTTGTAAATCAAGTGGTGGAATGCCAAGTAGTGCTATGGATTGTGCGCGTGAAGGTCGCAATGCGCTCTATATTCCCCATGATCAAAGTGCAATAATTAGGGCCTATACAGAAGCGAATATTCCTTTTGTAGTGGTACTGATCTCGGGGCGCCCCATGTTGTTAGGTGATGAAATTAATGCCTCTGATGCATTTGTAATGGCATTTTTACCTGGTTCTGAAGGAGCTGGTGTTGCCGATGTACTTTTTGGAGATGTGACACCTACCGGCACACTCCCGTATACATGGCCTAAAACCTATGAACAGATACCAATTAATATTGGTGATGATCATTATGGGGATGCGGAGTTCCCTCTGGGGCATGGCTTAACGTGGTAAAGAGGGAGGGGTAACTAAAGAGTGGCATTGAACAGATGATCGAAATGTTCTTTAATAATCTTTTGATATTTGCCACTCTCCTTAACCATTATCATCGCACGTTTGATATCTATTACTTTATGGGCGTACTTTTTGTGGAGATAACTGTAGTTGATAATGCTATCGATATTTTTTGTATGTACTGAGAGAGTAGGGCATTGTGCTATTGCATCCATGAGTTGGGGAATATAGGCTGACTCAACAATTGCAACATCTGCGTGTCCAAGACATACCGATTTTATAAGGTCACTATGTTGTTCTAGAGGAATTGCCTTAATGGCGTTCTTTTTTAGTTGGTGTTTGATGGAATATGCACCTTCTAAAATAACGGCTTTTTTTTGAGAAAGATCGGCCCAGTGTTGTATCGTGGAAGGTAATTTTCCAATAACTGCAATAGAGAGCTTGACCAAGGGTTCATCGATGACGATAAAGTTGGAGTCTCGGTTTATAAAAGTGAGCCCCTGTGTACTTCCTCCATCGATACTACCGATATTTACCGCATTAAACTCGCTCTCTGGGTTCATGGGGACAATTTCATATATATCCTCAGTATATCGACTGATTGCTTGCCAGTAGTCATTGATTGCATTGTAGGCGGGACTATTTTTAGGAGTATTTACTCCAAGTTTTAGTCTAAGTTGTGCGGTGCAAAAGACACTGAAAATGCAGATTAAAAGTACTACTCTCATCATTGGATCTCACAAAGGTTAAAGCGCTTTTTCATATGGGTATTATACTGATAATCTGATATAAAAATCTAGTGATTTCCTGAAAAGTGCCTTTTTTGAGTTAGTTGGTCCAATTTTAAGACGATATCGCTGTTATGGTCCTTGGGCAAGGCCAAAAAAGAGTGGCCCTTCCTGCCAAACAGACACGGTAATATTCTCGTCTTTTACGGTATCATCGGTTAGTGACTCAAGTGTGCCTTTGGCTTGAGTAACATAAAGAGTTACCGTGGAACCTGAAGGAGAGTTTAATTTAAGTTGTGCTGCTCGATTACCCTGTACAGAACAGTAGAGACCTCCAATAAGGCTGTAATCTCTGAGGCGTTTTGACTGAGGAATGGCAAAGGCGAGTTCATTCAGGTGTGTTGATAAGGCACGATAATTGTCCGTTTTGATCGTCGGTTGCTCACCTTTAAGGTGGTTCATTTTGATTTCAGCTACTGTGCGAGACATAGAACTCTCATATCGATATTGAGTTATTCCCACTAAGAGAGAAGTTGATAGTATAAAGAGAGCAGCGATACGGAACAGTTGTTTTTTACGATATGCTCTTTTTCCTTTGGCTAAAATACGATTAACAGCAACTTCACTGAGTGAATGATCTGCATAGTGGTTTCGAAGTGTTTCATCAAGTTTATTCATCCTATCTCTCTCCTAAAGGCTATTATGTTTTCTGCATTTGTCTGATTGGGGTCCTCTTTGAAGCCGAGGAGTCCAAGTAGTTTTTTTCGTCCTCGTGATATGTGACTGAGGACGGTGCCCCGAGGTTGTCCGGTCAGATCACTAATCTCTTGGGCAGTGTATTCTTCGATACATTGAAGGTAGAGTGCTTCACGCTCATGAGGTGACACCTGTTCAAGTGCGCTATAGACACGCTTGAGAAGAAGTTGGTTATCAATATCATCATGGGACTCGGGTTGTACTGTTGTAGAGTCGAACTCTACCATAGGTACTGATTTTTTTCTGCGCCACTGGTCGATAAATTTATTGCGGATGACCGTAAATAAAAGAGGGCGTGATTCGATTGCTCCATTTTTTTCATAAAGCTTAATCCAACTATCCTGTACTAAATCTTCTGCTTCTGCAGGTTCATGAGTGAGTGATAGCGCAAATCGGTATCCATCTTGTAGAAGTTCCAACTCTTTGGCGTCCATATTTGAGGACCTACTAGTAAAAAGGTTTCATGGTAGAGACGAGTAGCATTACCATTTGATTGCATACAAAGATATAAAAGTTATGAATTGCAAACTTGTATAACTTGTTGAGGATTTGACTCATTTATTCAGGAGCTGCAATCACCCGACTGATTTGATCGTTTACAGGGTATATCGGTTAAAAATGTATAAAAAAGGATAAATCATGAAAAAAATACTTAAGAAAATCATCGCTGTGACACTCCTCTCACTCACATTTACTTTTGCAGGAGGGTGGGATACACAAAAAGGATTGAACGAAATTACCCTCAAAGGCGAGTTGGTCTGTACAGGCTGTTCTCTTAAAAAACTCGATGGGGCCAACGCTCAGTGCAACCTGTTTGCCCATCATGCACTTGGCTTTCGTTCGGCGGATGGTACTATTTGGAACATTGTAGATAATGCAAAAGGGCATGATGTTATCCGTGCTCATACTTTATTAGAGCATAAAGAGGCAACCATAACAGGATACATATACCCAATTGCACATAACCTTGAGCTTACCACGATCAAAGTAGATGGTGTATCGGCAAGTAACATTGCTAAAGCGGGATGGGAAGAGGATCAACTGATTGCAAAGCGACTGTTACAGCGAAAAATAGGTGAAGCACCAACAGGTGGTAAGGCAGCTCACAAGCATTAAGGTTTTAAAGGGAGATTGAATTATGCTTAAACTACTATTTATACTATTCATGGGGGCACTATCATCAGTTCAGGCAGTTGAAATAGGTGATGTCCTCGATGACTTTTCACTCAAACAATCGGATGGAAGTACTTTTGAATATTCTAAAAAGGGTGAAAAACCAATCATGCTTGTGTTTTGGGCTACGTGGTGTACTGTCTGTAAAAAAGAGATCCCACAGGTGCAACAACTCTATAACACCTACAATACCAAGGGGCTTCAGCTCCTTGCAATTAACGCAGGAATAAGTGATACGGAAGCTCGTATGAAGACATTCAAAACAACGTTTTCAATGGAATACCCAGTGGCGTTTGATAGAGGGAGTAGTATCACTCAAGCTATGGGCGTGACTGCAACACCCACCATTGTTATTGCAGATGTCACTGGTGTTGTTCGCTATGTTGCATCGGAGCTTCCCCATGATCTATCAACCCATTTTGAATTATTATTTAAGAAATAATGCAATCATCTACCTATGAAAGTCGTTACTTAAACAAACGTATGAATACACAGAAGGAATGAACAATGAAACAACTTATTTTAAAACTCGCTATTGCAACACTTATTATTGGCTCACCACTTTGGGCTGGCCAAAGTGGTGCATCTACTTACAATGGCGTTGTAACCATTCAGAAATATAATGCTCAAGGTCTCTATCAGCCTCGAGTGGGAATCACCCTCTCAGATGGCTCTTTTAAAGTGATAAATAATGAATCAAAGGGGGCGAATCTACTCCTTATTGGTGATGCATTAGAGTCGCATGAAATTTCAGTGACAGGGCTCGCTAAAGGAGGTGAGAACGTTACGGTAACGGAGTATCACATACCGGAGATTGCAACAGAGCGGATCGAATCTCTTGTATTGTGGGCTGAATACGAAACAGGTGAGTAGTGATATAACCTTAAGCTTTGGGATAGACGTAAGGCCCGAGCTCTGAATTGAGTTCGGGCCTTATTGTGTTAATAATTTATATATTTGCCATACAGTATGTACGATTCGTGAGAGGTAATGGTAAATGGGTGATGGAACAACAAGAGCAGATATAACAATAGGTACTGCCGTATCTGTAGTACAAAAGAATCACCAGAGAACTGGTGAATTGACAGAAGGAGTGGTTGCAAAACTTCTTACTAAATCAGCGACTCATCCTCACGGAATCAAAGTGATGCTTGAATCGGGCATTGTGGGTCGGGTAAAGCAGATAGGGTAACAGAGCTGTGGCAATGCAAAAACTGCCTGTTGATAAACATGCATCCGAATTTTTAGAGCTGTTGAATGCGAAGCCGGGAGTGGTTATTAGCGCTCCTCCTGGTACGGGTAAATCTACCCGTATTCCACTCTTTTGCCGTGAGTGGAATCGGCCATTTTTTAATGAAGATGGTAGATCCGTTGTGGTGCTTCAGCCGAGGCGTTTGGCGGCAATCTCTTTGGCTAATCGCGTAGCAGATGAGAGTAACACCCCCCTTGGGCATAACGTTGGTTATGCTGTTCGAGGTTCTCGAGCAATCTCTGATCAGAGTGACATTCAATTTCAAACCTATGGATACTTTTTTGAAGGCTTAAAATCAACATCGACTCTTTCACATGTGGGGGTTTTGATTCTTGATGAATTCCATGAGCGCCATGTTGAGATGGATCTCATATGGATGTGGATGCATTATTTAAAAACAAAGGGGATTCCAACGCCAAAGTTGGTTCTTATGTCAGCGACTCTTGATGAGGAGTCATTGGCAAAATATATCTCTGAATGGGGAAGGCTGTCTATTACGGCAACAATGCACCCCATTGCAACGACCTATCAAGCTCTTACTGCATCTGAGAGAATTGATCTCCAAGTGGTAAAGGCGGTTAAAGCATGGCTGAGAGAGAAGCCACAAGGGACCTGTCTCTGCTTCTTGCCCGGATGGGGAGAGATTCAGCAGGCTAAACGGAAACTCGAAGAGGATGTACTCTATGGCCGGTATGACATTGGCATTGAAGTGCTCCACGGATCCTTAAAGCTACAAGAACAAAAACATGTCTGTCGCACGACAGAAGAGACTCGTATAATTTTAACGACAAATATTGCTGAGACATCACTTACTATAGCAGGTGTTACTGGAGTGATTGATTCTGGTTGGGAACGAGAAGCTACGTGGAATTCCGATAAGGGAGTGAATTCATTGGGGCTCAAACGTATTACCCTCCAGAGTGCTGAACAACGGAGAGGCCGCGCAGGGCGTACGAGAGCAGGCTGGTGCATACGACTTTGGCAAGAAAAATGGGAACGTGATTGGGATCACTACTGGCAGTCACAGTTGTTGAAACAAGAGTGGTCACGGTCGCTTCTGGGAGTACTGACACTCCTCTCGAGGCATGGTGAAGAAAACCCAATTGAAGCTTTAATCACGATGCCCTGGATAACGCCTCCTGATGAATCGATTCTTACGACAAGTCTTGCAGTGTTGAGAGATGCTGAATGTATTGATTCGAAAGGTGTACCACTCCCCGGTGGTGCATGGATGCTTTCGCTTCCTGTGCATCCTCGTTTGGCACGGGTACTTTTTCTGGCCCGAGGAACGGAGTGTTATGCCCTGTCAGCGGCAATGATAGCCCTTATTGAAGGGGGCAGTCGAGGAGTAGAGAGTGTTAATCTTTTGAGTGCAGGAAAAGAACTTGTAGAGTCTACCGAGCGTCGAGGTAAACATTCTATTGGGTATTCAAAAGAAGTTATGGAGCTCTTTGGTGCGCTCATTAAGATGGAGAAGCGGGGAGATAGGGTTGTAAAAAAAGCTGGTGCTCAAGAAAAAATAAGTTATGAGTTAGAAGCTCTTTGGTGCTCAGCTCTCGAGAGTCATATTGGAATGCTCACTCAATCAAATCGCTATCAACTTGCTTCGGGTTTTGTGGGAACGATTACCATTGATACCCATGGGGAGTATCCTCCGGCAATCCTTGCTCTTGATATTTGGGAGCAGTTTCGCAGTGGAAAGCGTTCGGGAGCTATTCGATCGTGGGTGCCACTCTCCTCATTATTTTGGCTTGAGTTTACGCAGGAACAGAGTGTGATTGACTATCGGTGTGCGTGGAACGCCCAAGGTAAAAAAGTTTCGGTGCTCAAAGAAAGGCGCTATAGAGATGGAGTGATAGCAAGTGAAAATGCATCAGAGGGCGAGTACTCTCCTGAAATTATCGCAACATTTTTAGTAGAACAAATTGGTGCGGGAGTGGTTGATTCCCCCCTCAAAAGTGATGAGTGTCAACCCTATCTTAATCGGTATTCTCTGCTCGTAAAAACCTACCCAGAGTATGGCTTTACCCAAATAACGAGTGAAGATATTGAGCTTATGCTGTATGAATGGGTTGGAGAGAGCAGAACCCTCAAAGAATTATCGGTGCCCCGTTTTATTTCCCTCTTTTTGGAGTATATATCTCCTGAAGCCAAAGGGCTCATGGAGTCAATGTTTCCTATGGCTATGACACTTCCTTCGGGAAAGAGAGCGAAGTTTACCTATTTTTCTGATGCCCCACCAGAATTGAGTGCACGGATTACCGATTTTGCGGGGATGAAGGGCCCTTACACCTTGTGTGATGGTAAGGTGGAGGTTCTCTATAATTTATTGGCTCCTAACTATAGGACAGCCCAAAAAACAAGGAATTTGACTGAATTTTGGGTTTCATCATACCCCGCTATCAAAAAAGAGCTACGAGGGCGGTATCCAAGGCATCCCTGGCCATAATAGTGTGTCGGGACACTTTTAATAGATCAATAGTGTCGTAAAAACAAGTACATAAAAGTGTGTTTAAATCAATAATTGCTCTTTTTTCACTTTAAATGGTGGTTTTATCCTGAATGTAAATTATTGCTTACACTAACGTGGACAAACGTGTCATTAGTATGTGGCTGGGATGAGTGATTTTGAATAATGATACACGCTTTCGAATATATATTATGGGGAATCAGTAGATATATGAAGAGGGGGCTCTCCATATATCTGGGACACCATATAGAGGAATAATTCTTCTATATGAAATAAACAAGGTATACACACACATATCACTACCTTTGTTTGATGATTGCACATAGTTTTGGGACAATTATTCAAGCCGATTATCGATACGTTTCTGTATACCTCCATGTATATTATTTTGGAGAAAATTATATGACACACATACAAAAATTAACCACCATACTCATCCTAGGCATCTCTATGCTTTTCTTTACAGGATGTTTTGAAGACGCAGGTACTAATACGGGATCTGAAGAGTCAAGTGAAGAGTCTAAAGATGATTCATCTGAAGCTGAAGTAGCTGGTGATGATTCGTCAGCTGAAGAAAGTAGCCAAGCTTCGACAGATGAGCCGAGCTCGGAAGATGTTGTAGAGTCAAGTTCAGAAGAGACTGAAGAGTTAAGTTCTGAAGAAGCTGCTGAAAGTAGTGAAGTTGCAGAAGTTGAATCATCATCTTCAGTAGTTGTTGTTGAAGAGTCAAGTTCAGAGGCAGTTGAAGAGTCAAGTTCATCTGAATCGGCACTTCTTGGTGGTGATCCACTTAGAGTTCCAGCAACTTCTACTGAGTCATGGGATTATTTCATGATGGGAGATGTTAAACTACTGTTAAACAAATGGGGATCTGATGCTCTTGCTAAAGATGGTTCTTGTGGCTCAACCTATGAAATTTGGGCAAAAGAAGATAAAACTTTTGGTTGGACATTTGATAGACCTGATTGTGGTGGCAGCGGTGCATACCCTGACTACCCTGAAATAGAAGTTGGTGTTGCTCCTTTTACTGATCCTGAAGATGCTGACCTACGTAAATCTACTTCGATAATTCTTCCTATGAAGATCAAAGATATCACTTCTGCAAGTGTAACTCTTGATGATTTCAGAATTGACCTTACTTCTGATGCAAGCTGGAACATCAACTTTGAACTATGGCTTTCTCAAGAAGATCCAACAACAACAAGAACACCTAAGCCTGAGTTTGAGCTTATGACTTTCTGGGGTTGGTTCGATGGTCGTTGGCCATGTGACCAGGCTGGTGGCAAATTTGCAGGCAATACTACACTTCCTAAAGGTGAAGGTTCAATGGACTACACACTTTGTCACTACGGTCCAGACTGGGGCGGAGATGACCATAGTAAATGGGATTACTTCCAGTTCCGTGCAGGTGACGGTAGTGATGGAAATGCAAAACGTGATTTCACAGGAAAACTTGACGTGAAAGAAGCACTTGATTGGTTGGTAACTCACGCTGGTGCATCACCTGACCTATGGGTAACTCGTTTTGAGGTTGGTACTGAGATTGATAACAATACTGCTGGTACTGTATCTTTTAAAGGTGTAACTTTTGAAGTAAATGGCGAAGAGCGTGAGGCTCTATTTAAATAGTCATTATTAAATAATATACTGATAAAAGGCCGCTAGAAATAGCGGTCTTTTTTGTTTCGTTTACAGTTGTATATTAAGAACGGCCGGACTATATCAGTCTGGCCGTTCTTAATAGGTATCTAATGTTTAGCGAGTATTTATTCTGCGATTGGTGTTTATAAAAGCATTGGAGATAGTTTCGCACTAGAGCATATAATTCTGTCTGTCACAGAGAATGATTACCCTCTATAGGTGTCAGAGGAGTAGACTCTATATACAAGCTTCTTGTATGTGGTATTTAAATTCAACAGAGAGTAGTAGGGGTGAATATTCAGGAACTCAGAGTGCTGGAAACAGAAAAGCCAGATCCAATGGATCTGGCTTTTCTGTTTAAAAAATTGGAATAGGTATCAATGTGATATTTACTCAGTAATTTGTGCTTCACTCACTAAAATCTTAAGTTCATTACTCTTACGGATCACACGCTTGAGGTATCCAGAGTTTTTCTTTGCGCGCGCCCCATTTTTTGTGACAGCAGAATTTACTGTTTGTATGGTTGACTGTGCTGTGGTGAGCTGATTGTTGAGTGCTTTAAGGTGTTCGGCATGTGTTGTTTCAATCTGTTTTAAGAGTGCGGTATTTTGTTCTAATGAATCATTGAGTGCACTACTTTGAGAGTAGTAGCCTATGAACATGAAAAGAATAAGACCAGCAGCAATTATTCCACCTGCAGCACCGATAGTAGCATAGCGAGTAATTTTTGCTTTTAGGAGGTCTATTGTTTCAGTAAGGTTACTTTTACTTGTCTCTAGCTCTCGAGTGATTTGTTCCACGCCAGATGCATTTTGAGTGATTTTTAAATGGTGTGTCGTAAGTTCATTGCCTTGTTGTTTGAGCACAGTATTGTTTCTGTCGCTTTTGTCATTGAGCGTTACAAGGTCGTCGTTGTGTTTATCAACGGATTCTGTAGTTGAAGAGAGTGCGGTTTCTAGTGCACTCAATTTCTCGTTTGCATCTGACATAATCGTTCCTATAGTATGTAGTGGTTGATTATCCCAAGATACTTATTTTTTACAAGGTTTGGAGCAAGAAGTAGTTGATGGCTTTAAAAACAAGGTTAGTGTACATATACCGGTTACTGTATATGTACACTATTGCTGTTTTAGAACAGTTGACTCGCACATGATGCTCGGTCATTGAGAACACCGACTTCTCTATTGTACAGAACCTGTTGTCCCGATTTGAAGGTCATAATAATCTTCCAAAAGTAGACGCCACTTGCCACTTCCCGGTCAGCATCGTCTGTTAAGTCCCATATGAGGTCGTTAATAAAAGCCCCTTCTGTAGTAGTTTGAGCTATACGGTGATCATTTTCGAACTCACCACAATATCCAAAATACTGTTTCCAATGGGTGACAAACTGTCCGAGGTTATTATAGACAAATACTTCGGTGGTGTAGGGGCCCATGGCTTCTTGGGTAAGAAGGGCGTATGATGCAAGGCACCCCTTAATAAATGGCTGAGCCGTCTCAGTGTCGGTACAGGTTTGCGCAATAGTACTGTTGTCACCTTGGGGAGAAAAATGAGGAGGTACTGTGACAGGGGGAACCCAGGTAGGGGCAAGGGGAATAGCAATTAATTCAGTAGAACCAGAAATGAGCTCTCCTGACTCTGAGTATACGGGTACTTCAATGGTCGTTAGGGTTGGGGTACTCAAGCTTCCTGAAGATTGAACAACCGCTTCTCTGAATGTACCGAATGAACTGTTATCGACACCATCAAGGCCTGTTACTATGCGCTCTACTTGCAGGGCTTTATTGCCAAGGGAGTCGGTTATGGCAATAGCTGGGTTGAGTGAGATGTGGTTATTGACAAGAATGGTATTGGTACTTGTGCTCACCTCAAGATAGATGGTCCAGTGAATACCGTCGTCTGAATAAGGGGGAGCTGCAAGGGTAGGGATTGCGTTGGTTGAATCTCTTGTAACGGTGATAATTGAGTTTTTTAAAGTATCATCAAAGACGATGGCTTCAGATAGTGTAATGCGAAGAGTGTCGGGTTTAATGTGATTGCTTTTGGTGCCATCCATATGCTGAACAGCATACCGTTCAAAATTTGAAGAACTTTTTTTGGCATCAATAATAATGGGGCCAATGCGGTCTAAGATAGTGACCTCTTGATCGAGTACCGTAAGGTTTGGACGCTCATCGACATCAGCTTGCGTGATTCCTTTTTCAAAAGGGCTTTGTGTGTGATACGACACAACGATTTTTGAATAATCCGTACTATCGGCCTCTGTGTAAAAAGAAAGATGATCTTCTGATGCTGTAATAGATCGGGTCTCATTGCTCGGCCAGTGTATCGACTTAACTATTGTGGGGAGTAGTGTGAGTGCAGTATCAAATGCGATTACGATTCTGTCAGCAGCACCATCGGCATTAGCATCGTATATCCATGAAAATTCTGGTTTTGGAATACGAATGGGTTCGGGGTCAGGTATTGGCTCGATATAAGGAGCATTGATAGGTATGGTGATTGCAGCACTATCCCTCGGGTCGAGAGGATTACGCCAGAAAAAGGCGAGTAGCGCACTATCCTGAAGCTCAAATGCACTGTTTTCCTGGTGCGAGATATCTACAATTTCAACGGAATAGGAGATGCTGCTGTATGGTAATCGTGTAGTGTCTAATTGAATGATTTCACGCTCCTTTGTTGTTGATGCAATTATCGTTGGTTCATCAACTGATGAAGGTGTTGAAAGGGCTATACTGAGCTGATTTGTTTCAAAGGTAATTTCATTGAGGAGGGAATCTTGTTGGTCAGTAACAGAAATTGCTGCTGATTCATAACAGACTGCATCAAAGGGGGTGCCGGCTATAGACTGTCTACCAATGGTGGTTAGATGTGTACCTGAAATGTCGAGCGCGAGTGTTGCAGAAAATGCACTCGAGGTATCTGCTTCTGCAACTGCTTGGAACGTGACGGTATTCGTGTCTTCAGTAAGGGGGATGAGCTCACCATTGATAGTATACATTTTGTCGTTGGAGGTAAAGAGGGAAAAATTAGTAGTAGTGTAGGAGTGCGTGTTGTTAGCTACTGTAAAATTACCTGGAGTGATAGATGATATTGCATTTTTGAGAATTTCTTGAATTGCCCCGTCAATGTTATCATCATCATCAATGAGTATTTTTGAACCCTTTGTTTTTTTGATAAATATTTCAAGACTGTCGTTAATTGTACTTTGTAGTGCAACGGTGTATACTTTTGGGTGGTCGCTTGAATCATGAGCGTCTACATATTGGGGAAAATTTTTATCACTTTCAGGGTCACCATCTGTGAAAAATATAATAATACTGTTGTTTATAGACTCGGCTTCAAGCGGCTCGAGCCACTCAGTGGCAAGAGTAAATGCTTCGGTATAAGACGTGCCTCCAAACTCAGATCCACAGTTAAACCAGTAGTCTTCTTTATTGTATGTTGTTTGAGAATAGAGGGAATCCAATTGTACTTGATCTAACGATTTAGGAGATACCGTTGTACTTGGTTTTTCTGTTTTTCTTGGGCCTTTGCCGTATCCGTCACCAGAGTGTTTGCTAGTATTGCCTGTGCATACTCCTCCTGAAAAACCCATAAATCCAACTTTTGATTCAGGTACTTCTGTATAGATGGTCTCGATGGCTTTTCTTACAGCTACTGGTGTGAGAAAAGTGGGGTCATTTCTGGTAAATGTCATACTCCCACTCATATCAATAGCAAATACAATATTTACTGGTGTAGTAAATACTGCATCTTCAGGTAGACAGATATTGAGATCTTTATCGGCAATACGAGTTATGTTTTGAGGAAGGTTGGAATAGAGGCTATTGAGATCATCGAGAGTGATACAGGTGTCTTGTGCGGTTACCATATCACAGCGTACGGTTCCATTATAGCTTTTGGGATCAGGGTTAATATAGAGGGGAATCGAGTCAAAGAATGTGTACCCTGAATATTCCTTATCAGTATACTCAGCAAGTAAGGTAAATTGTTGGTAGGGCTTATTAGGGGTAAGTGAGGTTGTTGCACCAGTAGCAGTTGAGAGGTGTGCACTTTCAAAAACGGGTTCATGAAGCGACCACTTGATATGACTACTTTTAATAGGGATCTCTGCGCCTTGACCGTTAAAAACAGCAGCATCATAGGTTCGATTTTTCCCCATAGTTAAAAATGATTCGAGTCCATCAATTTCAAGAGAGGCAACATAGTCATGTGGCGTTTCACCGTATACTTCGGCTTCGTAAAGTGAATAGCCATATATTGTAGATCTTACTAGGAAGTTTATTTTAATATACTGCGCCGAAACAGGTGAGAAGGTAAGTCTATTTTTAAATGGACTACTTCCGGTGTTTCGTTCATCTACTATTTCTAGCCATTGGTTGTTGTCTGTTGATACTTCAATAGTAAAGTGTTCTGCCCCAGCAGCTTCCCAGGCGAGGTAGATAGAGTCAATGAGAAAAGTACTCTCTAAATCAATGATAATGTGCCATGGTCCACCAGAATTATCTTGACTTGCCCAGCGGCTCGTAATATTACCATCGACCATTTGCTCCAAAGGATGCTGTGGAGATGGATCATTGGTTGTGATACTTTTATTGAGTGCGATATTCGCGCGCTGCGCATAGAGTGGTGATTGTATGAAAAAAAATAGAGCAATTACTAAGGAAGCCCAACTCCTTAAAGTGTATCTTGACATGTGTCCCCCGACGACAAGTATGTATGTATATGTATTTCTGTATGTATGAGCTTAACCTATATTAAAAACAGGGCAGTAATTGATTGTAACTCGACATTTAACATCGCGTTTTCTTATTGTTTTCACCAATTTTAACGACTCAAAATTCATTGTCTACGGTGTTTTTTTGTTGGTTTGATAACCTGATTGTAACAGCCATTTTTTGAATGTATGAGAGCCTTCCTCATTTTTAAAAAGGGTGATATAATCTCTTTTGTATTACAAAATTGTATGTTTATGGGTTAATATGACATTCTGGTGAGAGAGTAGGAGTGGAGATGGTTATATTTAGAGTACTACGGCTCACTAAGGGTTTGGCACAAAGGTTGCTAATTAATAAACTATGAGACAGATTGTTTGGCTACACATATTCATTGTATTTATGGTGACTATCCAAGGATGTGATGAACAAAAAAAAGAGAGGGATACTTCTCCTCTTATAGTGCATGTAGCCGCAAGTTTCTCAGATGTGATTGAGGAACTGATTTCTCTCTACAACGAGAAGCATACTATCAAAATTTTGGTGAACAAGGGCTCGAGTGGTACCTTAGCACGACAACTGGTAAGTGGTGCTCCAGGTGACCTCTATATTTCGGCAAACCCACAATGGGCGCACTACCTTGATAGTGTCGGTTTAGCGTATAATCACACTCTCGTCCCCATAACCTATAATAGACTCGTACTTATTGGTCAGAATGGAGCTCAGGCTGTTGTCATAGATTCTGCGTCTCTCTTTTTTGCCACAACACTGACGAGGAAAATAGCCCTTGGAGATCCGGCCCATGTTCCGGCAGGGAAGTACGCACAAGAGGCACTTACTTACTATGGTTGGTTTGAGAGGCTTGCTCAGAATATGGTGCCAACGAAGGATGTGCGTTCAGCACTTATGGCTGTTGAAACAGGTGAAGTGCCTTATGGTATCGTTTATAGAAGTGATGCACTGCGATCTAAAAAAGTGAGTATTTTGGGGGTTTTTCCTGAGCAGAGCCATTCATCCATAACGTATACTGCAATGCAGATATCTGGAGCGGAAGAAGCTTCAGCATTATTTCAATTTTTAGGTACTGAGAACGCTCAAAAGGTTTTTAAAAAATATGGGTTTGTACAGTAGATGATATTCTCACCTGAATTAGTAGAGGTCATAGGCCTCTCTCTCTATGTTGCTTTAATAAGTATAGCAGTTGCTACTCCAGTGGCTCTTGCGTTTGCTTGGGCGTTACACACCTATGACGTTCCAGGGAAATCAATTATTAATACGGTGTTACAGTTACCTTTGGTGCTCCCGCCTGTAGCGTTAGGATATTTGTTGATTCTTACTCTTGGCAAAAAAGGAATCGTTGGTTCCTATCTCTTTGATCTGTTTGGGATACAACTGGCTTTCACTTCGACTGCCGCAATTATTGCTGCGGTAATTGTTTCATTTCCCCTTATTATACGATCGATTCAAACTGCTTTTGAAATGGCGCCTCAAGGTCTTGAGACAGCGGCGGCAACTCTTGGGGCGACTCCCTTACGACAGTTTTTTACTATTACATTACCACTGGTAGCGCCGGGGATACTCAGTGGTGCTGTTCTTGGTTTTGCTCGGGCTCTCGGTGAATTTGGTGCGACCATAACTTTTGCAGGCAATATCGCAGGGGCAACTCAAACACTGCCCCTTAAAATTTATGCCCTTATGCAGACTCCGGGCAAAGAGAATGAGGCCTTAGGGGTGACACTCTGTTCGGTAGTCCTTGCATTTGCTTCTATGATAGTTGCTTCTTATATTACTCGTAGGAGCAAGAACAAGCGGAGGCGCCTATGAGTCTGACGATAGATTGCGTAGTAGTGCAAGGAGGTGAAACCTTTACGTATACTACTCATCTTGAAAATGGTATTACCGGTGTGTATGGCCGATCGGGGAGTGGTAAGAGTACGCTTTTGAATTGTATTGCGGGAATTGTACGCCCTATTAAAGGAAGTATTGCCCTAAATGAGTTAGTCTTAACTGACTGTGATAAGGGAGTCTATCTACCGCCTCACAAACGGAGCGTGGGTGTGGTATTTCAAGAGGGGCGGCTCTTTCCTCATATGACCGTTGTGCAAAATTTACGCTATAGTAATCCAGATCCAGACCGGTTGCATGAAGTGGCGGCATTACTTGATATAACAATACTTCTCACTGCCTATCCTGAGACTCTTTCGGGGGGCGAAAAACAGCGTGTTGCTCTGGGGCGTACGTTATTACAAGAGCCTGATGTGTTACTCCTTGATGAACCATTTTCAGGACTTGATAGCGAGAGACGCTATCAGATTATTCCGTTTCTTAAAAAAATTCAAGAGCAGTATGCTATACCTATATTGGTTGTGTCGCATGAGCTTGCCGATATTATGCGGCTCACGGCACGTGTAGTAGCTATTGATGAGAGGTCAGTTGCATGGCAAGGTTCTATAGATCATTTTTTGTTTAACTCTGGTATGCGTGGTATCGAAAACGCATCGGTGATTAATCGGTTTATGGTTCGAAAAGACGGCAGGCAATCAAATGAGCTTACTGCATCGAGTCGGCATAGTGTTGTGGTAGAGGCCCGCCCTTTTATTAGGAGTGATGTTGCACTCTTTATTGTTGGGGCTGGTGTTGAAGAAAGACCTGAAGGTACTCTCTTTGAATGTACTCTTCACCCCGGTGCGATTTCTTTGGCAAAAAAGAAGGTGTGTGGAATTTCGACAGCGAATCAAATTCGAGGCGTGATAAAAGAATTAACTATAGAGGGGACACAGGTCCGTTGCATGATCGATTGCGGGTTCCCTCTGTACACTGTAATCTCGATTGAGTCCTATCGGAGCTTGGCTTTGGGAAAAGGCCAACTCGTCTATTGTCTTTTTAAGGCCAGTGCAGTGCGGGTTGAGTAGTTACGCTTTATCTATTTTAGATATTAGGGAATTAAGATACGTAGAATATCTCTTTAGCTATTATTGGGATGAGTGATACACAAAAAAGTACAAGAACTCCCTTCACCTACAGCTCAATTGTCTATAACGACATTATACCAAGTTTTGGAGGCGGTGATGGCAGTCATTTAAATGATAGTATTGCATTTATACTTCTTGCAGGTGATGTTGTTGATGATGGTGATGAACACGCTCAGTGGCGTACAGGCTTTTTTGAACAGAGTGCCGCACTTCTCGGTGCAGTACCTGTCTATCCAACTATTGGTAACCATGAAAATGACGCAGAATTTTATTATGATTATTTTGATCTTCCTCAAAATGGGGGCCCAGGCTTTGAAGAACGGTGGTGGAGTAGGGTCCATCAAAATGCACTGCTTGTTGGTTTAAATACCAATCGAGCGTATCGTATTCAAGCCCAGTTAGACTGGTATGAAGAAGAATTGAAAACATTTTGTGCCGATGAGTCTTTATAGTTGGGAGTGATAGAGATGCATCGTCCTCATTTGACTGAGTCAATCTATATTGGGAGGCTTACTTCAGGCAGCTACAGTGCTACCACTGCCCTATAGCAAAATGTTTGCTGGTGTTTTTACCCTTGATATAGAGATGGTTTATTCCGGGGAAGAGGTTTCTTTTCTCTATGGAATATGTTTCGCTTCTGACTGTGTTACTTACCAGTTCTATTCCAGTGAGAGAAAAAATGGTTACTGTAAAAGGACTATCAGTAGTTGAAGTGATTGTCACAGTGTTCTCTGTTTGGGTAAGGGAAAAGAGTGGTGTTGAGAGGGTAGGTAATTCAGGTAATTCAGGTAATGCAATAGTACTTTCAATAGTAAGTGAAAGTGTTGCTCCATAGGTACGCCCGAGTGAAAAGGAAATAGGTATTTCAGTACCGTCTTCCCAATAGAGGTTGTTTTGATCGAGTAAGGTTGTTTTTGGAAAACAGGGGCTTTCGCTCTGGCAGAGTGATGAGTCGACTGGAGCAATGTGATAGATGAGTAATCCTGTCATGTTACTTGCTGCATGACGTTCTTCTTGTTTGCGATACTCAAGTATAAGATATTCACCCGGTTTCTTAGGATTCTGTATAGTATAGATCGGGGCATTAAACTGGGTAGAGAGGGTAATAGTGGTATCGTAGTTTGTAGGTAGGTTGTGAGTAGAAGACCACCCTTCGTGACTTCTATAGAGTGGCGAAGGAGGGAGTGGGTTACTCGGGTTGAGTCCGGTGCCCATAAGGCCAATGTGATTTGCAGCGGAAGTATTGGAAGATATAATGTCGGGCCAATCAAAAAGAAGGTGTCCCAGTTCGTGACAGATGGTTCCAATAGTAAGTTGGCCAATTGAGTGTGTATAGAGCGGGATAACTGCATAGCGATCAACGGTGTGATCGTTCCATGAAAGAGTGTGCTCCAATGTGCTCACATGAGGCCACAGTGAATCCCCCCAGTTACCTGTCGGTGTGTCGGCGTAAAGCAGGGTGAGGGCGTCGATAATGCCATTTGCATCACTGTCATAGAGGCTTGGGTCTATACCGGTTCCATTAGTGAGCCACTCTAGGACTTCATCAAGAAGAGTGTGTTGTTCTGACAGGTGTTGATGGTAGTCGTAGTACTCTTTAGGGTGCTCGGCGATATAGTGGATTACGGTATGTGATATATCCAGTGCGCCATTACTCACTGCAATAAAATAATCTCGTATTGAGCCATTGTTGCCATATCGTGCATAGCCCGGTTGGTTGTACATTGATTCAATAGCGGATGGTGCTCTTTTGTTTTTGTGAGGAGTGTCAGTAAATGAAATTACTATTGCGAGTCCCTTGGTTCCCATTGATGGTACCAGGGGCATGCGTTTGATTGGAGGGAGTTGTGCATGAGCAATGGCTGTAAGGATTAAAATGTAAAGTGCTGTTTTTATAAAAGTCATTATATCGTTTTTCTTGTAGAGGCGTTAAGGGTTGTATAAACTCATTAAGTTAAATAGGTCCAGTCTGTATAAAGAGTAACAGGGGATGAGTTTACGCAATGGTGATGTACCATAGATTACAAATGTAGGATTCTCTGTGGGCTATTCAAGTAAAGTTAGGGATACAGAGGTTGAGGAATTTGGTTGTACTGTAGTGTGTCGTGTAAATAAATTTACAGGCGAAGGGGGTTGTGATGGAGGTATGTTAAGCAGTGTAAAATTGTTGTATTGTTTGAAGAAATACCGATAGTTTGGTTGTTTGGAAATTAAAAAAGCCAGACCCATTGAGATGAGTCTGGCTGAAAGCTTATGAACTGAAATATTATTTCAAATTATCCGTAATAAATTTCTTAAGTACATCAATGTCATTCTCAATGTCGAATGAACGTTGAGGCAGATCCTCAATCCCTTTAAGATGTTCGGGGCGATGGGGTTCAGTGCCGAGAGCTTCGACAATGGACTCTCTAAATTTACACGCAAGTGCAGTTTCGGTTATGACCATTGGTACTTTAGGGTCGCGATGTATTTTCGCTGCGTGATATCCATCGGCAGTGTGCGTATCTATCTCGAGTTTATAGGTTTCGAATACTTCTTTAATGGAGGCGAGGCGCTCAGCGTGTGTACTTTTTTGAGAGAGAAAGCCATAGCGTTCTTTCATCTCTGCGGTTGTAGCTGCATCGAGAGTAAAGCCTTTTCCGGATTCAACATCTTTCCAGAAGTCTGCGAGTTTATTTGCATCGCGACCGACGAGGTCAAAAACAAAACGTTCGAGGTTTGATGCTTTTGAAATGTCCATTGATGGGCTTGAGGTTTGAAACACTTTTTTATCGGGGCGTGGAAGGTAGGCGCCAGTTTTGAAAAATTCGTCGAGTACATCATTTTCATTTGTCGCAACAACGAGGTTTCTGATAGGGACACCCATCATACGTGCTATATGGCCCGCACAAACATTGCCAAAATTACCTGAAGGTACCGTAAAGTCGACAGCATCGCCAACAGTTGGGGCGGCTGAGAGGTAGCCTTTGAAGTAATAAACTACTTGTGCAACAATACGTCCCCAGTTAATGGAGTTTACGGCGCCCACTTGATACTCTTTTTTAAAGCGTGCATCATTGTTGACTGCTTTAACAAGGTCTTGACAACCATCAAAAAATGAAGGGATGGTTATGTTAAAAATGTTGTTGTCTTGAAGGCTAAACATTTGAGCGCGTTGGAAATCGCTCATTTTACCTTTCGGTGAGAGCATGAAAACATTGACACCCTTTTTTCCACGCATCGCATATTCCGCTGCAGAACCGGTATCACCAGAGGTTGCACCAACAATGTTAATGGACTGATTGCGTTTTTCTAATACGTATTCAAAAAGGTTGCCAAGGAGTTGCATTGCCATATCTTTAAAGGCGAGTGTTGGGCCGTTAGAGAGCTCTTGTAGAAAGAGTGTCTCATCAAGTTTGGTTAGTGGGGTAATTTCAGTCGCTTTTTCAGTTTCACGGCCATTACAATATACTTTAGAAGTATAGGTAGCATCGATAATTGTTTTAAGGTCCGTGGGGTCAATATCCGTGGCAAGCTTAGAAATGACACTATAGGCAAGGTCAGCATAGCTGAGAGAAGCCATATCGGTTAATTCTGAAAGTGAAAACTGGGGATAGGATTCTGGAATAGTCAAACCGCCGTCGGGGGCAAGGCCACCAAGAAGGATGTCAGAAAATTGTTGAGGCTCCATTCCGCCACGGGTCGATATATAATTCATAAAAACGCTCAAAAAGGGTATTTTAGAGGCTAAATGTAGCATTTTTTAGCCTATATATGGGGGAGAGTTCATAAAAAAGAGCCAATAGGTGTCCCGCTATTGGCTCTTTCCGCAGATATTCAAAGAGTTTATTCTAATGAAATATCTGCTTGGGCATTCAAAATAATCTCAGGTGTTTTTGGTTCCTTTGTTCTGTTCTCGCTATAAGCTTATCGATGCTTCCGCATTGAGTATCCCGCTTCTGTTTCTGTTATGTCGTATTCTATTACTCTCATTGTGGTACCTCTTCACAAAATAGGTCATTTGCGCTGATCAATTCTATTGTGTAATTACCTGCTTGTGAAAACTCATGAATTGAAAAACTGACCAATAGTATGCTTGTTATGCCACTGAGTATAAATTCTATCCCTTTCATTTTGTCCCCCGACTATATGTGTCACTTAAGTGTTGACACTATCAAATGTGTGTGTGGGATAAAATTATCTTATAATTTTCTTATAAGATCGTTATAAAAGATATTTGGGGGTATTGTTGTTGACATTTGTTGACGAAATGCGAAATGGTACAAGTGGGTTAGAAATAAAAGGGTTATAAGACGGATCAAATGCAGTTATAAAGGCTCAAAAAGTACAACCGACTACAGAGATAAATGGAGTCTATATGTAAAATGTACGTAAAGTGGGTGAGTTGCTTCGTGCTGTTTGCTATGTTTGCCGATGTTCGGTAATGAACTTATCGAGTGAGATGAAAATTTGTAGAAAATCAAGAAGAATACCGGAGATATGATCAGGTATATATTCAAGATGCATCTATGGAACGGGGACACAGCAGGTATTGTGAATGTCAAACAATAGTGGCATTCTTTTGATACTTTATAAATGGGGCAGACAATGTATTTCTTAACGTACAATTTAGTTGGGCAGATCAGCAGAAAACTTTTATTCACTCTATTATGTTTAATGAGTTTGATGCAGTGTACGAAATCGCTCGAACCTTTATCATTCGAAGAATTTGAAGATGACATAGCGGAAGAAGAATCTCAAAATTCATTAAACCCGAGAGTCAATGCTCTGATAGCATTGACTGATACTATAAACCGGGTTAATTCAGTATTAAACAATGAAACGGATTCGGTCCGTATAAAAGCTTTTGAAAAGGCTCTTGGTAAAAAGGTTGACCTTCTTAATATTCAGATTGATGACTTTGTAAGAGTGTATGATTCTATTGTTGTCGACTCTGAAAAAAAGATCGACTATTATGAGTCTATTAATGAAACAGATAGTGCTGCATCTGTGCGCCAAGAAATTGACCATTTGACCCACACTAAAACAGAAATCCTTCAGGTGATTGATAATAATATTGCCCATCTCCTGTTAGAAGAGGGAGATCGCGAGGGCGAGAGGGTATTAGAGTTGAGTAGTAGTGATCAAACGGGTTTATCTATGGTAACCTTGCCTCCAAGTATAGAAGAGTCTTCAGTTGTTGCGGTGTATTCCCATGGTGAGAAATTGAGTTCAAGTAGTGAGTCGGTGGGGGTGAGTGATGAGTTGGCTGTTGTCTCTAGTGACGCAATGGAGGCGAGTATTTCTTCCGAAGAACGGTACTCCACAGGACGTGAGGTGAGTTCATCGACCTTGGTGGAATCAGCAGAGTCTAAGGGGGCATCGTCATCAGAAAATAATTCATTCGTTACGCCATCGGTATTGGCTGATACTACAGAAGTGTTGAATGTCAAAGCATCAAATGAGTACGTGCAGATTGAGAATGGTGTGAATGCTGACTTCCAGGGTAATGGACTTACTATGGAACTTTGGGTTGAATGGGATAAGATAGAGCAATATGCGCACCTTATCCATCTTTCTAATGGGCAATATAATAACTATATGATAGCCCTTGGTGTTGTCATTGAAGGATCAAATTACAAATTGCAGTATACGGTGTGCAATGCAAAAGATGGTACTGATGAAGGGTCATGGGGGGGCTTGAGTCTCGATAGTGTTTTTGTTCCTCATAAATGGAGCCATGTAGCAATAACAGTAACTCCGAATGGTGTGGCTTCTTTTTATATAGATGGAGAAGAGAAAGTGCGGACTGAAAGTGGGCGCAAGGCTGTGCCGGTAAATACTGCGCGTTGGGTTAATTACCTTGGGAAAAGTGAAGAGCCCTTAGATGGTCATTTTTATGGGCGTATGGATAATGTCCGTATTTGGAATCGTGCCCGGACCGCAGATGAAATAGTGGATAACCTCTATCATACCACAGAGTTATTAGAGGACACATCTGGATTACTTTTGAGTTATGATTTTGAATATGATCCTTATGGTCCGCTAAAGGTGCAGGATAAATCAGGTAAAAATACGTATGGAAACTTGAGGGGGATGACCGGTGCATTAGGGTATTTAGGTAATTGGCACCCTCAAGTTGATTTTAGACAGAGATAAACTTTAATCCATTATATAGTATTAACGTTTTTCAAAAAATGATGCCTTGCTCTTTGGTGGCTATTCTGAATATTTGCAGTCGTGGTGGGTTAAGAGCCGTGCCCTCGATATTATTCGTGTGAAAATTTTTGTGCAAGTGTATACACTTTTGTTGACTAATATTTAAATGATCCTGTTTTTTGGGTGTGCATCTATTGTTTTCATTGAGGTGCTCCCATCCTATATAATACAAATGTCTATAGTTTAAATTGTTCGCCTTTAAAAGGTGGATAGTAATAGTGGTGCACAATAAAATAGTGTAGACTGAAATCAGTTCTAAGAATTGAATAGGTGTTTTGAAATTGTTGCCGCTACAAATATGATTGATTGGTAGGTTCTCAATATTCGTTGTAGATCTGTATACAAGAGATTATTTTTGGCGACAATAGCGATTGCTGGGGCTTGCGCACAAATTTACAGAGGGCTCTAATGAAATTTCTAAAGAAGAATAGTTTAGGTGTATGTATCAAATCTGCACTTTCTGTATGTATTATCACTACAGCGCTGTTTGCAGCTGATGATACTTATAAGCCAAAATATGGCGATGAACAATCCACTGATGATATAGAGATGGTTGAGCAGGGGAGTATTAACCCTGTGATTAATTTGAATGATCCGCATACTGAACCGATGATACCCAAGTGGTCTCTTGGTTTTTGGCAATCGTATTGGGGTGAGGATAATGGTTATGGGTATCAAGGTTCCTTTATTGATCATGCGGAAGCCCTTCGTGGTATAGATAACCAGTATGGTGATCACAAGCACCCTGCTGATGTTATGGTGCTGGATATGTTTTGGAATAATAAAGAGTGGGGTTGGGATAATGACCTTAAAAATATGGAATGGAGTTATGAGCGGTTCCCTGATCCCGAAAAGATGATTGACTCTCTCCACGCTATGGGGTTTAAGGTAGTACTTAATTATCACTCCGGTGGTTTTGGGTATGATTGGCTTGAAAAAATGCGTGAGCATCTCGAGTGGGGTGTTGATGTTGTGTGGCTTGATTTTTGGACAGGTGGTTCAGATTATGAATCACAAGTGTGGGACTTGCTTCGAGAGGTGTGGGGTGATGATAAGCGTCGAATCTTTATGGCGCGTCACTATATGCGGCCCAACCGAATGAATTATGAGAGTCCTGATAAATGGGGAGATATGGGGGAGTTAAAGGCTCCCAATGAAGATGAAATAGAGAAGTCAATGCCGATGCACTGGACTGGTGATAATGATGGGAGCTGGGAAGGGCTTCAGGAGGCGATTGACGCGACAGTCTATAGTGAAGATGGTTCAATGGGTGGATGGTCCTACGTTCATGCAGATTGCCCGGGGCATTTGCGGGGAGAGGATCCTGAGCTTGCAAATCGCTGGATACAGCATGCAGATTTTTCTCCTTTTACCCGTAATCATGGTGCGGGGGTTGATCGCGATGTATGGTCGTGGGGTGATAACGTTGAAGAGAATTCTCATTTTTCTCGGATGTTGCGTTATAGGCTTCTGCCCTATATCTATACCTATGTGTGGGATATTTATGACAAGGCGATGCCGCTGACTCGTCCTTTTAAGTTGGCTTATCCGGGGCAGCGTGATGATATTCGGTATTCTTATATGTTTGGTGAAGAGTTTCTGGTTGCTCCGGTCTATAAAAAACGCGCTGATTGGTCGGATGAAAAAATGCCGGTGTGGCTTCCTGAAGGTGAAGAATGGGTTGATTACTGGGATCATACAATTTTTGCAGGGGGATCCATTGTTAATTATGATGTAAGCGAATCAAACGATAGGCATATTCCGTTGTTTGTGAAGCGTGGTTCGATAATTCCCATGGGCCCAGAGGCTTATAATATTGATCTTGCAATTCATCCTGACCCTCTTACTCTTGATGTGTATCCTAAGCAAGCAGGAAAAACTTCATTTACAATGTATGATGATGATGGTGAGTCAAATGGATATACCCGTGATGAGTATGCTCAAACGATATTTAGTATATCTAAAGGGTCTGGTGAGATTGCCGTGACCATTGGGGCGAGTATAGGGGAGTATGCTGGGAAACCAGAATCTCGTAATTATATCGTAAAAATTAATCTTCTTGATACAAACTATGTTGCGGTGCTCCACAATGATGATTCGTTGAAGTATGTGGGGGATTATACGAGGCTCCTTGGTGAGGGTGGGTCTGCGGGGTTGTGGTCAATTGATAGTGAGCGCGGCGTGCTCTATGCGAGAATTGAGGTTTCGGTGGAGCGTGAGCATTCAGTTGTTTGTGTTGCAGGAGAGTACCGTGTCTCTGTTGAAGGTTCATCATCCGTTGAGGTGGTTTCGAGTGATGAGGGTATGAGTGAGAGTAGTGATGTAGTGGACGTAGAGAGTAGTGGTGCAGGTGATTCGAGTAGTGATGCAGATGATTCGAGCGATGATGAGTCAGGAGAGGGGGATTCAAGTGCGTTGCCTTCACCGTTGCAGTATGAGGTTTTTGGTGAGTCATTGAAAGATGGTATTGTTGTTGGTGGTGTAGGTGAAAAGATGGCGGTGCCTTTGGGGGCTCAAGAGTTGCAATTCTATAGTCTTTCTGGTGAGATGGTGTCGCGCCATGTGGGGGTGGCTGGCGCTGTAAATGTTGGTCTCCCTGTCTATGGGCAGGTGCTTTATTATCGCTTTAAATAGCATTTTACATGTGTGGTAGTCGTACCTATAGTCAGGTCAGGGAGTAGTAATACTCCCTTTTTTTATGGAACAAAATGAAAGATGGTGTGCTATAGTGGTTGGGTTATGTTTGTGTTATGTTCTAATTTAGTGAGTAAAGTATTTAATTATTTTAGGATGTATATATGTGTATATTGTAAAATATTACTTTACTGAGTGTTAAATGGGGTGTAGTATCGCCAAAAATTGAGGTGACTCGCTAGTCGTGGTATTAATAATGTAAAATTTGGTGAGTAATAATAAAAATTAATATACCTTTAGACCGGGAAAGTGATTAGGTGTACTCCATGTGCAGCTATTCAAACACACACACACAAAGTAAATAGCACTCGGGCGCAAACTATTAGAATGGAGACTTCTGAAATTCAGAAATCTAATAGTTCCATTGGGGAATGTATGTATCAAGTAGTCGCAATACAGCATGTAATTAAAATGATGGGGATTATCAGTTTCTCCCTCATGGTAGTTTGTTGTGGTGATACTGATGCTGTGCTCATTGCTGAAGTTGATGAGGTCGAATCAATAGAGACTCATCCGGATATTGAAAATCTTACAATTACCTTGAACGAAATAGAGCTCTTGACTGATACATTAATACTTATAGGTCAAGCGCTGTCAAAAGAAACGGACCCCAGTCGTCATGCAGTATTTGAAAGTGCGCTTGGAGAACGTGTTGAGAAACTCAATGTGGAGATAATACAGTTTCAGTCAACGGTAGATTCTTTAGAGTTGTATAACACTGAGGCACTTTCACTTGTTTCAACACAAAGTGATTCTGTTCTTGTGGCAGAGTATACTCTTTTAAAAGAGTTGCTTGAAAATTTTAAAACGGAGGAGCTTACTTCGGTAGCGGCCTTTCAAAGTATCGCAAACCAATTTGCTCAAAATGATGCAGTACAATCTTCTGCTATGCAGACACCTGTCGGTGATCGAAGCAGTAATGTCCCCTCAGATGTTTTGAGTACGATGAGCTCACATGCATGGTCCCTAGCCGCCTCTTCATTAGAAGAGGTGAGCTTGTCGTCTCAAACATCTATTTTCTCTTCAAGCATAATTGTCGATACTACAAGTACTGAGTTGTCTTCTGTAACTGATTTGTTGAGTAGTGCTACTCTTGTAAGTTCAACCATTACCGTTGATACGGTAGTAGGGGTGTCCTCCTCTATAGTAGAATCTTCGTCTGGTGAAGAAAGTTCAATTGTAAGTGTGAGTTCAGTGGCTCTCTCATCAAGTGCTGTGGTACTTGTATCCTCTTCATCTGTTTCTATTTCGAGTTCATCATCAATGGTCGCACTCTCTTCGAGTAGTGTGAGCCTTTCGAGTATAGAGTCGTCTTCGGTAGAATTGTCATCTCAGGAATTATCTTCATCACAGAGTTCATCATCAGTTTTTGTTGATGAAACAGAAGTTATAAATATCTATGCGTCGAGTTATGTTAGACTTCCTCATTTTAATGATGATTGGGAAAGCCAAGGTATGACCATTGAGGCATGGGTCATATGGGATACCTTTGAAGATCATGCTCCCATTGTACATCTTTCAAATGGAATGCATAAGTTTACCGTAGTGCTAGGGTTGGGTGTGAAGAGTGGAAATAATAATCCTCTTAAGTTTAATGTACTTAATGCTAATAGCGGTACTAGTGCAGGGGATTGGTCCGGAACGTCTCTTGATTCTGCGTTTGTAAAAGGGCAGTGGACTCATGTAGCGGTCTCAGTATCAACTTTAGGGACAGTATCAATGTATATCAATGGCATATTAAGAAAAAGTGTTGATGTGGGTAGTAAGGTGGTTCCTGAAAGTGTAGATCGTTATGTGAATTATATTGGCAAAAGTGCCGTTTATTCCGATGGTCATTTTGATGGTAGAGTAGACAACGTACGTATCTGGAATAGGGTTCGCACGGCAGCGGAAATAGAGGCCCACCTGTATAGTGTTACAGAACAGTTGGATTATAACAGTGATCTTATTGTAAGTTATGATTTTGATTATGTGGCTAATGATGTGTTTAGGGTAGAGGACCGGTCGGGGAATCAAAAAGATGGAAAACTCGAAGGTGCGAGTGGGGATTATGGGCCAACAGGTAGTTGGCGTGAACAAATAAATTTTAATGCATTGGAATTATAGTTGATATACAATACATAGATTTTGATAGGTGTCTGCGCTAATATAACCCCCAGTAATTAGTGCAGATTCATTATCAATACAAGATGCCCGATGGAGTTCCCCAGATCTTCTCGGGCATTTTTTGTATCTAATTGTGTGAGAATCTCTTTTCCATCTGACTTGCAAAATCTTCATATTCCAAAGGTTTTGAACCAAAGGTAGCGTCTACCGCAACACACTGAGAATAGAGCTCACCAATCTGTTTATCCGTAAGGGTTCTATCCATCCAAGGGAAGAGTATCTCATCCTCTTTTTTGATATGCTCAGTGAGAAGCGCTGCATAGCCTGATAGATGCTCTTCGATTCCTTGTGTATTTTTTTCTGCTATAGCGGTGATTGTGTTTTTTACAAAATTTCTACCAGTGTCGTGATCAGTATACATCACTTTGAGTATGTCTAGCTCAGGATCAAAAAAACCAAATAGAATATCTTCTTCTTTAGCGTGGTGATAGCCGTCAGCATAATTGCGAATAAAATCTATTGCCTTTTCAATATCGGGTACCGTTTCGCTAAAATTAACTTTCAGTTCTTCCACAAGGTGAGGAATAGCGGCGATAACCTTTTTAATATAGACGTGTTCGTTCATCATTTTACGAATTGCAGGCGAATAGGATTCTTTATTTACTGCTTTCTTCTCTTCAATTACAGGGATTTCAAAAGGGGTGTCGCCATAGATGATTTTTCCCATTTCATTGATTAGCGCTGTACTTGTTGCAGAATCGAGATTATGAATTTCCAAAATATCGATCAATTTACAGGTTCCCACGTTGCAATCGGTACAGCCGACAGAGTAGTTGTTTAGAATCGTACCAATTTCAGGGTATTCTTCTATAAGGGGCTTTATATATTGTTCAAGATATGTTTTCATAAGGATCTCATTATTGTTCTGACTTTAAATTTACACTGATTTTGAGTGGGGTACCTTGATTAGTGTCAATATTTGGGTAGTATTTGACGATTGGCGCTGCAGGTGATGTAACTGGGGGATGAGTGAGACTCTTTCTCTCGGTGTAACATTTTGGAAGGTTGATATTGCACTTTATAAGAGGTTTGCCTCGATAGATGCTCTGAATCAGTGGGGGGTGCGGTTAGGGGTCTTTTTTAATAAAACCCCTGATGCTATATGGTAGAAATAGTATGTCTACTAGGTTCTCTTAAAAGCTGAACGCAACGCCACCTACAGGAAAGAATCCCCATCCCTCGCGATAGTTAAATTCTTCTTGTGTATAGATGTTTTTTTGATTGTAGATATTTTTAATATCAATAAATGATTGAATACTTGTGGATTCAAAATTCCAGGTGTAATTAATGCTTAGGTTGAGCGCATGGGTGGCATCACGGCGATATGCAAATCTCTGTGACTCATTTATAGTAGCTTCACCTGTTGTTTGGTCTTCTAAAAAGACTTCATTCCATTTACTATAAGAATTTCCGGCAGCCATTGAGTATTGGGTACTTATTTTGAGAGTGCGCCATGGATTCCACAAAAGATGAGCTGAGAGAGACCAGGGTAAGGAACTCTCATAAGGGTACCACTTTCCTGCCCGTTTCTCTTTGTTGTATGCATAGGAAAATCCTGCCTGTGCTTTGAGTCTTTTATGAAGTGTGCCTTTTAGATGCGCATCAACTCCAATCATTCTAAAGGTGCGCTTGGTATAGCGGTCAAAAATAGCCTCTTCAATAGTATGTACTTCATTGTTGAATTTAGCGTAGGTTTCAAATGTACATATTAAGGCGTTCCACGCGTTCCAATCGATACCGAATACCTGCTGAATGCTTTCACTAAAATCTATTGGGAGGTTGGGTGATTGTTGAAAATAGACTGCGGGGCTTTGATGGTAGATTCCGCCAACGGATCGAAGGGTTACTGTTTTGGTAGGGTACCACTGTATGCCATAGTGGGGACTGATTGCGGTAGTATTAAGGAATTCATCATAGGTTGTTCTTGCTCCCATTGTTATGTCGGTACTTGAGAATCGGTAGATCGCCTCGCCATAGAGGGCTATGTCATAAAATCCTTGGTCATACTTTTGGGTGTAGTCTTGAGCAGTTACTTCATTTTCAAATGAGGCGTTCACTAAATTGTATTGATTGAGTACTCCGCCTTGAAGAGTGAGGTTGTCAGTGAGGTTTGTGATAATGTCACTCCCCCACAATAGGCGATTTCCTCCTGATGACTCATTCAATATGTTGTGATAATTGAATAAGGTGTCGAGGGTAGTAACATATACCCCTCTGTCTTGCCACCATCTCTCCTCAACGTTTCGAGTATTCCATGCGCCATAGATGTTGAAGAGGCCATCATCTAAATAAGATGTCCACTTTAGAGAACTAAAGAGGTTATGTGAAGTAAAAAATGTTTTTGTCGTATCGCGTTGGATAACTGTATCGCCGGGGTAGACTTTTTGTTTGTATACAAGAGGTTCGTCGTAGTCGTCTTGAGCCCCCAGTATGTTAAGTGAAAGCTCAGAGTTTTCGAAACGATAGTTTGTTTTTATATGAAAGTTTTGATAGCGAGGTATGCCGGGGAAGTTTATAATACCGGTGTTTTGCAGAAGGTCAAGTGCACTTTTCCGTACGGTCACGCCATAACTTGCTTTTTTGCTGCTAAAGGGGATAGGGCCTTCGACCATTGCTCCAGCGCCTGCGGCGTCAAAGGTGAGTTTGCCACTGTGGTTTGTTGTTGAACCTTTTTTAAAAATAATATTCATGACCGAAGAGAGTTTGTCGGGGTAGTGTGCAGGGAATCCACCAGTCATATAGTCTATGCGCGACAGAAAGTGGGGGTTGATGTTGCTAATTCCTCCACCCGTTTGCTGGTTGTCTTCAAAATGGTTAATATTAAAAATAGGGATGCCATCAATAAGGTATGCGTTCTCATTGGATCCGCCACCTCGAACATTGAGATTAGAAAGGTTATCTGCGCTGTTACTTGAGCCAGGGAGTGTCTTGATATAATAGTTTACATCTTGCATATCACCTGCCATATCCAGAATGTCACTGCGTGATACTTGGTATTTACTCGAAAAATCATTGTTGCCTGGGCGCATTTGCTTATGGGTTTTTGACGCCGTAACTTTCATAGTCTCATTAGATGTTATGGAGAGAGTATCGGTTTGAGTATCTGCATTACTATGGTGAAAGGGGTGTAGTGTTACTGCCTGTTCATAGTCTTGGCCAAGATTAATTGAAATATTTTCTAGAAGGATTGGCTCAAGGCTGTCTCCCCAAACTTGAAGTTCATGGAGGCCGCTCGTGCAATCACTAAATGAGTAATTCCCCAATTGATCAGTGGTGTCAATTTTGTCTTCGGGTAAGAGATAGAGTTGAATATTGGTGAGGGGTTTACCTGTTTGGGCGTGAGTTACGGTACCGTAGAGGCTTGCACTGCGTCCCCACGATAATGATACAATGGTAAGAAGCAGTATTAAACTGGTATAGAGCATAGTGTCTCTTTCGTATGTGTGAAAAGGCCAAATGTATCAATTTTATAGGTAAGCGTATATCGTATAGGGGATATTTCTGTTGTTAAAAAGATATATTCTTGTTCTACCTGCGGAAGTACAGGCGCTTTGCAGTGCTGGATAATTTACAATGCTACTGAAAAATGCTTTTTAGTATGGGGTGATGCTGTCGAGTGATTCCATACAGTTGGGGTATTTGTAGTGGTAGCCCAGAGTGTGTGATATCTTTGAGCCGTCCACTCTTTTATACGGAGCATTACTGTTGGGGGTAGTGAGCGGTTCTGGGTGATTGAGTTGTTGAGCGGCTTTACTATAAAATTCAATCTTTGAGGGGTGTGACTCTGCGCAGCCATTAAAAACTTCACCCCATGCGTCATGGGTAACTATGGCGTTAATGATTCCTAGGCAGTCATCACGGTGAATGAGGTTAACTGGTGCACTGGGATTATTGATTGATTTTCCTGTAGAGAAAAACCTTCCGGGATGTCGCTGAGGACCAATTAATCCGGCAAAACGAAGTATGGTGGTTTGAAAGTGTTGAGATTCAGCAAACATTTTTTCAATCATTATCAGTGGTGTGTTTGATGCCGTAGGCGCATTTTCTGTTACGGTGCTGTTGGTTGCCTGATACACTGATGTTGAACTGACGAGTAAGACCGATTGTATAGAAGAGGCTTCTATGAGTGTGATAAGGCTTTTGAAGGCGGTAATGTTTTTTGCTGGAATGTTGATGATCAATACGTCACTCTGAAAGAGCGATGCATCATGCTGTTCAGGGAGGGCTATGTCAAAGAGAAAAGCTTCTGCACCTACTGCGGATATAGTGGCGATGCGATGAGGAGAGGTGGTTGTTGCCTTTACTGTGTGCCCTTTTTCAACACACTGTGCTATAAGCGGGAGTCCAAGCCAGCCACTGCCGATAATAGTGATACGTTTTTGTTGTGTATGTTCCATTGATAGATTCTGCAAAGAGGATGGCTATAAAATAGGTAACTCTCTATGTTTTTGAGTAGATAAGGCTCGATACTTACACTGTTGTATTATAAAGATGGTATGTTCTATGTGAAGGGCGCTGTTAGATTATAACCCCGGAGCTTAGGTAGTGGCTAGTACTCAGTCTGTTATAAAATAACAGGCTGAGTGATGGTTCTTCTGTAAACATTTGATTAGGGAATAGTGAATGAGAGTTCAAATTTCTACATTTGCCCTTACTTACAGGGACACATCTTTACGAGGGTTTATGATGAATATTATCAAAGCGACTATGATTGTCGCGGTGCTACTTTTGGGAGCATGCATAGAATCTACTCATACAGAGAATAAAAAAGAGACTGAAGCATCAATCGAAAGCGTTGGTCTTGATGTTGAGATAATTCTTGGGGCAATAGAGGTTGATTCAATCTATGCTTCTATTGTATATGATGGTGAGACTGAAGAGGAAGAAGGCGTTGGTGATATACGGGGCGATGCGAAGGTCACTCTTACTTTTGATATTCCGAAAAATAAAAAAGTTGCCATAAATTATATCTGTTATAGAAATGGTGAAATTGTTGCCCGTAATAGTGAAACAATAACATTACAACAGCCAGAGACCTTAGTCACTGTTCCAGATACCAAGGCGAGCACTTTTTTTACGGGAAATGATACAACCCTCTTTGTTGGCGAAAAATATGTCGCTCATATTGTTGTTTTTGATGATGATTCAAAACGAGTAGAGTACTCTTATAGCTTTGACGATGACGATGATTTTGGTGATACATATGAACACACCTATAGTGACGTCGGTGAATATTTGGTTATTACTCAAGCTGATGATGGGTATCATAGTCTCTTTGATACGGTTGAGGTGACGGTTATAAATTATTACGAGAATAGCTCAGAAGATACAGGTGATGGGGATTCAGTAAGTTCATCGGATGTTGAGATGAGTAGCTCAAGTATAGGGATCATTGATATCTCATCTTCATCACGGGAATCATCAAGTAGTATCCTGTCGTCGTCCTCGGTTTCTTCTTCTGAAGTACTCGAATTGTTTACGGTAACCTTTGACTCAAAAGAGGGGTCAGCAGTCGATGCAATAGAGGTAGAAGAGGGACAAAAAGCAGTTCAACCAACAAACCCCACACGAAAAGAATACCTGTTTTCGGGCTGGTTTGTAGGGGGTACTGATACAGAATGGGATTTTAATGAAAATAGTGTGAGTGAAAATATCACGCTTAGTGCACACTGGGATGTTGAGGTGTTTCCTGTGAGTGCGGTGGTTATTACGAGTGGTGCAAATGAAAATTTTATGACGTTGAATGAGAATAAGTCTATTTCATATAGGCTTGAGCCATACAATGCGACGAATAAAAAGGTGACATTGAGAAGTAGTAATACGGACGTTGTTACGGTGAACAGTAATGGCCTTATTACGAGTGCAGGCGTTGGAAAGGCCATAGTTTCTGTAACGAGTGACGATGGGGGATTGGTAGGAGCGGTATCTGTTGGGGTGAATATTGGAGAAATTACTGTAGCAAGTGGTGTGGCACGGAGATTAGCAACAGCAGTGTTACGCAGTAATGATGTAGTCGTTGCTTATGAGAATGGTGATAATAGTGAGTTCTCTATTTATACAGAGTATGGAGTTGAAAAAAGAAAAAACGTTAATTTATTATACAATACTATCGAATATATAGACCTTGCTCCAATAGGAGATGGTGATTTTGTAGCGGTCTATAAGCCTTCATCTGGCTATGGAGAATTTGTAGTATCTACTTCAAATGGTAAATATACGAAACTGGCTACAAAAATTGGTAATGGAGATGCTTATACTTCGTTGGTAACAGAGTGTGCTGCTGGGGGTTTTGCTATCGCATACATGGTGTCTGGAGAAGAGATAGTAGTACAAAAATATACTAGTGAGGGCGCTATGGATGGAACTCCTATAAATGCTGGAGGCCGTGGAGCTATTCTGCTTGCTGTCGAGGAACTTAGTGACGGGAATCTTGTTGTTTTTTATTCAGTACAGGTTGGATATAATCAGGTGTCTTATCAAGGTAGGTATACAATTGTCAACCCAATGTCAGGTGCTGTTGTAAAGGAAGAGACGTCATTGTCTTCTTATATGCATTCAATGGCCATAGAGTCTCTTAATGGAAAATTTGTAATCGCCTATCGTAATTCTATTGATGGGTATAAAGGGGTAATACAACTTTTTTCTAATGCAGGAGTAAACGAAACTTCTCCTATTGTTTATGACCAATCTAATGCGTCTAATAATAGTTCTTTGGTAGAACTTGATGATGGTAACTTTATCTTGGGCTATAGTAATGCTTCACGTTCATATTTTGGTTGCTATCGAAAATATTCAGCATCAGGTTCGTTAATTCAGATGAATGGTGTTGATTCCGTTGACTTTAAAAGTGCAGCAGTTGGTGCGGTATCCTTCGAATCCTTATCAAATGGGAACGTCTTTATGGCGTTTGGTGATGATGTTGTTGATTATAAAACGAATAAAACGACATTGAAGATTGAGACTATGGAGTAATCTGCTACAGAATCACTGGGGTGACTGTATTTGGGTTACTGTGTATGAGTATGGTAGGACAGCTTTACCCTTTTTGATATAACGTATAGATATAGGGGCGCGCATCTCCATTAGGATTGGTAAAAGTATAGGACTCAGCGTGAATCAAAGTAAATTGAGAGCCGAGTCTATGGCTTATCTCATCCTCTGTGTAGCGATGTACTTCAAGGCCGGCGCACTTTGGAGCACCGGTATCAGAGAATTCAGCAATAAGTACATAGCCTTTGTGGTGGAGCGATTGTCTGAGCTGTGCAAAGTAGGCGTCAATATCTCTCTCTTCAGTTAAGAAGTGCAGGACTGCTCGATCTACCCAGACATCGATACTTTCAAGATCGATGGAAAGCCGTGTACTGATATCCCCGGCAACCCACTCAATTGGTTGTGTGTTCTCTGGTAATCGTTGTTTGAGTAATGTGAGTGCTTTGTCACTCAGGTCATTTAATGTAAGTACCGCTGTTTTACCTATAAGAGATTCAGCAAGAATTGAGGTACCGACTCCCGCAACAAAGACATGCTTTTCCTTGAGATTTGGGATACGATCGAGGAGTGAAAAAGTTTGTGATACTTCACTTTCGAACCACCCAAGTTGCTCTTGACTGGTGTTACTAAAAATGGTGTTCCAATGCTCTTGTGTCATAGTATCTCCTCTATTTGAGTAATGAAACATACGTTATTGTGAGGGAGGAGGGGAAGTAAAGTGACGGTTAAGCCACTTTACTCGCGTGTATCAAATTGTTGAATCTTATTACACCATTTTTTTTCCTCGATTTTCATAATGGGTATGGAGCAGCTTATGGCTTTTACTACTACAGGGCCCCCCAGGGAGGAACTTACTGTAGAGTTCGATTACTGCTGGATTTTCGTAGGATTTTCGAATGGTACTTGAGGTGTCTTCTCTATAAATAGCCTCGGCACGAGCAGCGCGGATGGTGGCACTCGTTGGTTTAGGCATGCCTCCACCACCGAGGCACCCCCCAGGGCACGCCATAAACTCAATAAAATGGCACTGACTAAAGGTTCCGCCCGCGGCAATGTCGTCGAGTACTTTTTTTGCATTTGCAGTACCATGGGTTACTGCAACTTTAAGGGTTACTCCTTTAAGCCATTCAAAATCGGGTACGAGATGTTTGAGCATATCAGGAACGGGTCCTACGGTATCGATGGTGAGCTCGGCGTATTTTACTTCTTTGAAGCCCCGCACAGGAATAATATTGGCACCATCAAAAAGGTTTTCAATCTTTGAGCCAGTCACGAGGTCGAAGAGAGTGCGTATTGCCGATTCCATAACCCCACCAGAGGCACCAAATATGACTCCAGAGCCGGTAGCACAATCTCCAAAAGGGTCGTCATAGCCCGACTGATTCATTTTTGGAAGATCGATCCCCGCTTCTTTAATCATCTGCGCCATTTCGCGAGTAGTCAACCCAAAATCAACATCTTTTAATCCTGAGTCTTTCATTTCGGGACGATTGCACTCAAACTTTTTTGCAGAGCAGGGCATGAGTGCAACAGATACGACATTACGAGGATCGATGTTGTGTTTTTCAGCATAATAGGTTTTTATGACAGAGCCAAACATTTGTTGAGGGCTTTTAGCGCTCGAAAGATTGGGGATCATATCGGGATAGAAATGTTCGAGGTATTTAACCCACCCTGGTGAGCAGGAGGTGTATTGGGGGAGGGCTACAGGTTCTTTTTTCACAAGGGCTTTGTAGAGTCTCCCAATGAGTTCGCTCCCCTCTTCCATAATGGTGAGGTCGGCCGAAAAATTGGTGTCAAACACTTTGTCAAACCCGCACTCACGGAGTGCGGTATTGAGTTCTAGAGTAAGGGCTTTTCCAGGCTCTTGACCAAAACACTCGCCAATTGCCGATCGCGGGGCGGGGGCTGTTTGAATAACTACATGCTTTTGAGGGTCATCAATGGCATCCCATATCATCGCTCTAGGGTCTTTGGCGTGGAGTGCTCCTGTAGGGCAACGATTGACACATTGACCACAGTTTATGCATACCACTTCACCCATGGGTTTGTCGCCAAAAATACCGATATAGGTATCGGCGCCTTTACCGTATGCTTCGTAGACTCCTACCTCTTGTAGGTCGACGCAGGTGCGTATACAGCGACGGCACATGATACATTTATCCATATCACGTACGATGGAGTAACTGGAGTCATCGGTGCCGTGTATGGGCTTGTTGTCGTGATCAAAAGGGTAGTGCTCAACGCCATAGTCATCGGCGAGTTGTCTCAGTTCACAGGTACGTTTACTTACGCAGGAGTAACACTCACCCACATGATCGGCAAGCATGAGGTCTACTACATGTCGTCGTGCTTGTCGTACTTTACGAGTGTGGGTCAATACTTTAATTGGTTGATGAATGGGGTAGGCGCACGAAGCTTGCAGGAGTGGCATTCCTTCGACTTCTACAACACAAATGCGACACACTCCACTAATACAGAGGTCTTCATGATAACAGAGGGTGGGGATGTCGATACCAACCATACGAGTGGCTTCGAGGATGGTAGTGCCAAAGGGGACTTCGAGGTTGAAGTCATCAATTGAAATTTTCACTGTGGCTAGGATTTCGTCTGACATGTTATACATCCTCTGTTTGGGTTCTAGGGCGTCCGAGGGCTTCTTCCTGAAAGTTTTCGATTATTGATACAAATGCGTTGGGGCTGCTTTGACCTAAGCCACATTTAGAGGCAACTTGAATTGATTCAGAAAGTTTTAGGAGTTCACGAAGTTGTGAAGATGAACAGGTTCCTTGTTCTAGACTTTCTATTCCTTTAAGGAGGCGTAGGTTACCACTTCTGCAGGGAGTACACTGGCCACAGGACTCTTCGACAAAAAATTCCATAAAGTTTTTTGCAACATCGAGCATGTCTCTTTCCTGCCCAAATATGATAATAGAGCCCCCTGATGGGACGCCTTCGTACCCTATAATGGTGTCAAAATCTGTTTTGGTAAGACAACGGCCCGAAGCTCCGCCTACTTGAACCGATTTTGCGCCTTCTCCACCAACTTCCCTGAGAAGATCCTTAATGGTGATGCCGAGTGAGAGTTCATAGATACCAGGATTGTTGCAGTCACCAGAAACACTGAATAGTTTTGTGCCGGTAGAGGCATCGCTTCCGAGGGTGGTAAACCAATCAGCCCCATTTTCGCATATGAGTGCCGCATTGATAAAGGTCTCTACATTGTTTACTGACGTAGGGCAGTTTTTGTAACCCGCAACAACAGGATAGGGAGGACGATTGAGTGGTTCACCCCGTCGCCCTTCCATAGACTCTATAAGGGCTGTTTCTTCACCGCATACATAGGCACCTGCACCGAGCCTAACAGAAACGTCAAAATCAAAACCCTCCCTTCCTAAAATAGTAGTTCCGAGATGTTTTTTTGAACGCATGGTATTGATAATCTCTTCGATGTGACTTTTCATATAGAGGTATTCGCCACGTAGGTAAATAAAGCCAATCTGTGCCCCTATCGTATAGGCGGCAATGGCCATTCCTTCAAGCATAAGCTCGGTCTGTTCGTAGAGGAGTTGACGATCTTTAAAGGTGCCCGGTTCTCCTTCATCGGCATTACAGACAATATATTTTTCCGGGCCCTGAGCTGCTCCGGCAAGTTGCCATTTTATTCCAGTAGGAAACCCTGCGCCACCTCGTCCTTTCAATTTAGATTTGGTTATTTCGGCAATGACTTGGAAACGCTTCATAGTTAATGCGCGCTGAAGCCCTCGAGCAGATCCTCCGACATGGTTTAAAATAGGGCCGCGTTTTTTAATGTTCGACTTTTTGGTGTGGGGATAGCGTGGGAGCACATAGTCGTTTTTGCAGTCCTCAATAAGGTCGACAATTTTATCGGTGGTTACTTGAGCAAAGAGTTTGTCGTTTATGAGTACAGCTGGACCGAGGTCACACATGCCCAGGCAGTTAGTATAGACTAAACTAAACATGCCATCTTTGGTAGTTTCACCAAAGGAAATACCTAACTCATTTTCAAGTTGTCGGGCTATGTTACTTTTGCCTTGCATATCACAGGATATGGTTTGGCAGAGGCGAATGATGTTTTTACCATGGCTCTGACCTTTAGTGTGATAAAAACTGTAAAAGGTTGCAACCCCCTCGGCTTCGGCAGGGTGTATTCCCAGGGCGTGGGCAACTTCTTGAATGATAATATCTGTGAGATTGCCATACTTGACTTGGAGTTCTTGAAAAATTGCCATGAGGGATTCACGGCCACTACTGTAAGTCTCTTTAAGGGCTTCAATCTCTTGAGTGAGAATTCGAGTATCGATACTACGCATGATTAGTCCTTTTCTTGTGAGAGAAGTGATTCAATAGTAGCAAGAAGGACGGTACTTTTAATAGGCTTGTCTAAAAATGCATCTGCAGGAAGCAGGTCGTTGTCGATTCCATAGGTGTGTCCGGTTATCGCATTGATACTGCTGAGCATTATGATGGGAAGCGAATACCCTTTTGAACGGAGTTCTTGTACAAATACTATCCCGTCATCGGGTTGGCTCATAACAATATCTTGGATAAGGATATCGGGTTTTGATTCTTCGATTACTCGTAACGCTTGTTCTACGTCGTATGCATAGCATACTTCGTACCCCGCTGTAGAAATAATTGAGCAAAGGTGGTTCATGATATCTATGTCGTCGTCTACGATCATAATTTTTTTCATTGTGCGTTCTCCAGAGGTGCCTTAAAGAGAGTATACTATGTTGATGAGAATGTATTGGAAATATGTTGTATTAGCGGGGAAAACAAATACGAATTTATGGTAAGCTAAAAAGGCTAAATATGTATTGGTCACTAGGTTGTGTTGGCGCGTATCGAGGTTTTCCATCTTTTGAAATAGTTATTACAATTGATTATGCAATTGGAATAACTATTTCAAAAGTAGTTCCCTTC
>JAOPTW010000024.1:0-33310 GCA_051532035.1 Fibrobacterales bacterium | reverse complement strand
TATTATTGAGAACATAGAATCATTAGCGACAACGCTCAGCGGGGTAGAGCAGCCAAATATGGAGGATGCCTTCTTGGCGCTCACCACTAATGAGTTAAGTGTTGTACGGTCAATACAGCTCGGGTTTAGCTCAAAAGAAATCGCTTTAAAAATGAATACGAGCTATGGAGCTGTAGAATCATCTCGGAAAAATATTCGTAAAAAACTGGGATTGCAACACTCTTCAAAAAACCTGAAAACATTTTTGATGTCATGCTCTAACGTTTAGTTGAGTATCAAAATTCACCATGGTGCTTGATGATGCGGTCACCATCTTTGGGTCGTCTAATTATACGGAGACTGCTAACCGGACGAACGATGAGACTATTGTTAATGTGAGTGATGTATTGTACCCCAAAAAGCTACAACAAAAATAATCTTTTGAAATAGTATATGTTGATTACATATATACATGACGCCCCCTGCCTACATCCCACGCACATTGGTACCCAAAAGGATATGCCCGTTTTGAGACTTGAATGATGTACTCAAAGTGTTCACAAGTGTAAAAGGATATTCACAGTATTCAAAGTAATGGATATACTCTCCTGAAGAATGTATAGTAAGCCTGAATGGTGTCAGGGGCACAGAGACCGAATAACTAATGTACTGCTGCACCATGAGCAGTGGCAGGATGTGCTGCCGGATACTATTTCTAGGAAAATTGTACTGGGGTGTAACAATAAGTGATTGATATCGCGCAGCACTTAATTAAGGAATCTGATATAATGAATAGTCTAAATAAACAATTAATACTCATAGTGGTAATAGCGGTATGTAGTGTCGTAGCCAAACCGCGACTGCAACGGTGTGGCAATAAGATGTGTGACCCTGAAGGCAATGTTGTACAGCTGAGAGGGGTTTCTATGGCTGATATCTATTATACAGATGTAAACCGTACACCCGCTACGCACTATGATGATCTCAATTCTGCCATTGTAGGGGATGATATACGGGCTGCGATTAGACTTGCAGTGGATGGTGACACCAAAGGGTTTCATGCAAAGGTAGTGCGTCTACCGGTCCATCCTGATAATGACCATAACTCTACAGGAGGTGGTTGGGAAGCCATCCCCAAATGGAGTGATTCACCTGTTGCATGGGATGGGGTTATCGATGATGCAATCCAAGAGTGTACCGAGTTGGATGTCTATTGTATTCTTGATCTCCATTTTGTGCACAACTGGAAAGACCCTCAGGTTGGAGGCATTGCTGTGCCTGGGGCAATGAAAGAAGTGGCTCTCGCATTTTGGGAGCGATACGGGCCACTCTATAAAGACAATCCTAATATTTTGTTTGAGTTAGTTAATGAACCTATCAGTAATAATGCTGATGCACAGTGCTGTGGTGATATGTCGTGGACACGGTTTAAAAATGATGTCATGACGGATCTGTTATATCATATGAGAATTACACTCGATATTACAGAAACGGTTCTTATCGTAGGGACTCCTTCGTGGAGTCAGAAGGTGAAGGAAATAAATGGGGGAAATGATTATAATCTCTATGACCCTATTATGTATACACTCCACCTGTATCCGGGGCACTCATCTAACCCAGAAAACTATACTGGTTCGGCTGATGATACCTATCCGCTTTTTATGACTGAATGGGGGTATCAATCCTTTACCAGTAAAACCATGGCTACTCCTGTTGGGTGTCCACTCAATAACTGTAGTAACGGTGGTCTCGCTAATGTGATCACCTATCGAAGTGGATTGCTCAATTGGATGGATGATCCTAAGCGCAAAGTGAGCTGGACAGCATGGGCATTTGATAATGCCTTTCAATCAACTATGTGGCATGATAATAGTCTGAGTACACTTGCCTATGAAATGAATGGGAACTATGGATTCCAAGGATATTATATCAGAAACCAGCTTGCAACTAAAAAGGATGCAGATCAGCCGTGCAATCCCTGTGATATTTACCCACCTACTGCACCCAAAAACTTGCGTGTAACTAACACCACTCAGGGTAAGGTGTATTTGAGCTGGGATGCAGCAAGTGATGATATTGGTGTGACACAGTACCTTGTGTATAAAAATGGTGCGTATGCTTATTCGCTCCCTGGAACTCAGACACATGCTGTCGTAAAAAAATTACAGAGAGGTACCGAGTATACATTTTCGATACGTGCAAAGGATGCGAGCAAGAAATATTCTCCTTTGTCTCAGACTGTTGATGCTTTTACTACGGCATTGTTAAAAATTGATAACGCTGCGTTGTATGGAATGGGGACTAAAAATGCAACAGGAAGTTGTCCCGTATTCAGTACAAAACAAACGACGAATGCATCGGCAGGATATCGGGCTCAATGGGCCAATACCTATATTCCTGCAGGTACCTATACTGTAACAGTACATTGGGCAAGTGGAGCGCCTAGCGATAGAAAGTTTCAATTAAAATTTGGCAAGTGGCCGAAGTATACTTGGACAAATATGAAACCTACGGGTAGTACTGAAGCATTTACTAATGCGTATGGTACTATACAGGTGACAGATGATGGTAACAAAATGGTTAAGCTCATTACAAAGAATGGTTGGATGAGTATCTGCTCTGTTAAGCTGGATCCCGTGTATTAATCACTGGGTATATGGGGGAGAACATAATTGTCACTCCCCATCATCCTAATTGCGTGTGAAAACCGATTTAAATAAAAAATTTAGGTGAGACAGTATCTGTTGTCACCTACTGGGCTCAATACGCTAGCATGCAATAATTCCTTTTAAGGGGGAATTACTGCAAGCTTTGCTACGTTAAAAGCAATTACCAGTCAGCAGTAGTTATATTTTATGAACTCTTTAATAAATGATTAAAATGAAAAACATAATTGCTCTTATTTTGTTGGTTAGTTATTTGGTATTCCCTAAGTCAATATCTGTTAACTATGAGGTTTTAAAACTTGAATCACCTTATGCTCAACCTAAATATATTACAAATGAAAAAGCAATATATATTGATTCAAAAATTGATACAACTGGTATAGAAATATTTGACGCGGAAAGTGTCGTTGACTTTATGAATACATCAGTAGTGTCATATATGTATAATGATGAAATATTTATTCCTAGAGAACTCCGCAATCTTGCCGATACATTAAGAATCTATACAAAGACAACTGTTGCTCTTGATCCAGTAATATTTAATACGGTGAGTGATAGTATAAAAAAGCTGAGTCAAAGAAAACAAAAAATAGATATAGCTATCATATCTTTAGCTTTAGTAGCCTCGGTGGTATCAGGGGGGGATATTTATATTCCTCACGGTACCCGAACATATGATTCAATGCTAAAACCTCGGCAACTCAATGATAGCTTGATTATAGATATGAAAAATAAAACAATTGTTTCAACTTCTCTGAAAGTATCTAAAAGAAGGGTTACAAAAAGAATGATGAATGATTATGGGTATAGGGACATATTGTATTCATCTAGGATTTATAAAGGGGTTGGTGATTATAGAATTGTAGTTCCAAACTACTTTTTGCCTGATTATATTCCCAAAGTGTATTTTGAAATAAGCTTGCTACATATTATAGAACGATTCATAATAAGAGGATTTGTAAATAATATTTTTGAATCAAAATTTACGCTATATAAGCCGTATTATTCAATTAGTTATCAATATGAAGATCTGCCTACAAATGGAGTTATTAATAGCCTTGGAGGTGGTGTTTATTGGCAGTTAACTAGGTATTTGGGGGTTGAAGTAGATGCGTTTTATAATCTTCAGCATACTTCACTGCGAGATTCGTTTTTCGGTCAAGTGTCTTTTGTGGGAAATATAACTATCAAAGATATTTATAATATTATAGATTCACCCGCAGATGTTAAGTATGATAGAGAGAAGATGTTTGCTTGGTAGTGATGGGTGAGTTTTTTTCACATAGACCTATACAAAGACAACTGCTTTCAACACGCATAGCATGCAATAATTCCTTTTAATAGGGAATTACTGCAAACTCTACTACGTTACCCGCTTCACCTTTCACGCATCATTCAAAGACGATTTTCCTCATGCAATAATCAACTTCCTCGGCTCTATGTTGTATATAGAGAACATACAGCTGGAACGTGCCGATGCCAGGCATAGTATGTGCTATACGGAGTATCATGAAAAAGAATCTGGTCGAAGGGACAGAGAGCTGGATAGGCCTGGTTCTGTGTACACCTCTGGACATGTTCTTGAAATTTTTGTATGGGAGTGGCTTTTGCCCGAGTGATCCGGTAAGGGTTGGTTAGCGCTGGAGGTTCATGTGGCGGTATCATTGTAGATGATGTGTTTGAGGGTTATGCAATTGCACTGGAGAGAGCGGGAGATTGCAGTGCGCTCCTAGGGAGTGGTCAATGAAGTACTCAGTACCTGTGTTTCTACCAGAGACGTAGCCAATATTGTGTACTTATGTAGTTGGGCCCAATAGGTGATAGGAAAGTGAATAGATAAATAGAAGAAATTTCTTTACATCGGTTGGCGCCACCGTCCTAGTGGCGCTAATTACTATATTTGGTTTTATGTCAGTATTCATAAATAATAACCAAGGACTTGTATGAAAATTTTATTGTTAGCAGTATTAATGCTTCTTGTTTCGTGCGCTGGACATAGGAATACAACTGATTCAAATGGGAATCCTATATTTAATTCAATTTCATTTAACGTCGAAAATTTTGAAGGGTACTCTATTTCTCAAAATTATTACACAATTTTAAACAATATTCACAATCCAAATTCTTCAGTATTTATCTCTAAAACACCAACAGTTGATGACGTCTGGAATTTTTCCACTTCACTGCCTTCTTATTTTTGGGTTATTACTAAGGGGGCAACAGTCATTAAAATGATATCTTTAAATCAAACATTAGAAGGGTCAAAAAGTAACTGGAACTGGCATGTAGTTGATGTGATCAATGGGACACAAGGTGAATTCACTGCGCACTTTAAAGGACACCTTACTGAACATAGGTGGTTAGAGCAAAAATATAAAACAGATATGTTGGGTCAGGAGTTAATGGCTGCTGAGAAAGGCGCAATTTTAATTCATAACAAGATGATGCTTATGGTCGTTCCATATAATCGAATATATAATGAATTAAAAAATATTGTAATAAAATACGGGTTACATAAAGAAGACGTTGATATAATGAATGTGTCTTTTAATCCAACGAATATTTAATCAAAATAAGTGTAATATTTAAAGTGCCCACCCTCTATCGTCCTAATTACGGGTTAAACCGTTGTAAATAAATTTTTTAGGTGAAACAACATCTATAATCACCTACTGAGCCCAACAGCAAAAGGCATCAATTAATCCCCTTAAAGATGGGATTTACAGCTGCCGTTTTGCAAACGTTGGTGGAAAGTGTTCCCGCCACTAAGGCCAAGTTTCCATAGCAGTAGTTTATGAAATGATAGGGTCAAGATAACCAATCATTAAGTACAATGAGAATGAATATGGGAAGACGAAGCTCTAGTATTTTATAATGAAAATTAGTATCCTTTGAACCTTGTGTTTTTGTATTTGAGGTTCATTATGCATTATTTAGTTATTGTATCACTATTTTTTTTACTTCTAGCATCTTGCAATCCCTTTGAGGATTCAGATGTTGCAATCAATGAAGAATCATCTTCTACTTTGGTGAGTTCTTCTATTAGCGATGGTGAATCAAATAATGAATCTTCTAATTCAATAACTGCTATAGGATCTAGTCAATTATTTACAGATTTAGGTGGTTCTTATGAGCACTCTAGTGCAATGAATAATGGTGAATCAAATGAAGAGAAGCCTGTCAATGTAAATGGCGACATTTATGCCGCATTTGAAAATGCTGAGTTAAAAAAAAGTGCCTATTTAGATGCCAGTGATTATGATTCGTGTACCGATGAGGCTTGTGTTTCGGCTTATATAGAATTTTTAGAAGCATGGCAAGAGCTCGAACGTATTAAAGAACAAGAGGACTATACCTATACCATTGATCTAGAAGAAATTTCATTGATTGAAATAGTAAGTGACAGTGTGTATTCATTGACCAATAGAAAGTCTTGCAAAGAAGAAGGTACTATATTCGAACCTGGCAATATAGACAAAAAATATTCAATTGTTGATAATACATTTAGAGACTATCGTTCAAATTGTTTATATAAGAAATATATTGGTAATGGGAATTCATTTGATGACGGTGTTTGGATGGTATCCGACAATAAAAGATATTTAGATATCGCCAAAAGTGAATGTATTGAAAATGTTATTCATAAAACCGATACGCTCCCAAGTTTGTCAGTAACAAAATCAGTCCAGGAAATGTCTGTTCAAAATAATCAAATGGTAATAAAAGGAAGCTTTTCATTTAATTGCTATGCACATGACGTTTTTAGTAAAAGTATATCCTGGTCTAATCCAAGTATTGGGCTTGATTCTAATTATATAATATATGATTGTAACAACTGGCAAGAAGAGGTGGATATAGACTTAAATGTTTATCAGTCTTATAATGTAGTTGAAACAGGTGTTTTGAGAGAAACAAGGTATGAGTATGATGGAAAATCTTGCACCGTTACATATACTTCGCCAGGTATTGTGGACTATTCTGATTTTGATTGTACAGAAGATTGGTCAAAATATAAACAGTTAGATGTGTGTCGTACGGAAGTGATTCGACCATTTTGTAAAAATTCAATTGATGAAAGAGGTTATCCTGATAGCATATGTTTAAGGTATGGTATTACGGTAACTGAAGATCATTACTGTGATAATGAGAAAGATGATGATGAAGATGGGTTAATTGATTGTGACGATCCTGATTGTGATTGTGGCGCAGAAGAATAGCTTATAAATATTATTCCATTTCATCCTCACTCTAACCTTCTGCCAACTTTAAGAGCTGAAGGTGAAATCCATCTTGCGTAAATCACATGAATTATTCATTTATGTTGTCCGGATTTTATTTGCAGTTTATTGAACTGACCTGGCTCACTTATCGCTATAGGGAACTCAAAGCTTTCCAATGTCGTTTTGAGAGTGGTACTCTTGCTGATTTCACAAAAAATATTCATGCACTATGTATTTACAGGGTTGTTGCCTACACCCATGCTAGCTTTTGGGGGCAATTGAGCCTCCATTATCAAAATTACAAAACTCATTAAACTGCTCCGTGTGAAGTATCGATTTTCAATTGCTCTATATTTCTATTTCTCTTATAGGGAATAAAGGTGGTCTTGGTAAACTGCATCATAAGCTTATGGTGCTTGATGATGCGGTCGCCATCTTTGGGTCGTTTAATTATACGGAGCTTGCTAACCGGACTAACGATGAGAATATTGTTATTGTGGGTGACTAGTACTTTTGGGCTTTTGTGGGGGTGGGGTTTTGTTTTTATGCTTACTTCTTGGTGATTTGAAATGGGGTAGGTTTTTTAGTACCTAATTCTATGGTGTGAGAGTGATTGTGAGCATTACTGATTTTTTATTGAATGGTGAAGAAGGGTGTTGTTTTGCTGACACATATAGTTGGTGGATATAGGAATGGGCAAAGTTGTTTATTTGGGAGACAGCATTGTTATGCAGGGGAGAAAATATTTTTGTACAAAGGGCCACCGTCCATGGTGGTGTGAAATTACTATAGGCGAATTCTAATCTGAATTCGCCTATCATTAAATAATGAGGCATGGCATATGACCTAAGTGATATTGTAAACCCCCGATATTTATGATAGGTTTATGTAGCCTAAAGCCTCATTTTACATTTTTTACTTTGAAAAACCCTGATCACGATCAGAGTTACTTGGAGATTTATCCGATATGACAATCTCCATAGATATTGTCATATCGTACTGCATTACAGTTAATTAAATGGCTACATATTGTGGAATTAACAATTTCCATTATCTTTCGTAAACAATCTTAAAAATCGAGAGCCCTCTATTCCATTGTTTAACAGCGATACAATATATACCTCTGTGAATAAGCATTTCCTAAGAGTACTTCTAAAAAAATACATGTAAGCAAGTATTGTGTTTTTTGCGTTTTGACTGCGCTTACGTTATTCAATACAAGTACGTTTTGAGTACGGTATTCATTTATAAGTCAACGGCATGTGTCGATTGTACGAGAATCATTGTACCTTTGGGCCACCATATAAATAATTACAGAGGGCACAATGAAACAATTAGGATTAAAGGCGCTATGCTTAGTATTTTTAACAGCAATACTGGCATATTCAGCTCCTTCACACGGTGAAGCATTCAACCTAAAACAACCAGATGGTTCGGTAGTACCGGTTAAGGTTTGGGGTGATGAATTTTACCAACGCGTAGAAACATTAGATGGCTATACACTGGTAAGAGATTCGGATGGCTGGATTGTATACGCAGACGTATCAGAAGATGGTGGTGAATTCTTACCTACTGAAGAACGTTATATTGATCAATCGAACAAAATGCGTGCACAACGTACTACTGTTCGAAAAAATAAACAGGGCAAAGTAATCCGTAAGGGATTGAAGCTTTCGAAAAAATCTCGTAGACAAAAGGCACGACGCGCTAGAGAAGAACAGACTCTTGAGTTTTCGGCCAGCTCGTTAGGGACCCAAAATGCAGGTACTCAAATGGCGGTATCGGCTGATGGACTTTCGGGGAATGTACTCGGTCTTACGATACTTGTTGATTTTAGTGATCAAGAGGGATCAATCTCACCATCTGAAGTCAGTAATTTCTTACAGCAGTCAGGGTATTCTGCGAATGGAAACAATGGATCAGTAAATGATTTTTTCTATGAGATCTCAAATGGTCATGTAAACTACACCAATGTAGTTACGGCGTACTATAGAGCGATACATCCAAAATCGTACTATGATAATTACACTGAAGCTGCAGGACCTAAGGCACGTGAGCTTATTCTTGAAGCACTTGAATACCTGAGAGATGTAGAGGGGATGGAATTCTCGCAATTTGATTCAGACAATGATACCTACATTGATGCAATAAACTTGTATTATGCAGGGAATCGTAGTTCAGGTTGGAGTAAAGGTTTATGGCCACACCGTTCAACGGTATATGGCTTCACTGCAAATGGGGTATCTTCAAAGGATTATCAAGTTACGGATATGCGTAGTTATTTAACACTTGGTACTTTTTGTCATGAGAATGGGCATATGCTTTTTAGCTGGTCTGATACCTATGATTATGATTCTGACTCACGCGGTACTGGTACTTTTGACCTCATGTCTTCAAGTGGAAATCTCAATCCTAAGTATCCTAATCCGTATTTTAGACATTCAGAGGGGTGGATTACTCCACAAATCTTGACTGCTTCAAACCAAGGTACTCACTTTGTTGAAGCAAATAATGATGCAGATATTTTTATTTATCAAAATGCAGCAGAGGCTCAAGAGCGTTACTATATTGAAGCGCGTAAACAAGAGAATCGCCATTCGACTATGCCTGGTGAAGGAGTACTTATTTGGCATGTTGATGAATATGGAAATAACAGTAATAATGAACGTTGGGCTAGTAGGCATTTTAAAGTCTCTGTAGTACAAGCAGATGGCCAGTATGACTTAGAAAACAACCGTAGTTCCGGTGAAGCTGAAGACTTTTTCTATGCTGCAAATAACAGTAGTTTTTCTGCTAAAACACAGCCTGAAGCACGTTGGTGGGACGGTGATTATTCCGATCTCGTTTTGAGCAATATTTCAAGTCTCTCAGATAACATGAGTTTTGATTTTGCAGTAGCACTGCCTGCTTCACAAATAGTAAATGGAGATTTTAGTCAATCAACAGATGGATGGGAACTGGGTAATGCTGGTGGAGCAGTTGCGGATGTGAGCATTATTAATTACAGTGCTTCAATTTCTATTACAGAGGGTGGTACTGACGACTGGAATATACAGTTTAGACAGGGTAACCTGGCAATCGAGAGTGGCAAGCAATATCGTCTCGCTTTCACAGTATATTCTGGTGGTAGCCGTACTATATCAGTTAAAGTTGAAACAGATGGATCACCATGGATTAATTATTCTAAAACCACAGCCTTTGAAACTGATTACAATAAAAGAACCTATGTACATGATTTTGTTGCAGATGAAACTGACTTAAATGCGCGTATTGTATTCAATCTTGGTGGAAGTAACGCAAGCGTTCATGTGGATAATATTTCACTTATTGAACTTACTAATGAACCGTCGCCTACTTTGACGTCAGTTGAAGTTGATGATATGACTATTCAGTTGGGAACATCTGCTGATTTTACTTATCGTGGCTATGATCAAGATGGCAATGTCATCGCTTTATCACAGCCAGTATTAAGTGTTAATGGTGGAGGTACTGTTACTGGTTCTACATTTAACGCAGAAGAATTGGGCAACTGGAATGTAACAATGACTTATGGACAGTTTTCTACCACAGCCAACATTACCGTAGAAGATGATGGATCAGCATACTCAATGGTGTTGAATGGTGATTTTGCAAATGGCATAACCAACTGGGCAAGTAGTGGGACTTCATCTCTCGGAGCGCCAGGACAGCAGTTACATGCTGGTATTAGTGATGGGGGCTCTGCAGCATGGAGTGTACAAATTACTCAAGGAGCTATTCCTCTTGAAGCTGGTAAAAAATACCGTTTTAGTTTTGATGCTCGTTCTGTACAAAATAGAACCATTGAAGCTAAGCTTGAGACAGACGGTTCACCATGGACTAACTATTCAAATACTTCGCCTTTTTCTCTAACAACATCAATGCAGAAATTCACACAAGAATTCACTATGAGTGAAACTGATATGAATGCGCGCATTGCATTTAATATTGGGGGGAGCAGTGCTGATGTTATTATCGATAACGTGATCGTTGTTGAAGTAGCTGATGAACCTCCAGTGCTCAGTTCGATTGCAGTAAGCCCAATCGTTACTACAATTAACAGTGGTGTATCGGTGAGCTATACAGGGTATGACCAATTTGGTAATACAATGTCAATCGGGCTCCCGAGCTTTACTACCACTGGTGGTGGCTGGTTTAAATACGCAAGTTTTAATGCAACTGAAGTTGGAACGTTTACTATGACCATGACTTATGGTGGATTTGAAGCGACTGCATCTATTACCGTCAATGATGAGGTATCAAGCGTTAATCTTGTGACCAATGGTGATTTTGGAAACGGATCGAATGACTGGACACTTCAAAATTTTGAAGGTGCAAGTGCTTATACTACTGTTAATTCTAATGAATGTAGTGTCAATATTTCAAATGCAGGAACTTCTGATTGGAATGTACAGTTCTTACAAGGAAACATACCGTTAGAGTCTGGAAAAAGATACCGTTTTAGTTTTGATGCTCGCGCGGCATGGGCGCGTACTATTAGTGCGCACCTTGAAACTGATGGGTCACCATGGACAAACTATGGTTCTATTCCACAGACTTCTGTTACAGAAACAATGAGTACATATAGTTATGAATTTACTATGAATCAAACTGATATGAATGCTCGAATTGTATTTAACCTTGGTGCTATTAGTGCTGATGTAGTTATTGATAATGTTGTTGTTGAAGAAATTTAATAACGGACTGTAAGATAATTAATTTCCTATAGCCAGGAACATCCTTGTTATTAAGGGATATATGGGCCATCTACTTTGTGGGTGGCCCTTTTTGTTTGGTTACTCAGGTCGTGAATCCTCATCTGATGGTGATGCTGTTTCAGTCTGTGCTGTTTTTTCAACTGGTTGAGTAAGGTCCAAGTGAGCGGTTATCCACTTCACCCACCATGCATCAGTCATAAAGGACTATAGCACATCATTCAAAGATGATTTCCCCAATGCAATAATCAACGTTCTCGGCTCTATGGAGTATATAGAGAAAATACCACTGGAACGTGCCGATGCCGGGCATAGTATGTGCTATGCGGAGTATCATGAAGAAGAATCTGGTCGAAGGGGCAGAGGGCTGGATAGGCCTGGTTCTGTGTACACCTCTGGACATGTTCTTGAAATTTTTGTATGGGAGTGGCTTTTGCCCGAGTGATCCGGTGAGGGGGGGGGGGGATTTCTTTTGGCTCTAGTCCCCTCCCTTTTTCTGAATAAACTGCCGTATTGATTGGATTGACGATTGGAATATTCTTGTTGGGGATCAAGGGACGGGCAAGAGTATCTCTTTGGGAAACTGCATAGTTTGTTATGCAGGAACGAAAATATATTTGTTTTGTTAACCCACCGTCCATGGTGGAGTAGAAATTTTTATATTTGAAAAATTATTGTCAATTTATCTAATATGGAATTTTATGCGATATTTACGTGTTTCATTTTTTGTTTTGTCTTCTTTGCTTGTTTTAAATTGTGACCTTTTTAATAATGATCAATCGGATAATAATGCAGCATCACAAGATACTGTTATTGCTCTTAATGAAGCAGAAATTGGTTTCTGGGGTGCGCAATATGAGTATTTTAATGCCCAGAGAAACGATTCAGGTGACTGTAAATCTACAGAATGTTTTGTGGCACAAGTCAATTATACCGAAGCCTACAACCGGTATAATTACGTTCTTGAAAATGGAACTTATGATTATTCCTATTCCCAAAAAAACATTCATGAAATCGTTAGTTATAATGATTCGATTGTAAATCTGAAGAGTGAATATTATCAATGTACAAATGGTGAGTTGGATACTGTCCCATTAGTAGAAGATTATTCTTTGAGTTATCGTCTTGTTTATGGTGAGTTTCATTTGTTTTCCCCTTACAGTGATTGCGGTTTCGATAGGTATATAGGAGAATCCAATACACTAATTGGTTTATGGAAAGAATTTGAAAGAGGGGTAGTAGATTCGTTAAATCCATCATGCTATAGGGGTGCTACACACATTTCATACGGAATTAGTGCTGTTAAGCGATCAACATTCGCGAAATTTACTGATAATTCTTTAACGACTACCTATATGCAAGAATTTAATTGTTGGGTGGATGATATTTATAGACCGAATGATAGAAGACCGCCTTCATTTATAAAAAATAACTGTAACAGCTGGACTATATCGCCATTTGGTATTGATTTTACCACAACAATAGATCTTAGTGATACAGCAATTACCGAGATTAAAGAATATGTATATAAAGGAGATAAATGTTCAAGTAGAAGAATATATAGAGACCTTAGACCCAATGTTAGTACTTGTTATAATTTTGAAGACACTTGCAAGAATGAATTTTTGAAAGAATACTGTTACAATAATAGGAATCAGCGACAAGGTAATGAAGGTAATGTGGGTACTGAGTTTTCGACTTTGGTAGAAATATGCCGCGATGTTGAATATATGACATATATCGGCCAAGCTGACGATATAACAATTCATTAGAGACCGTATCACAAGTGATCCGCTCAATTCAAGACGTTATATTGAAATTAAATTATTTAGGAAATATTTTATGCTAAAAATTATTTGTTTACTATTTACAATGTTAATAAGTTGCTCTATAAATCAAACATCTGAAGACCTGAGGGAGACACAAGACCAAGATCCATCCTTCGAAATTATTTCAATCAATTTATCTACTGCTGAACAGTTTTACAATGGAGATACACTCAGAATTAGTCTAAGCTATTATTTTCAAGAAAGTGATTCGTGGTTGTCAAATCACAACTTTACTATTACAATTGGAGATAGTCTTGGAACATCAAAATTGGTAAACCTTATTGGAACCATTTTGCCTATTGCAACAGATTTTTTACCAGCAGGTAATGGTGAGCTTACAATTACGACAGATTACAATAATATAAATTTCGATTCAATAACCCCTCCATTTGTATTAGGTATATCACTAAATCAGAGTAACTCAAAACAACCTGATTCTCTACACTTTGTACATGATTCTTTTTATGAATCTCGGTATCTTACATTTGAGTAGTTAAGTTAATAATCATTAACAAATTGTTAAAATATTCACACCAGCATCCCTACTTACGTTCATACAAAAATATTTTATTTTCTCCCAAATAGACATTATGCCAAGGCATGCCCATTCCTACGAACCACCAACAGCCGAGGCACGCAGGCTTTTTTTCTTTACACTGAAGTGCAAAAACGCTGCCAACTCGTCCAAACGTTACAGCTTTAAAAGGTGTCTAGAGTTATACAGATAAAAACCAACTTTATTTGAATGAAAAAATTTATTACTTATAGTATCCATTCTGTGCATAAGGTGTGGAAAAAACAAGACCTCTGCGAAGGATACCAAACACTCGTTACCTGCTTCACCTATCATGCATCAGTCATAAAGGACTATAGCACATCATTCAAGGACGACTTTCCTCATGTAATAATCAACTTCCTCGGCTCTATGGAGTATATAGAGGAAATACCACTGGAGCGTGCCGATGCCGGGTATAGTATGTGCTATACGGAGTATCATGAAAAAGAATCTGGTCGAAGGGGCAGAGAGCTGGATAGGCCTGGTTCGGTGTACACCTCTGGACATGTTCTTGAAGTTTTTGTATGGGAGTGGCTTTTGCCTGAGTGATCCGGTAAGGGTGGGTTAATAGCTGAGTGTTGGTGTGAAGGCATTGTTGCTATTATACAGAGGCTGCTCATCGACTAACGATGAGTTATTATCATTGTAGCTGATGTGTTTGAGGGTTATGCAATTGCACTGGAGAGAGCGGGAGGTTGCAGTGTGCTCTTAGGGAGTGGTCAATGACGTGTTCAGGACCTGTGTTTTTATCAGAGAAGTTGCAGTATTGGGTGCTTCTTTAGTTGTGTAAAGAATTAAAGGACTACATACAGCCAAAAAACAGTTTTAATGAGCATAGCAGTATGTAAGTTGTTTTTTAGACGAAAAAACTATACAAATCAACTGCTATTGCTCAACTTTTTTCTTTAAACTCACCTACAAATTCTGCTATAGTCCCATTTTAAATAATAGCAAATTTACCATATGCTATTTGTACCGAGTTAATTAATTATTTTCAGGTGGCGTTTTCTTGGGGCACTTGAAGCTAATCACCTCATCAGATTCAGTAAGCTCCTCAACGTACCCATCACCTTCTGAATCAACCAAATCATCTTCTGAATCAACCGAAACAGTAATCGTGGTTGTTGAATTTATAGGCCTAATGGAAAGCTCTAGTGTATCTTCTGCAATCATAGAGTATGTATAGTACAATGTGTCTACAGGCCTGTCGGACCAATTGTAAGCGTATATGTATAAGGAATCATTTCTAAATACTCCATAATCGGTATCAACATATTGCTCCCCAAGATCGGTGTATTCTTGGTAGATCATAGCGCTATCGACACCCCACATAGACACATCATAAACCTGATTACCCTCTTGAATCATATCTGAAGTTAAACAGTTAAATGTCCCTATATTGGAATATATTAGTGGGATATTTTCTTGGGATGAGACATTGGAGGTTTCACTACTCCTCTTAAATTCAATAATGCGCCCCTCAAAAAGAGTGTCATTTTCAATCAAGTATCCCTTGATATACCCATTACTACATTCAAATATTTTTATATAGTGCGGATAGTTTTCTGTAGTATAAGTATCAACGTCTTCGCCCATATATTCACGAGATAATGATTCTTCTAAGAAGATGGAATCGCCTTGCACTAAAAAGGTACCCCATGCAGAATCTATAGTGCCATCTTGGGAAAAATGCCAGTTGTTATATAGAGAATACTCACCATTTTCAATGTCATACTGCCTAGACAGCTCATTATTTACATACTCATCCCACTCGCCAGAAAGCTGATTGAGACACTCGGTCGATATAGCTTGAACTGACGAAGAGTTGCTCGATAGAGTGCCTTCTGATTCGTCATCAGATAAAGTGTCAATAGAGGTGCAGATCCCATATGGCCCTACTGCAGGAACCGTTGTACTGTTCGATATTTTTGAAAAAGTACTGGCCAAGCCACTATTCATTTCTATAGAAACTATACCATTTCTAAACGTTATACTACTTGAATTATTACGGGTATTTATACTGCAAAATTCATTCAATGTATTACTCGCCTGTAAAATTACAATACTATCATTTTCAATTGAATAATCTCCCCATTCAATCCACTGATAATCATGTTCAGGATCAGCTTCAATGTAAATATACTTTCCTTGATTAAAACGAAATGTATCGTCGCTACCATCACGAATCCAAACACCCGAAAGTGACACATTATTTGTTTCCTGTGCTATTGAACTGGACAATTCATTCCCATCATGGGATGAAATATTGCTCGATAGAGTGCCTTCTGATTCCGCGTTAGATGTAGGAAAGATACATGCCTGTGTGCACAGAGTTATACAGGCCATTACTGCTATTAGTGAATTTCTAGTTTTCATGAGTTCCCCCGATTTACCAAGTACTACATAATAGTATACCAAGAAAATTCAAAAAAGTGTCCAGCACAATATTCAACACATTAACCTATTGATCAGCGGCAATTAAAACGATACCTACTGGGTAAAAGCACCCAAAACTCCAAATCTTCGATATAGAGGGCCCTTTCTGAACTATATTTTTTAACAAGTATTTCGATATTCTTAATACTAATTGGTATACAATTCAACCTGACCTTGAGGGTGAAGCAAAAGAAGCTGAACGAAAAGCTAAATGTAATAATTGGCTGTATTTATTACCTATCAAAGGGCCTTCATTTAATTCTTCACACAACACGAAAAGCCATCAATAAATTTCCATATAGATGAAATTCACTGCTGCCGTTTCACAAACGTTACCCGCTTCACCTACCATGCATCAGTCATAAAGGACTATAGCACATCATTCAAGGACGACTTTCCTCATGTAATAATCAACGTCCTCGGCTCTATGGAGTATATAGAGGAAATACCACTGGAACGTGCCGATGCTGGGCATAGCATGTGCTATACGGGGTATCATGATAAAGAATCTGGTCGAAGGAGCAGAGAGTTGGATAGGCCTGATTCTGTGTACAGCTCGGGACATGTTCTTGGGGTTTTTGTATGGGAGTGGCTTTTGCCCGAGTGATCCGGTGAGGGTGGGGTAGCACTGGAGATTCCAATACAGAGCGCACAGGGTTCAACACCCATTCACTATATCACCTATTACTTCATGCCTGGTAGGGCACACAATACCCAATAGTCACTGACACCCCAAGCCCAAATCAAAATAGTAGTACCTGATACCTTTGCGGACAGCAACGGTCCCTGCCTAACTATACCAAATAGCAAGCACTGATGGCATATAGTAGAGCATAAGTGCCGTGAAGCGCAGCTGATGCCCCGTATACATGTACTTTCCCAATGAATCCATAAGCTTTCCCTCGTGGTAAGGTTGTCCTAAGGCGTGAAGCCTATCAATTCTGCAATAGTCCATAACCCTTTACAAATGGAGCCTACCAATTAAGCAATAGTCCATAGTACTTCACTCGTACAGCCTAATAATTCCGCAATAATCAGTAACATACCACGAATAGTGCAGGGCTACAGTGCGTGAATCAAAATACTAAGTGAATGAATGTCAATAATAGTGCGTGAATCTAAAAGAGTTACTCGTGAATGGCCTATGACTACAGCGTAAATCAAAATGGTAACGCATGAATCAACAAATCTAATGCAGTTGTGTCATATTATAGGGCGTAGATGTAAAGCACTACACGAATAATGTCTTATACGCAATGAATTGTGCCGGTGTCTTTGAGATATTTGGGAAAGTGTTTAGCGTGAATCTCAATTGTAGTGCATGAATCAGCTTATGTTCTGGGTTAATCAAAAGATGGACTGCATAATGCGGAAACTATCACTATAGATCTGGAATTATTATGGAATTGCAGGGGAGTAACCGAGCCTACAAAATAATTATTCCAAATATATGTGAAGTACGACGGAGTGAACGTGTAATAATTTGATGGTTTTTGATAGGTATACTATAAAGTTTCGCTCATTATTCAAATAACTCAAATAGTGTTTTGCAATAATTCAAGACTAAATGAAAAAATAAATAAAAAAATGTAACAGTAGGGTTACATGAAAAGATTTTGAGGCGTTTAATCTGTATTGAATAACTGGTCCTCTTTTTTCTTGGCTCAAGAGGGGCGGTTCTACTTATAGAGCCTAATGGAGCGTTATATAATGACGTCTAAAAATAAAAACAATAAAACAACAACTACTAACACTACTACTGAATCTCCAGTAGCTACTATGTCTCAAAGCTACGGAGCAATTTACAATGAAGATTATGAGCTCATTAAAAATACGGTGATGACAAAATATCATGTGGCACCAGTACCTAATGATATCTATCTCCAAGAGGTGGAAGGGTATTATGAGGTACTGATGCGTAATCTTGAATTATTTAAGGGTGAAGGATTCAAGGATCCGATTGCGGAACTTTTTTATAGACGGATAGCATCAGCTCGTTTTACTCAAGCGAATATGAATATTAATCACAATTCCGGCGAAGATACTGGGCCAACTTGGGCTGAGCTCTATGCAGAAGCAAAGGCACTGAGAAAACGGCTACTCTCTCGTATCAAATTTATTTGTGATGAAGATCCAGTAAAAAAGGCGATTGTGAGTAAAATCTCAGGGGGCAACAGAATCAGTGATACCATACAAGATCTCTTTGACCTTGGTAGAATTGGTAAAGAGATGATTCCTGAGCTCGCAGAGATGATGGTAACCGAAGTCGAGCTTGAAAAAGCATTAGAGCTTGGGTCTACATTGGGAAGACGCCATAAAAGCTCTTCTATGGATGGTAATGTGTTTTCTGAAACGCGCATTCTTAGAGATAAAGCTCTTACATTGATGTATGTGTCACTCAAATTAGTTCGCAAGTGGGCCAGACTGGTATATGAAGAAGATAAACAATCACGTGACCTGTTTTATAGCAAATACTTACGCCAGAAAAATAAAAAGACAAAAGCAGACAATGCTGAGGGGGACCTTAGTTTAGAAGAGATAGAAGAGCTGATAGACTTTGAAGAAGAAGGGCGCGAAGCCGATTTTGAAAAAGAGTCTGGACTTGATGAGGAGGCATCTGACGTAGCATAGTATCTACCGTGACAGTGAATATCATTATCCTTAGCAGAAAGGGTAATGGAGACTCACTTCATGCCCTTTTTGTTATTCACTATTGGTTTTACTAGACAAGAACCAATGACGTTACGCAGACAACTATCTTAGATGAGAAATTATGAATATAACAATTCCAAACAACTTCGATTTCCTGACCGTGATTCAGTGTCCATTAGACAAACTGCAATCCATGGAACAATCAGGACTCTTTCAAAAGAACCTCGCACTCTCTGAGAGTGTATGGCTCACCAAATGCAGCAACCGTAACTTTAGCAAAATTAAAGAACTGTGTAAAAGTGAAGATGAGTTCTCTATTCTCAAAGTTCGGTATACCCACGGCAGTGAGTTCTATGCTGCCGATGAGCGCCTTGAGAAATCGGGCCGTTCAGTGTTATGAGTGTAATGATGGAAAATACGTTACTCACTGGCAATGCAAGTATCATAGCGTTAAGAAAATGTAAAAGAGGAAAACACATTACTATCACTTCAACGTTCTGTGATGAAGAGTGTACAGATGAAGATATCACTGTATCGCCTTCTTTGCCAAAACAGTTATATGGGGCATGGTATGTTATGGTAATAGTAGTGTTACTTTTTTCAAGTTCTGGCTTTTCTCAATTTCAAACCCTCGAAGAGACTCCATTTATAGGGTGGAGTACTCCGACGGGGAATGATTATAATGAGAAAGTAGTTATGGAGGCGCGGCCAATACTGAACATACCAATTATAGATCAACTATCACCGACGATCTATCAAGACACTACCTACCATAGAGCATCAATTGTTTTTGATCCCCATATTCGGATGCTGTATAAAAATTCAATGCCGGTTACTATGCCGAGTTATAGGGCGTTTGTTTCTTATGCTCCTACACGATACGTGAGTAGTATCAATAGTTTTATTACTCCAGTGGTCGAACATGGGCATTATTCTAATGGTCAAGCAGGGTGCACCTTTGGGGGTTCCGAAGATGCAGACTCAACCTGTAGTACTCTGTACGATAATTTAGAGACAATGAATCTGAGTGATCAACTGAATAGAAGGAGTGGAGAGTTCTCAACAAATTTTGTACGGGGCAGATTAAAGTTCATGAAGGTATTGGGGTTCCATGAGGGCACCGGGATGGTAGAAGACGCCTTTGAGGTGACTCTTGGGTATACTCGATATATCAATAGGCTCTTTGGGTTTACCATTGCAGGGTTTAATACGCTGGATACAGAGTTTTACTCTATGAACAGATATTTGCTTGAGCTCGCAGGGCATCACTACCTTATGATGTTTAATGAGATGACGCAACTACGGTACGGGGTCTCGGCTCAGTACTTGCCTTCGAATCATTCAGAGATTACTCCCTATAATGTTTCACTCTTTGGGAGCTTTACCTATCCTTCGGGCCTTGGTTTGTTTGTAAAGGCAGAGAAAGGGCAAGACCTCTATAATGTACGGATGGTTGATGATATCTTTCGTGTGCTTATTGGAATATCCCTCACCTTTGGTGCAAGCCAACCACCGTATCTTGAAATTGCGGAGCGTTACTAATGAGCTATAGTGCACGCAGTTTTAAACTGTATTTAGGTCCAAAAGAACAGGGAGGCCCAGATTCATTAATAAACCCAATCATCGGGTTTATTGATGATGCAAAGCCGAGAGAAAACCTTTGTGTTGCCGTTCAAGAGATTGATAACACAGAGATTACCGAAGCTCTGATACGGGCACGCAGTCGGGGAGTAGTCATTGACTTAGTTCTTGAGCAGAATTACCTCCTTGCTTCAAGAAAACAAGCAGCCCCTTTTGAACCATCGGGAAGCCATGAGATAAACAGAGAACTCTTTAGTGCCTTGTGCAGAGCAGACATCGACGTGAAGGTTGATTTTAATAGTGCCATCTTTCATCAGAAGTTTATGATCTGTGGAGACTCAGTACTTACGGGTTCAACGAACTTTACGGATACCGGGGTAACTAAAAACCTCAATCATGTGATAGTCATTCATAATAAGACGATCTCAGATCAATTCCGTATTGAGTTTAATGAGATTCGATCAGGTAGGTTTGGCAGGGAGAGTATTATGAAAAGTGTCTCTCCGGTAAATAGTAGTGTCGATAGGATTCGTATTAGGGCACTCTTCTCACCAGATCATACACCCGAGCTTGAGATTATGAAACAGATTCTTAAGGCGCAGGTGCGGATTGATTTTGCGGTCTTTACCTTTGCTCAAAGTTCTGGTATTGATGATGCACTGATTGCAGCACAGCAACGAGGCGTTCAGATAACGGGTGTACTCGATAGACTTCAAGGTAATCAAAAATGGGCAGCGACTCATAACCTCACCGAGGCGGGTATTTCTATTTCTCTTATAGGGAACAAAGGTGGTCTTGGAAAGCTGCATCACAAGCTTATGGTTATTGATGATGCGGTCACTATCTTTGGATCGTTTAATTATACGGAGCCTGCTAATAGAACGAACGATGAGAATATTGTTATTGTGGGTGATGTGTTTGAGGATAATGCGGTTGCACGGGCGAGGCAGGGGGAGGTTGCTGTTGCGTGTCGTGGGGAGATTGAACGGTTTAATACATAGGGTTTTGTAAGGAGGGATAATGTTTTTTTAGTATTTTTTCATTCTCCTGTCCTATGCATAAGCACTCATCCTTCGGGATGGGTGCTTTTTTTGTTTTGGGGTAGAATGGGGTGGTGGTTTTGGGGGGCTGTTGTGGGTGACTAGTACTTTTGGGCTATTGTGATGTTGGGGATTTTTATTGAATGGTGGAGAAGTATGCAGTTTTGCTGGCACAAATAGTTGGTATAAATGTTTCTAGCCTATCAATCAATCATTCAATCAATGTATTTGATTGGAAATCACTTTCAGTATTTAAAATAAAGCTATTTTGAAAAGCAATAATGTTCTGTGGTCGTAAATAATTATTACTATTAAATAATGAAGTTAATTGGAAGCTACTTATGGAACTTGAAAAAGATGTTCTACTAAATCTTGTTGGGTATCTTAAATCACATGGATATCCAGAGTCAAGTCTATCAATTGAATATAAGATTGGTAAATATAGGGCAGACCTAGTTGTTATAGATTTGAAAAGTAGTCTTCCAATACAGCTATTTGAAATAAAATCACAGAAAAATTCTAGATCAATAGAGTTTGGTAAAAAGCAATTAAAAGCTTTTTTAGGAGAGCTGGAAGATAAGGACATTCCTACATATTTAGTCTTTCCATCTAATGAAATGCCATATTTTCATATAGAAAAAGTTCAACTTATAGAAAATGAGATTAGCAATGAAGTAGAATCGCTTGATATATTAAATTTTAACCTTCAAAAACAATCTCGCATAAATAAAAAAATAAATGATACAGTTGATTTAAAGCGGACTACGCAAAATGTGTTTCAAAGAATTTGTTTTTTACTTGCGGCAATTGTGTTTATGGTATTTCTGGCCCATAAGTTTACCTGTTTTGAGTTGAATTCAATTGATGTTAGTCTTTTAGGAGCGACTATTGCTCTAATTGTAATTCCATTTTCAAATAAGCTAAAGATACTTGGTGTGGAATTTGAGCGTTATAATTCATCTAAGTAGTTGAGTTGTTTATATCTATCATTTTCAATAGATTAATCAATAATAATCATTGAATGCTTCCTGTCTGGTTTAATTTCACTAATATGGCTTGCCTCATAAGTCATTGAAAACGAAGGCCAATTTTTATAAGTCCAAAGCTCTGGATAATCATATTTTCCAATAGAATTTTCCTCTTTTACTTCAAATTTTTCTCTTTTGTCAAATTGCATACCCACAATTTCATTTGTTGAATTGTAAACAAAATAAAATGTACATGTAATATTACCAATGTAACTTTTGCCTGCAATTGTAAATGGCATTGGTATAATAGCTCTTTTTAATTCATCCCCGATTGTGTGATTAATATGAAAATCTTTATCAGATTCAGTATATGTAAGATATATACCTGGTATAATGCTATTCATGTTGTCTGTGGTTATAAGTTTAGAGATTACTCCGATTGTTATAAAATCACCTCTAGTTTCAATGCTTTTTAAGTCAACCCCTTCAAAGGATATCACTCCTTTTTCATGAGCAAGTATAACTGTTTCCATATATTCAAAATAACATGCAAGAAGTTTGGCTGCATTTAGTATTTTGGAATAATCTTTACCATCTATATATAATTCACCACTTGCAATAATTATTTCCAATGCATAAAAATCTTCATAGCATGAAACTATGTTATAAGGTGAATGCTCAGCGGTAACCTCAATTTTATGGCTGTACTTCCTTTTCTTTTTAATTACCTCTCGGATCCAGATACATATACCACTTTTAAATCTATAGCATGTATTTCCTTCAGATGGGTACATTAAGACAGTTGTTGTGGGAGAGCCTGGTTTAGCACCAATTTCTAATGTTCTACCAACTTCACCTGTAATTAGAAATTCATCATGTGATATATTAAGCTCTGAAAGTGCACTTAAAACACTTATGTTGATTATGTCTTCTAGTTTTTCGTTATCGTCTTTTCCAAATAAAGATTCTGGTTTAACTATGTTGGTTAAAAAATTTGTGTGAAATATTATGCGAGAAGACTTGCCGCAATTCATAGACTCAACATAGACATTGGGGCCACAAATCTGTTCTAAGCACAGGTTCTTAATGTATGACATGTAGCTAGATTTAGTTGCTTCTGATATCTTTTCTGCTATAATGTCAGCATGGTTCAATTGACTAAAATGCACAGTTATAGTTTCATTTGTTGTCTTTAGGAACTTAACCAACATATTAACTAGTTCTTCATCTATAATCCATGCAAAAATTTCTTCATTTACTACATCCATCCCAGCAATGCATATAGGTAGGTTTGAAGCAAGGTATAATGTTGCGTCACTTCTATGTAGTACAAACGTTTTATCTTTTTTATTTTGTTCATTCGATTTACATTGCACATTAATCATTTTACCAGTTACAATGTTATCTTCAATCAAATGACCATGAAAATCAAATCCATAATCTGTTAGTGGTTTAGCAAGGTTTATTGACTTTCGTGTAGCCCATTTTATAAAATCGGCTTCACCAAAATCACCAATTTTTTGAGAATTAGACTGTTTTTTGTGTTCGAACATGATTAATTCCTTCAATATAATATGATAATATAGCAACTGAAAGTTTTAAGAACTCTCATTATGTTCTTTCTAATGTAAATGAACATCTGTGAACTGGATAGACCTTATGTATAACTTTTATATGGAAACATTTTGGTTGAGGAGACCCGGCTTTTTGATTGGACGACTCAGCTCATTCTTAGTTTGCAAAGGTGTTCTAGGTGGGCATTATGAAAGAAGCATTGTTTAAGATTTTCTTTTCCATTTTGAATAGGTCGATTTCTTTTTTATGATAAATGAAATGCGGTGAGAAATGCATGCTCTTTTGTAAGTCTACTTTTTCTTCATCAGTCATTTGGTTCCAATGCCTTGGAGATAAAAACCAATTATCTGTACCTCTTATCATAAAGTGTTCTATGAATTCAATGGTATGAACAGGATTTTTAAAACATTCGTTTACAACTGCTTTAAAGCGTTCTGCTTCTTCATTATAAGATGTGATAAATACAAATGTTTTTTCTTCGTATGGAATTACATTCAATGAAAATAATATGGAATTACTGTCATCAAATTGGTATTGTGTCCATCCACTTAGTGCTACTGGTAGCGAGAGTGGTAACGTCACACCTCTAAACATGGGTTGGCTTTCAAATTTACCGCTGTAAAATCTATCCATATTATCTTTAATGTCATTTAAATGATGCAAATAATCATTGCTCGCCTTATGCTGTTCAGGATACAAGTGGCTATCATCAAAAAATTGAATATAGTTAACTGAATCACTATTATTTAGTCTTCTATATTCTTGTAATTTAATATTGGCCTCATTGTTAATGAGCTCTTTCCAGTGTCTATTAGTTTTTTCAGAGTATTGAAGATAATGTTCATAATCAAATATTTCCTTACAAAGTGACCTATATGGTTGGAACTTAGCAAGATCCTCCGTAGGAACGTCGTGAACAGAATCAATATTCTGAAACAAGTTGTCATGTGTTTCACAAAAGCCCTGAAATACAGATGACTTATTTATTCCGATGATCTTTATTTTAATCTCAGGATCGAAAATATGATAAGCTGGAGTTCTAATGTGATTAGTGTCATCAGCTAATCCTTGAATACAATTTGCATTGCTAATGGTATGTGCTGAAATCGTATTTATAGAATTGCATCCTTTCCAAAAACATTTATGATTTTTTGAAAGGTTTTTTTTAAAGTCCGCCCATATGGAAAGAATATGTTTTCTGTAATATTGCTGTGATTGAGATTCTAATTTGCCAAGGGATATTTCATTTGTGATGTGTAATACGCACTCTTTGTCAGTCATTTGTAAATAAGCCGTAAATGATTTCCCAATAAAACCTAGAAAATGATCAACGACAATGTTAATGAGCCCCCGACTTCTGGAAAGTTGACGTTTCTTTGCAATAAAAATAATCGTATTATAGGGCGCATATTGATGCCTGCATATTAAAAAAAGTGGCCTAGTTAAACGTCAGTACAGACTCATGGCGATTAATGATGCGGTCACTATCTTTGGGTCGTTTAATTATACAGAGCCTGCTAACAGAACTAACGATGAGAATATTGTTATTGTGGGTGATGTGTTTGAGGATAATGCGGTTGCACGGGCGAGGCAGCGGGAGGTTGCTGTTGGGTGTCGTGAGGAGATTGAGCGGTTTAATACATAGATTTTTGTAAGAAGGGGGGGACCCTATTCTCCCTCTTTTATCATCAAGCACTCATCTTTCGGGATGGGTGCTTTTTTGTTTTGGGGTAGAATGGGGTAGTGGAGGGGGGGGCTAGTACTTTTGGGCTATTGTGGGGTAGGCTTTTTGTTTTTATTTTGCTGTGTACTTCTTGGTGGTTTGAAATGAAGTAGGTTCTTTAGTGCTTGCTTCTAGGATATGAGGGTGATTGTTAGTATTGCTACCTTTTATTGAATGGCGGATAAGTATGCATTTTTGCTGACACAAATAGTTGTGTAAAATAACTGGGGGTAGGAAAATTCATTTCTAAAATAGAATGGATAATTTAATCCTGAGACTAGCATTAATTTTTAAATTGGGGTTATTGACGAAGCTGATTAAAGGACGACTTATGGAAGAAGTAAAAATCCCATTGTTTATAAAAAGCATGGGGCACAGAATAATTGCATATATTCTAAATGTATCTGAGGAAAATGCAGAAGATATATTAAACTCAAAAATCACCCTTACTAAATGCCAAATAAACATTCTTGATCAGTTTATTGACATATGTAGGGAATTGCGAATGCAAGGGATTGATAGTAATGATGTTGATTTCTCTGTATTTCATAGATTACCAAAAATTTTTATTGATGGAAAACATCTTTTTAATCTTTGGCATGAACAAATGGGAGGGGAAATTGAGGTTTATGACAATCATGATCCTATAGTTAAATTGATTAATAGAATCGCTTCCATGGTATATCCATTGTTCTTAATTGTTGTAAAAAATAATGGATCTTATTTTAATAAGCTAGATAGGAACATTGGCACTACAATTTACTCTCTCCCCGAATACAAATTATTATGCAAACAGTTAATGGAAGATGAAATAATATCTTCAATATTTGATAAGGTTGGTGAAAATGATATTGATACATATGGCTCTTATAGAGCGTCAACTGGCCAAGGAGGCGGTCTTCAGCTAGCTTCCCTACCATCCATGATTTTAGTAAATTCGTTTGAATTAATGAGAATGAGGGGTCATTTTAGCTTAGAAGAATTAGCTAATGCGGCAGAATATACAATTTCTACTATGCGACATTGTATCAAGGGAGGCGTTGTAGAAGTACCGGTGTTTTTAGGGTTTAACAATTTATCTATGGATGATATTGGAAACATAGAAACTGACTTTGGGATTATACGACCAGCTTTTGAAGGGATGTCAGAGTTAGCTCCTAATAGGTCACCAACTACAAATATTAACGGAAAAAAATACCAGCTATCTTTTGTTCTTGAATCTACTTATTCTTATAAAATTAATTTCAATAGTACAGACCAAAACGAGAAATGGCCAAAAGAATTAGATCAAGCAAGATCTAGATTAGAAAGACTAACTGAAAATTTGTCGTTATGTTTTTCATTAGCGTGTAGTAGGACTCCACCTGTTGGTATAACACGCGCATGGACTATGGTATTTGACCCATTTAGTCATGGTGCTAGTCTGTCATGGAACTCAAATCCTAGGTCACCTGTAAATCACCACATCCTTCAAGCTAACGAAGAAAGAGAAGAATTGGTAATGTGGTGTAATTTAGTGAGAAAAACAAAAGATGAAAAAATAAGATTAGCCATTCGAAGAATTCTATCCGCAATAAATAACCGAATTGATCCTATTGATGGATTTATAGATACTATTATTGCGTGGGAAAACTTATTTGGTGGAAATGCCGAATTAAGTTTTAGAATATCTATCTCCATAGCAAAATTATTAGGAAAAACTGAGGAGGATAGAAGTGCCTTACACAAGCTTGTTGTTGAATACTATAATATACGAAGTAAACTAGTACATGGTGTAAAAGATTTAACATGGGAACAAGCGATTGAATACAGGGACAAGTCTTTGGATGTAGCATTGAAAGCTATACGTACCTTATATAAAGAAAGGGTTGATTTAATTCAGGACACAAATAGGTCGAAAATATTAGCTCTTACATAGTGTTAAATGTAAATGACCTTAATAATAGACCACGGAAAAGAATAGAAATGAAAATTCTAAATAACCCCCAGCTACTTTACACAACAGCGTGAGTATGCAATAATTCCCCTAAAGATGGGAATAAATGCATACTGGTACGCAAACGTTGTATAAGTTAATTAGGAATTAAAAAATGAAAAATGACCTTAAGTCTTTATATCTACAAATAGATACAAACTCTCAATCTTTGGCTAATAATTCACTGGGTCAATTAATTATTAAAATACTTTACAATGAAGGAAATCGCCTTAAGATAGATGAATTACGTAGTAAAGTTAATAATGTTTTCAAAACCAAATTGGGTATAGGTAAAATCAATAATGTCCTTGAAGGCCTTGTCAAAGAAAACAATGTAAAACTGAAGAAAAAAGATTATTATCTCTCTAGCTCAAAAATAAAAAAAATTAAAAAAGCTATTGATGAATCAGATGAACGTACGAAAAGAATAATTAGTAAATATTTTAGTCCTATATCTTATTCCGAAGAAACAATAAAAGACTGGCTAACAAGTATATCAATTAGTTTTTTCAACTCATATACTGCGGATTGGATTTCAGACCTATGTTATACCACCTCAAATATTATCAAACGCAACCATACAAATATTGCAGATCTAATAAAATCTACTTCAAGAAAACATACAAGGATTTTGAATGAAGATATTGATGAGTTAAAATCAAAGTTCCTTACATTTATTTCCACAAATGAACCTGATGTAAATTCATATCTTTGGGAGTTTGGAGTGTCTTCATTTGCTTCAACATTAGTAACTTCATCATTAGGAGCTGATAATTTATCAGTAAAAGCATTTTCAAATTCTAAGTGTGTACTTGATACAAATATTCTCATGAATATTGGTTTAGAGGGCAGCTCATTCTCAGAATCATTTGAAAAGATTGATATAACTTTTTCTCTTTTAAATATTAAGGCTGGTTATTTTTATCAAACCCGAGATGAATATGTAAATGCAATATCGGCAAAGAGGGGGACTGTGTTAAATTTGTTTGAAAAATACTCCTTTGACGTTTTCAAGGAAATAGATGATGATTATATTCAGTCTGCAATTTCAAGAAAATGTACCAGTTTAGATGATTTAGTTCGCTTTTTTGATGAGGTATTGGATGTACCTGATTATATCCACGACAAACATTTAATAGAAGTATTTGATACTGATGTAGCTTTAGAACGTACAATTAAAGAAGCAAGAGAAAGTGCAGAAAAAAAAGCTGAATTAAATGACATTTTTAAACAAAAATCTAAGCGTGAAAAATCATCCAATCAACTTAATCACGATTCAGGTTTAATTGCCGGAACTGAGTATATTCGAAATGAAGAAAAATGTTTTTTACTTACTCAAGATTTCTCAATTAATGAATACGCTAAGTTAAAACCTAATTTAAAAGATTTGCCATTTGCGATTAGACTTGAAACTCTGATAAGCATGCTAGCCCTCGATTCTGGAGGAGTGGATATAAATCCATCTGATTGTTCAAGTTTATTTGCTACAATGATACGATCAAATTTAGTTCCGGATAAAGATATATTTAAAATTGAAGATCTTTCTAAAATGCTAGAGACTGAGCATCAAATTAACCAACTCCCCGATGAAGAACTTTTAAATATTGCTAGATCTGTTCATAGAAACAGGTGCATAGGGAAAAGTGAAGCTGAAATTAGCCTTGATTTAAGTAGACAATTTCAGGGTTCAAAATTAAAATTAATGGATGAACTAAACGATAATAAGAACGATTTAAAATTGGCCAATAATGAGTTGTCAAAACAAAAAGATGAGATAGGTTTACTGAGAAAATCGATAAAAGTTAAGTTTGAAAATGAAGAATATGAGAAAATAGACAGGCAAATTTTCAAAAATAAACTTTTCTTGTATTTCCTAATACCAATTGGGCTCCTGTTGTTAACAGCTGTAGGCATTTACTTATATGGAAGTTCAAACCTTGACTCTTTAGGTAAGCCTGATGTTTTTCAATCATATATAATTGGTTTGGCAGTTAGTGTGACTATTTGGTTCATAACATCTTTCACAATATCTAAGCCATGGATTACTAAAAAAAGTATTAGTCGCCAAGCTATGGTAGAAAGTATTGTTGAAAGGCGAATGTCTGAGGAGATAATTTGATTTAGTAGAAAAACTAGCTACAACAAGAAAAGGCATCAATGAATTCCCATATATATGGAATTCACCACTGCCGTTTTCGAGCGTTGATTATTATATTTGAACTGAGTTAAACGTTAGTGTTAAATATGAGCCAAAAAACAGTTGTTGAGATTAAGAAAAGATTTGATGAAATATCAACTTGGATCAAGTCTTTAGATCATAAATTATCAGCTAATCTTTTAAACTATTTAGGTCAATGTATGGATGATATTGATGGAATGGTTGACCCAGAAACCAATCAACTTATTAAAGATTACCATTCGAGTGATTTATTTTGGCCAGTACATGATGTATTTAAAATTAGTAACATTTTTGAATCATTTAAAAAGCATAATAAACACATTATACATTTGAAAGATCTACGGAAAATAAATGAAAATAGCGTGAGTCTTTATAATGAAGGTGATAGTAGCAAGGATATAGAGCCACGTAATATACTTTTTGAATTTGATGTAGCATCAAATTATCTAGAAATTGGTGCTGAATTAAAGGGTTGGGATGATGTACAAGTTGATTTTCAAGGCCATCATCTAAGGATAGAGTGTAAACGCCCTCAGAAAATTAAGAATTTAAGATCAAATTGTATAAAAGCATATGAACAGCTGAAAAAAAAGACAGATGGTTTTAAAGAGTATTCAATTATATATGTCAGCAGTGATAGAATGCTAGGTTTAAATAAATTACATATGAATTCATCGAAAAATTTTAATACCCTTAAGGCTTATCAAGATCTGCTCGTACCAATAATTAAGAATTTAACAAAGTTAAATGACGAATTGTGCAACCGCAATTTTTTAGGATTTGTTGTTGTCACCCCTATAATTGATTGGCATAAGGGAATAGGACAATTAAAAACTGGTGATTATCAAAGTATTTTGTTTAAAGATCCATTGGATACAAAAGCAAAGAGGCTGATACGAGCTTTAGAGAAAATGCTTGAGAAAAAGGACAATACAGCACAACATTATTGATTATAAAAACACTTTGCGATTTCCGGATTTCATTTGCAGTTTGTTGTGCGAGCCTGACTCCCCCCCCCTTGTCTCACACCAAAACGCCCGCTTAATCATCTAAAAGTATATGTCAGCGCCATAGAGCTTACGATCGGCTACTGAAATGTAACCCCCATAACCCCAAACTCTTCTGAAAAATCCATAACCCACTGACTTCATAATGACTCCCAATAAACGCAAAGGAATTACCCTATACCCTCATAGTATCTTGAGAAAAAGCTACCACCAAACAAATAACAAGCACCACAAAATCCTCAATTACAGCCTAAAACAGCTGATTCCGCCATCAAATGTCACCACAGGTCAACATTTGATCCCCAAAACCCCATTGATTGTAATCTCCCTGCCACAATATAACATAGTTTAAATAAGGGGAAAATAATGGGGGATCACACATGCATCGTATTCACACCGGTATACTTTTATTCGCTGTAATAGTACTTATACTATCCGTAAGACCGACTGCTGCTACTCCGGTTAACGATCATGGGCAATTACAGGTGATTGATGGATATCTCCATGATGAGCACGGTAATTCGGTACAGCTCCAAGGGGTAAGCCTTTTTTGGAATCAATGGTCGGGGAGATACTGGAATGCTGAGCTTGTAAATTGGCTCGCTACAGAATGGCGTATTGATGTACTACGGGTACCCGTCGGCGCAGGCGATGGTGACGGAACCTATTATTTTGATTTTGATGAAGATGTTCCTCAGGCAGAGTTGGTTATTCAAGCCGCAATTAATGCAGGGATCTATGTGATGATTGATTGGCATGGACATCACGCAACCGATCATGGTGATGATGCGTGGGCATTTTTCAGTTACTTTTCTGAGAAGTATGGTGACTACCCCAATATTATCTATGAAGTCTTTAATGAGCCCCTCGATCATTCATGGGGAGAGATAAAAAATTATACTGAAGGGCAGCTGGTTGCTATTCGTGCAAATGATCCCAATAATGTGGTTATTGCAGGGACTGGGTTTTATGATACCGAGCCTCATGAGGTTATCGACCAAGATGCATGGGTGACCTATGACTATAAGGTTGACCCCAATGTAATGTATTCAATACACGTGTATGCAGGTAACAATATGCCTGATGATTCTGACCCTGCCTATAGAAATTTTAATCATGCTATAAGTAATGGGCTCCCGGTTTTTATGACTGAATTTGGGGTGGATAATCCTATTGTCTATCCGAATACTCCTGATTTACATCATGCAAATATGTGGGTCGATTGGATGAACCATCATAGAATCAGTTATGCGAGTTGGAGTATTAAAGATATTGATGATGCGAATAGAACGTCCAATTTCGTAATGCCCCATGCCTCTGAATTTGGTGGGTGGACAGATGATGACCTTTCGGTATCGGGAAAATGGGTCCGTGATTTAATGCTCAGCTCTCATCCTGACCCGTATGACCCTACAGGGAGACCAAATATTGATTGGGATGGTGATGGCGTAGGTGACGGTATTGGTGATGAGATGGTTGATACTCCTGCCCAATCCAGTGGAGCAGTGCTTGAACTCTCGTCTATGGAGGTGCATGAATCCTCTTCTGATATGGATGATACTCAGAGCTCTTCTTTGAGTGAGGATATAGAACTGCCTGAATCTTCTTCGAGTGAGGGTATAGAAATGCCGCCACCTTCTTCGGAGAGTATGAGTTCAGAAGAGAGCATTGCGCCATTAAAAGAGGGAGTACGGGTGAGACCTACTCTTCAATCAGTGCCTTTTATTTATAGAGAGGGTAAGGCGAATGTCGTTAGGCTTAATCCAGAGACACTGAAGTATAGTATTGTTTCACCCGATGGTACCGTCTGGCAGTCTGGAGTGAATGCAGGGTCTGAGGCAGAGGGAGGAGTGGTACCGGTGCAGTCACTTCCTACTGGGTTGTATCTACTGATTCAAGAGTAAGTGGGGAGCTGAACAGAGGAAATAATCCTTTTTTTAATACAAGCCTTGACCTTAGTTTTGCCGTCCAGGGCTACACTCCCCAGAAGTGGTAATTATTATTGCAGTGAGTATTAAACGTACTGTAAGTATAGTTTATGTAATTATGACAAATAGATGCAATCTATTATGCTTTTACTGAATCTGAACATATATTAAAACTACAGACTCATGAAGGGCACAAGTGAGAAAGGCACACATTCTCAATTCTGTCTTTAGTATTTTATATGATAATAATTTAAAATAGCAGT
>JAOPTW010000023.1:0-21070 GCA_051532035.1 Fibrobacterales bacterium | reverse complement strand
TGCATCAGTCAGTACAGATCCGTTGCTGTATGTCGGTCTTTTTGCTGTAGTAGATATACCTCTCGGCGACTTTTAGATTGTTGTATAAGTAACAGGACATGCTTCATCAGGTGTGAAATGGGGGAGGGTTGCTTTGGGATATCGATGGTGAATAGAAAATCTTCCGAGTCCGGGGAATCTCACTAAGTTGAGAGAGGCCGAGTAAGATGTCACTAAATAAGGGCTTATTTTGCGTGAACTCGGAAGATGGGTAGACTGTACTATTCTTATTTTTATTGACCAGTTAATTGGCTACAAATGTGTGGAGGGTTGTGATTTGGTGTTGGTTTTGGCTAAAAATATGAGACAACCTAAATGGCTATTTTAATTAGTTAACTCGCCATTTTCGTAGTCACGCCCATATAGCATACTTGATCAGATGTGAAATTTGGGGTGATACCAATAATATATTAGGCACCGGTAATCAAGCGGACATTTTGACCTAAGACAAGGGGTGAAACGAGGGGAGGGGGGGAGCACATTAATCTCAGTTTACTTTACATCAATTTTAATTATTCACCATACATAAGAAGGATTAGGGCGTAAAATCACTCGAAAAGGTTATTCTGCTTCTATTTCCAACTTATGAATCAAATTTGAAAGAAACATATATAATCCAACCAGACCTTGTTTTGCTTCGTTCTTACTCACATCTGTATGCACACCTTTAGAAGCGACATCGTTTAATCTCCGAAAAAATGTTGTCAAATATTTGACTTCTTGTTTTATCAAATCCTTTGAAGCTGACTTTGATATTTTAATAATACAAAATTCTTCAATCCGATTTAAGTATTGTTCATTTCCTAATTCTCTTTTAACACCGTCAGCACAAACAACAAGATCTTTTTGAGGAGGATAAAAATGGTCTGCGACAGCATGCATTGCTCGACGAACAGATGTTAATAGTAATGCAAAGTCCTCTGGGTTATCAGAATCAATTAAGTTTTGAGCTTTTTGAATTTTATTATAAACATCTTCTGAATGATGATTAAAGTAATTATTAACTTTTTGTTGAATAGCTGTTAAAAACGGTTCAGTTTTAGATTGACCAGCTCTCTCTCTTTCAATTCGTGAAGCATATAAAAAACATCTCGTTCTTATTCGTTCAATTACAGTATATTCACCAGATATTTTTAAAGATAAAATGGAACGAAAATGATCAATTCTACCGAGTTCATATTCATATGAATCTGCACTCAAGCCTGCAGGTAGCTGGATTGCAGTAATTCTATCTTGATCTTGTTTAACTTGTTTTTGCAAATCACCAATTCCGCTTTTTAAAATAGATTTTGGACCATCATTCATATTTATATCAAAATCAAGCTCTCTTTCCTCAAGCCACATTTCATATGACTTATCCCATGCATATTTTTGCGCTTCTTTTTTAAAAAGTCTAATTTCATCATACAGAGCTGTTTGCAATTGTCTCTCATCGGTTGTGAGCTCTCGCAAAAAAATAACAGTTGAAAAGGTGTCTTTGCATTTTCTTGCTAATCTCACACAAGTAAATACCGCTTTGTCAATTTCTCCACTTTCAACATGATCATATACTTTGTTAATTAAATCTTGCATTCTTATTTTAGACAATCGGAAGATCGTCAAACCTTTCTTTAGTCAGCTTTCTGCTGAGAATTTTTCCGACTATTAATTGCTTCATACCGTATGTATTTACTTTTTTTATAAGGAATCAATAATTTAAAAACAAACTGTCATATATATGTTGCCAAATTATTGAGTAGCTTTTCAGGTATTGGGTAGGTTTTAACATAATCATATAAATCCATATGTTACTTTATGTTATCACACCTGCTATCAACTTTCTTTTATTGTGGCAAACTCAATAAACTGACTTAGGAATTTGATTTTCTCATTGTCGATTTTAGGCTTATTATCATGGCCTGTATTTAAAACATTTAATTTTGAAATAAAGTCTCGAGTTTGACTCAAATATGTGATTGCCGACGGATAAGTCATATTTGATTTTTCAATGTAATCGATTTTATTCTTTTGCGAATTGACCCCATCTAAATATCTTCTGATACCTTTTGCATCGTTATTAGATAAAATATTGTTTGACTTTTCCAAAACATACAATCCTTCGGAAATATATGTTGAAAAAATTATATCAGGATGGTTGGTGATTTTTTTCTTATTGTGTAATTTAAATTGTTTGACGATTTTTTTTCGTTGTCGGGATGTTATAAAATCGTTTACTAATACAACTGGAAGAATAATGATTATTAATAGAATTATTAATAGAATTGTATATGCACTAATTCTACCAGCCTGAATGCCGATCCCTCCTGCAAATGCATTACGCCAATATGACTGATCTTTATTGTCTAGGACTTGACTAACTAACTCAATGCTTTTTACTTTTGCAATTTTCCCCATGGTAGAAAAATTAATGCTAGAGTCTGATTTGTGAATAATTAAGGTTTTTATAGTATAACTTTCACTAGGTTCTAAAATAATTTTTGGAAGTGATATGATTGTATCACTATTTATTATTGGAATAGCTGTTTTTTTTAAATAATCATTTGTCGATTTTATTTGTTCTGCTTTTACAAACTTCCCTTCATTAATACTTAAATAAAACGGATATCCTTCATCATAATATTCATTCAATATCGGTTCATTGCCTTCGTTGGTAATTTGAAATTGAACAACAGACAATGTTTTATTCAAATTTTTAATATCTTCATCACCATAAAATATTTTTAATTCACTCACCTCTTCTTTGACATCAAGAACATTTGTATTGTTTAATAATGTGATTTTTAATGTCGGATTATCATCCCGTATAAACTCATTGTAGATCGACATTGATCCAAGGATAGCGGCCAATAAAAAGGCAAAAAATGTTATTGCGTATTTTTTTTCTATTTTATGTAGTGATTCAAATAAATTCATATCTTGTATAACGATTAAATCCTTTACATAATATAATAATACTATTTGATTTTATGACGGGTAGCACACAAGTAGATTTATTACTCTCTTAATTTTGCAAATAACGCCAATGTGAGATTGGTGTTTCAATAAAAAAAAATTCATTCTCGCATAATGATTTAAGTCTCCCAAATCAACACCCCATATCCATTTTTATTTCCACCAACGTTTGCGGGATCGCCAGCAGTTAATTGCTACCATTTTCATCTTTATGGAAAATGGCAAGCAAAACGACTCAATGAATCCCAAGCTTTGCATCGGTTGCAGTGAAGACGAGGAGCTTCAGCGACCGCCTAAACTTCACGAATTGAGGAGTGGTTAATTGTTGGCCCCGCTGTTGGCACGAGTAGCAAAAGGCTACTTAGTAAAAGTAGCCGGTTTTTTTTGAATACCACAATCTCGCCCGTAATGCAGGAATGCTGGAGGGGGGGGGAGCACTAGTTGCTAGAATTATTAACGGCTTCTTTAATACCTTGACTGAGCTTTTGAAGGCAGGAATAAAGAAAGTCAACATCACCTTCACTGACTACAATTCTTTGTCCATTCTTATAATTTGTATCGTTAGATTTAGAAATATATTGTTTATCAACTATTCCTTCATTATGTTGAAGAATATGTCTTTTTTGATATATGATATTTAAAATTTCTAATTCAGAAGTGTTTAGCCAAGCCCCATACGTCTTTGAAATGGCCTTTTCCCACAATGAACTTCCTTGTTCAAGACGTTGAAAAGAATTAAATGGCGGCTTACCAAAGGGTTCATACATACCTTCACAAAACTTCTGAAAAGCTACAACGCCATCAGATATACATGTTTCAATTAACGAGCGACATGTTAGCTCAGATGCGTCTTTATCAAACGCCTCATTCAGCGCAGCCCTAACTACATCAATACTGCTTTTTTTCGCAAGTATCTTTCTCAATGAATCATCGAATGTTTGTATAACAGAATTATGACCACAAGCTGGACAAAAATAAGCGCTACCCACTACAGCAAATCTTACTGAACATTCGTCACATTGTATTTCTAGTTGCATAATGTCTGCCGCTTCAGCTGGGATCGCATAAGTTCTCCCAAGAGGTCCTTTGTATTCCATAGACATATTTACAAAACTACTCTTTTTTTGTTTTCTATTAAAATTGTCTGCATTCTTTTTCAAAGCTCGATCAATTTTTCCTTGGGTAATTTTAAACGCCTCCTCTTCAATGTGCTCTACTTGCTCAGTAGTATACCATTGATCAGCGGGAGCTTCGTGACGACATAATGGACACCAAACGACTTCATCTTTAAAGATATTCGTCCAATCTTCATCATTAACTTTGAATTTAAACTCACAATCTTCTGATGGGCACTGTTTGTCGATATATCCTTTTTCATCGACTTCAAGTGGAACTGATATTTCCATACCATCAAGATTATTGAGTTCGTTTATTAAATCATCAAACATTGTTATTCCATAATTTAAGAGGCTATTATAAAGTATACTAAAACATCTGATTAAGTATTGTACATAGTAACCTGAGGTTCGCTTTTATTTGTCACAGGACGTGGCAAATATGTGGTATTAAAAAAATCATCTATAATGTTTCCGCCTTTTGCTATTTGTGCCAACTAGAGAAGTAGACCAAACACTACATGCATCCTGTAAATCACTATGAATAACAATAGTCCACCCACAAAAAAGCACCCATCGGAAAGATGAGTACTTGATGATAAGAGTGGGAAGGGCAGAGGACAGTCATAAAAACTTCTCCCTCATTCCAAAAACCTACGTAATGAACCGCTCAATCTCATCCCAACACACAACAGCAACCTCCTGCCGCATCACCCGCGAAACCGCAGTATCCTCAAACACATCATCCACAATACCAATGTTCTCATCGTTAGTCCGATTAGCAGGCTCCGTATAATTAAATGCCCCAAAGATGGCGCCCTATTCTAAACAACCATTATTGAGAGCTAATTCAACCTTAACTTCCATAGTTCTTACCTCCTCCTCATCCTGACCTCAAAATTTCCCTACAATAAGTATCTTTTCAATGACTATTCTGTGAAAAAGCAACTAATGCGAACACTATATTTTCCCATTTTTATTGTAGCCTTGTTGATTTCAAGCTGCGCAACTCCTACAGACCAAGAACTCATGTCTGAAAACACGCGAAGTTCAGTTGCCAAAGATAGTAGGGGAGACTCAGCAGAGCAGCAATCATCCCACAGGGAATATGTCCCAGCGGTTGGCACCCTCCCTCTATAAGTGAATTTTTTGTACATAAACAGTGTGAAAAGTCTATTTTGAACTATATAATCCAGTAATTGATGAGAGATATACTGCATGAATAATACCTTTAATAAATACCTTCCTATTGTCAGCTTTTCTGTTATCTTACTTTTTATAAGTAGTTGTTTTAACAGTACCGGTTCCGGTGATATTAATGAGCTCAGCGAATCCTCTTCTGTAGGTTTAATTTCTAGTAGTTCAATGAACGACCAAGCTAATCATAGCTCTATACTTAATGTATCTTCAGCTGATGAGGGCATCCCGAGTTCATCGTCAGTAGTGGCTACTCCGCAAAGCAGTAGCGAGCACATTGACCTCTCATCTTCTTATAAAGAAACAATTCAGGCTAGTTCAGCCTATGCCTATCAGGGTACTACCATAACAAATAATGTAGTTACTTCGTATAATGATAGCCTTATAGTCTACCAAAATACTAAAATGGAATGTAACCTGAATAATGAGTGGGTACTCCATAATGATTATGCCGTAAACAGGCAGTTCACTCTGTCAGGTGATAGTCTCTACTGGTCACGCGGGTGTGTGTATGATCTGTTTATTGGCAATTCTTCTACGATAATAGGTACTTGGGAGTTTGTTGAAAAAAAGCAGTTTGTTAATGCACCTTATTACTGTGATAATAATCCACTACCTGTAATGAATATTAAGAAAACGTTAACAATGGTTATTACCCCAAATGAGGTAATCGAGACTGAAACACTTGAGTACAACTGCATTGTAGAAGACCTCCTCCAACCTTGGTTCGCTTTTGATACAAGTTTCACCGTTACTGATTGCTTTAGTTATTCACGAGTAAGTGATGGAGTTAAATCAACGAGTTCACTGGGGCCTGAGTCATCCTTTACCCGATACGAATATAATAACCATACCTGCTCTGAAGTGCCCGCCCCAATCAATCAGGCAGACCCAAGCGATTGTTCTACAGGTGCTCAAACCAGAACAGAATTTAAAGATTGTTATACCAGTCTCTTAACTGAGTTATGTACTGCAGAAAATTATAACTCACTAAATGAATGTTCTTTCTTTTGTTATGATTATCCTGACGAGGAATTTTGTATTAATTAATTATCTATTTATTTCGTGGCTTCCCGATGGTTCAAAAGGGGATACTTGTTTCCTAGAGGCCAACAGACAACTCTGCTCAAGACTATACTCTATACGAAATTGATTTGCAGTGGATATAGTTATTAAGCACAGACGTTAAGTCAACGCCATACAATGGCTTAGGCGTGTATTTGAGGAGAGAAATTTTACCGCTTAGCTGGACACTCAATCGGGTGAATTTAAAATTGGGATGTCATGTCGATGGGTACAATCAAGCTATCATTAATCTCAAGAAAGAACAGATCAATATCATTGTCAACAATAAGAGGCACCAGAACACTCATTTCTTCTTTGGAACACTCACCATCACACCAGGTGGATACCGGCACAAAGAGTGAATCACGGCGTGAAAAGGCATCAGTAACCTGTACAAATTTCCCATCACTATTAGAGTGGCGATAGAGCAGAAGAGAGCGCACATCAAAAGCGCGTGCTTGGTTGGTAATATCTCTAAATAGATACATCTCCTCCTGCCTTTCAAATAGGTCACTATAGGTATCAACAAACACTTGCAAATCATTAGAATCTTTAATTGCCGTTGTTGGTATATGGTCATACGAAGTTTCTTTAGTCAGGCGATAATAGGATACAGACTGCAGAGTATAATCAAATACCGGTAATTCTCTATCTTCTAAGATCGTAGAAGCCATGGGGATCAATTCAGAACGCGTTCCTTTGTCCCATACTATTACATCGATAGAATCTTCGACAACGTACACAAAAAGATGCATGCCAATATCATCAGTAAGCTCTCCTTCTGTGGGGCACCTTTTATTTACAGAAATTCCAACGGTATCATTCGTAAGAAAGGTAGATGAATTCGCGTTACACATTCCCGAAGAAGTAGTTGTCATCAAGAAGAGGATATTCTGATGCGCCAGATCATAATTATCCGTTTTCAAACTATCAACTCCCAATAATTGAAGAATAATATCCAAATCAGCCTCTGTCTCTGCAACCTCGAAATCTGCCGGACCATCAAAATTAAAATGTCTCTCGTGATACTTAATAGCATAGATACTACCATCTTCTATTGGTAGATACTCGCTTATTTCAGATGAACTCTGTGTGCCTTCTGAATCACTACTCAATTGATCGGAGCTCCATGGAGTTGGGCTATTATCACCCTTGCTTTGTTCATTGTACCCAGCAGATGAGTCGCCCGTTTGATCAGATGACGAAATGGCCCCTGTATCATTATCGGTGTCGATGATACATCCTGATACATAAAAAATAATAATGAGTGTATAGAGCAATTTCATGGCGGACTCTTTCCTTTAATTCATCTTTAAATTATAGGTAATCTGTTCTGTAATTGAATAAAGTTCCCGGGCAATCCACTATTACTGTTCCCAAGTTGTGAGCAGGGGTAAAACTATTTGATATCCTCATCTCCCCATTTCTAGTCAAGAGGTATATACGCGTGGTTAAAACTTCTTTAGCGCTCCAATTTCATGATAATGTGAGGACTCTATTGTAGATGTATGCAAGCTTGGTGCAAATGTCACACAATATACTGAAATATTCAAAATGTCTACGCGGTGCGTACCTAGGAGGAGGGAGCGCCGCGACAAATATTTAATATCTAAAACATTTGAAAAGTAAGAAGATTACTGATTTAAGGTATATTATATTATTATCCATACTTTACCTTTCATTTATAAACTCTGTTTTGGAGAAAATATGATTAAAGCCTGTATTATTCTTTGTTTTACTTTTGTTGTGGCTTGGGGAGAAAACACGCCACTTGTTGATAACAATCAAGTTATATCGCATAATTTAATATCGGATTCGGCTAAACGAGATGACAGAGCAAAGGTTGTTTCCATTATTGATAGTTTGCAAAATCGTACAAATACCTTTCATGTCAGCATGTTTTCTAAAAACATGTGGAAAAAAGCAATTAAAAGTTCAAGGGAGCGGCGCAAGAAAATTGATGCAACTAAAGAATCATTAATTAAAATACTTAAACTCCATTCAAGGAAGTTTAACGTTCAAAACAGAAACGAAGATTGTACAAATTGTGTTAAATTAAGGTATAAATGGGCTATTCGCACTGAAGAAGCACATATGATTTTAACGCATGGGATGACTGAAAAAGACCTCGCTGTTTATACTTATGATCCACAATATATCGGTTTAACATTTGCTTATGACGATTCTACTAAAGCTCGAGATATTAATCAGGCAGAACAAGTTGTGTCAGATTTTTCATCAGCAATAGGTGGCATTGTTTCAATTGGTAACTACGTGAATCCACGACTATATTCTTCTTCTGGATGGGATAGCTTGATGGTTAAGCGAAGTACTAGTTTAGTTCTAGATGATTATACCACAACACATATAAATGTATTAGATGCTAAATCTCAAAAAGTCAGAGTACACACCCAGGGTTTTAATAAGTTTAATAATCCTGAAATTGTCTTTGATTATCCTGTAAGAGACACACTTCTTTTAAAGAGTTTTACCAGGCTTGTCTGTTATAATTTCTTTGATAGTAAAGCTATATCAGGGGATACAGTAACAATTTCAATAGACTCGGTAAAAAATCAACGAACCAGGGATTACTATTTAAAGTTGAATAATAATTTAGCATTAAATAAAGTTAAATTTAAAGCTAAATTGGATCCAAATCCTGGTTTCCCAGGGCATACTCGAATATTTTTAGTCCCCATTCCTCCTAAAGGTCACAAGGGCCTTTATACTATGGAAAACGCCTTGATGGATCTATTTAGAATAAAGAAATAACTGTTCTAAAGCAAATCATAGGTGAGCAATTTACCATAGTAAAACACCCCATTGTGTGAAATTATTCTTTTAAAGAATATAAAGCCAAAGCCAAAAACAGGACGTTTTTGGCTCATTGACATTTTGAATTTTTCTTTCAATGCGCTACACCTATCCACATCAAGCACCTCAACACCACCACATTATGCCAATAACTACAAAAACATTTTATAATTTTAAGTACCTATAAAGAGAAGGTAGAAGATAATGCAATCCCCAACGCCAACTATAATTCTGATCACAGTAGTTCTAACCTGTATGCAATCATGCTTTTTTGATACAAAAAACAGAACCAACTCAACAGAACTTTCTAGCGCACAACCTAATGAAAGCAACAATCCCCTAAGCTCATCCGACACTCGACTTACCTTTACCGACACTAGGGATAACCAGACCTATAAAATGACCACTATTGGAACTCAAGTGTGGATGGCAGAAAATTTAAACCATATTGTTCTCAGGGGGAGCTACTGTGCCAATAACGAGCCAAGCTACTGCGACACCTATGGTAGACTCTATAATTGGGCTGCCGCCATGGAGATTGATACGAGTTATAACAGCAGTGAATGGACAGAGAACGACTATCAGCATCAAGGTGCATGCCCAGATGGTTGGCACATCCCAAGCTACAACGACTATCAAATATTGGCCGATTTCATAATACAAGATAAAAACATTGATTCTGTACCAACCAGCCTCGGATATTTTCTAAAAACAACATCGGGCTGGGATACGAGTGAGTCAGAAGGAAACGGAACAGATGATTACGGCTTTTCTGCATTACCCGGTGGCCTTAGAGACTCTGGCGCAAGCTTTAAGTATGTTGATGGCGATGGATATTGGTGGATCGCTACACAAGGCGCCCTGTATGAAGATAAAGCACACTCCTTATACATCCTTTTTGATCGCAGTACCCTTTATGGCGGCACCAATACAAAGTCAACCGCCTATTCAATACGGTGCCTACAGAACTAGAACCATCTAACAATATATGCACGCCCCCTCATCGATCTATATTTTACTAAATTCAATAAACGTTAAACCAAAGGGCTACCTTATGAAAACAAAATTACTTCTCCTTTGTATACTTTCAATTCTATCTATTTCATGTCTTGATGTAGATACACAAGAAGAGTGTTCGGATGTAGAAAGATCCACAGTACTAGGCTATTATGAAGAGCGTTCAGGAACTTGGGAGTCGGGCTCATTTTATTCGCGCCCTTCAAATACAGACTACGATGCCTATGTTGAAAAAAACTATTTTGAAACAGATTCAACAGGGAGGACAATCTTTCTGAATGCAAAACATTGCCCAGCATTTGTTATAGATGAAAGAGTTGAATCTGAAACCGACACAACCTGGACAATTGTTGACAACATTTCTGATCACCCCAAACTTTACTGTAATGTAGGCAACGGGCTCACTATGGGCCCAAAATCAGCAAACAACAGATTAGTGATTGAACCTACCAATAAACTTATTCGAGTAAAAATAGCATGGACTTCAAAGGTCTGCTCTTCTGGTGATGATGACGATGATCATGACTGGGATTGGGACTAATTGTAGTCCGCCCCTAACAATGCTTAGAAAGGCTTAACTCAGTTTTCACTAAAGCTACATTACTAAGAAGGGTGCATCAATCGATAGCACCCTCTTTTTATATAGAAACCTCTGCAGGGATTTCCTTCTTCACCTTAGAAAGTGAATACTAAAAGTAAGTTCCAATACCAAAAAACGGTGTTACACTTGTACCGTACTGAAAATCGATACCCTCAAATGTATTGAAAGCATGAATTCTAATTTTCGCATTTAGAAAATAATTTTCGAAATTCTTCCGAATATCAGAATCTAAAACCCCACCCCAATAATCATTTACTTGAGTACCCTCAGGTTGATTAACATAGACTTCGCTTCTATTATAAAACATACCTAGACCATACAAAACTTGTAAGTCATAAAATGTGGTTATAAATCCTAGTGTACCATAAAGCTGTACATTTACTGCATTAGAAGAATAATCAGGATCGGAGGCGAATGTTCCTCTAATATCTATTCCGACATTAGTTTCAACAAAATAATCAGAAACAAAATATGTATAACCAACCATTAAATTGTCAGTTCGTGTTGGTATATGTACAGTAAAGGAGTGTTCTGCAGAAGCATTGGAAGACCATATTAAAATGAGTAAAAACATTAGATGCCTGATCATTACTTCTCCTTGAGTTTTCTTGTATACCGTATATTGAGCAGATTAGCTAGCACATCAAATCCGTACTATGAAATATAGTATATGTGGTTGTAAATACCGCCCCAACAGCTTGTTATAAACTACTCCCGATATATGAAGGGCATCGATCAATTTCGGAGCTACAACGGGTTTTAATAACAATTATTTCACTCATGGTAACACTTCGCATTTTAAACGCGTCTAATATGTAGTGTTCAATGTTTTATTATTAATTACCGGGGTAGTTATGCGTAACTTTATAGTGATAATATCAATTATGTGCCTTTCAATGGCGTATTCAGCAGAAACAGACCTTTTCAATTTCGACAAATCTTTACAGGTAAGTATGGGATATGGACTCCTTGGAGTGGATGGCTCGGTAAAATACCTATCTAATGAGACAGTATATGGTGTGACGGCATACGGAGCATTAGCATTGACTGGTAATATTGTATCAGGGTTAGAAGTATTATATGGTAAAGGTTTTTCGTCAGACTGGTTATTTGGCAATATGGCTTTGGGGGTAGGTCTGGCGAATGTGGAAACATTTGAGTTAAATATATTCCCTGATATGGACTCCTCAAGCGATGATGATGGGTATTACCAGGGCGATAATCAGAGTAGTGAAAGTCTTGGAATAACCCCAACTCTTTCAGGGTATGTTGAAGGAGGAATAAAAATATATTGTGTTGGTATAGGCCTTAAAGCACATGCATCAGTCAGTACAGATCCGTTGCTGTATGTCGGTCTTTTTGCTGTAGTAGATATACCTCTCGGCGACTTTTAGAGTATTGTATAAGTATAGTGACTAAACATATCTATGTAGAAAACCAATAGGGACTATTCCATTGAGGAGTAGTCCCATTAATACCATTAGAATACATATTCAATTTTTTTAGAGTCGTTAAATGTAATTTTAAGGCTCACAGGTTTTTTTTCATTTTCAATTGTCTGTAAATCTATTGGGGTAGTATTTATCACATAAGTATAATTAAAACTTTTATATGATCCATACTGTGATATCTCGGTTATTTTCATTTCAACCAGATTAACATCAAGAATATAATTTTTACCCATGCTATCAGAAATCTGGAAGTTAACGGCACGATCTGATTTTAGCATCGGAACATTATTTACCATAGTGAAGAAAGCAAACTCATTTTTTTTCCACTTCATTTTTTCGATTTCTGCACTCCGGACCTCTTTCTCATTTTCGGTTAGATCTTCATCCTGACCAATTGATTGAAGTGCATACATCTTAAATTCATCAAACCACCGCTTTTCCATTTGCCCAGAACGAAAAAGTGACCTCCCAACTTTTGAATCTTTGGAAAAATCATTTCTTATCATTTTTGAATTATTGGCACACCCAGTAAATAAAATTAGTAACAATACTATTAAAATAAATTTCAGCTTTAACATATTAATCTCCAGTGTAATTAGCTTAAAAACGTACTACCAATATAATTAATAAACGTTATTTTGGTGGCTGAACACATGGGACGACCGAAACCGGCATTTTTGCTAGAGATATTCGCCATTTCGGTTATTACGCTTGTAAAGCATACTTTATCAGGCTTGGGATAGGGGAGGGCTGCTTTGGGATATGGATGGTGAATAGAAAATCTTCCGAGTCCGGGGAATCTCACTAAGTTGAGAGAGGTCGAGTAAGATGTCACTGAATAAGGGCTTATTCGGTGTGAACTCGGAAGATGGGTAGAATGTACTATTCTTATTTTTATTGACCAGTTAATTGGCTACAAATGTTTGGTGGGCTGTGATTTGGGTGTTGGTTTGGTTGACCTCAACGTGCGCCGGAGTACGAAGTTAATTTTTGTTCATTCCCATCTATAGGGGAATGGACAAAAAGCGACCCAATGAGTCCCAAGCTCTGCTTGGGTTGCAGTGAAGACGCGGAGCCTTTGGCGACCGACTGAACTGCACGAATTAAGGGAGCGGTTAATTTTGTGCTACGGCTGTTGTGCGATGTTGCTGGTAGCATCTGCGATACAGTCTCCTGAAAAATTCAAAATACTTGCGCGTCAGCGCATTAACACTAGATGCCTGCCGATAAAAAATCAAAAACACTGTGGTCACCAAATTTTCCGCCCATAATTTTGGGCAGGCTCGAATAGAACTGACCGAATCTCCTGCTTTCCGCCCATTCTATTTTTTAACAAACCGAATAGGGTTATTCACATACTTCAAGATCTATAAAAAATGGAATGGACCGAATAAGACCATTCCATTTGTATTCTACCCTTTAGGTGGGTATGGATCATTCCCGTAACTATTACGTTCACGTATCTGACCATTACGTCCATGAATCAGAACTTCTGCTTTTGCATGTTCCTTCGCATAATTGATAGCCTCTGCTTGGGTTCCACACACTGCAGATGCACGAGAATTCCCAGCACCTTTTGAAGCCCACCCTTCGGGATGAGGCACGACATGAATATTCTGGTTTTTAGCCATGTAATATTCTCCTTTGCATTAAAAAATGCATTGTGAAAATACGGCTATATTGATATAATTGTCTCAAGCCGTATTTTCGGTTTAACTAAATCGCTACAACACGATTTTATTGAATTGCTATCTATTTGCCTAGATAGCTTTTTTTAATTCAGCCAGCTCAATACCTTACAAATATTGAAACATCCAAATCAAAAACTGTGAATATGTGTATCAGTTTATCGCTCTAGATTTGATTAACTTCTTTACCTTACCTTTCCAGTCGCCTGTGTGAATAACTCGATCAAATTTATCACCACATGACCCAGAAAGAAGATCTATTCTACTTTTTTGAGATAGCAACTGCCAGTCTTCATACATGATGTATAGAGCATTACCATGTTGGATGTTTTCGAAAACAACAAGGTCGTCTTGTATTTTAGCACCAATATACCTTTGAAAATGACTATTACCTATGATAAGTTCTCCTGCACCTAAGGTTGCAAAAAAATCATAACGATCTTCTAATATGCAACTTTCTTCATGAGTCAGAGTTCGACCAGATTTAGCCTGTATCCTTGTTATGAATTCTTCTTTTGTGCCAGGAGGAAATATTTCCCATGCAACATTATATGTTTTCAAATAATCATCAGCACTGATAATCGCAGATTCGACGCCACAGTTATAGACATTTTCCTGCATAACATTTATACAGTCAAAAAGTCTATCTTCGTAGTCATTACTAGATTTATCAATAACCTCTGAAATTGTAAACATGAAAAGATGCTTATCACTTTTACTCTTCAGGAGTTCAATTTTAATAGTATTGTGCCGTGGAGGAATAAAGTCAACTCTATATTTTTCTTTACTCCATTCTGTAGTATGGGTACCATTTGAATAGTCACCAAAATTTGGTGATTCTATTTCAATTGTATATGGAACCATAGGTAGATCATCACGCTTGACTTCTCTCCCAAGTGTGTTCCACTTGCTGTGTTTTCCAGCATTGATATTGGGAGTGATGATCTCAGGATATTCTAATTCATCATTGTTTATCTGAATCTTTAAGTGTGCATATTTACCACTTATCAAATCCTGGCTGCTGATTATTACAGTACAATTAACAACTATACTATCGTTTTGTATCTTATCCGCTTTAAATTTTAGTTTTTGCGGAATCTTTCTAAAGTTACGCTTCATAGCGCCTCCTTTTATGTTATGACATGCGGTAAACAAACATTATCATTGCTTTATCAAAAGGAATCACTATATTTAAAATTGTCACATTAGAAATATGAGTGGTTTACCATTCCTGTTTTTTTTGAAGCAGCATTCTGCTGCTTTTTTTATTGTTGAATAAGATTAAATAAAACATTTGAAATCCTTTCAGCTTCTTCTCTAGTTAAGTCAGTAGGTAGATTATTAAAATCCACTGTTAAGCCTGCTCTAAGTGGAACTTGGAAATTAAATGTTTCAAATGTATTAGTTGCCCTCCGTTTTCTATGGAAAGTGTCTGTATCAACCACTCTTCCACTACTCTCTCTGTATATATTTCTCCCACTTCGACTGAAAGAATGATTATGATTGTTAACTGTCTTTGTTTCTATGCGATTGTCAGATTCGGCAATTAAATATTGTATAAAAACATCTAATGAGTTCTTAAGCCTGCTCTTATAATTATTTAGTGTGGAATCTGAATAATTACTCTGGACACTTAACCTACGAATAACCTCATCGACGTCAATACTATTAATGTTGTCTCTTTCAGAAGGCGTTAAAACACCATAAGCCTTTTGTACAGCCAATCTCCAGCCGTTCACTGTTTCAGGGCGCACACCGCCATCTTCGTAAAACCCCTCTAAGAACGCCATTACATCTTCAATACTCATGCCAGTCATCATAGTCATCTCCTATATGTGTATAATATATATAAAAACTACATTTTTGTCAAGTAAAAAACACCATTCAAGGCCCTTAATCAACATCTACATACACTTTAAGTGCACATAAGTGTAGCTATTTCTTTATCTATTTGGGTTTTCAATATATAAGTTACTGCATGTATGCATATATCTACATATACACATTATCACTTTAGGAGGTTTATTACGCATTATTTCTCAAATCATATGTATAAAGTGTATATCCAGGATAAGCTTAGGTCTTGAATTATATGAATCAGTGTAGTAATTCATACAATGACTCAATCGACCTCTGCCTATCTAGACATTTTGACTAAATTGAGGCCGAGCAATTTGGTCAAAATACCCTTAAAATGGGCGGAAAACAAAGCCGGAAGGGAAAATGAGGCTGAGCATTTTTTCCTTCCGGCTTCTTCTTTATTATTGGCGGAAAATATTTTTTTTGATTTTTTATCGATTCATGCTCTATGACATTTTGAATTTTTCTTTCACTAACCTAACCCAATCGACATTTTGAATTTTGATCACAAATGTTTCCATGCTGCCAGCTATATTGCACAACTAAATGAGTAGGCAATATTGCCTACTTCCCATCACCACACCAAGAAGTAGGCATTGCGTACTTCTCCATATATTACGTGAAAGTAAGGCGAACATTGCATCCTTCTCTGCAAATCACCAAGAAGTACATACTAAACACACAAACACTACTCTATCCACAAAAAAGCACCCATCCCGAAAGACAAGTGCTTAATGATAAGACAGAGAGGGCAAGGTATTGCTGACTATGACAAAAAAATCCCTCTCTTCTTACAAAACTCTATCTATTAAACCGCTCCTCTGAGTACGCAAGTACTCAGCACAGACTTTAGTCTGCCCGTAGGGTGAGAATTGTATTTGCAATTCGAGTAATCTCCTCACGACACGCAACAGCAACCTCCCGCTGCCTCTCCAGTGCAACCACATTATCCTCAAATACATCACCCACAATAACAATATTCTCATCATTAGTCCGGTTAGCAGGCTCAGTATAATTAAACGACCCAAAGATGGTAACCGCATCATCAATGACCATTAGCTTGTGATGAAGCTTCCCGAGCCCACCCTTATTTCCAATAAGCGAGATACCAATACCCGCCTCTACAAGGTTATGAGTAGCAGCCCATTTTTGATTACCCTGAAGCCTATCCAGAACACCCGTTACCTGAACACCTCGTTGCTGCGCTGCAACCAGCGCATCATCAATGCCAGAACTTTGCGCAAAGGTAAAGACCGCAAAATCAATACGCTCCTGTGCCTTAAGAATCTGCTTCATAATCTCAAGCTCAGGAGTATGGTCGGGGGAGAAGAGTACCCTTATTCGAATTCGGTCTACGGTACTGTTAATTGGGGCTACGCTTTTCATGATGCTTTCACGGCCAAATCTTCCAGAACGAATCTCATTGAACTCTATACGATATTGATTCGCAATAGTTTTATTATGTATAACAATCACATGATTCAGGTTTTTAGTCACCCCAGTGTCCGTAAAATTAGTTGATCCCGTGAGAACCGAATCGCCACATATCATAAACTTCTGGTGAAAAATGGCACTATTAAAGTCAACCTTCACGTCGATGTCTGCCCGACACAAGGCACTGAAGAGTTCTCTGTTTATTTCGTGGCTTCCCGATGGTTCAAAAGGGGACACTTGTTTCCGAGTGGCCAACAGATAACTCTGCTCAAGAACGATATCAATAATAACCCCTCGACTGCGTGCCCGAACCAGCGCCTCGGTAATCTCTCTATTGTCAAGTTCCTGAACAGCCACACAGAGGTTCTCTCTCGGTTGAGCGCCATCAATAAAACTTATGATAGGCTCTAATAATGAATCGGGCCCACCTTGTTCCTCTGGCCCCAAATAGAGCTTGAAACTGCGTGCACTATAGCTCATTAGTAACGCTCCGTAATCTCAAGATAAGGCGGCTCACTCGCACTAAAAGTCAGGGATACCCCAATAAGCACACGAAAGATATCATCAACCATCCGCACATTATACAGGTCTTGCCCTTTTTCGGCCTTCACAAACACCCCAAGGCCAGAAGGATACGTAAAACTCCCAAACAGTGATATATTGTAAGAAGTAATTTCCGAGTGCCGAGAGGGGAGGTATTGAGCCGAAACCCCATAACGAAGCTGGGTCATCTCATTAAACATCATAAGATAATGATGCCCTGCGAGCTCAACAAGATACCTGTTCATTGAGTAGAACTCCGTATCAAGTTCATTAAACCCTGCAATGGTAAACCCAAAGAGCCTATTGATATATCGAGTATACTCAAGAGTGACCTCAACAGCATCTTCTACCATCCCAGTACCCTCATGATAACCTAACACCTTCATGAGCTTTAATCTACCCCGTACAAAGTTTGTTGAGAACTCACCACTTCTTCTATTGAGTTGATCACTTAAACTGAGGGTTTCTAAGTCAGAGTAGAGAGTGCTACAGGTTGAGTCTGCATCTTCGGAGTTACCAAAAGTACACCCTGCTTGACCGTTAGAATAATGCCCATGTTCGATCATCGGTGTAATAAAACCATTGATGCCACTCAGATATCGGGTAGGGGAGTAAGATACGTACGCTCTATAACTGGGCATCGTTACCGGCATTGAGTTTTTATACAGCATCCGAATGTGTGGATCAAAAACAATTGATGCCCTATGGTAGATAGTGTCTTGATAGATCATAGGTGACAGTTGATCTATGAGGGGGATTTTAAGTATTGGCCGCGCTTCCATAACTACGTTTTCGTTAAAATCATTCCCCGTCGGAGTACTCCAACCTATAAATGGAGTCTCCTCTAGGGTTTGATATTGTGCACTTAAAGATGTTATTAAGGTTAGTAGTAGTATTTGTATTTTGTACATTAATTTTCTCTCTCGGTTAATCTTTGTTTTTCTTTTTTCAACAGTGCGAAGCACTTTACACAACACATCCGCGTTGATCCCCTAAACCAATATCACCTCTACTGAGCATTTCACAGCCAAAGGAAAAATTCCACTTTTTCCGGTCCAATATCCGAGTAGCTATGTGTTATGGCCTTCCGCTAGGAAAAGCGCGAGATTCTTAAGAGTGCGCGCTTAGGCGTACTCTTAAGTCGGGGTCTGGGGTTGAAGGCCCCGGGAACTCTGACAAAAAAATAAAGCAATTCAAATCAGATAAAATATGAGACGCGTATCGCCGTTTTTATCATTGTAGTACCCGCCGGCCTGTCGCTTCAACTATGGTATTGGCTGAGAAAAACTCACTGCCATGGGTGTACCGTACTTTGAGAATAGAGAATTCATCCTCATTCTTGCAGAGTTCTTTGATTTTACCAAAGTTACGGTTGCTACATTTGGTGAGCCACACGCTGTCCGAAAGCGCTAGGTTCTTTTGAAAAAGTCCTGATTGTTCCATGGATTGCAGCTTGTCTAATGGGCACTGAATCACGGTCAAGAAGTCGAAATTGTTTGGAATTGATATGTTCATAATCTCTCATCATAAGCACAACAACAGTGGTACAGGCAATAAGTATAGAGCCATACCACTATCTATTGTTGCTATTATACTGCCTCTGAAGAAGATTCGTCAGATGCTGAGTCTATAGATTCTTCAGCCCTTGCTTCTTCATTCAAACGACGCGTACGACTATATTTAGAACGGTTGTATGGGCTCAAGAACTTATTCAGTATTTGCTTATCATCTCTAAAGATCCAACGTGCTCTTTCTCGTGTATCCATCACAATGACATCAACCAATGTAAAGGCTTTGTCACGCATTGTTCTATCTGTTTTATTTATAGAACCTTTCAGTGACACTTCTTGTTGCAGTTGGCCCAGTTCCATAGTATAAGCTTTTGCTGTTTCAAGTTTTGAGAAATCATAGTTGATTGCTTCGAGTTCCTTGATAATACTATCACCAAGGTGACCAAGAGTATGCAAGTCCTGAATCATATCAGCAATAGAGCGTCCTTTTCCCAAATCCTTAAGAATATCAAGAACCGCTTTATTCTTTCTACACGCAAATTTAAAGTCGTGATACATTGAATCTCTCAGCTCAAATACAACTGGCGTAATAGTCACCCAGCGTTTCTGGCTATCCTCTAATTCACGCTTAGAAAGCTCCATTCTGGTTTGAGCCATTCGGGATGCCCCAGTGCGTTTTTCAAGGGTTTCTACAATTGTTGCATCATAGCCACTTGCAGTGAGCTCTTTGCTAAAGTGCTTAATATTTGAAATCATTGCATCTGATTCTTTGAGAAATCTATCAGGTGGCATACGTAAATCAAGCATTTCATCTTCAGGTACACGGGTTATCTCTGCCTTTAACTCATTGAACCATTCTTCAAACAAATATTTCATAGCAGGCTTTATTGTGTTATCTTCATCTATTTCAGATGCATCCTCCACATTGCTGGCTACTATAGATTGAGCGGGTGAGATAGATTCAGTTGATGATGGATCAGTTGCTAAAGATTCTGTAGTCAATTCAATTGGTGATTCAGTTGGTAATTGTTCGTTTTTCATAGAGTAATCCTCTGTTAATTGGTTAATACTTTTCTGCCTTGAACGTAGTGCAGAAAGTGAAAGTGTAAACGTCAGTAAGTAGTATTAGAAATGTTTTTTAGAAAACAATATCGTTTACAAGGGCAAAAGTATTTCAACCAAAACGGAATGTCTTGTAAAGAAAAGGTAACGTATAGCTATTGTAGAAGTTTTATAACGCTTACATTATTTTAGGTTTTCTAATAATTTCACTTGAACAGTTTAGCAACGCATTTTGAACCACTACCCCCGAAGGCCTTTAGACATTGATCCGTCGCTCGATAGACTATCTCCCCGCATAAAAAGTGTGATCCCTATCACATTATACACTTCCCCCGCATAAAATATAGCTCCCCCGCGCAGCAATGCCTGTTTCACGAGTAAAAATATGCTCCCCCGCATAACCAATACGCTCCGTCGGTATACCAACAGGCTCCGCCAATAAAAAAAAGGACTCCGTCGGACAAAAGTACCATCCCCCCGCATGAATAGATACTCCGCACGATGAAATAGTATGCTCCGTCGGTTAAATAGTATGCTCCGTCGGTCTGGTAGAGGTCTCCGTCGGACTCATAATGGTCTCCATCGACTCAAAAGAACGCTCCGTCGGATGGATATTGCCTTCCGTCGGAAAAATTGTATGCTCCGTCGGAAAAATAGTGGTTTCTTAAACTGCCTCTTTATTCTTTTGACTGCTTCTTTGAGGGTGTCAGTTTTTTTGTGT
>JAOPTW010000022.1:0-39175 GCA_051532035.1 Fibrobacterales bacterium | reverse complement strand
CCCTAAGGACAATACTCCTGGGTGTACTGTTGAGGCAAAAGAGTTTACTGATGCTCTTTCAAAATTTAAAATAGCAGGTGCAACAGTTGTTGGGGTGAGTCCGGACACTGAAAAGAAGCACTGTAACTTTATCGAAAAGCAGGGGCTCACCATTGAACTTCTCGCTGACCCAGAACAAAAAATGCTCGAAAAATATAAGGTATGGCAGCTTAAAAAGAACTATGGCCGTGAATATATGGGTGTCGTTCGCTCAACCTTTCTGATAGACCCCAAGGGGAAAGTAGTTAAGGTGTGGGACAAAGTTAGAGTAAAAGGTCATGTGGCTGAAGTGCTCGAGACTCTTCAAGAGTTGAGTAAATAGCCCTTAAACTCATGCTTTTAAAATCAATGAAGTCTAATCCCCGAGAGTGTATCTTTCGGGGACATTTAATTAAAATTTCAAAGCCTACATTGTTCTATTATTGACAATTTCCAATATTGTAATAGATCGGTATTAAAATTGATCAATAGGATATTTATACAATATATGGTGTGATAAATAATTATCTATACAATGTATGGGATATGTTGACTTTTGAGCTACAATCGTCGCAACTCCATGATTTACAAAAGTTTACATAGATTTACCTCTACCAAAGCCGTGATTTTCCAGAAATAAGTATGGAAATAGCATAACTATAGAGAGCATCTGCATAAGAATAAGGTCGAATAATAGATGACAAAAGAGATATACATTACCAAACGAAATGGTGAGAAAGAGAAACTCAATTTTGAAAAAATTCATAAGGTTCTCTTCTGGGCTACCGGTGGCCTTAAAAATGTGTCGGTAAGTGATATAGAAATGAATGCCCATCTGCATCTCTATGATGGAATTACCACATCAGAGATTCATATGGTACTGGTTAAATCCGCATCAGAGATGATCTCAGAGCGGTTTCCTGATTATCAATACGTTGCCTCTCGGCTGCACATCTTTTATCTCAGAAAAGAGATTTTTGGTGAAGCACGGGATATGCCAACTATCGATGAGGTGATTAAGACTAATATTAAAAAAGGCGTCTATGATCCTGAAATTATCAATATGTACACTTCCGATGAGTTGGAAATTCTCAATGACTTTATAAAGCACGATAGAGACTTTGATTTTGCCTATGCCGGTTTTAGACAGTTGGTTGATAAATACCTTTTGCAAAACAGAACAACGGGTGAAATACACGAAACACCCCAGTATATGTATATGATGATTTCTATGATTCTCTTTAGTAAATACGAAGGGACTCGCCGTCTTCAGTTTATTCGTAAATTCTACAATGCAATCTCTTCATTCAAAATTAATTTACCGACACCAATTATGTGTGGCGTTCGGACTCCACTTCGTCAGTATTCTTCGTGTACACTCATTGATGTTGGGGATTCAATGCAAAGTATTATGAATAGTAATACTGCGGTAGGGTACTATACTGCACAGCGTGCAGGCATTGGTCTTAACTTTGGGAGAATCAGAGCTCAAGGGGCGCAGATTCGCAGTGGCGAAGTCGTGCATACCGGTGTCGTTCCCTTCTTAAAAATGTTTGAAGCGACAACGAAGAGCTGCACTCAAAATGGTGTTCGTGGAGGGAGCTCAACCGTACACTTTCCTTTTTGGCATTTAGAGATTGAAGATATTATTGTACTAAAAAACAATAAAGGGACCGAAGATAATCGTGTTCGAAAAATGGATTACTCCATACAGTTCTGTCGTCTCTTTTATAAACGCGTTAAAGAAGATGGTCACCTTACACTCTTCTCGCCTCACGATGTACCCGATCTCTATGCTGCTATGTTTAGTGGCAACAACGACGCATTTGAAGCACTCTATGAGAAGTACGAAAAGTCGCGTGGAAAACGAAAGAAAAAAATTAGTGCTCGTAAACTTTTCGAAGATATCTGTAAAGAGCGGGTAGAGACTGGGCGTATCTATATCATGAATACGGATAATTCAAATGCCCACAGTTCATTTACCGATCCAATTTTTCAGAGTAACCTTTGTCAAGAAATCACCCTACCTACATCACCGATCAATAATATCGATTGTGATGATGGTGAAATCGCACTCTGTGTACTTTCGGCAGTGAATTTTGGCAAAACGCGACTGAATGAATTGCCGGTTATCTGTGACCTTATTGTACGTGCTCTTGATTATATTGTAGACTATCAAGATTATCCGGTCGCTGCTGCAAGTAAAATGAAAGATCGTCGCTCTATCGGTATTGGCATTACAAACCTTGCCTATTACTTTGCGAAGAACAGAGTGAAATATGGCTCCAAAGAGTCTTTAGAATTGCTTGATGAATATATGGAGCACATGCAGTACTACTGTATTAAAGCTTCGGTTGATCTCGCAAAAGAGTTTGGGCCATGTAAAGAGGTGAAGCGCACTAAATATGGGCATGGGATCTTACCTATTGATACCTATAATAAAAATGTTGATTCACTCCATAGTCGGAAGCTTGCTCTCGACTGGGAGGCGTTACGAGTAGACTTGAAGGAACACGGTATACGTAACTCTGCACTAACAGCAGTTATGCCTGCAGAGAGCTCGGCAGTGGTCTCAAATGCGACAAATGGAATTGAGCCTCCTCGGAGCCTTATGTCTATTAAAAAATCTAAAAAGGGCACTCTAAAACAGTGTGTTCCCGATGTTAATAAAATCGGACAACACTATATGACTGCTTGGGAGATGCCGAGTAATGATGGATACATTGAGGTGTGCGGCGTGATTCAAAAGTATATTGATCAAGCGGTTTCTGCAAATCACTACTATAATCCTATGTATTATGATGAGGGTAATATTCCTCTATCAGTTGTGATGCACGATATTATGTACCATTATTCACTCGGTGGCAAAACACTGTACTATGCAAATACCTACGATGGTAAAACAGATGAAGTAGATGCAGGATGTGCAGGCGGGGCCTGTTCGGTTTAGGAGAATTATATGAAAGAGATAATAAATTTAAAACATGTCGATTATACCAAAGAACCGCTCTTCTTTGGTAAAGACCTCAGTATTCAGCGATACGATATTTTCAAATACAAAAAGTTTTTTGATATCTATCAGCAGCAGATGTCATTCTTTTGGCGTCCAGAAGAGATCAATGTCGCTCTGGATGGTGGTCAGTTTAAAGGTCTTTCCGAAAACGAGAAGTGGATTTTTACCCAAAACCTTAAGTATCAAATTCTCCTCGATAGTGTACAGTCAAGAGCGATCCCCTTTATTGTTGAGCGTACCTCAAACCCTGAGTTTGAAGCAGCAGCAAAAGCATGGGAGTTTTTTGAAACCATACACAGCTACTCATACACGTATATCATTAAAAATATCTATTCGAATCCTTCTGAAGTATTTGATAATATTATTAATGATAAAGAGATTATAAAACGGGCAACCTCAGTTACTGAGTATTATAATAAGTTGATTGAGAATGTTCCTGATGAGTCACTGTATGATAAAAAGAAGAAACTCTACCTTACCTTAATTTCGGTAAATATATTAGAGGGTATTCGTTTTTATGTCTCCTTTGCCTGTTCGTACTCTTTTGCGGAGCGTGGTACCATGGAGGGTAATGCAAAAATTATCTCTCTTATTAACCGAGACGAAAATATTCACTTAGCCATCACTCAAAACCTTCTCAACTCTTTTAGAACCGAAAAAGATGAAGGCTTTCAAAAAGTGGTAAAGGATTGCGAAAAGACTGTTATTGAAATGTACCAGAAGGCAGCCGAAGAGGAGATGGAATGGGCGCGTTACCTCTTTAAGGACGGTTCTATTCTTGGGCTTAATGAAGAGATACTCATTAAGTATATGAAGTGGCTGACCAACAAACGTATGAAGGCAATCGGTCTTGAGGGACTCTTCCCAACAGAGAGTAATCCTATTAACTGGATTAAGAACTGGACTGAGAGTAAAAATGTGCAGGTTGCTCCTCAAGAGACTGAAATTGAGTCGTATAAAGTAGGCTCATTCACCCACGATATCCACAACGTAAACTTCGACAAATTCGATTTTTAGCCTCCAAGGACGCATCTACTTCGTTATAACATACTCGACGTACCGTTAGTACGACTTCGCATGTTATGCCTTGTATCTGCAGCCTTGGAAGCTAAAAATACTTTTGGGTGTTTGCTTGACGTACTGATAGTACGTCTCCGCGAGCTATGCTTTGTGTTTGCGGTTTTGTATGCTGAAATTACTGTGGGTGTACTAAATATCAATATCTAAAAACTGTTTAACTACGAGGCCTATGCCGAATGAAATTGCTGCAACGCCGAGGCTCATAATAGACATTTCTAAAAAGCGTTTTTTAAAAGGTACTTCTTTTGCAACCGATATGTAAAAGGTAAAGATGGCTATAATTATGAGGGTCGTAACCACTGAAATTCCCAGTGCAGCATAGTAATCAGTTAAAAAATAGAAGGGCATGATAAGAGCAAAGACGGTAATCACAAAAGCGGTACCAGTGGTAAGGCCTGCGAGTACGGGGTGCTTTTCGTCATTTTCTGTTTTCGTAGCTATGTATTCTGATGAACCCATAGAGAGAGAAGCGGCAATACCGGTGATAGTAGCAGTGAGGGCAATGAGCTGCGAGTTTTGAAGCGCAAAGGTAAGGCCGGCTAAAGCCCCAAGCATCTCTACAATAGCGTCACTCATACCGAGAACAACTGAGCCGATGTACCAGAGGCGCTTTTCATCCAAGATATCGATGAGCTCTTTCTCATGTCGGTCTTCATCTCGGATAATTTGCTCAATATCGGGTACTTCATCTCTGAGCATTGCATAGTTAACTTGAGCGGCACCTTCACCTTTTTCGAGTCGTTTTATCGCAAAGGTAAAACCAAAAATTTTGGCAAGAATCACAAAGAAAATAATTTTTCTTCGGTTAGGGGATACCGGTGTTCCACTAATAGATTTCAATAATTTGTAGTGGCTCAGTTCATCAGCGGCAATGCTTCTTAAGGTCTTTTTGTTTTTAGGGTCCGAAACAGACTGAGCGATAGCTTGGTAAATGTGATATTCGGTAATCTCATTTTCTTGAGCTTTGATAATCTTTGCAATTGTCTCTTGAGAAGGCATCGTGCTTCCTAGCAATTTTGAGCTGTGTAGATAACAATATAAGTATTGAAGTGGTACAAAAAAAGAAAAACCTGAGAAGTTCACTTCTCAGGTTTTAAATAGGTCTAACAATGCTGTATGAATAGAAATTAGTGAGTGGCTACCGCTTCTTTAACTTGCGTTGTCTGAGTCTCATTAACATGTTTCTTACAGGTACCACGAAGGTAAAGGTGGTGTTCTTTAACTTCAACAATGTCCATTAATGTTGAGCTCAGAAGTTTCTGATCCACATCAAAGTCATGAATCGCATTACATTTTTCACAAATGAAGTGACCGTGCACAGAAGTGTCAGCATCATAACGAGTAACTTGATCGTCAATAGTGAGGCTGAGTACTAATTTGTTTTTATAAAACTCTTTAAGGGTGCTATAAATAGTTGTTTTTGAGAGTGTTGGGATCTCTTCGCGAAGATCACAGAAAATTTGATCGACACTAGGATGGTTTTTCATGCGAACAAGGTAGTCATAGATTTTGATTCTCTGATGAGAAGGGCGGATACCATGCTTTTTTAATTGTTCGCTTATGCTTGCTACTGATGCGATCATATTAGACTCCTATTTGTTTCATTACATTTTGTAATGATTACAAAGATTATTTTTGTACATATTAGTATAGCTAAATTGTGCAAATTACTCAATATATTGTGGTTTTATTATTCAAAGTTGTACTACAAATTGAGAATATAACTCTGAAATGGATACAAGTTTGAGAAGGTATAGCTCTTTGGGCAGGGTATTAAGTAGAGCTTTTTGTCTTTTATCGTTGATTATATCTCAGGAAAACAGGTAAAATTAGCGATAAAAGAGTTGAAGCGTAAGGGTATAGATCAACATAGTATTGATCGGTACTTTAAACGCTAACCATTGAGAATGCATTATTTTTTATAACGTTCTTTGTAGTGTACTTTAAGATTCTCAACAATCCACCAGACAGCCGGACAAACATCAGCATCACGTTGGATAAATCCGAGTTGTTTCATAATGCGGCTGGTATCAGTGTATGGGTAAGCTTGACACGATTTTGGGCGATTGTCATAGATAGTACAGTTACATCCCTCTTTTTCTAAAAAGGGGCAAGGAAGGCCATTGAAAATCATTTCACCATCATCACGATCATTTCTGATATACTCCGCCATAAATTCACCATCACCCATGTCTAGGGCAATAGCTATGGGGCGTATATCTTTAAACTTCACAAGAGCGGCGAGTTTGGAACAACAGTTTCCACAATCGAGACAGTCAATTTGCTGAAAGGCTTGTTCATGAAATTCATGAGTCACTTCATCGAGATTGGGTGGGCGGCGACTTCTGAAATTTTTAATCAGTACTTTGGTAGATTTGGCTGATTGTTTCGCTAATTTGGGAAGATCACGGAGCTCTGGAAATGGTATCATGAGATTACTGTCACTAAAGGAATATGCTAAAAATAGTTAAATTGCAGCTACTCTGCCTTCATTACTCATAAAATGAGGATTTTGACCTTTGTTACGTAGATGGTAGAAGAAGAGTTGAGTGCTATTCTGAGATATCGCTCCGTACAACTTTCTGGTGAGCTTGAAAAACAGGGGCGAACATATAAAAGTTATTAATCGGGGCCGCTGATTCCAATACGATATAGACATTGGACTCTATTTTGTCGTTTTCTAAGGCATTTGAGATGTGGTCATCAAATTTACGCTTAAATCTTTTGAATTTCATTGATGATTTTTTAGCAAAGGCTTTATAAATCACTTTGTCTACTGTTTGAATACGCTTACGAGCAACTTTTCGATAGGCAAGAGGTTTGATTTGACCACCACGAATCTGGTGCTCACCAAAGGTCATACGCACATAGGCTTTGCCACTCTTGTTGAGGTTGACATAGTCAAAGCTTTCTAGATCACGGTTTTTAGTCTCAAGAACAATTTTATTGTGTTTGACTGATATCACTCTGTAGGAGTGTTTACCTAAGGTGAACTTTTTACCTTTGCTCTTTTTGGTCAATTTAACATTATCATATTTGGTAATAAATTGAGCATTAAAAGTGAGATCACCAGAAAGGTCAGTGCCAGGCTTTTCCTCACTCTGAAACTCGACTCTAATGTTCTCCCACTTATCACTATACGCCTCACCAGCTGATGCACCTGCAATGGTTCGTACTCCCCATTTGGTCATCCCTGTAGGGTTAAATGATATTCGTTTTTGAGTTTTGTTTTTTATACGTGTTTTATTCAGCTCCAAATAAAATCGGTCTTTAAGGTCGGTCATGTTTTTGGGAAACTCACCTTCAAATACGACTCGTTTTCTGCCAAAAGCCCCATCTACAATGGATACTTTGGAGTGTTTGTCCAGGTATGTTAAAGCTCTATTAAAACTTTTTTTACTATAAGGGGCCTCTTGTTTCCAAGGCGCTTTAAACTCTTTTTTAAGATACTCCATTTTAGGCTTTTTAAAAAGCTCTTTGGTGATCTCATAGATATACTTCTCGACCTTTGCAATTTGCTTAGGGGTCCGTTCAGTCTCTACGACATATTTAGGTCCGGCAAATAGAAGGTTACAGGCTAATAAAGTAAAAAGAAGGGTGATTTTCATAGTAAATCTCAAGCTACATCAGTGTGTGCTAAATGTAGTTAATTTACAGAAAATATCAGGGGAGGTCTTTAGATAGAACAGTGGCTACTACAACAGATGTGTAGTAGCTCATAACTGTCCAAAGGATACTACTTGATTTTTTTAATGATTCTTTTTTTAACACCAAATTTGGGAGAGTAGAGCCATACGGTCTCAATTGGTGCTGCTGTTTCCAAAACGAGGTAGTTAGGGTTTGCTTTGGAATGGTTTTTTGAACGGTTCATAAGGGGCTCATGAAAGAGCTTTTTAAAAGTCTTAAATGACATATCTGCATTTTCACTAAACGCTTTGTACATTTCACGGTCGAGGGTTTCGAGGCCTTTTCCTGCAACATCACCAAATCCTTGAGCTTTCTCTGGACCAACTTTTTTTGAATAGCTTTGGAAATCAATTTTTTTAAGCTCTTTACCTTTGGCATCGAGGTTCACAAAATCAAATGCACTCATATCAAGTCCGGGTGCATCAATAATTATTTTGTTATTAAAAACATCAACAACCTTAATAATGTGAGACCCAAGTTTAAGTTCTTTACCTTTGCTCAGAGCATTAATTTTTAAGATGTTATGACCAGTGATACATTTTGCATTAATGGTAACACTTCCTTTGGCTTTAGTGCTTGCGGGAACATCCGATTCAAACGTTGAGGTGACCCGAATCCAATTGTTATTATACGACTTTCCCTTACTGAAACCACTCGAAGATCGATTGCCCAATGACACCATGCCGCTCTTTTTAAAGGGTACTTCAGCTCCTTTAGAGTCTTTCATAGAAGACTGAGATATTTCTAGAACAAGGTCGCCTTGATCTATGGTAAAGTTCTTAGGTAACTCAGAGGTAAAGGTGATGCGCTTTTTATTAAAAAAGCCTTTTCCCAGTTCGACCTTTGCATTCTTATCGAGGGTTTTTAAGGCGTTAGTGTACACCTTTTTTGAGTGGGCAGGCTTTTTATCCCAAGGTTTTTTAAATGCTTGTGGGCTATACTGGTACTCTTTCTTCTGAAAGATCTCTTGGGTAGAAGAGTAAATAAATTCTTCCATAGCCTCAATCTGTGCGGTGCTTGGCTGTGGCTGAGCGATGAGTAGAGAAGCTGGGATGAGCAGTGATGCTAAAAGTTTTTTCATTAGATGGTCCTTAAATACATTTTATAACTGTTTAGAAAATCTAATAATAAAAAGGCTCTACCACTTTGAAACTTTGTTTTTCATGGGGCAATTATTAGAATCGAAATAATAGAGAATTACCGTGGCAAATACTCTTTATTGGTCGTGCACGTAGTTTGGGCAGTATTTAGTGTAGATGTTATGTATTTGCCTGAAATGATGATTAATTAGGGTGTTTGCGCACGTAATGTGCACGGATTGTAGCCTGTTTGCTGAAGAAGTACTTTTTTATTGGTCATAAAATCCTATATTAGGCCTATGGAAATACGAGCTGTTACAGAATACATTGATTACCGAGTTTATCTTGGAGATTACTATGCGTATCAAAAGAAGAAGAGCGCTGTATTTTCTCATCGGTATTTTGCACAAGCGGCAGGTATTTCATCGTCATCATTTTTGCGTCGGGTTATTGATGGGGAGAGAAATCTGACTCGCCCTATGATTGATAAATTTAGTAAGGCGCTCAAACTCACAGAAAAAGAAGCTACCTATTTTAAAAACTTGGTGCTGTTTAATCAAGCAAAGGTTTCTTCAGAGAAGAGTGAGTACTATGCAATACTTCGCTCTCTCAAAGGGGTGGTCAAAGAGACGGTACTACAAACAAACCAGTTTGACTATTTTAAAAACTGGTACACACCGGTCATTCGTGAATTGATAACTCTGTGTCATCCGAAAATTAAAGCAAGTGAAATAGGAGCAATGATCATTCCTCCAATTAGTGCATCCGAAGCTAAGTACGCTATTAACACATTACTTGAATTGGGACTTATAACTCTAGAGAGTTCTGGTGGTTATATACAGACTGATCAATCTGTAATTGCGGATAGTGCAATACAGACTATGGCTGTGAGAAGATATACTGACTCAATGCTCAAACATGGAAGAGCCGCTTTAGAGATGAGTCGTGATGTTCGCCATATATCAACAATGACACTCGGTGTTTCAGAACCACAATACGCAGCCCTTTGCGAAGAGCTTAATGCCTTTAAAGATAGAGTTAAGCAGATTGTTACCGATAACGACAACGCGTCTATGGTGTATGAACTTAATTTTGAACTTTTTCCGGTCAGTAAATCGGTAAAAATAGCGAAGGGAGGCAAGGATGTATAAGGACTTTCTCTCTTTCGTGATTACTGGTATACTGCTCATTACGGGATGTTCTCTGAATGATGACGTTGCTGGTGGTACTACCGATTCGGGAAATGCTATTGTCGCAGGGAGTGTTGTAAAGCAGGGGGTTCCTGTTGTTGCTGCAAAAGTATCTATTCGCCCTGCAGACTTTCAGTTTGGAGATGATTCTACTGAAGGGGTAAAAGATACTGTTACCGATGTGAGTGGAACATTTTCACTTTCAGTTCCTGAAGGGACTGATTATACTGTGACGGTTCATTTTGCAGATACTCTCGGTGCACGTCTGCAGAATATAGATGTGGGCGATGCCTCTTCAGATACCCTTAACTTTTCTCTCACTCCCAAAGGGGGACTTTCAGGATCGATCCCTGGTGTGAATGGGGGAGAGGTCTATCTCAAAGGTTCAGATCTAACAAGCTCTATCGATAGCCATGGCGGGTTCTTTTTCCCTAAGCTCGCCGAGGGAACCTATGATATTCTTATTAAAGGTTCTAGTGGCGATTCGATAGTGTTAAAGCACGCTCCTGTTGTGTCGTCTGAAATACAAGTATTGTATAATATTTCACCTTCCTTAGCCACATGGGATTCTCCAAAGGTAGGGACATACAGTGCCGATTCCCTTTTAGTGTCACAGTTTTTGCAAGCCTCAATTACTCTATCTGAAATATCTGTTGATAGTGTTATTCAAGTATCTGGTGGCCGGATTCGTACATTGGATTTGCGTAACTTACAGATGACTCAATTGAATCCTGCTATTGAGCGCCTCACCTTTCTTGATGTACTCGATCTCACCAGTAATCAGTTAACAACTCTTCCACAAGAGTTGGGAACTCTCAGACGACTTTCTTATTTGATTGCAGATAGTAATGCACTCGATACACTTCCTGGGGCTCTCGCAGATTTAAAAAACTTACAGTATTTAAAACTGTCTCATAATGCACTGCATGCCTTGCCCGATAGCTATTATACCTTTCCAAAGCTTATAAAATTAGGGATAGGCGCAAACCCATTAGACTCACTACCAGAAGCTCTCGGACAACTCACTACTTTGGAATTACTCGATATCTATTCATGTGGTCTCACTCAACTTCCCGAGAGTATTGGCTCGCTCACTCAGTTAAAAGAGTTGTGGGCAAGTGATAATAAACTTACAAGGCTCCCACAATCAATGAGCAACCTTACATCACTGCACACCCTGCAGTTAACCTTTAATGAAATTGGTGATATTGACTTTGCTATCGATGCATTAACCCGCTTAACTTACCTGGACTTGTATAGCAATAATCTCACTAGTTTACCTGAGGCAATAACTACCCTAAAACCTATTGAAAAACTCGTTGTAGGAAAAAACTTTTTGTGTAATGAATCAGAAGCCCGTGTAACGTGGCTTACAGCATACGCAGGAGGTGACTGGCTCTCTCAGCAAAATAATTGTCAGTAACCACACCATAACATATACATACACCATAAATGGAGGCATCATGAAATTGTCTGTCATACCCCTATACCTTTTTTTGATCTGTATTACTTTGCCGGTCACATCATTTTCCCAAAATACCCTGCCACGGGATGCAAATGGCTGGACAATCTTTACACCTCATACCGAAACTCAAATAGTGTATGTGAGCACCAGTGGTGATGATGCTACTGGTTCAGTCTATGGAGCTACGGATGCCGCTATAGGGACCGATCCTTTCTTGCCAACAGAACAGGTGAAGCCTTTTAAGAGCATCAAAGCTGCTGCTGCAGCAGTACGATCGGGTAAACCTGACTGGATTCTTTTAAAGAGGGGTGATGTCTGGGTTAATGAGGGGTTACAAAAAATGAGTGGTCTCTCCAAAGATGCCCCTTTTCTGTACGCCTCATACGGCTCAGCACAGGAACGACCACTCCTGAAAACAGGTAAAGGCGGAGGGATTGGGTATTGTTGCAAGAATTTTAATAATGTAGCCTTTGTAGATCTTGACTTTTACGCCCATACCCGTAACCCTGATGATTCAGACTATATCAGTGGTGAAGGTTCTGGTGGGTTTAAAGTTTTTGTGGGAGATACATGGACGGGGACGGGAATGCTCATTGAAGGGTGTCGATTTCGTTTCTATACCGGCAATACTGTTCAGGCCTGGGGAACCCTTGATGATATCGTTGTTCGTCGAACAGTTATACTTGATAACTATAGTACGGAATCTCATAGCCAAGGTTTTTATATAGCGGGCATAGGGGTGACTCTAGAAGAGTGTGTATTTGATCATAATGGGTGGTATAAGCAACAAGTGGGGAAGGGGAATAAAAAGCTTGAGGGGCAAGCAACCATGTTTAATCACAACACCTACTTTGCCAATCCACACAACGTCGTTATGCGAGATAATATCTTTTTAAGAGCGTCGAGTATCGGCAATAAGTTTACTGCTAACAATGGGGAAGGAAGTGCTTCAAATATTGTTATTGATAACAACCTCTATGTTGAAGGTGAAATTGCTATGAGCATTGGGGGTAATAATGACGATGGTGGATACCGATTTAAAAATGTGGAATTGACCAATAACGTTATGCTCGACATGGGCCGGGGACAACCGACCAATAGGACACTCGGATGGTATATCGATATCAATGATTGGGATGGAGGGTTTGTAAAAGGGAATTATCTATTACATAATACAAACCCTGTCGTAACCAATGTATGGGGATTTAATCTACAAGGAACGAGCCGAAATGTTACTCTTGATAGTAACATTGTCTATGGATTGACTAATGCGCGACAATTGCTCTACATTGAAAATGGCGCAGAGTGTGACTCAATGGTGTTGAGTAACAATACCCTCCATTCAGAGGGTGGAGCCGGTTCGCTCATTCGTCATGGGGGTGCTGATGTCTTAAACTACACATTAATAAAAAACCACTATTACAATACCCTCCCTCGTAACGAGTGGTTTAAAGTAGTTAAAGAGACACACACCCTCGACGAATGGTCGGTAATCAGTGGAGATGAAGGGGCCACTGATACGGAGCCTTCATTCTTCGATCCAACACGGGATATCGAAGGCTATATGGCTTCTCTTGGGAAAGAAGCGACCTTTACTGCTTTTATCGCAGAGGTACGTAACCGGCATAAAAAGAACTGGAGCAGTGCTTTTGCAACAGAGAATATTAATACGTGGATTAGGAATGGGTTTGTTACAGGCGAAGAGGTTCCGGTGGACCCGGTTGTGGAGGTGCCGAATGATGTGGTGCTTGAACAACCGGTAGATAGTGTTGCAACGGAAGACTCTGTGGCAATAATTGTGCCCGATACTGATTCTACTGTGGTTGATAGTGGTACTATTGATCACGATGGTATTGATTCTCTGATCAGTATTGATACGATTATTGCGATCGACGTTCCCCATGCGCCTCAGAACTCAATAATTTCATCCTTTGCTATAACACCAATTAAGGCACTGGGAGAAGGTACTTTTCAGCTCTATGATTTGAGTGGCCGAAACTTGGGACTGTTTAATGGGGAGTCTGCTCGGTCGATGTTTTCGCCAAGTAGAGTTGTTGTGGTAAGAGAGGTTTTTAGGTAGGGGGAGGCGTTAGATTTTTAAATGATGAGATAGTAATCGAAATATTACACCTTCTCCAAGCTGATTGCTGGGAGGAGGTGTTTTGGTTTTATACCCTAACGACAGATTACCCATTGATTATCTTTGAATGCAAGGAAGAGTGGAAGACTAAAAGTATCTCCATCTAAAGGATTTGATTTAAGTAGATCTCTGCCTTTATTATCTAATATTTGAAGAAGTTTCCCCGCTGCAAAATACTCAATATTAATTCCTGTCCAATCTATGGACTGCATCCCCCAACCAGGTTCATTGAAAAGTTCCATGGTAAAAAATTCCCTTTGCCCTTGAAGTCTATCCTCAATAGGAATATGATATGCTTGAGCTAATTCCTTAGCTTTTGGGGTGATCAATGGTTCAAGCATAGTAAAATTTTTAGTATGCATATAACCCCAAATTCGTTCAACAAATTGTTTTAAATCATCTAAATTCAGAGATGACTGATTTATTGATTCACCGGTGTCCCAAAGAAGCTCATTGAGAGGTGGGTTAATATCAATTGAATCTGAAAAAATAATAGGAAATTCAACATTTTGTTCCCAGCTCCACTCTTTTTTATAAATCACCTGTTCAGAAGAACTACCATCTACAATTGTTGTTTCGACAAACTCTATTATAAAGTATTGCTCTTCAATTTTTTCAAATAATGAAGGGGGGACAAATAGGTGTGCTTGATAGGAATTCACTCCTTGTTTAATCCATTGATTTATCGTGAGCTCGTTTGGGGCTGAGATGTTTTCACGATTACTTGTAATTATTACATCATTAACCGATACATTATAGGCAAGTTTATGGCCTTTTGTTTTAAGCGATATATATTTTTTCATGATTTGAACTTAAGATAAAGTACAACGATCCAGCCAATAATACAGGCAGCAAAAAGAAATGACCCAATGTAAATGAGAATCTTTGAATTTGCATAAGGACTTTTGTGTAATGCGGCCATACCAGGATCTTTAGGGTTATAATACACAGTTTGAGTTGAACCAACAGGGTACTTTTTGCATTCTTCAAGAGCCTTTTCTTTACCTTGAAATCTTGGCTGGCCCCAACCAAATGGCATAAAGTTAACCGATTCAAATTCAGAATCATTTACTGTGAATTTAAAGGTCACTCTCGGTGAATAAATTTCATTTCTTGGTTCTGATCCAGTGTGCTTTGCCCAGTGATCAATGACCGTTGCATTTGTAGCTATCCAGTCGTTTGAAGAAGATGTGTATTTATATGCAATAACAGTGAAAGCAAAAAATAATATTGCTATTGGGGTTAAAACGTAGAGAGCTGCCATGTTGTTCCTTTTCTTTTTCATATTATTAAAATAGCTTATAGTTACCTTCTGCCCAAGTGCAGCCTTCAATAAGTGTTTTCTTACCACCTCCTGTCCACTTACCATCCCAAACTGCCCATGACACTTCTGCAGCTGCACCCGCCCAGCCAATTTTGGTATTAAGAGCCAAGTCCCAATCATTTTTTTCCCAGTCATATGATAAAGGCATTGTACCACTACCAACTATTGCAGTACCTGCGGAACATTTAACTTCGAGTAATTTATCGGATCCTGCTTGTGCTTTGGCCCATAATGAGAAACCAATACTTCCTTCGATACCTCCCGTTGCAGTTGCCTTTGTAAGCTCACTTCTTTCCATTGAAAGCGTAAGCTCTATTTTACCAATTAGGTCAACGCCTGCTAAAATATCTAAGCCATATCTCATTAGTCTTCTTGGAAGCCCTATCAATTCCCATATGGAAATTGATATTGACAATGTTGCTCCTATAAAAGGTTTAAAACCACCATTAACCTTTAATGCATAAAAAGCTTCGTTTGATGTTGGGTCTTCTTTAAAGCAACCGCTTGCTTGAATTTTCCCTACAAAGTATTCAAATTTAAGTTCTGCCATCGGTATAAATGAGCAAACACTAGTAACTTCATCAGAAAGGGTTTTAAAAAATTCGAATTTTTTTGATAGGTCCCATTCAATTGATGTTTCATCATTAGGCCACACATGGACTTCACCTGTAACCTCTTTCCCTTTTACTCCGATAGCTTTTACTTCAACAACTTTGGGCCTTACTCCATGTTCAATTCTTCTGTTTCTTGGAATAATATGTTCAATGGGATGTTTCCAATTGCTAATACGGGTCTCAAACTTATTCTCTAAACTAGTCGATGCTGTAAAACCTTTTAAGTTCCAATCAGTTTGCGGTACATTTGTTAATCGTTGAGCATTGAGAGTAACAGCTTCACCAACTTCTGGAGGAACAATATTTAGAACTTCACCACCACGTGCAATGCGATTGAATTTAATTTTTTTTCCGAGATGCTCTTCTTCATACTGATGGTTACAATAGAAAATTATATCAGATAAAGACTCAATTCCGTCTTTAGATTGTTCAAACGGCACCACCTCAATATCACAAAGCGCCTGATCATACGCCCCCGCCTCTTGAGTTGTAACCGCATCAGAGGCCGGTGTAGCAAGCACAGGGGGATTAGGCTTAGGAAAGTACAGTAATTCAACACGTTCATCAGTCGATGACTTGTATTCTGGGCAGCCAGTATCACTTTTAGGAAATGCGCTTGCACAAGGGAGAACACCATCAACTTTAGAGTGGAATCGTGTTTTAATTCTGCTTTTATCAACCTGACTCAAATAGAGTGCAAGAGAGCGAATAGTATTGAAGAGCCCTTTCCAGCATTTTGGACCCCACTCTCCATCAATGAGTAAATCTTGTTGGCCACCATTGGATGAGTTATAGGTGCGTTGGAATCCCATGATCGCAGCGATCGTTTTAGCGCCATCATCACCGTCTACAGAGCCAGGATCACAATCCCAGCCATAGCTATCAGAGAGTACCTTTAATGACTGCTGATAGTCTTTTATTGTGCCGTAGGATGTGCAAAGGGTGCTCCAGTTTGATCGTCTATCTTCAACAAGTGTTTTGATTGCCTTGGCGCGAACTTCTGAGTCACTGAGGGTACTTGCATGCCCATGAACTACAAGCTCATGATCAGCCCCTTTAACACCTTTTTCTACGTCATCATAGTGCCCAACATGACGAAATGCGGTTGCCAGAGAGTCAATGAGTGTAGCATTGGTATCAAGGCAGGGAATGATGTTATCATGAGGGAACACATCGCTGTGAATCTCAACCATAAAGATTTGTTTTTGTTTGCGGGGAAGCTCAACTTCATTGGTCCCGACGCACTCTGTACCATCTGCATCACAGAGGGTATTAAGCTTGGCTACGTATTTCTCGCCATCAGGTTTGTTGACTTTGCCATAAAAACCATTGTGCATGAGTAATGTAACTTTGGCCGTTGCTTTACCACCAGAGACTGAGCCGTTTACTATGGGGAGGTCTTCTACTACTCCATCATGTTCGAGGCTCACTTTGAACTGTATTGAACTGGGCTTGCGCTCGCCGAGGTACTCAACATCTACTTCGAGTTCAATCTCTTTGTCAATGCCCACTTTTTTATCGAGCTCTTCTTCGCTCTCTGGAATAATAAATTTTGCATTGGTAAGAGAAACCACCTGTTCTTGAACTTCTTCTTGTTCTTCTTCTACCGGCTGCTGAGCTTCTTGCGGCTCTTCGTCGGTATTACTTGCGTTTCCACCGCCGCCATTGGATTGAGAATTGCCACCACCAGAGGCAGGACTACTAGAACCACCGCCACCACCTCCTCCGGATGCAGGGTTAGGGCCAAGACCACCGCCGCCACGTGATCGTAGTTTTTGACGGAGTTCGTCTTGAAGGGCTTCTTGCTTGTCACGTTCAAAAACAAAGTCGTGATCTAATGAATTAGGGGAAGGGTGATGTAAAGACATAAGTAAGCTTTAGATAGATAAAATCAATAGAGTGTAATACTAGTTAAGCAACCAAAAACTACCAAATACATTGATAAAATATTTACTTCTTTGGTACTATTTTGTGAGCAAAAGTAAGTGGCTCAACAGTTATTTGTAAACTTTCAGTAACAATGACTTTCTTGTCGAAATAAGTGTTATAGAGGGTAAAACAGATAAATTGAGCATAAAAAAAGGGAAGGATGTCCCCGTTTGGTCATCCTTCCCTTTGGTCGTATGTGTGGTACGTGTGTTTTTAATGGTATAGTTTATAGAAAATTCCGAGAGCACTCAGACCAAGAAGAGTGCTCTCGGATTGATTACACTACTCCGTAATCAAACTATTCATTGCATCTGAATATTGATTGGCATTAAGGCCTACAATAAGATGCATAATATCGTCAGCAATAGATATAACGCTGATTCCTTCTATTGAGTCAAAGTTAACTTGACCAGGATTATGTACAGCAACACGTAAACGAGTCTCTGCACAAGGCTCTACGTGTTTGATGTTTTCAGTTCCACCCAGTGCTTTAACATAGTGTTCAGCTTTGTTCATTGCATCAGGATCGACCGCTACAGGAGCACTTGCTGTTTGAGTAACTTTTGGGGCTGGAGCTGAAGCTGCAGCAGTTGTCATATCTGCCTCTGGTCCTGCAGTCTTTAAATACTCTTGCATGTCGGTTTTAAGGTTGTCTGAGCGGGTTCCAAATATAGCTTGGATACCATTTCCAACAACGACAACACCAGCTGCTCCCATTGCTTTAAGGCGTGCTTGATCAACTTTATTTATATCGTGTACTGATATTCTCAGACGAGTAATACACGCGTCTAATGTGTTGATATTACTTCTGCCGCCAAAGGCACGTACGAGTTGTAAAGAAAAATTGTCTTCCGTAACAGGTTCTCCTGTTGCAATAGCAGTTTCATCATCATCTTCACGTCCCGGAGTAAGGAGGTTGAATTTGGTGATAGAAAAGCGGAACACACCATAATAGAGTGCAGCCCATGCAGGTCCAAGAATTAATAGGCCCCATCCATTTGTTGAACGACTATAGAGTAGAACATAATCAATCAACCCATGGGAGAATGAAGTTGAGTGTTTGATGTCTAACAAAATACAAACAACAAAGGATAGACCTGAAATAATTGCGTGAAAAACGTAAAGAATTGGTGCAACAAAGATAAATGAGAATTCAAGTGGCTCAGTAATACCGGTAAGAAATGAGGTAAGTGCACCAGAGATCATGATACCACCAATAAGGGTTCTTTTCTCTGGTTTAGCGGTATGCCAAATTGCAAGTGCTGCTGCAGGGAGTCCCCACATTTTAAAGAGATAGCCACCTGCAAGGTTACCAGCTGTGCCATCACCCGCCATGTAGCGTTGGAGCTCACCAGAAATTGTTTTACCGGTTGCAGGGTCAAGAAAGTTTCCGATTTCAAAGAAGAACGGTGCATTCCAAATATGGTGCAGCCCAAAAGGTATGAGACATCTTTCAATAAGGCCATACACACCAAAAGCAAGAGTAGGGTTACCATGGGATGCCCAGTCAGAAAAGATATCAATACCTGCACCAATAGGTGTCCAGATAAAGAAAAGGATAAAGCCCATTGCAATTGCTGCGACGGCCGTTGCAATAGGAACAAATCTCTTACCAGCAAAAAAGCCAAGGTAAGGAGGGAGAGAAATGCGGTAGAATTTGTTAAACATTATTGCAGCGAGTGAACCGGCAATAATACCACCAAATACCCCCGTCTTAATGGTAGGGATACCCAGCACTAAATGAGTCTGTACACCGGTAAAGTCGGCAAGAGTACCCATGGTTGCAATAAGAACAAAAAAGCCTACACATGATGCGAGAGCAGCGACACCGTCATTCTCAGTAAACCCAAGTGCAACACCTACAGCAAAGATAAGAGGCATAATGGTGAAAATTGCACCACCAGCAGCGGTCATGAGTTTCATGATGCTCAAGAGAAATTCAGGAGCCCATGGAATGAGTGAAGGGTCAATGGCGCCGAGCCCGAGCAGAATACCTGCTGCAGGTAGGACCGATACGGGAAGCATGAGTGCTTTACCCATCTTTTGCAGGTTAGCAAAAGCACTTTTATGAATTTGAGTTGTTTGTGACATAAAGTATCCTACTTAATTAAGTGTGTTACACATTGACTGAACCAGTGTGCGTACGTCTGCAGCAGACTCTTGTTCAAGAGCTTGCTGAGCAAGGGTTTTACATTCTGCGAGACTGAGGTCTCTAATTTGTGCTTTTACGGCAGGTATGGCTGGAACGGTTGCACTGAGTTTATCAATACCTAAGCCAATAAGGATAGGTACCGCGTGTGCATCACTGGCAATGCCACCACAGACACTAATAGTAATGCCATGAGCGTGTGCGCCATCAGCGGCCATTTTAATGAGTTTGAGGAGGCCCGGTGTTAATCCATCAGCGAGTGCCGCTAGTTTTGGATGTCCACGGTCAACGGCCATTGTGTATTGAGCGAGGTCGTTGGTACCAACTGAAAAGAAATCAACTTCTTTTGCAAATTGTTCAGCCATTGCTGCAACAACGGGTACTTCAACCATGATGCCTGTTTTTGGCATTGCTACATTCATCGCATCGGCTTCTTCTTTGAGTATCTCTTTTGCTTTTCTAAATTCAGCAATGGTAGAGATCATTGGGAACATGATTTCAATAGTTCCTTTAGAAGAGGCTTTTAAGATTGCTCTAAACTGCATTCTCAAAATTTCAGGACGGTTCAAGCAGACCCGAATACCACGTTCACCAAGGAACGGGTTTTCTTCTTTTGGGATCGGGAGGTAGGGGAGTGGTTTATCTCCACCAACATCAAGAGTTCTAATGACGATTGGACGATCGTTACCAAGGGCAGCTGCCATTGCGCCATACACTTCTTCTTGCTCTTCTTCAGTAGGTGCAGATGCACGGTTCTGAAAAAGGAACTCAGAGCGCATAAGGCCAATACCTTCGCCACCGTTAACAACAGATTCTTCAACTTCTGGAAGTCCGCCAGCATTACCCACTACCATAACAGTATGACCGTCAGTGGTCGTTGCAGGTTTATTACTATTCGACTTGTCTTCTGTAAGTTTAGCTTCGAACTCAATAAGTTCTACTTTTACAGCCTTAATACGATCATCAGTTGGGTTGAGCTCAACTTCACCTTTTGAGCCATCTAAAATGACTGAGGTGCCGTTTGCACTATCCATTATCCGCGCTTCAATACCTGCAATAGCAGGGATAGCGAGTGAACGTGCGAGTATTGCAACGTGTGATGACGAGCCACCCTGTAATGTACAAAATCCTTGAACTTTAGTACGGTCGAGTGTTGCTGTTTGAGATGGAGTAAGATCATCTGCTACAAGAATAGTATTTTCGGGAATCTCAAGATCCTTAGAGTCGCGGCCCAAGATAATATTCAGTGTACTTTCCCCAACGTCAATCATATCATTTGCACGAGCAGCAAGGAGTTCACTCTTTAGTGATTGTAGGGCTGTTGCTTGCTGAGTATACGCCACTTGCCAAGCATATCCTGCTGATTTTCCTTTCGAAAGTTCTGATTCAGCAATCTCTAAAAGCTCAGGATCACGGAGAAGCTCAATATGTGCTTCAAAAATCTCAGACTCGTTTGAATCAGATTCTTTAATTAAAGATTCAATAAGTTTAATAGAGCGTTCGATTGATTTTTCAAGAACCGTTTTTTCTTCAGCAACATACGAAGAACCATATTCTTCTACAATCAATACTTCTTTCTCTAATTTAAACAGTGTACCGATCGCAATACCCGGAGATGCTGCAATACCGACAATACGGTTAAGATCACCCGAGAGAGGCTGGTTATCATCTTGTTCTTCAAGAAATACTTCGGCAGAGGCATCACTACTGATAACATCTTCACCAAGACCGTTGCAAATGAGGTCTGATAGTTCTTGAATTGACTCTTTTGCATCAGAGCCTTGTGCGGAAAGAATAACGGTTTGACCGTTACCAATTTCCATTTTCATAATAGCAGTAGTACTTTTGGCATTTGCTTTTTTAGATCCACAAATGATTTCAATACTACTCGAAAACTTTTTAGCTGCAGTAGAAAGTACTGCTGAAGGACGTGCATGGAGGCCAACAGGATTTGCAATGACCATAGGTGCTGAGTTTTCTGTACCATAGTCACCAGTATTTTCTTTACTTGCTGCCGACTCATCAACAAGAGTGAGAGTCATGATGGTGTCATTACCCGCAGTAACAACGCCACTGTTTAATTGAAAAGAAACGCGTTCGCTATTGGTAACCACAATTTGTGTAAGCAGACTTTTTGCATTAACCGCAACATAATCCATTTCAAATTCGATGAGTACATCGTTGGCCTTTACAGAGTCACCTTCCTTAACTTTAGGAGAAAATCCTTTACCTTTGAGGCTTACCGTATCAACACCTATGTGCATCATGATCTCAATACCTTCAGCTGTCGCAATTGTTACTGCATGACATGAAGAGTGGATCTGTGATATTGTTCCAGCACAGGGGGCGTAGAGAATGTTCGAAGTTGGATCTATAGAGATCCCATCGCCCACCATTTTTTGTGCAAAGACAGGGTCAGGTACTGTAGTAAGATCTACGAGTGGACCTGAAAGTGGAGCAATAATTGTGATACTCCCTTTTGCATTACCCATGAGGGCTCCTTTTGTGGTTTTATAAAATTGTCGTGTGTCTAATAAAGATAGTCGTAAAACGGTATATTCAAATGACGAAAGTAATCAAAAACATGCCGATTATGATCATGGGGGGATGGGAGGTTTGGTATGTATAATTAAGGAATGTAGATCTAAGCCGAATCGTTGGCTATAGTGGATTAACCAGTGTAAGATATGAACCTTATTGAGTATCTGTTGTACTCTGCCGTTCTTTAGCCTTGGCGTTCCGTTCTCGATAAAATTCACTCGTAAAGTGGATGTATTCTTCAGTTCCAGGTGGGTATATTTGTTGGCCCCAAGCACGTACTTCTTTTACGATGGGAGCAAGGGCTAAATAGGCATTGTTACGATTGTCAGTAAACAATGTAATATTTTTTCGAGCGATCGTTGCATCGCTGAAAAGTACATTTGTACGATTTCCTATATCCCATGCTTTTTTAAAGTCACTATCTTCAATACCATAGTTTTTATAACGGTCATCAAAGTGTTTTGGTATACCTGATAAAGCTTGCAGATCACTTACCATTGTTTTAACATCCTTTTTCTTTCGCAGTCTCATTAAAATCTTTTTACCATCCCTATCATTGCGGTACACGAACTTTACTGTTTTCAACAACCAGTCCCTAAATTCAAAAGCCTTAGGAGAGAGTTCCTTCCACTCCTCTTCTTCTTTGGAGAGTTTTAGAGTTCTGAGTCGGAGTTCCTCCTCTTTTTCCTGTAACTCTTCGGTGAGTTGACGCAGTTGCTCATAGAGCTCAGGGTTTAATCCTTGAGGTGCAATTGGCTTTAAATATGTATCGGCAGCATGCTGTAGTTCCTCAGCCTCTTGAACGTATCTCGGGATAGGCATGACGGATGGTGATCGGTTTACTTTTTTCTTTGGCATCGGTCATTTTCTCCTCTGGAACCTCTAAAGTGTTGTTAAAACTATGAGTACTGTGAGGCTATACATACCCTCTAATATGCTATACTTTGCTCTGGTGAGCCTCTAAATAGTGCAAAGAAGGCTATTATTTGTTGTGTGGCACCCTTCAAAGGTCATCAGTTACCTGTAAAATGTGTATAATATGCACACACTAAGCCTATTATGACAGAGTTCTTTCCTTAATCTACCATTAAAAGTCATTTTTGGAGTACTGTTGGAGTGTTTTTTAGTTGTTTTATGGTATGGGGATGGTGAAAATAGTGTGATGTATGGGTTCGCACTAACTGATGGAGTTGTTGTGATTAGCAGATGCAGTATGTAGTATTGAATGGAGTATGGTTTCGACTTTGAGATAGAGTATTTGGTATTGTATGATTTTCTCGTTAATACCTGTTTACATTACCCTTCTACTCGCTGATTCTTTCTTTGATACTAGGATATTGAAATCACGGTTATTTGTTGATCTATCAAGATTTATCAATGAGTAGCTACGGTGTTAATATAGAAAAAGGAGGGATTATAGGGGAGTTGTTCATTTAAAAAATTGAAAGTGCCAGTAGTTCGGTATTCCCTTTGGTATTATTCATGAGGTCCCCCTTTGGAGGGGGGGGGGATAATAGCTGAGCGTCGATTAACATTGTTTGTATAAGCTCATATTTAAATAACAAAAGTAATCAAAAAGATGTCTTCTAAAACCTTGTAGTGATTATAATGATATTAATCCATTACACAGCGAATGGACATCATAGTAGTGCCAAACCATACAGCTTCATGAACGTTTGTTGATAATAAATTTGAATCATGAGAAAGTTGTAAATAATATCTATCACCAGCACTATTGTTACTGGTTGTTAGCCATAGCCCCGAGAGAAATTCTCCATTATAATTTACAGCTTTACCAGCTGATATTGATCCACCAGGTAAAGCGTTAAATGAGAACTTATCATTTCCATGACCTGAATTGGCCCATAGTGTTTCAGCTTTTAAATCATCTCCATCATCAATAATAGACCTTAGTTTTGACCAATCAGAAATAGTCGAAGTATGCCACCCTACTGGGCAAAATTCAAGTTTGCTAGCTTCAGATTCGACATTGTAATATCTACCATATTTATCACAAGTTTCTTGGTTGTAGCACATCGAACTTGTAGTATCATAACGCAAATTTTCTGCAAACCACCGTTGGTCGCCTATGAGAGTAGTTTTATATTCAGTTCCATCTCGGGAGTCTTTAAAGCTATTTACATTAACAACAAGTGATTTTTTGAAATTTCCATCATTTGTAGTAGCAGAAATAGTAACAGTACCAAGTTTTTTTCCTGAAACGAGGCCATTCGACACAGTAGCAATACTTGACCAAGAGGTTGACCAAGTTATAGACTTATCAAAGGCGTGACTGGGTTTTACTATTGGTGTTATTTTTTTAGTAGGTCCATCTACGCTGAGGTCCATAGATTCAATGTCAAAGTCTATTCCTGTCACGGCAATTTTTTTGAAATGTGCTGTGATAATACCATCCTGTGTACAGGTATAGATAATTTCTGATGGATTATTGATATGACTGGCTTTTAAGATGCACCCTGTTCCACTCCAGTGACTAAAAGAATATCCTTGGTAAGGAGAAACGGCTATAGATGTTTTCTGTTCAACGTTATGCGGGCCGGATAAAGTAGTAGATGCATTGGCTGAACCGTTTCCTGAAGAAGACAATGTTATACTGTATCGCTTTCTTGTGAAATTAGCTTTCACTTTGCCTGGAATGTCTGCCTTGATATATGAAACAGATTTCTGAGTCAGTAATACATTAGAATCATCAATGAGTTCATCAAGTGTGAACCCAGAATTAAATTTTGTTGTAAGGTTTTTTGAATTAGAGTGCTCATAAAGGGTAAAATTGTTGGGTGTTACAGAGCCGTATTCGCCATTACAACTCTCTTGTAATACATTGTCAAGATAACAGTCCACAGTTATATCTGATGAAGGAATGGTCTCTTCAGTAAAGGATATTGAGACCTTAAGAGGAGAACTGAGCTCTAGTGCTTCTGCTGTAACTCCCGTAATGGTATTTTGGGTTAGAGAAAGGTGTTCAGATGTGAAAATAGCATTGCAATAGGTATCTAAATTAGTTTTAATAGTTGTGTTTGAACCATCAAAAATATAGGTATACGAATCTTCATTTTGAACGGTTCCGCAGCTCCCTGTTGTTTCGATTTCTATATCCCATGTGATAGGGGAGAAAGTCCCAGAAATAGTTATGTCTGAAGTAACAAATTGCAATGTTTTATTATTGATCTCGCCATTACCTTGAGTAATAGTAAACTTTTCAAAGGAATATCCTGGGTTAGATTTTTGGGTCATGGGTATTGAACTTTCCTGAGCAATTGATTCTGTACCCGCAACAGTCCCTCCCGTGGTTTGTATGTAAGTGATGGTAAATATTTTAGGTTCAGGTGACTCAGATGACAGGTTGTCTTCGACACTAGAAGTTTCATCGGCACGAGAGTATACAACGTTACTACTTTCATTTTCTGAAGAGAGAATTTCTTTATTAGAACTTTCTTTAGAATAAGAACTGGTGTTTGTTGATAGATCGTCACTTTCAGATGAGAGGTTCTTATCTTCAGAATAAGTAAGTACCGTAACAGTGATTGTATCATATACCGTTGATAAGCCATCAAATGCTGAGCCAATGACAAGAAAATCTCCTTCTTCGCTGAAGTATCTTTTTGTGCTTGAGCCAAAGGTTCCATTGTTATTTAGATCAAATAAATAAATTAACCGATCAGAATTGTCTTCACATGTTGGGTGTGCTATAAATTTTTCACCAATATAAATCGTTGCATTTTCTCCAATCGAAAAATTTTGTGGAGCATTATCAGGATAAGTGGTAAATGAAGAATCAGTAGTGGATTTAATAACTTCAATGTTACGAGCTACAACTTTTGACTCATTAAAAATCGTATAAGTGATAGTAACTTCTTCATTGTAAGGTATAGAAAACTCAGATATGTAGGTGTCATCAGATCGAGATGGTATTGTAAAAAATTCTATATCGGGGTTTGAAGGCACATTAGTAGAGGTTATGGATACTTCAATTTCATCTGCAGGAATTGGAAGGGCAGTGAGGACGATTTCCATTTCAATAGTAACTGTTTCATTGGATAAAGTAGAAGAACTGGCGCTAGTATCAGTATCGGCGTTACTAACCCCATTTAAACAGCTGGTAAACATTGTAGTGATTCCGATTAAAAAAAGAGATACAATAACTTTTCCCATTGGGGCCCCTTAGTAGAATATTCATTCAGATCAAACCAAATCTAAATTAAATTTTGGTTATGAGATAGCTATGCTAGGTAAAGTTTACATAAGAGTGGTTAGATGTGATGTATATCACATAAATGAAGTGTGTCTGCTCAAGTTTCTAAATAAATCACACCGTAAAGTACCATGCGTGAGCTAAGAACCTTCTCAAATGTGCATACTACTTTGGGACTGCGGTAGTTTCTCTCTAAAGATAAGGTATCAACGATTCTGCTGCAAATATTCTCGTGGCGAAGCACCTAGAATGGATTTAAACCGGCGACTAAAATGAAATTGGTCAGAGTATCCAAGTAAATCAGATACAATGCCAACGCTAAAATCCTTTTTGAGTAATTGCGCTGCATGGTTCATTTTGACGGAATCAACATAAACTTTTGGGGAATGACCAATCTCTTTTTTAAATACCCGCCGTAGCTGGACTTCACTCAAATTGCAGTATTTAGCCATTTCTTGACAGTCCCACTGTTTTTCTGGGCTTTTTTGAATAAGTTGAGTCAAGTGTTGGATTTTTGATTCACCTTTTTGGGGAACTAAGTATTTGTTTTCAAAATGCGTATCTGTTACGAGACTCATAAATTGAGATGCGGCTTTAAAATGACTCTCTTTATCTCCTAATGCAATAAGTTCAAGTATTGATATGAGTTTTCGTGTTGATCCGAACTCCCAAATACCTTCTTTTAATACCTTACTGTCGAGAAGTGAATTGGGGAGAACCCCATCAAGGGTAATAAAGTCAACAAGAGCGCCCTCAGTGGATGCGCCAAAGTCATATACTGAATCAGGGGAGACTATCAAAAGGTTGGACTCTTTTACAGGTGATCGACCATTATCGACCGTCCAGAACCATCCACTACCTTTTATGACATGAACCATAAGGTAGAAAGAATGTGATATAGGTTGTATTGTGCCTCTATTGGTGATTTCACAGTCTTGAGCTGAACTAAAAAAACGTATTCCGCACTCAGCTACGCTGTTTTCTTGAGAGGGAGAAAGTGAAATGTAAGAGTAGCTGTCACTTTTCTTTTCAACCGAAAAATATTTTTGTAATGTATCAAGCATAAATCAGTCTATTCTCGGTGAACTTTCACTAATATACTCAATTATATGGTTTATTCAATAAATGATATAGAAATAGCGCTATGAGGTAGCGCTATTTCTGAAAAATAATTATGTGTTTTAAGTTTGATTAAAACTCAAAAATAGCAGTCATACCTGTTTTAATGAGGTTAGACTTATGGTACTCGTCAGTTCTTTTGCTCTTTTCAATAATCACATCTCCTGGCATGAGCATGGCAAAATATGGATTAAGTGTTAGGGCGTCAAAGAGTCTGATTTCAGCTTGTACATTAAACTCCATTCCTAAATCAGAGATTGCTTCTGTTGCTTCCTCTACACCATAACTCCACTCACTACCTATTATTTGTTCATCATGGGCCTCATCATTCCCATTCCTATCTTGCCTATTTTCATCCTTCGGCCCTACCGGAGCTCCATTTCCCTGAATGATTTCACTGTCAGTGAGAGGGTCTTCTCCTTGTTTATCAAATTCAAAGATTTCACCATTTTTTGAATTATCATCTTTATTTGAATCATACCAATATTTCTCTCCATCTTTGTCTACATAGAGTTGGTACTCTCCATCAATTACAACTACTTTACGTCCAGCGTTGAGTTGTGCCATACCAAATACGGCTCCCAGTTTTATATTTTCATTAACCTGGTAGAATGCCCATACTGAAGCAACTGATACACCACCTATTTCGTCAGCATCTTGGCGTGTATCACGATCGAGTGCAACACCATTTTGCTCTGACCCATCAATAAGATTCCATGCGGAATTGTCAATGAAGCCACCTTCAGTTAAAAACTGTAACTTATTTTTATTGTAGTAACTATCCCATTTGGCTGAGTAGTATGATTTTTCAGTTGTTTGGTATTTAGAGTAGACGTATTCATCTTCTGTATAACTCCCTTCTCCGCTATATTTGGTTTCTTGATCACCAGAAGTGTAGAGATATGCAGTACCAAAAGTGAATTTTGATAGTTGATATTCTACCACTGCACTAAGTGCGGTGCCTGAATTTATAGTTTTCTTGGCGTTATCACTCAGGGCTTGATCTGAAGGCTCAAATGTATAGAGAGTGGTGTACTCTTTGTCGAAAAAATAAACAAACTGTGCATCAAGGCTTAGAGAACCAATAGGAAGCTTAATTTTGGCAGAGACGTGAGGTGAGATCCATCTTTGTAACGTAAAAATTGTTCTCGAGTCTCCGGTTGTTTGCGCTTCTTCTTGATCTCGTCCTATGACTAATAATCCTGCAGTAATTGAAGAGTCCATCAGGTGAGCAGATATGTCAGCGGTATAGAGTACATCTCCATCTGTATCGTCAGTAGACTGATATTTGTTCTCAGAATCTATCATTAACAGCTCGTTCTTGTGTTCTAGGATAAAATAACCAGCATTGAATTCAAGCATTTTGTCCACGAAAAGTCCATTGTATGAAACACCGACAATATCTCTTTTAAAAATTATTGAATGGGGGTCTTTAAACTCTTGACCACCAATACGGAATAATTGTCTATTAAATATACCGACATCAGTGTGGCTAAATGCTATGTCGGTATAATACCTTTTATTTCGGAGGGTACTTTCACGAGCTTCATTATTAAAGCGGATATCTGAAGTTCCTTTCTTAGCACCTTTATTACCCCATTCAAGGCGTGGTGTAGACCCTTGGTAGTGAAATGAGATGTGTTTATTATAAGAAAATGTTACCCAAGGCAGAACTCTGATATCTAGAATTTCATATATCACTTGTTCTTCTGAATTAGTAACAAAATTACCATCTGAATTATTATCTTCACCGGATTGATGGTTGTTATACCCAAATCTATTTTCAACGGTAACACCTGCTGAGATAGATTTTCCAAATATACTTGGTACTTTGTCTGTGTATAGAGGGGCAGTAGTAGATGGCTCTTCAGAAACGACTGGTTCTGATTCAGTTACTAAATCAGTTGATTCAGTTGAAATATCTGAATAGTTTAATTCTGTTGATGTGGTTGAAGAGTATGAGTCAAAAGGATCATCCGTTGAAGCAGTTGAGGTATCTGCTACAGGAGCCTCTGTTGGCGATGGTGTAGTTGCAATTGTCTCAGCGAATGTAGGAATCGCGAGACTTGCAATACAAAGCAGTGTTAATCTTGTTTTCATTGGTTCTCCTAGGGGATATGTATTGATTATATTTTTTATGTATACTCTTCTATCATTGGATATATTCATATTCAATGATTAAATTTTTAGCTTTTTATTGTGGTGTGTATTCCTGTGTCTGAAAAAAGCCCAAATTAAATGTTCACAAACTTTACTCTATTAATAAGTTTTATTTCGTAAAAAGTGATTAACAAAATAGTAAAGAAAATCAGTTTGTTAAGCTGAGATTCAATCAAAAAAAAATTACTATAAGTAATTTTTTTGATAATTAAAAACCCCTTAAATTATCAAAAAACGACTTTATGCTTATAACGATCATAAATTATGACAATAACGATCGAGTGTATTGTGTGTTTACTAATAGTAATCATTTCTTTCATGCACACCTTAATCTTTTTAATATATATTACAACCGAAATATACCATACATACAGGAATATTATGATACATAAAAATAAAATGAGTATACTATCAAGAGGACTAAAAACGGGGTCGTTTTTAGGGCTTCTTGCTATTGCTTCTGTGAGTGCCAATGAGGGGACATTAGAAGCAGGTAATACTTTTGTTCCGGGAACAGCAAAAATATTTGAAACGAGCAAAAGTGTAAGAGACCAAGGGTTTGTAGAAGGGGATGCAATTACTTTTAAAGATGGTGAATTGAGTGACGGTGTTGTCATTGATCTTGATGCAACAGTTGCTAAGCAGCGTCAGACCATCGATGGTATTGGTGGTGCAATGACTGAATCTACCACCTTTTTAATCAGTACTCTTTCCGATGATGAACGTGACGATGTTATGAAAGAAATCTTCAGTCCTGAAGGGAGCTGGTACTCGATGGTCCGTATCAGCATTGCAAGTTGTGATTTCTCTTTAGGAACATATGCCTATTCTGAGAAGGTTGATTTAAGTGACTTTTCAATTGATAGAGATACTCATGTAACAATTCCTCGTCTTAAGCAGGCTAAAGAACTTGCGGGTGGATGGGATGAATTAAGAATCGTTGCTTCTCCTTGGGGGGCCCCACCATCGATGAAACAAAAATCTGGTAAGGAAGATGCAAAATTTGATCAAACTGGTGGATATGCTGGCGGAGAACTCAACCCACTATATAAGCAAAATTTTGCTGACTATGTGGTTAAGTTTATTCAAGGATATGAAGCTGAAGGTGTTGAAATGTGGGGGATGACTCCACTCAATGAGCCACACGGTAACGGTTCAAACTGGGATAGTATGTTAATGACTGGCTCAGAACAAGCTGATTATGTAGGAGAGTATCTCCATCCTACATTGGTAGAGGAAGGTTATGGCCACCTCGGTATCTATGGCTTTGACCAAAATAAAAGTTACCAACAGCGTGACGTTGAATTTGTTGCCGATATGCTTGAAGGTGATAAAGAGCTTGCTATGGATAAAAAAGCATTTGCAGGTATCGGACTTCACTGGTACTTCAGTACCTATAATACCTATGCTGATAAGCTTGATGATTGGCATGAGCAATATCCTGACTATAAACTTCTTGCAACTGAAGCTACAATTGATAACCTTCGTGCAGATAATGCAGGTGAAGGTAAAACAGGGTATGGTCCACTCCTTGAGATTAATAATCTTGTACCTGGTGTTGCTGATATTGAGCCACAGGCAGACTGTGATAATGCCAAATGTCAACAGGATGATCCTAATTCAAAATATAATGTCCGTTACCCATGGGCAAACAGTCCAGATCGTTGGGATTGGTGGTTTGAGCGTGTGCATGGTTCATGGGCATTTGAAGTTACCGCAGATTGGGGTAAGGATGCAGCAGCTGTAAGTCCTCTTACAGAACCATTCTTTCACTATGGGCGTGACATTATTCATAGTTTTAACCACTGGGTAACAGGGTGGATCGATTGGAATATCGTTCTTAATGAACAGGGTGGACCAAACTGGGCGAAAAACTGGTGTACAGCACCAATCACTATTACAAGTGAAGGTGAAGTAATCTATAACCCGACATTCTACCTTTTCCGTCACTTCTCTAAATTTATCAGACCTGGATCAAAAATTATTGATGTGTTTACTGATTTTGAGGGAAGTAATAAATCAACAATGGATAACAGTGGTCATAATATTTCAAGTGAGTATTTTCTTGAAGTAACTGCAGCTATTAACCCTGAAGGTAAAGTAGTAATCGTTATCATGAATGATGAAAATACTGAAACTGATTATTCAATTAATTTAGCGGGTAAATCATTCACGGGATCGATTCAAGCAAATGCAATGCAAACGATTCTTGTTGAAGATGAATTTGTCAGTGAATCATCTTCATCAGTAGAGCCTAATTCATCTGATGCAATCAGCTCAGGCGAATCTGACGACTCATCAGTAAACGCTTCATCTTCAGAAGGTACTGGTGATGATTCTTCAGTGGGCGATGATGATAGCTCTGATGATTCTGAATCTTCAGAAGATGGTAATTCTTCAATATCACCAATCGTTAATGCTCCTAAATTTGCACCTAATACTGCAATGTTCTCACGCCTCGTTCAGGGGTCAACCATAAAGTATTCTGTTGCGACTACTGGTGCGTATACTCTTAATATCTTTGATATTACAGGTAAAAAAGTAGCTACATTAGGTACAATAGCTTCTAATGAAGGTGTCAACGAACTGCCAGTTGGAAACACTCCACTTGGTGATGGCATGTACTTCATTGCTGCTAAAAAAATTAATTAAACAATTTTTCTAAAATTGTTAGCCACAGCTCATAAGAGCTGTGGCTTTTTTTATGTTTAGTCATACTAGCGTATGAAAAAATATCTCTATCTTATATCTATTATTTCTCTACTTGCTCTCTTCGGTTGTGGTACACCCGATGGTTATACTCTATTAAAACAAGATCAGTTTGTGCGTGAAGGTGATATTACAGATGCTCCTCAGTCCGATATAATATGGTCAAAGCTTTCTCGTTATGAGCAGTGGGTCATAACAGGAAAACCAACGAGCTTTTCAAAGCAATTGGCGTTAACGCTACTGTATGGCGATTCCGTCAGGAGCCTCAATCAATTCCTCCCTTTAGAACATCGTATAAAAGAATTTTTAGTAACAGTATCTCCTGAAATATATTCATTGGATCGTAAGTATGATCAAGGAAAATATTTATATGAGTCCATGGTCACTCATTTTTATCCAACCATAAAAGATGGGTTACACAAGTATCTTCTCGACCACAATAGTGTTAAACAACTGATAGAGGGTAGTACTTATGGGGAGAAGAGTAGCGTTTTGCTGTATGCACTACTAGCGAACTACTTTGAGCTCAAGCCTCGGATACTGAAAGCGCCAACTCATAGTTATGTTCAACTGGCTTTAGGCAGTGATTCTGTGGTTGATGTTGAGACCACTGATGCTCAGGGCTATGATTGGCGTCATTCTAAAAAATATTATTCTCAAATAGATACTATCTGGTTTTCGAAAAGGGGATGGGTCGCAGCATCACCTTTGGACTATGACCTTATTGATACGCTTAGCATAACTGACATGATTCAGTATTCCTATAGTTCACGTTTTATTAAGAATGCAAAACAATTCCAAAATGATATGACTCTTCTTGAAATGAAGGTGGTCACTATGCCGAATGACCCTCATTACACCGAACAACTGTTAATTCATTATCAAGAGGTTGTTGATTCATTGATGACCAAAGGTGATACTCTCAAGCTGGACAGGTTTTTTAAAACTATTGAGTATAACTTTTCAAATATGATTCTTAATCCAAAGCCGACTGAGGTTTATTATACTACCTATCGCTGGGTGGCTTTGAATGAAGTTATCAGGCTATTTGTTCAAAAAAAGTATCATAAGATACTTGAACGATTGGCGGCCCTTAATCGCTTTATACCGGACTATAATTATAATAGTCAATACGCTCACTACAATTTTAATTGGTACTTCAAGGGGATTCTCGATGTACTTGTCGAGAATGGGGACTATAGTGAGGCAATAAACCTTCATAATCAATACTCTACTACCTGCGAATGGATCGATCAGTGTAAAAACAATTTAGGGTGGGTCTATGTGACCAGTATAGAGAAGCTCTGGAAACAAGAGGCATGGGATAAGGTCATTGAGCTGTATAATGATTTTAATCGACAACCTTATTCAGCAAGACTGAAAGAGAGCATTAGCTCCAATAAAGAGGTAGCTTATGTTAATTGGGCGATCAAGTACTCGAATAGAGATGAGCTTAAAAAAAGTCAGAGAGTGCTCAAGAGATGTCTTTTTGAGATGCCAGAGGCCAAAAAGTGTAATGAGCGTTTGAGCATGTTCAATGAGTCATTTTAGAACAAAAACGTAAATATTACCCCAAAACCACTCATTTACATAATTCTCTCTTCAGAGAAACAGACTATAAACTATTTTTAATTGCAAAGCGCAATTAAGGAACAATATGCTTCAAAATATCGGACTTCCAGGACTTATCATCATATTGGCAATTTTCCTCCTTCTATTTGGGGCAAAACGTATACCTGATATAGCAGAAAGCTTTGGCAAGGGTATCAAAAAGTTTAAAGATACTCAGAATGATGCCAAAAAAGAGATTGACCACAAATCTGATTCTGATTCTAAAGACGCCTAAGTCAATTATCCAATACGAGAGTGTTTCTCACTATGAGTGAATCAGTCAGCACCATGCCTCTTATGACTCATCTCGGTGAGCTTAAAAATAGGGTCTTCAAAATTGCTTTGGCAGTATTCTTATCGGGGGCAACCTGCCTCTTTAACATTAAATATGTTTGGCAGTTTTTTCTTAATCCTTATATTAAGAGCTCTGACATTAATATCATCAATATTGCCCCAACCGAAGCACTGATTATCGATTTCAAGGTTGCCTTTATGGCGGGGGCTATCATTGCCTCTCCCATCATTTTTTGGCAAGTGTATAGTTTTATTGCTCCGGCTCTGTATAAAAAAGAGAAGCGAGTCTTGATCCCTGCTGTTTTTTTCTCGGTACTCTTCTTTTTAATGGGGGCGGGTTTTGCCTTGGTAGTGGTTATACCTGCAAGTCTCTCATTTTTAGCGACCTATGGTTCAAGCGTTGCTGAACAGACATGGACACAAGCGAGCTACGCAAACTTTTTAATTCGTATGATGATGGTGTTTGCCATAATGTTTCAAATGCCCATTATTACTTCATTTCTTGCGGGACTTAAACTCATAACTGCTCAGTTTCTCCTCGCACAGTTTAAAATAGCCATCCTCGTAATTTTTGTAGTGGCAGCAATGCTGACACCGCCCGACCCTGTATCTATGGTGTTACTGGCATGCCCGATAATTGTACTCTATCTTTTGAGTGTTCTCTTAGCGTGGGTATTTAATCGTCAAGGAGGGGCCAATGCTTAATGGACTTGGAATGTATGAGGTGCTCTTTATCCTTATTGCTTCACTTTTTTTAATAGATATTAAGAAGGTTGCACGGCTTATTAAATGGTTTAGGGACCTAAAAGTTAAATGGTCAAATTTACAGCGTGATATTGAAGATCAAATAGCAGATCATCTTGATGAAACCCCACAAGTTGCAAGCGGACCAAAGGCCTTAGCAACCGGAGCCGTCGCTCTGAGCCCTGTACCACGAGAACTTCCTCCGCCAGTGTTGTTCGAAAAAGGGGAGCAGGAGAGGTTGACTGCGCAATTGATTCACCACATATCAAATTGGGACCTCTATCTTTCGGTCGACGCAATTGGTGGCTTCATGCCTCTTAAAAATGAACCTGACCTAACGCCACTCTATCAAGAACTATTAGATGCAGGCAAAGAGCTCTACTTACCGCGGGTTGAGTCTGATGACTCGGTGCGTTTTGTGGTAGTCTCAGATCTTGAAATGCTCGAAAATGGGCCTTTTGGGAGAAAACAACCACCCGCTCCCGAGTCTGAACGAGGCTTTCAGAGAAGCCTTGACTGTATATTGATTCCAGGACTTTTCTTTTCAGAAGCATATATGCGTATGAGTCATCGTAAAGATTTTTATGCAAACCTGCTCTCGGTTACCATTCCTACAAAACGAGTAGGGGTTGGCTTTGCTCCACAATTAGTTGAAGAATTACCTAGAGCACATGAGGGCTCCCTTCACATGGACATTCTTGTTACCAATAGTGGTATCACTCAAAGAGAGTCTAAGTTGTAATCATTTTAAAGATGATAATTTCTTTACAAATCCTAAAATATCATAAAAATAGTCAACGTAGAGTAGTAATATAGTACATATTTGTAAGATACAACTCTGTAACAGTAGTGCTATGCCGATATCAAGTTATGTAATAAATACGCTTCCCAAAAAGAAAGATCAAGTAGAAGTATTTCTTTCTAAAATGGATCATATAGAAGTGATTCCTTCTGACAACAAAGATGTGTTTGTCGTTGTAGTAGATACTCCTGATATTGATGCCGATAAAATGGTAGAGCGAGCCTTAAAAGATATTGATGGTGTTATAGATGTTGCTTTTGCCTATGGATCAGTCGAAGAAGCTGTTTCACAACCCAGTGAGGATACCGTATAATGTCAGAAGTCTCAAGAAGATCATTTCTAAAAAGTGTTGCAGCGGGCTCCGCTATTGCAGCAGCAACACAAATGTTTCCGGGAGCTGTGTTTGCAGGAACTCCTAAAGAAGAAGAACTTACCGGAGTAACGTGGAATAAAGCCCCGTGTCGTTTTTGTGGTGTTGGGTGTGGGCTCAAAATCGCAACAAAAAATGATAGAGCAGTTGCGGTCAAAGGTGACCCAGAGAGTTCGGTAAATAGAGGATATTGTTGTACGAAAGGATATCACTCGGTACTCACACTGTATGGTAAAGATCGTATTACTACGGCGAAAATTAAGAAAAATGGAAAAATGGTAGAAGTACCATTGAGTGAAGCACTTGACCTTGTTGCCAGTAAAATGCAAGAGACGATTAAGGCACATGGTAAAGATGCGGTATCAATGTATGGGTCAGGTCAATGGTCTATTCCGGATGGCTATGTAGCCTCTAAGCTTTTTAAAGGTGCCATAGGTACGAATAACCTCGAAGCAAATGCACGACTGTGTATGGCTAGTGCTGTGACTGGTTTTTTAACAAGCTTTGGATTAGATGAACCAATGGGCTGCTATGAAGATATTGATCATGCTGATGTATTTATTACATGGGGCAACAATATGGCAGAGATGCACCCTGTTCTCTTTTCTCGTATTTTAGAACAAAAACAGAAGAGGGGAGTGACCATTGTCGACTTTGCTACTCGTACGACACGTACCAGTGCAGCGGCTGATCGTTCTATCTTATTTAAGCCTCAGTCAGACTTAGCGGTAGCAAATGCAATCTGTTATGAAATTATCAATAATGGTTGGGTTGATAAAAACTTTGTGAAGAATCACTGTAATTTTAAGAAGGGTAAGACGAACCCCGGCTATGGCCTTGAAGAGCATTTTAAATTTAAAGAGAAGGCTGAAGGGATAGATTTTGAGGCCTATAAAACATTTTTAGAAGATTACACACCTGAGAAGGCAGAGAAGATTTCTGGAGTACCCGCAGCAGATATACGCTACATGGCGCGACTCTATGGTGATCCTAATAAGAAAGTGATGTCACTCTGGTGCATGGGGATGAATCAGCACACTCGTGGAACATGGATAAACAATCTTGTCTATAATATTCACTTGCTTGTGGGTAAAATTTCAACACCAGGTAACAGTCCCTTTTCACTCACGGGACAACCAAGTGCCTGTGGTACCGTTCGTGAAGTAGGAACTCTTACACATAAACTCCCTAAGGGTGTTGTGATGAAAGAGAAATACCGGAAGATGGCTGCGGAAATTTGGAAAGTTCCCCTATCAAATATTGACCCAAAACCAACGCACCATACGGTCTCTATGTTTAGAGCGCTCGATCGTGGTGATATAAAATTTATGTGGATACAAGTTACTAACCCAATGGTTACTATGCCTAACTTGAATCGCTATCGTAAAGGGTGTGAAAAAGATGGGCGCTTTATTGTGGTCTCGGATATCTATCCAACACCAACAACTGACGTTGCAGATGTGATTCTTCCTGCCGCTATGTGGATAGAGCGTGAAGGTATGTTTGGTAACTCAGAACGAAGAACACAGCATCACGACCAATTAGTTAACCCACCGGGAGACGCGACGAGTGATGGATGGCAGCTTATTGAAGTTGCACGAAGAATGGGCTATGGTGACTTATTCCCATGGACTAAAGAAAATTACATTGAAAAAATTTGGGATGAGTATTCGCTCTTTCACCAAGGAGCTAAACATGGAATGGCACCGTACAATGTATTAAAGACAAACCCTGGTATGATCTGGCCTTATGTGAATGGAAAATCAACCCAGTGGCGTTTTCATGGAAAGTATGACCCGGCTTGTAAAGGCGAGGGGTATGATTTCTACGGAAAACCTGATGGCAGAGCAATAATATGGCAGCGTCCATATGAACCAGCGGCGGAAGAACCAGATGCAGATTATCCATTTTGGCTCAATACGGGTAGAGTTATTGAACATTGGCATTCTGGGTCTATGACGCGCCGAGTTCCTGCTCTTCATGCTGCGAGACCGCGTGCCTATTGTGAAATGAATATAGAAGATGCAAAACGCCTGGGTGTTTCAAATGGTGATAAAGTCCGTGTTAAATCTCGGAGAGGGGAGATAATTCTACCTGCAGCAATTGAACAACGAGGGAATCCTCCAAAAGGGATGGTATTTGTGCCCTTTTTTGATGAAGATAAATTGATCAATGATGTAACACTCGATGCATTTGACCATATATCCAAACAGCCAGACTATAAAAAGTGTGCTGTTACCGTGGAGAAAGTATAATGATTAAAAACCGTATTCTTTGTATAGCAGTACCATTTTTGTTAGTCTTCTTTGGGTGTAACGGTGGTGATTCAACACCAAAACTACCTAATTCTGTCGTAGAGATACCCAAAGAAAAAATAGCAGAGGCTGAGCGTTCAATTAAGCAATTTTATGAAAATCGGGCTTATGCAGGTGCGCCTCCTCAAATTAATCACCCTATAAGTGCAGAACGATTTATGGGTAAGGATTGTATGGCATGTCACGAAACAGGTGGATATGTAAAAGAATGGGATAAATTTGCAATGCCTATTCCTCATGATGCTCTGCCCAATTGCCGTCAGTGTCATAGTCCTAAATTAGACAGTGCATTATTTAGAGGAAGTACTTTTCAATTTGCAAATGCACCCAAGAGAGGAAATCGCCTTGCTCCGGGGATGCCTCCGATGATTCCTCATGACACAAAACTCAGAAAAAATTGTGCAACGTGTCACTTTGGCCCAACTGGGGTAAAAGAGATTCGCTCAACCCATGAAGAACGGCCAAATTGTACTGCATGTCATATGCCTCTACAATAGTGAGCGAGAGAGCAAAATAAGAGAGTTAGAAAAAAGTACTGAATTTTTATTTAGTACTTTTTTCATATCTGTTTTTTACTAGCTTTTAAAGTAGATAAGGACGATTATGTAG
>JAOPTW010000021.1:24810-91849 GCA_051532035.1 Fibrobacterales bacterium | reverse complement strand
GGAGGAGCGGTTGATGCGACACATATTGAAGGCCTTACAAGTGCACAGATTATTATTGGTGTCGATGGGGCTGCTGCGAATAATACAAAAGTGACTTTGAGTAGTGATGTCACAATGGCAAATAACGGTGCAGTTACTATTGCAGATAATGCGGTAGATGGGACAGATATTTCAATCACATCTGAAGCTGATAGAGATATGATGTATTTTGATGGTACTGATTGGGTAAGACTCGCAAAAGGTACATCTGGACAATTGCTCTCTATGACTGGCGCAAATGCAATTGGTTGGGCGGCAGCTCCTTCTGGAGAACTTTCAACTGCATCAAATGGATTAACGAAATCTACCTATGACATTCAACTCGGTGGAGATCTAACTGGCAATGTTGAACTTACACAGGATGGTACTGACGAATTTAAAGTATCTAATACTGGTTCTGGTAAAACCATTATTAATCTGACATCAACTGGTACATTTGAAGTACAGGTTAATGGTTCTGATGCATTCAGAGTTAATGAAAACAGCACAACAAGAGTTACCGGTATGCTGCAATTAAATAACGGTACCACTTCAGCAGGACGTATGCAACTATATGAAGATCAGGATAATGGTACTGACATCCTTCAAATAGCAGCTCCTGCTTCACTCAGTGCTGGAACAACACAGGTAACTTTTCAAGATGCAGCAGGAACCGTTGCTCTTACAAGTGACATTACAGGCGGTTCACTTGCTGGGTCATTTACAACAATAGCAGCATCGGGAGTATCAACACTCACTGGTAACGTAAATATCGGGGCAGCAAACTTAACTATCAACACCGACAAATTTATAGTAACCGGTGCAACAGGTAACACGGATATTGCGGGTAACCTTACCGTTGATGGTGCAGCATCATATATTGGTGATGCTGATACTGATGTAGTATATATGTATGCAGAAATGAGAGGTAATGCAGCCGGTAATTTGGTTGTACATCTTGGACCATAGAGCATGAGATATTAATAGAGTAGACAGTGTAAGTGATTGATTTTGCACTGCTTATACAGGGAATAGTGTTATATTTTTTGTAGGTACATAAACGTGATAATAAAATGCAGAAAGTAATTGTGATATTGGTACTAGCAGCAATACAAATGAGCTTTTCTCAAAAGTCGGCAGTAGTCCCGACAGACACAACTAATACAGTGAGTGGTAAAACCACAGTATCTTCAGATACTACTTCAATAGATAATGTTATAAAATCTCTTAATATTAAACCTACTGTAGAAGATTCCGCATCTCAAAATATATCTAAAAAATATTCATCCACTAAAGAATCGGTGAAAGACATATACAAAAAAGAGATAGAATTCAAACGAAGTAAAGAGACCACTGAAACACTGTGGTTGGTGAGTAGAATTACCTTAGGCGTATCTAGTTTAGGAATGGCTACCATGGGGTTTTTACACACCAGTGATGCTGAAGATAAATTATCACAACAAAATAAACTGTATGGAGAGTACCGAGAACTTGACAATGATACAAATGATGATGAGTTTCTTTCAATAAGAAATAACTATGATAATTTAGAAAAACAGATTGATAACCATATTTCGAAAGCATCAATTTACTATGGATTATCATTTTTTTTAACAGCGGGGTTTATTGTTACGTTTGCATTTTAATATGAATAGATATACCATCATATACGCTGCGCTGCTTTCACTCATACTCTTTGGGTGTGCAGATAATAATCCATATCCAAATTGGGATAATGCATTTGATCCTGCGAATAAAATTAACGCCCCCTTTCTTCAGAGTGATACTATTGTAGCAATAAGTAGCCCAATTATTTTAACTACACCAGACTCTATAGCAGATAAAAATGTGAAACGAATTTGGTACATTTCAAAAGACACCACTGCACTATCACTTATCGATACCCTCACTACCTCTAATGCAGACACGACCATTATAGCGCAAACCACCCCAGGTTTCTATTTCTATCCTGTTACTCTTCAACATTTCTCTGTAGAAACACTACGATTTAAAGACACGATGAATGTTACAGTTATGGATACTATTCCTACACTTATCTTCCCTCTTGATACACTCCAAGAAGGATTACTCCCCGAAGATAAAATCGGTTTTTACCAAGCACGACTTCGCTGGGAACGCACCTATCCCGATTCCCTACTTGTGTACCGCATACGCTACGGGCTTTCCCCTACTACACTTACGGATACTCTTTCAAATGTAACTACAAATTTTCACGTATTAGAAGGGCTCAGTATCAATACTCTCTATTACTGGACTGTTGATGCTGTGTTTAATATTGGCGGCATTGATTCCATTGTTTCTGATACCATTATAGGGAATTTCAAAACTACTTCCCCGCTCGGTATGGTTTTCGTTCCCGGTGGCTCTTTTGAAATGGGAAGCGACACTATTGGTGAGCCAGAAGAAGCCCCTAAACATAATGTAACAGTAAGTGGGTTTTGGATGGATACAACAGAAGTGACGGTTTCTCAATATCATTTTATTACCGACTCTGATATTAGTATTCTCGATACCCTCTGTCTCAACTGCCCAAAAACAAAAGTTAATTGGTACTCTGCTATTCGATATGCAAATGAAATGAGTAAACGATATGGTGCAGATACCGTATATTCCTATGACAATATAGAGGTTATATACGTTAAACCAACCAGTGCAGAAAAGTTTACTCATCTCGTAGTCCATGATTCAGTTGCCGGATTTCGCCTACCAACAGAAGCAGAATGGGAATACGCTGCTCGAGCCGCAACCATCACCAACTTTTATTGGGGGGACGATACAACAACAGCAGTTGTTAATCAATACACTTGGTTTAACAGTGATAGCATTAACCCTGTAGGAGTTCTTACTCCTAACACATTTGGACTCTATGATATGCTTGGTAATGTATGGGAGTGGGTTCAAGACACTTATGACTCAACTGCATATCAAAACCAAGATGGCGCGATAAACCCAACGGGTCCACAATATAACGATTCTCTTGGAGTTGTACGGGGTTGTAGTTGGAGTGAAAATAAAAGTAGTTCATGCACAGTATTTGAACGAAGGCTTGCGAATAAAATTTTAGAGTCAAAAGACTTTACCGGCTTTCGCCTTGTATTTAACATTCCTGACTAACAATATTTCACAAAATAAAATTTAATTTTACAGGATTACAAAAAGCCCTCTAATTTAATCTAGGGCCTTTTGTTTGCGAATCGCTATAACGTCTTTTAATAGCTTATTGTATGAATTAGTCTTCAACAATGTCTCAATACTCTTATCCATTCTCCAGGTCCAGTTGGTATCATCCATAGTACCAGGAACATTTATCCGTTCATTCTGAGGATTTTCGTCTTTAATCATAGCACCATCAAGGGCCATATAATCCTGAAAAGGTATAACCGTAAGAAGTGAATTTGAATTAAGATTTCGTTCGATAATTTTGCGAGCGAGTGTACTCGTTAAGGTAACCGGACACTCTTCATCACTCTTAAGAAGAGGATAATAATTTTCTCTGTCCCACTCTTCTTCCCAGTATCCACGTAATGTAGAAGAATCATGACACGAAGGTGAACAAACAGAGAGGCGAGGATAATGACTTGGATCTATAAATGGTGCCCCATCTGCATGATAATCACGGGCCCATCGTTCAATTTTTAAACTCAACATTCCAAGTTCTTGTAATACTTTACCAACACAGTTCGGAACAACACCAAGATCTTCTGCACATACCAGCATATCAGTCTCTTGAGCCATCATACCTAAAAGTTTTCGTCCAAAATGTTCCCAGATTTCTTCTTGAATACCATTACTGTGATTAATGAGATCACCCAGTGCCTTCTGTTCGTGATTAGGAAGACCTGTAAAAATGGGGGCATCATAATAGTACCAAAAAGGGTAGTACTCACCTTCTTTGTGAGATATAAAAACTCTATTCCAATAGATAGTTCTGAGTGTATCCTTAACTTCAGATGATTCATTTAAAGTATTAATCTTTTTCTCGCTATCAACGTTTTCAGATAACTTAAATTCACCTGGTTCAATCTCAGAAAAGTAACGTGAAATTGCTTCGCTACAATACTCTCCCATAAGGTCACATATATACTCTTTAGAGTAGACCGGTTTAGTCAAATAACGAATGGTTTGCTGTGAAAACCCCATTCCTTGAAGGGTATCCAAAGTGATTGGTTTATAAGGATTAAATACACCAAGCATTCCACTCTGCTCAGATTCTGGTGTTTGCCAAATTCTAAAAAAGCCCAGTACATGATCAATTCTAATTGCATGAAAAAACTTTGCAGATTGCGCTAATCGCATCTTCCACCAAGAGAAATCATCCTTCTCTAATGTTTCCCATTTATAGCAGGGGAATCCCCAATTTTGACCGGTATAACTAAACATATCTGGTGGGGCTCCGGCGCGCATACTTAAATCAAAAAACGTTCTTGCTCCCCATACATCAGCACTATCTTCATTGATAAGTATAGGAATATCGCCTTTAATTTTCACACCAATGGCATCGAGAGATTTCACCACTTTTAAAAATTGTTCTTCTGCAATAAATTGTACCCAAGCATAAAAGAGCACTTCTTCCCACTCTTCTTCCCAGAGTGAATCAATCATTTTAATTGTAGGGTTTTTCTCATCTCCCCACTCTTGCCATGATTTTTTATCATTTTTCTCTTTTAATACTGAATAAGCACAGTAGGTTCGTACCCAAGAATTACTTTCTATCCATTTATGAAATTGAGTATCCCCTGTCACTTTTGCAGACTGATCCTTATATATCTTTTTTAATATATCAATTTTAAATCGATACAGTTCAGAGTAAAGAACACTCTCACTTTTATTAAAATATGCTTTCTTCTTTTTGAGTAGCGCTGAATACTTTGTAATACCTTCAAGAGAGTCAAGGTGGATAAAAATAGGATTAAGTGCAAAAGCACTTTTTGCTCCATAGGGAGAAGACTCTTCCCCTGTATCATTGACTGGTAATAATTGTATGAGGTCTAAATTACATTTCTTACACCACTGTGCAAATGGTAATAGATCATTAAATTCACCAACACCACACCCATCTTCTGAGCGCAGTGAAAATAGAGGCATCGCAACACCTGCTTGAAAAGAATCAATTATTCCATATTTCATACTGTTATCTCGTCTTAAATTCAACGAGTCGAGGTATAACAGAACAGATAGATATTGGTTTTTGTTTGTACTGATCAGGAGACATCCTCATCATACGAACCTGCCAACTTTTACCTGCAAACTGTGTAATCAACTCATAGTTATCTTTAGTTTTATTCCAGGTAAAAGATTCAAAAGATTTGAATCCAGGACATTTTTTCTCACCAAGGTGAGTACCACTTCCCGATATACGAGCATTGGCACGTATTGTTGAACCAAGAAGATCAATATAAGCTTTTGTTGTATCAGTAAGATATACATGTACACCCCAGAAGCCCTTTTTGTTAAAACGTACAACATGTTCATGTAAAATATCATCTACATAAAAAGTCTCTTTATAAATACCGTACTTAATTTTCTTAAAGTCAGAAATAGGATACCGTTTAAAGAACTCTTTTTCAGTAGCCCCCCAAGGTACAAGAAAATGACCAAGCTCAACCTTACCTTCTGATAGAACTGATTTTTTCTTTTTTACTTCAATTACTTTGTTCTCAGACTGAGAAATCATTTCTTTAACTTGTTTTTCTAAAGCTAACTCTTTCGAACTCTTTTTAATAACGGGCTTTACTACTTCTTTTTTCTTCGCATTTGCAACTTCAAAGGTTTTTCCTTCTGAATTTAATGTTTGAAGAGAGGCTTCATATAAACGGGCTTTATCAAACTCGATCTCTGCTTTATCACTGTTCCCACTATTCAAATACGCAACTCCAAGTGCATAGCGCAACCACCCATTTTTAGGCCTATCGTTAACCAAACTATCTAACAGTGCGATACTATTAACAGAACTTCCTTCGACACTTGGTTTTGATTTAATAGGGGGAATTTTTTGTCCAAGTGTTGTAATAGCTTTCTGAGCCTCACTATTTTGAGGATCTAGTTTTAAAATTTTATTGTAAGTCTCACGCGCTTCATCAACATCCCCATCATATTCAAGTAATAATCCTTTTAAATAGAGAAGACTTGTGTTGTAAGGGAATTGATCTATTGCATAATTAACTACTCTAAAACAAGTATCAAGATCAGCAGTATTATGATATATATGAGCAAGCATTGAATACTGTTTTTCCAAAGACTCTGTATCTAAAGTGATTGAATATTTAAGATACTCCAGTGACGAAGAATATTTTTTTCCCTGGAGATTAATAAGTGCGAGTTCATAATAGGATGGTGCAAAAATGGGAGACAATTCAATAGACTTTTCAAAAGACTTTAGAGCCTGATCATTATTATTCATCAATAAATTATATTGCCCTGTTATAAAATAGAGAGCAGGATGTTCTGGATTCAAAGCTTTCGCTTGTTGAATATAAACCCGCACATCATCGAGTAACGACTTCGTCAGTTCTTGATATGAAAGAATATTTTTTGATGCGTAGAAGTAGATCGCAAATACTTCTGGGTATTTTTTTATTAGACCATCAAATATTTTCTTTGATGATTTTACCCCTCTCATTTCATGATATTGAATAGCTTGCTTATACAGTTTTTGATCAGCAGGATCAAGTTTTGGTAACTCTTTAGGCACTGAAAATTTTCGTCCAACGTCAAGTTCTGTTCCAATGTCTAATCCAAAAGGAACATACTCAGGTTTAATGGTGCGAGAAAAAATGAGATCAAAAGCTTGATAGCCACCCATTCCAACAAGTGCACATACTATTAACGTCAAAAAGAGATAAGTAAAGAACTTAATTAATTTTATCATCTGCTCTTATTATTCAAGATCTTTGAAATCACCCAGAATATCTTTATAATCCTTAGATTTCAAAAGCTTCCGAAGTGTTTTATTCTTTATCTGTCGTACTCGCTCACGGGTGAGTTTCATTTCTTTCCCGATCTCATCAAGTGTATATTCACGAGAGTTCTCGAGACCAAAAAACATTTTGAGTACTTTACCTTCACGCTCTGGTAATTCATAGAGAATTTCAGATATGACGTCTTTTAACTCTCGTTTCTCATTTTTATCTTCTTGCTTAGGGTCATCACCAAGTACATCAAGAAGGGTACTTACCGAATCTACATCGCCATCACTGATAGGAGTATCAAGTGAAACTTCGATGATTTTTTCCATTACCTCTGCAATCTCTTTTTCACGTCCTGCAAATTCAGCTTCAGAAATAGTAACATTATAGTCACCATTATTTTCCATAAGACGTTTTTTAAATCGATTGACCATTGCGAGTTTATTGGGAGGAATTCTTACCGCCCCCACATACTCAAAAAGAGCCTTTTGGATCGACTGACGTATCCACCAAACAGCGTACGAAATAAACTTAACGCCCTTAGAGTCGTCAAATCGTTTAGCGGCCTTATAAAGACCTAAATTTCCTTCATTAATCAGTTCAAGAAGTGATAATCCTCGCCCTTGATACTTACGGGCAACACTGATAACAAATCGTAAATTACCCAAAATAAGTCTCTTAAGGGCAATGTTATCACCCTTTTTCACTAAATGGAGGAGTGCTTTTTCTTCTACCACGGTTAGGGTATCATACCGACCAAGGTCACGGAAGTATAGAGTTTCGCTAGTTTCGCTCATAATTCTTTGATTTTCTTATAGTTAGGTCAAAGTTCCAAAATTTAAATATTGGAATTATTTTATTTACTGTCAAACAAATTCTCATTATCATTATAACAATATTTATTTGAAAAAACCGTATAAAACGGGATCTACAGCCAGATATTTGACCCAACTACTGTATACAAAAAGAGTCAGAAGCGTATACAACTTCTGACTCTTCACACTCTCTAATACTCTTCTTATTTATCCCGTAATGTTCACCACTTTTCCTGCCAATTCAATAAACGCGGCGGCTGTAGGAGAATTGGGTTCTGCATAGACAATAGGTTTACCATTATCAGCCCCTTGTGCTATACTTGGGTCCATAGGTAACTCAGATAAAACAGGGACACTAAACTGATCAGATAGTGATTTTCCACCACCAGATGGGAAGATATAATGCTTTTTATCACAGTTATCACATACAAAATAAGACATGTTTTCAATGAGGCCAAATACCGGAACACTCACGGTATTAAACATTGCTATCCCTTTACGTGCATCAATAACACTCACTTCTTGTGGAGTGGTTACAACAAGCGCACCGGTAAGTTCGCCACTTTGAGTGAGAGTCAGTTGCACATCACCTGTTCCCGGAGGAAGGTCAATAAGAAGATAATCAAGCTCTCCCCACTCAACTTGTTTCATAAACTGTTCAATCATTTGATGGACTTTAGGACCACGCCAGATTACTGCTTTTTCAGGATCAACAAGCATTCCCATAGAGATAACTTTGATTCCACCAAAAGTCTCAACTGGTTGAAGTTTTCCATCAATCACTTCAGGTTTCGCATCGCCCAAATTAAACATAAGTACTTGAGATGGACCGTAAATATCAGCATCCATAATTCCCACTTTCGCTCCAGAAAGTGACAGTGCCATAGCTAAATTTGCAGTAACTGATGATTTTCCGACGCCACCTTTACCCGAGGCTATGCCGATTCTATTTTTTACTTTTGCGAGAGTTGCAATAGGTTGTTTTTCTGCTACAGGTTGTCCAGCCATCTCTAATCCTATGGTATCAGTTCATTAAATATCACTCTATTAATGAAACTATAAGTTAATTAAGTAGGGTTATCCATCGTGAAAATGAGAGTTCAATCTCTACATCATTCTTCTGGTCTCCCCATGGAAAGTACCGGTATAACATAGCTAATTTTCCATATAAATCCCCAGGGAGCGGAGCTTTAATGTAGAACTGTGATCGAATTTCCCGAATTGTATTACCACTTAACGCCCATTTTGGGCCATTTGAACCATAATAGTCACTATAGAGCGTATGATCTCCTGAATTCAAATAGGCAAACTGTAGACTGATTTCTCTCTTTTTTCTACGATACTCAATATCGAGCCAAAAGTCGAGTTTATCAGGGCCTCTATAATAGCCCACCGGATAATCAACCACATAAGTATCCACAAAACTTGGCTCCTCTCTATCTCGATAATTACTCTTATAGACCGTTCGATTAGTATGCTTGAGCAAAGGAAGTCTACTATTGCCAAAAAGTGGATCGGTATAAATCCCCTCAAAAAGCACTTCAATTTCGTTGTTATCAAAAGTAAACGTCTTATTCCATCCGAGAAGCCATGCAAATATCGTTGGATTTCCATCATGTTCTGTCGCACCATATTGTACATCATCAAGTGCCCCTTCCAAATAAAGCTTTCCTACCTTATCTGACTCAAATGCGATGTCGAGCGAGGTAACCGTATTACTAAATCCATCGCCATAACTATGATGCCACATAATAAACGGATTAACATCTCTTAAGTCAGGTGCTTTCCCTCCAATTATTATCTGCTCCATAGCTGCAACAGTAAAGCGTCCCGCGGTAAACTGATATCTATGAACTGCAATACTCTTATAGGGTTCAGAAAATACTCTATGTTGATTAGGAGTAACACTATTTTGCCTCTGCAAATACTCTTCAGAACCAACTGGAAATTCGCCTGAACTATGAGGCATTCCTCCCAAATAAGGGTTTATTGATGTAAACACAAAGGTCCAGCTGAAATTATCTATAGTAAGATGTGATTGAAAAGCATCATAATAAGGCGCTCCTGAAAATGAAACTCCTCTTTCAGGAGATGGACCAAGTACTATTTTTTGACGTCCTATTTTAGCTGAAACCAATGACTGTTTAATTTCCGCCCATGATTCATACGGGTAATTTATCTCAAATTCATTAGACCCTTGGGGCAAATTAACGCTCTTCTTTTGATAAAACGCCTCCATATCCCGCGATATTCCATAGTTAAAATAAAAGCGGAGCCAATCGCCATATCGTTCATCAGCCACTACCTGTATCACCGCTGGTATATTTTCCCAACTTGTTGCAAACTCAGCATCCACAGAGAGCGCACTCCAGTTTCCACCAAAGTTTTCTAAAGTATCTATACCAAATGCACTATTTTCGATTGATTGATAGATTCCAGGGTTTATTGAAAGCTCAACACTATGGCGCCACTCACTCTTTTCGGCTGCTAGAATCACGAGAGGAATCACTGCCAAAAATATACAGTACTTTCTAAATATTGCCAAAACATACTCCAAATAAAATGAGGGGGAATCAACTGACTTTCATAAATAATAGTATTTGCAATTTAGAGAGAGAGTGAATTGTCATTAGTTCAAACCACATTGGTCAAATACCACTCATATATGCACCTTTTTACCGCTTTTTTCTACATTAATACCCACTATCAGTCACTTATTGACGAATATTCTAGAGGTTTTAAATGAAAATTGCTGTTGCCGGTACGGGCTATGTTGGATTATCAAATGCAATGCTTTTAGCACAAAATAATGAAGTTGTCGCTATCGATATTATTGAGGAGAAAGTAACGCTTCTCAACCAAAAAACATCTCCCATTGTCGATGTTGAAATCGAGGACTTTTTAGCAAACAAAGAGCTCAATTTTACCGCTACAACAGATAAAAAATTCGCGTATACCAATGCAGAATATGTTATCATCGCAACGCCTACAGATTATGATGTTGAAACCAACTATTTTAACACCTCCTCAGTCGAAGCAGTAATAAAAGATGTAATCGCTATTAATCCAACGGCCACCATGATTATCAAGTCAACAGTTCCTGTTGGATATACTCAACAAATTAAAGAAGATCTCAAGTGTGAAAATATTATCTTTTCACCTGAATTTCTCCGTGAAGGCAAAGCGCTTCATGATAACCTCTACCCTTCTCGCATAATCATTGGCGAAAAGAGTGAACGCGCCACTATATTTGCCAACTTGCTCGTTGAAGGCGCAATAAAAGAAGATATTACAGTCCTTCATACTAATTCTACAGAAGCTGAAGGAGTAAAACTCTTCTCCAATACCTACCTCGCAATGAGAGTAGCCTATTTTAACGAACTTGATTCGTATGCCGAAACTCATGGACTCAATAGTCGTCAAATAATTGAAGGTGTTGGCCTTGATCCTAGAATCGGATCGCACTACAATAATCCATCTTTTGGTTATGGTGGTTACTGCCTCCCTAAAGACACTAAACAACTCAGAGCTAACTACAAAAATGTCCCTAATTCAATAATTGGGGCTATTGTTGATGCGAATAGTATGCGAAAAGACTTTATTGCCGACTCTATCATCAATAGAAACCCTAAAAAAGTGGGAATCTATCGTCTTATCATGAAGTCTGGTTCAGATAATTTCCGCGCATCATCTATTCAAGGGATCATGAAACGTATCAAAGCCAAAGGTATTGAAGTGGTTATCTATGAACCAGTGATGAAAGATGAAGAATTCTTCAATTCAAAAGTAATACGTGACCTTGATACCTTCAAAAGTGAGTGTGATGTCATTGTATCTAATAGAATGGAAGATCAATTAGAAGATGTCGCAGCCAAAGTATATACAAGAGACCTCTTTGGGTCTGATTAACAGGTCTTTTCAGCTCAAAAATACACCTATCAACATACAGAATACTTTTTATAACACTCTTAGATATCTGGGAGTGTTTTTTTATTCACAGTAAACAGCAATGTACTCTTCAGCATATAAACAAGAACAAAGTTTTCACCATTCTATCAACAGAGTTCAAAAAGAGTGTTTTCCATTTTAAGCTATCAACAACCCCTTTTTGTCATTCTCACGATACTCATATCATCAAGACATCAATTATCAAGACTCAACTCCCCCTTTATCTCTCATTTTAAGTCTTTTTCGATACCCTTCTCATATAAATACCGATTAATTAGATGCTCAATGTTTCTTTTATATTTTATATAGATTAATAAATAGAGTATTAGTAATAGAGACGTTGATAGTGTTGAAAACTCTTATAACTCACAGTATTTTAAGAGTCTTATCAAAATGGAGCACTCTTGATAAGCATTGAATCACTAGGGTACTTTTCAACATTGAAAAGTTGACTAATCTATTTCTAACAATTCATGTTAATAGACTGACAATTCTTTCAATAACTCATGTTGATATAAATAGTTTTCAACATGTTGTTGATATAATGGTGATAACTTAGTGTATTCTAAATACTAAGTTATTAATTTCCCTCTCGTATATAACAGCATACCCTACCTTTCAACAAAAGACAATGAAAATCAAAAATAGTTTTAATAATTGTATTTCCGAGTTAGGAAAATAAAAAAGCCCTTCAATCAAGAAGAGCCTAATTTACTAGATAATGAGCTAACAATATATGTTCTAAAAAATGAACAGATTTCGCTGAGATGTAGTTCTAGTACAAAATTTTCTTTTCAAAGACTAAAACTTAAGATTTAATCAAGATATGGTACTAATACAAGGCATTCGATTGAGGGCGTACAAATGTACGCCGATATGAGAATAACGCAGTAGTAGTGCTATAGCTTGATTAAACTCTATTGTAATCGTCTTCGATACGGATGATATCATCCTCGCCCGTATATTCACCAACCTGAGCCTCAATAATCACAAGATCAACAATACCTTGATTTTCAAGTCTATGCTCAGTGCCAATTGGAATATAAGTCGACTCATTAGGGCGCACAATCATCTCTTTTTTATCAACAGTAACAGTAGCAGTACCACTCACTACAACCCAGTGTTCAGAGCGATGCATATGTTTTTGAAGAGAAATTCTTTTTCCTGATTTTACCACAATACGCTTCACTTTATACCCTTTATAATCCTGAAGTATGGTATATGAACCCCAAGGGCGATAGGTAGTAATATTGTTATGATGAAGATCAGAACCTTCTTTCTCGAGTTGGTTCACAACATCTTTAACTTTTTGAGAAGAACCTTTAGGAGTAATGAGTAGTGCATCAGGTGTATCAACGATAATCATATCTTCAACACCAACAAGGGCAACTTTACGGCCATTGGTAAGAACCAAGTTATTCTTTGAATCCACGTTAATAAGATTTTCTGCTACTGTATTTCCCGAATCATCTTTTGGAAGCTCATCATAGAGTGCATCAAAACTTCCGAGGTCCGACCAACCAATATCTGCAGGAACAACTTTTACAATACTTGACTTTTCCATTACCGCGTAATCGATAGAATCCTTAGGAATATTGAGCATATCGTCTGTATCAATAAGAATTTTCTCACCAGTAGTCTCTTTAAGTGCCTTTTTACATGCATCAAGTATCTCGGGATTATACTTTTTTAGTTCTTCTAAAAAGACCCCTGCTTTAAAGCAAAACATACCACTATTCCAGTAAAAATTCCCTTTAGATATATACTCTTCAGCTTTCTTTTTAGATGGTTTTTCACGAAATTTAACTACATCATTACCATTAGCTTCGATATAGCCAAAGCCAGTTTCAGGAAATGTTGGTTTAATACCAAAAGTGACTAAATGACCCTCTTCAGCAAGCTTTTTTGCATCCTGGACAGCCTTTAAGTAGTCATCTTGCTTAGTAATCAGTTGATCAGATGGCGTTACGAGTACGATATCATCAGGATCAAGAGTAAGGCACGGAAGTGCAATTGCAGGAGCGGTATTTCGACCCACTGGCTCGAGAAGGTATTTGTTATTAGTTACTTTAAGTTCACGTAACTGATCTTCAGCTAAAAATTGTTGAGCCTGGTTAGAAACGATAAATTCGCTATTACATACCTCTTGGTTACGAGCAACCGTCTCCATAAAGAGGGAACGTCCAGAAAAAAGGCGTACAAATTGTTTAGGAAGGAGTGTTCTGCTAATTGGCCAAAGGCGAGTACCTGCACCACCGCAGATAATAATATTAATCATGAGATATCCAAAATTCTTCTACATATTGTGATGAAAAGTAGCATTTTAACAAATTATAAACCAAAATTTGGTAGATTTTGCACTAAAGAATACAGAATTAGATCTGGATTCTCAGAAATTTTAAGTATTACGTCTCAACTGAGTTTAGAGTGTAATTAGGAACTGATATATGAAAGGTATTATTCTTGCAGGGGGATCGGGAACGCGTCTCTACCCTATTACAAAAGGAATCAGTAAACAACTGCTCCCTATTTATGATAAACCAATGATCTATTACCCACTATCTGTACTTATGCTTGCTGGTATTAAAGAGGTTCTTATAATCTCTACTCCTCAAGATATAGGGCGATTTGAAGAGCTTCTTGGTGATGGGTCTGATATTGGAATGCGACTTGAGTATGCGATACAACCATCACCCGATGGTCTTGCTCAGGCATTTATTATTGGTGAAGAGTTTATTGGTAGTGATGATGTTGCTCTGGTACTTGGAGATAATCTCTTTTATGGACAGGGGTTTACCGAAAAACTTCAAAAATCTGTCCAAAGAGCGGTTAAAAACCGTGAAGCTACCATTTTTGGGTACTATGTACATGATCCAGAGCGTTATGGCGTTGCAGAGATAGATGCGGAGGGAACTGTTCTCTCTATTGAAGAAAAACCAGAAAAGCCAAAATCAAATAATGCTGTAGTGGGACTCTATTTTTATACGAATGATGTCGTTGAAGTGGCAAAAAATATAAAACCATCACCTCGTGGTGAACTTGAAATTACAACAGTGAATCAAGTGTTTTTAGAGCGAAAACAGCTGAAATTAGAAGCTCTTGGGCGTGGTTTTGCGTGGTTAGACACTGGTACTCACGACTCTTTAATGGAGGCTTCGAGTTTTATTGAAACTATTGAAAAACGCCAGGGATTAAAGGTTGCATGTCTAGAAGAAATTGCTTTTAGAATGGGTTATATTGATCAAAATAAATTACTTAAACTTGCTGAGCCACTAAAAAAGAATCAGTATGGACAATATTTGATTCATTTAGCTAAAAATGATGTTTTATAACATTATAATGGATACGGTAGATAATCAAGGTGTATTGATCTTTGATGTTTATTTTATAAGTCATAATTGGTAAAGAGTTAAGTTTTAATAAACTATTCAATTTTACTTGATCAATTTAGTTTTGTGAAATAAGGAGCTTAGAATGAAGCGAATCATTACTTTTGGAACTTACGATTTACTCCACATTGGGCATATAAATATATTTAAACGTGCTCGTGAACTTGGTGATTATCTTATAGCGGGAGTTTCGACAGATGCTCTGAATCTATCTAAAAAGGATAAAAAACCCGTTTATAGTGAAAATGATCGTGCTGAAATTGTGAAGTCACTGCGGTATGTGGATGAAGTCTTTTTCGAAGAAAGTCTCGAATTAAAACGAGACTATATACAAAAATTCAATGCAGATATTTTGGTTATGGGTGATGACTGGGAAGGCAAATTTGACTTTTGCAAAGATCTCTGTGAAGTTGTATATTTGGACCGTACACCAGAAATATCAACAACTCAACTTAAAGAAGATATAAAGAAATATTTTTAATGAAATTTATAAAAACAGAAATCCCAGAAGTAGTAATTATAGAGCCTAAAGTATTTGAAGATGAACGTGGATACTTTTTTGAGAGTTTTAACCAAAAAGAGTTTGATGAGAACATTGGCAACGTTGATTTTGTCCAGGATAATGAGTCAAAATCATCTTATGGTATAGTGAGAGGACTCCATTATCAACTTCCGACCTTTAATCAACAAAAACTAGTGAGAGTTATAGAAGGTACTGTTTTAGATGTAGCAGTAGATATTCGAAAAGACTCTCCTACCTTTGGGAAGCATGTAGCAGTTGAGTTGTCTGCTAAAAATAAGCGTCAGCTTTGGGTACCAAAAGGATTTGCTCATGGATTTGCTGTATTAACAGAAACAGCAATTTTTAGTTATAAAGTTGATAATTATTATGCCCCAGAATATGATCGTGGTGTTCTTTGGAATGATCCAGAAATAGGTATTGACTGGAAAGTTGATGTTGATAAGGTACAATTATCCGGAAAAGATGAAAATCAACCAAAATTGAATGATGTAAAGGATTTGTTATGAAAACGATACTCGTGACAGGTTCAAATGGTCAATTGGGTAGTGAAATTCAAGTTATAGCTTCAAATTACGATGTAAAACTTATTTTGACTGATGTATCTCAATTAGATATAACGGTTTCTGATAATATTGAGTCCTTTCTACAAAATCACCCTAATATAGATGTATGCATAAATTGTGCAGCATATACAGCAGTTGATAAAGCAGAAGACGATAGAGAAAGGGCTGACCAGATAAACCACATCGGTCCTAAAAACCTGGCAAAAGCTTCAAAACAGTATGGATTTAAGCTTATTCAAGTTTCAACTGATTTCGTATTTGATGGAATACAATCTCATCCGTATAAAGAATCGGATGAAGTTAATCCAATTTCAGTCTATGGTAAAACAAAATGTGATGGGGAACAAGCGGTACTATTAGAAAACCACGAATCAATAATTATCAGAACATCATGGCTTTACTCGACATTTGGGAATAACTTTGTCAAAACAATGATGAAACTAGGGACCGAGAGAGATACACTTGGAATTGTGTATGATCAAGTAGGAAGTCCTACTTATGCAAGAGATTTGGCACAATGTATTCTTGGACTTGTAGATAATACAGAAAAAATTGAAAAAACAAATGGAGTCTTTCATTATAGCAATGAAGGTGTTGCCAGTTGGTATGACTTTACCTGTGCTATTCATGATTACGCTGAGATAGAGTGTGTTGTGTCTCCAATTGAAACAAAAAGTTATCCACTACCTGCCCCAAGGCCGAATTATAGTGTTATGGATAAATCTAAGCTAAAGACTGAATTTGGGGTAATAATTCCTCACTGGCGTGAGAGTTTAAAAGAGTGCATTACTCTTTTATCAAAATAAGGTTAAATACCACTCTAGTTGATTGGTTATTTGAGCTCAAAATGTATCTTTTTAGTCAAATTTAAAGTTTTTCAATAGTATAAAATTTCTCATTGAGTGGTAAAATGATATGGAATTAGAAAAATCAATTCTTGTAACTGGTGGAGCCGGTTTTATTGGCTCGATATTTATCCCATATTTTATTGATACAAATCCTACATACAAGGTTATTAACCTTGATCTCCTTACTTATGCAGGTAATTTAGAAAACTTGAAAGAGGTTGAGAATCATCCTCAATATGTATTTGAGAAAGGTAATATTTGTGATAGACCCTTTGTTCAGTCACTCTTTGAAAAATATGATATTCGTGGTGTAGTACATTTTGCTGCTGAATCTCATGTTGATAATTCTATTGAGGGTCCTGAAGTGTTTATCAAAACAAATGTGAATGGAACCTTTACTCTTATTGATGTAGCACGGAACTATTGGATGGATGCACCTTTTACTTACAAAAAAGAGTATGAAGGATGTCGATTTCATCATGTATCTACGGATGAAGTATATGGAACTTTAGGAGAGACCGGGTTATTTACTGAAGAGACTCCTTATGCACCAAATTCACCCTACTCTGCTTCAAAAGCCGCCTCTGACCTGATAGTACGTAGTTATTTCCATACGTATGGTATGAATGTGGTTACTACAAACTGTTCAAATAATTACGGCCCTAAACAGCATGATGAAAAATTAATCCCCACTATTATTAGAAAGTGCCTAGCGGGAGAAAGTATTCCTGTATATGGTGATGGCAAAAATATCCGTGATTGGTTATATGTTCTTGATCATGGTAAAGGGATTAACCTAGCGTTTCATAAAGGTAGACTTGGTGAAACATATAATATTGGCGGAAGAAACGAACGTGATAACCTTTATATTGTAGAAACAATCTGTAATATACTTGATGAAAAGTCTCCATCTAAAAATGGTAAGTCATATAAAGAATTTATTAGTTTTGTGAAAGATCGTGCAGGGCATGATAGACGCTATGCTATTGATTCCTCAAAAATTGAGAGTGAGCTTGCTTGGAAAGCAGATGAAAATTTTGAGAGTGGAATTTTTAAAACTGTTGAGTGGTATTTGAATCACTAACCTTAATTAAAGAAATGAGATCATCTATTATTAAAAATAATCATATATGGAGTGTAGAGTGAGTGAAGTAAATGAGTTAAAAGAGAAAATTTTATCATTGGTAGCTGAATATCATAAAATTAAATTCGGAATTCAGGAAGAATTTATACCTGGTGAATCCAAAGTAAATTATGCAGGAAGAGTTTTTGATGAACATGAAATGGTCAATTTAGTTGACTCTTCGCTTGAGTTTTGGTTAACATATGGACGGTTTTCTAAAAAATTTGAAAAAGAACTTTCAAAATATTTAGGTGTAAAATATTCGTTTTTAGTTAATTCTGGCTCATCTGCAAACCTTTTAGCGTTCTATTCTCTTACATCCCCACTATTAAAAGAGAGACAGGTTAAAAGAGGTGATGAAGTAATTACCGTAGCAGCCGGTTTTCCTACAACAGTTGCTCCAATAGTTCAATATGGTGCCGTCCCAGTTTTTATTGATGTGGAGTTAGAAACATTTAATGTGGATGTGACGAAATTAGAAAAGGCACTATCTACAAAAACTAAAGCTGTGATGATGGCTCATACGTTGGGAAATCCATTTAACATTAAAGCAGTTAAAGAATTTTGTGAAAACAATAATCTTTGGTTAATAGAGGATAATTGCGATGCTTTAGGTAGTAAGTATGATGGTAAATTTACCGGAACATGGGGAGATATAGGGACAAGTAGTTTTTACCCGCCACATCATATGACAATGGGTGAAGGGGGGGCTGTTTACACTAGCAACTTAAAATTGAAAAAAATAATAATGTCGGTTAGAGATTGGGGAAGAGATTGTTATTGTGAAAGTGGTGTAGACAACACATGTAATAAAAGGTTTGAGCAACAATTTGGTTCACTTCCCCTTGGCTATGATCATAAATATGTGTATAGTCATTTTGGCTTTAATTTAAAACCTTCTGATATGCAGGCTGCAATTGGATGTGCACAATTAGAAAAGCTAGACACTTTCACAGAGAGAAGAATTGAAAATTACTCGTACCTTTTAAATAAACTATCAGATGTATCAGACGTTCTTCTTTTGCCAAAAGCTACAGAACATAGTAATCCATCTTGGTTTGGCTTTTTAATGACGGTTAAAGATGGAGCCCCTTTCTCAAGAAATGATATAGTCGAATATTTAGAAAATGATTGTATGATTCAAACTAGAAATTTGTTTGCAGGGAACATTGTAAGACAACCACTTTTTGATAATTTAACAGAAGGGGTTGATTACAGGATTGGTTCTGAGCTTACTAATACAGATACTATTATGAATAATAGCTTTTGGCTAGGATTATATCCTGGTATGACAAGTGAAAAATTAGACTATATAGCGTCTTGTATAAATAAATTTGTAAATAATCTAAAGTAATGGGGTTAATATGAAAGTAGTGTTGCTAGCAGGTGGGTTTGGGACTCGTTTAAGTGAGGAAACAGATATTAAACCAAAGCCAATGGTTGAAATTGGGGGAAAGCCTATTCTTTGGCATATTATGAAAAGTTACTCTTCATATGGTTTCAATGAATTCATAGTCTGTCTTGGCTACAAAAGTTATGTGATAAAAGAATATTTTGCAAACTATTTTCTTCATATGGCAGACGTAACTATAGATATGGAACATAATGACATTACGGTCCATCAGAAAAAAGCTGAACCTTGGAAGGTAACACTTGTTGATACCGGCTTAAATTCAATGACTGGTGGAAGAATAAAAAGGATTGAGCAGTATATTGGAAACGAACCCTTTATGGTGACATATGGAGATGGGGTTTCAAATGTTAATATTGATCAATTGATTGATTTTCATAAAAAACATGGAAAAATTGGCACAATGACATCGGTTCAACCATCTGGACGTTTTGGAGCACTTGAAATAAATGATGATAGTGTAGTTGAATCGTTTAAAGAAAAACCTAAAGGCGACGGTGCGTGGATTAATGGAGGGTTCTTTGTGTTTCAACCTGAAATATTTAATTATATAGAAGGTGATCATTCGGTATTTGAACAAGAACCCCTCATGAATTTAGCTAAGGATCGGGAATTATACTCTTATAAACATTCGGGTTTTTGGAAACCTATGGATTCCCTTAGAGAGAAAAAAGAGTTGGAAGATATGTGGAGCTCTAACCAAGCATTATGGAAAAATTGGAATGATTAATAAAAATTTTTGGAATGGCAAAAGGGTTTTTATAACCGGAAATACAGGTTTTAAAGGAAGTTGGTTAACGTTGTGGCTTAACTCCTTGGGCGCTAATATTGCAGGGTATGCATTATCACCACCAACAACCCCATCGTTGTTTAAAGTATTAGGTCTTGAAAATGATATCGATCATACGTTTGCTGATATTAGGGACCTAGATAAACTAAAAAAAAGTATAAGTTCATTTAAACCAGATGTTGTTTTTCATATGGCTGCCCAACCCTTGGTGAGAGATTCGTACATTGACCCAGTAGGAACCTACCAAACAAATGTTATGGGTACTGTAAATGTATTAGAATCTATTCGGTCAGTAGAATCGGTAAGAGCTGTAATCAGTGTAACAACAGATAAGTGCTATGAAAACCGCGAATGGCCATGGGGATATAGAGAAAATGAGGCAATGGGCGGTTATGACCCCTACTCAAATAGTAAAGGATGCGCAGAATTAGTTACCTCAGCTTATAGAAATTCATTTTTCAATAGTGAAAATTATGGTAAAAGCCACCAAGTATCTCTTGCATCTGGCCGGGCAGGGAATGTTATTGGTGGCGGTGACTGGGCAAAAGATAGATTAATTCCCGATATACTATGCTCGTTTTTAAAAGGCGAAAAAGTATTAATTAGGAGTCCATATTCAATACGTCCTTGGCAACATGTACTAGAGCCCCTTTCTGGATATATAACTCTTGCTGAAAAACTTTTTACAGATTCCAAGGGAGAGTATGCAGAAGGTTGGAATTTTGGACCAGATGATAAAGATGCCAAACCGGTAGAGTGGATAGTTGAAAAAATGTGTAGTCTTTGGGGGAGTGGTGCTTCATTTGAAATAGACAAGTCTCCACAGCCACACGAAGCAACTTATTTAAAACTGGATATCTCAAAAGCAAAATCACAATTGAATTGGAACCCAAAGTGGAATCTTGAAAAAACATTGCTATCGATTATTGATTGGACAAAATCTTTTGAGGGTGATAACCTAAAAGAACTCACCCTTTCTCAGATTAAAGAGTATGAAGTATAATACCATATTGGTTACTGGTGGCACAGGGTTTCTTGGAAGCCATATCATTAAATCCCTTATAAATAAGGGATTTAATGTTGTACTGTTAAAAAGGTCATTTTCAAATATTAATCGTCTTAAAGATGTCATTGATAAGATTAAATATTATGATATAGATACTATAAATATTGAAATTATATTTGAAGAAAACTGTATTGATGCAATTATTCACTCTGCTACATCATATGGCAGAAAAGAAGAACCATTATCATCTATTATACAAACAAATGAAATTTTTCCCCTTGAGTTGTTACAACTTGCAGTTCAGAATAGTGTAAAATTATTTATTAATACGGACTCTCTTCAGAGTAAATTTGTTTCACCATATACCGTTACTAAAAACCATTTTTATGATTGGTTACATTATTATTCAGAGGATATAGCAAGTGTTAACTTAAAAATTGAGCATATGTATGGGCCTTATGATGATGACAATAAGTTCATTATGTGGATCATTCAAAACTTTCAAGAGAACAAGAAATGTATTAATTTATCATCAGGCAAGCAAAAACGAGATTTTGTATTTATTGATGATGTAGTAAGCGCTTTTTGTGTCATATTAGAGAACTCATGGGAAGGTTTAAATACCTTCGAAGTGGGAACAGGGGTTTCAACACCTTTAAAAGATTTTGTAACTTTGCTTAAAGAGAGCTACAATACACATATAGATAAAGTTTCAACAGACTTATCCTTTGGGGCACTAGATGATAGAAAAAATGAGCCGAAAGAATTAAAAGCAAATATTGATAAACTATCTGCTTTTGGGTGGAAACCAGAAAACGATATTCATAGTGGGCTTGAAAAATTATTTAGATATGTAAAGGAATCGGTAGTATGAAATATTTAATAACGGGTGGGTGTGGTTTTTTAGGATCTAATATTGCTTCAAAAATATTAGAAAAAGGCGATGAGCTGATTGTTTTTGACTCATTATATAGACATGGGAGTAACTTAAATTTAGCATGGTTAAGAACTCAAGGTGAGTTTCAATTTATCCATGGTGATATTAGAAATACCAATGATGTAGAACGAACTATCAAAGAAATTAAACCAGATGTTATTTACCATTTAGCTGGTCAAGTAGCTATGACCACATCTATTGCAGACCCACGCATGGATTTTGAAATAAATGTTTGTGGGAGTTTTAATTTACTTAATGCCGTTCGGTTATATTCCCCTGATTCTATAATTATATACTCATCATCTAATAAGGTGTACGGCGACTTAGAGCAATATACATTTGAAGAGACAGAAACTAGGTATTTGTGTACCGATAAACCAAATGGTTTTGGTGAAGATGTGACTCTTGATTTTCATTCTCCTTATGGAACATCAAAAGGAAGTGCTGATCAATATATGTTAGACTTTGCTAGGATATATGGTTTAAAAACAGCCGTTTTCAGACATTCCTCTATGTTTGGAGGGAGGCAGTTTGCAACTTATGATCAAGGGTGGCTTGGATGGTTTACACAAAAAGCAGTTGAAATAAAAGAATGTCGATTAGCAGAACCCTTTACAATATCAGGGAATGGAAAACAGGTGAGAGATTTGTTATATGCGAGTGATTGTATTAACCTTTATCTTAAAGCATCTGAAAAAATTGATACGATTAAGGGTCATGCCTTTAATATTGGGGGAGGCATAAAAAATTCATCTTCGCTTTTGGAGTTGTTCTCTTTTTTAGAAAATGAACTTGGAATTGAAATGAAATATAATCAACTTCCTCCAAGAGAAAGCGATCAACGAGTATTTGTGTCTGATATTAAAAAAGCTCAAAAAATGATTGATTGGAATCCACTTGTCTCAAAAGAAGAAGGCATTAGAAAAATGATTGAATGGGTATCGGGTAAATAAAATATGAATGTTCAAGTAATTAAAGATTTTCTAAAAAAAAATGAATATGTTCACCGACTTTTTAGAAAGGTACTTAGTTTCGAAAAAGTGTTTTTTGTTATTCAAAAAATATTTAATAAAGAGTATAAAAATAATTTAAAGATTAACTCAACAGTAAATGGTTTATCAATTCCCTTAATGGGAATTGATAGAGTTCATCTAGATACTAATTATTTGTTCGAAAAAGAACTTTTATGTTATCAAGCAGTAGTTAGCTCAGAAATTCAAAGTTTAAAATTGCTAGTAAATACTGGGGATAAAATATTAATTAATCACCCACCAAGTGCACTGCTACCTTTGTTTTTCATTTCTAATATAGACTGTGACGTATTAATTATATGCAAAGATAATAAAGAGATTATTCAGGTAGATCTTGATGTCAATAGACAAATTGGCACGTTTACTTTTATAGAAGAGCCTGACAATTATATGGGATACAGTTTAGCTATTTCATATGGAATAAGAATAGATGTTAAGGCTGACAATTTTTTATTAATTGAAAATAAAAAAAGAATAATTAGGAAAGAAAAGAAAAGGGAAAATAATTATTCATTGATAAAAGGTAGGATAATTGAAGAGTGTAAATTACCAACATTTTATTCTTTATCTTGTAATAAAAAAATATTTAATTATCCAAAACCTGAATTAAATGATACCACTAAAATTAGTGGTTTTTCATTATTAAGAAATGCAGATATTTACCCGTTTGATCTGTGTTTTGAGTCAATATTAGAAGTAGTTGATGAATTCATATTATTTGTAGATAAGGATTACCCTGAGAATCATGGTGTAGGGGAAGAGTCGAGAACTCGTTTACTAGAACAATTTAAAAGTAATTCTAAATATTCGGATAAAATTAGAATTATTGAAGATGTAGATTTTAGAGCAGAATTTTGCAAAAACTTTACAGTACCAGGTAGATGGATTGCTGACGTGAATAGTATCATGATTGATCATTGTAAATATGACAACTGTTTGTACTTAATGGCTGATGAAATGATTCACGAAGATGGTGTTTCTGAAATAAAATATTTTGCATCACAAAATAGATATCAGGCACTTAATCATCAATTTCTTCACTTTATTTGGGATTTAAACCATATTCGGAATCCAGAAAATGTTGCATATACTCATGCTATAAGAATGTTTAAGAAAAGTTGCTTTGCTTCTATACATGATGGTTATAGCTTTGCAAATATAGTTGATGGAAGCATTGTTAAGCTATTGGAACCAAAATACCCGATTTATCATATCGGGTATATAATGGATTTTAGAAAAAAGGCAAAAATTCTAACAGAAGCCGGTGGGATTTTTCAGGGTTCTGGAGATAAGGGGTATATCGAGGATGTAGATACTGTACCATATAATGGGCCATATCCACGATTCCTTAAAAATGAAAAAATGTATTCATATAAAAAAATAAAAAATCAACTTGTAAGCATATAAATAAAATCTAGGGCTTAATGTGAGTAATATAAAAGTATCAATCATAACACCATGTTATAATTCAGAATCTACACTAAGAGAAACTTTAGATTCGGTGGTTAATCAAACATTTGATTTTGAATATGAACACATACTTGTTGATGATGGCTCTAGTGATAATACTAAAGCAATGATTAAAGAATATTCAGGTAAATATTCATTTATGAGTCATATATTTCACGATATGAATAAGGGTGGAGGGGCATCACGTAATACAGGTATTCATGCTGCACAAGGTGAGCTAATATACATAATTGATAGTGACGATGTTTTACCTGTAGGAATACTAAATTCAATGGTGAAATATCTTGATGATGAGAAATTAGATGGCGTTGCTTTTGCTGAAAGCAGAATTTTCTTTAATAATAATTTTTCTAAAACGGCCCCTTTATTTTATGATTCTCAAAAAGTAATTTCTATGGAAAGCCTGTTTAATGGTATGAAGGTTCCTGTGTTAGCAAATTTTTTATATTCAAAAAAAAGCTACATTGATTGTGGTGGATACACTGAAGAGCATGGATTTGATACTCAATCATTTGGATTCAAATATATTACTTATGGTTTTAAAGTAGGAATATGTCCTGGCTCTTACTATTGGCACCGACAATTTCAAACAAATAAAAAATCTTATTATGAACGTGAATTTGAAAATGGTAAAGGCAATATTAATAATTATTACATTTGCGAGGAATTTTTACATTTACTTTCGGCCCAAACTATTGAATTTATACTAGACCTTGATTTTCGCAATGACAATATATTAAATGAGTTGAAGAAACTTTATCAAAATAAACCCACTGGATTTTTTAATGAGAGTGTCGACAGTTTATTATGTGTGGATGGCAATAAACAATACATTGAAAAAAACATGAACTCAACAAATCTTAATATCCGATTTGTTGTATCTATATGTCACATAAAAAATGAAGAGTATGATAAAGCTATAAAAGTACTAAGTTTATTGATTAATGAAATTCCCAATGATTTATTTGTATTCAATTATTTAAGAGCCTCATTGAGTTCAATAAATTTTGATTCCTCAAAAATTTTGAGTACTCTTCAAGATATAGTAAAAGTCAAAAACAGAAACTCAATTAGATCGTCGTTTGCCAAAAAAATTATTGGTAAACTTAAAAAGGTATTAAAATGAATACACTTTTAATTGTAGATAGTTATTCTAAATATTCTTCTGGAGGCAGGGTTTCACATTATGTAAGCTCTTTATTGAATGATATTGGGATAAATGTTAAGGTACTTACGCCTGAGAAGGCAAAAACTAAAGATCCTAATGTTTATCAAATAGATGAAAATTTGAATACAAAAGAAAAAAAGAAAGAATATGAAAAAATATTAGTTAAAGATAAAATTGAAGTAGTGCATTTTTTAACATATGGAAATGGTAAACCACTTTATTATGCATCACTAGCAAGGAAACGAAAGCTAAAAATTATTGCTCATCTTTGGATGCATGATTTTTATTGCCAAAAATTATACAATTATAAGACAGGTAGCCCATGTACAAAATGTTCAAACAATTTAATACAATCACTACTCCAGGGTTGCGTAGAAGTTAATATAAGGGGTTTAAAAAAAATTATTCAAAAAACTTTTTTTAAAAATATTTTTAAGAAAAGTGACCTTTTTATATCTCCATCAGATAATATTTCAAAATTACTGACAAATTATAATGTTCCAAAATCAAAAATTCAAAAAATACCATTAATATTTAATAGCCAGAGATTTAATGAGTTTACATACAATAAACCCAAAAACTACTTATTGTACTTTGGATCTATTAATGATTATAAAGGGGCACAGTTTTTAGTAGAGCTTGCTAGGGAGTTCTCTGATATAACGGTCAAAGTTTTACCTGTTGGGGAAAAGCGTTTTACTGAAAATGAAAATTTGCCTCCTAATATTGTTGTATTAGAGAATATTCGTTGGGACAACACTTTGCATGATGAAATTAAAAATGCTAAAGCGGTGATTGTGCCATCAAAATGGGATAGCACTGCCGAATATGCATTAGTTGAATCTTTAGCGCTCGGTAAGCCTGTAATAACATTCAATGTAGGAATACATTCCGAAGTAATTGATGATGGGTTAAATGGCTTTGTTGTTGATATGGGTGATACAGGTGGTGTGTATGAAAGATATGTCAGTCTAGATGATATGGATTACCATAAAAAAGTTTCTTTGAATGCTCGTAAAACGTTTACCCAAATAACCAATGAAGATATATATAAATCATTACTATCCTCTTCATATAATAAATTGATAAAATAATGAAAAACCTTTTTTTATTCATAAATAAAATCAAGTTCATTTTAGGAACAGATGTCAAATATTTCTTTTTGATGATATTTGGTTTTTTAATATCTTCTTTATTTGAGTTGCTTGGGATAGGAATAATTTACCCCTATATTCGATTGATTTCAAATTTTGAGAATGTCAAAAATAATGAGTTCATAGTTTTTGCGACAGATCTATTTGAATTAACAGATAAATCTGACATTATTTTATGCGTCTCAATTTTATTAGTATTAGTTTTTTTGTTACGAAACTTTGTATATTTTGTTATTCAATACCTCATTCAATACAATACAAATTCCGTTTTAGAGTCTATAAGAAATAAAATGTTTAAAACGTATGTTAATTCATCGTACGATTATTTTTTAGACGCTAATAGTTCGGATTTAATAAATAAACTGACGAATGATACAAGAAACTTTGCACTTAATGTTTACATAAGTATATTAAAGCTTCTTTCTGATACTGTATTATTGGTAATAGTATTTTCTGTTATAGTATATGTTAATTATTATGTGATACCAATATTTGTTTTGTTTGCTTTGTTCGTATTCTTTTTCTATAAGTTTTCTAAAAACAAAACATTTGAATATGGGAAAATTGGCACAGATTCACTAGAAAATATAATTGAGTTTGTGAACCAAGCTTTTTTGAATATCAAGATTACAAAGATACATGTTTTGGAAGAGTTCTTTTTTAAAAAAGTTAAAATTAACTCTTATAACTTTAAGCATGGGGCTTCAAAATTTTGGGCATTTCTTCTTGCGCCAAAACTAATAATTGAAACAATGCTTATTATTGGTATCGTTTCATTTGTTATGTATTATATAAATACCGGCGGTGATCCAACCAAAATAATATCAATATTGTCTATGATAGGAATAGCGGCTTTACGGTTATTACCATCAGTTAATAACATAACAAGCTCATTATCTGCGATTAATCATGGTAAATATGTAGTTGATAAGTTATACACTGATTTAGCAGAGCTAAGTGAAATAACATTAGAAGAGTATACAGATTCAGAAATCACTTTTAAAAATAATATTTCTATTAAAGACCTCTCTTTTTCTTATAAAAACTGTGAGGAATTAGCCGTTAAAAATGTGAACATAAATATAAATCATGGAGATATTATTGGGGTCATAGGTAAGTCCGGCTCTGGTAAATCTACACTTATTGATTTGATATTAGGCCTTCTCACTCCTGGGAATGGTAATATCACTGTTGATGATAATGAAATTAATACAAATAATAGGAATTGGAAGCATATCATTGGGTATGTTCCTCAGCAAATTTATTTGATTGATGACTCGATTATGAAAAATATCGCATTTGGTATTAAAGATGAAGATATTGATGAGTCTAAAATATTTGAAATATTAAAAATGGTCAATTTAGATAAATTTATCGAGTCTTTACCTGATGGTATATATACTAAAACTGGAGAAAATGCTGTGAGGCTATCTGGTGGACAGCGTCAGAGAATTGGCATTGCAAGAGCATTATATAAAAATCCAGAAGTTATTATTTTTGATGAAGCAACTTCGGCTTTAGATAGCGAAACTGAAAAAGTAGTCACAGATGCAATAAATAATCTTGGTAATAGCAAGACTATGATTATTGTAGCACATCGTCTAAATACCCTGTCTAAATGTAATATTATATATGAATTAGAAAATGGTTCAGTTAAGTGGAGTGGACCCTATAATGAAATTGTTGATAAACAATAACAGTATAATATTATTAAAAGGTTGGATGAATGGTTTTTTATAAGGCAGATGGAAGATTTGGAAATCAACTATTCCAATATTCATTTTTAAAAACAATTGCAAATAAAAATGAATTAATTTTCACAATGGGTTTTGATGAGTGCGCCGGTGTTTTTGAATCTATAGAAATTATTAATGCAGAAAAGAAAAATAATATACTGGGAAAGGTTTACTATAAATTATTAAATAAAGTTTTTTACCCACTCCTAAAATTTTTTGCAGGATATAAAATTATTTCAAGTATTAAAATTGATCATGAAATAGTAAATGAAGTGCATAAAAGGGAATGTAAAAGTTTTACAAAAACAAAAGGTTTAATAAGTAGAATAAGGTTTGTGTATGGAGGTTTTTTTCAAAGCGAATCTTTTTTTGATTGTGGCGCCACATCATCATTAGTGATTAAAAAAGAGTTTGTAAAAAGGGCTAATGATATTCTCCTTGATTGCCCTAAAGAATCTCATAAAGTATTTGTACATATTCGCAGAGGTGACTATGTAAATCATACGGTACTTGGAAAACCTTCTTTGCTTCCTATAGAATATTTTCAAAAAGCCATTCAAATAATGGAAAATGAAAGAAAAGATAATTATTATATTTTTCTAAGTGATGACCCAGATTATATTCAAAAAGCATTCTCAAATATTGATAACAAGATTTTATCAATAAATGAAAGTTTTGGAACGGATTTAGCATTAATGACAAATTGCAATAGCGGTATCTTGAGTCCAAGTAGCTTTAGTTGGTGGGGGTCATATTTAATGAAAAACCGTACAACTGTATATTGCCCTAAGTATTGGTTGGGCTTTAACAGTAATATTGAATATCAAAAAGGGTGCCCAGCAAGTTATATGACTGAAATTGATGTTGAGGCATTAGTTGATGAAATGGTATAATTGTGAGTAATAAATTGGTTATTCAATCACAATCAAAATACAACAAAAGCACCACAAGTGTTATACTTTTTTAATTTTTTTTATGAGAAAAATACTGTTTAAGATAGTTATCAAGGTACTTGTAGAAAAGCATAAAACTGGGGGAAAATATAAATGAAATTAGCACCAATTGTTTTATTCGTTTTTAATCGTCTTGACCATACACAACAAACAATTATGTCGTTACAAAAAAATAAACTTGCAAGCGAGAGTGATCTAACTATTTATAGTGATGCTGGTAGAGATGATAATGAAAAAAAGGTAGTAGACAATGTGCGAGCTTATCTTAGTACCATTGATGGATTTAAAAACGTTACAGTCGTTAAGGGTAAAGAAAATAGGGGTCTTGCCAACTCAATTATAGAGGGCGTTACTGAAATAATTAATAAATATGGGAAAATAATAGTTATTGAGGACGACTTGGTTACAAGCCCAATGTTTTTAACATATATGAACAATGCTTTGGGCCATTTTGAAAATACAGATAAAGTCTGGCATATAAGTGGATGGAATTACCCGATTTTAAACGGTGAAACAAATGAAACTTTTTTATGGCGAACTATGAATTGTTGGGGGTGGGCAACTTGGGCTGACAAGTGGCAATTTTATGAGAAAAACATTGATAAAGTTTTAAGTTCATTTAGTAAAAAAGATATTAATAGATTTAACTTGGAGGGGTGCGTTGACCTTTGGGAGCAAGTTGAAGGAAATAGAACTGAAAGAATAAATACCTGGGCGATATTTTGGTATGCGACAATATTTAAAAAGCAAGGATTGTGCTTGAACCCAACACAAACGTATGTTAAAAATATTGGTCATGATGGTTCTGGTGTCAATTGTGGCAAAAGTGATGTTGAAGATGATCAAATGCTTAATTTAGGTATGAACTCGCACTTCCCAGAGGTATTTGAAGAAAACCCAGTGTATGTAAGGAAAATAAAAAAATACTTTAAACGTCAAAAAAAATCTTTATTTTTAAGAATAATTAAAAAAGCAACTAAGATTTTGTTTAGAGGTAACGTATAGTATGAAAATAGTAATGGTTAATACCTCTGATACTGATGGAGGTGCAGCAAGGGCGGCATATCGTCTTCATAATGCATTATTAAAAAGTAATGTTGACAGTTCAATGTTAGTACAATTTAAAAATAGTGATGATTATACTGTTATTGGCCCATTAAATATGGTTGGAAAAATCATTAATTTAATTAGATCAAGAATTGATATTTTACCCACTAAAAAATATAAACAAAGAGACTTAATACTTTTCAGCCCGCTTTGGCTACCTTATTCTGGTATTGTTGATAAAATAAATAAAATAAACCCCGATATTGTGCACCTTCATTGGGTTTGTGGTGGGATGATAAAATTAGAGGATATTGCAAAAATTAAATCACCTATAGTATGGAGTTTTCATGACGATTGGGGATTCACAGGTGGGTGTCATATAAAGTGGGAATGCGATAAATACAAACATAAATGTGGAGCGTGTCCAAGATTAGGTAGTCAAATAGAAAATGATTTAAGTCGCAAAGTATATCTAAGAAAGAAAAAAGTGCTTTCACAAGTAAAAAATATGACTGTAGTAGGTGTTAGTAAATGGTTAACAAGCTGTGTTAGTGAGAGTAGTTTGTTTAAAAATGTAGATGCTGTGACATTGCCCAATCCAATAGATATAAATACCTATAAGCCTTTCGATAAAAATACATCTAGAGATTTATGGGAATTACCTCAGAATAAAAAATTGATAATGTTTGGCGCTATGGATGTTACAAGTGATGTAAATAAGGGTTTTAAAGAGCTCAGGGAGGCATTAGTTAAAGTAAGCCATAATGATGTAGAGGTCGTTATTTTTGGGGGGAGTAAACCAAAAGAACCACAGGAATTGGGGTTTAAAACTAATTATGTAGGGGTGCTTCGTGATGATATTAGCTTGGTAACTTTATATAGTGCGGCAGATGTAGTGATAGTTCCAAGTATACAGGAGTCTTTTGGGCAAACAGCAAGTGAATCTATGGCTTGTGGGACTCCTGTTGTTGCTTTTGCTTCAACAGGATTACTTGATATTATAGACCATAAAATTAATGGCTATTTGGCCACCCCTTTTGATACAGATGATTTAGCAAAAGGGATAGATTGGGTTTTAAGTACTGAAAATTATCAAGAACTATCTAAAAATGCAAGAGAAAAGATTAAGAGAGAGTTTGATAGTAATATTGTTGCTAAAAAATATTTAGAGCTTTATAAAAAAGTCGTTAAGCACTAAGTAAATCCTTCTTTATAGCGAAAAAATTAGTGGTTCGAAATTGTTCTTGGCTTTCAGAATATGTTTCTATTGAATGTAAATATCCAGATGGAGTTATTCTAAAAATTTCCATATCATTGTTTTTAAAGAAATAAAAGTATTCCTGGAAAAATGATTTGGTGTCAATATTACATCCACCAAATTCAAATGATATCGTTTTAATAATATTATTAGATAGCGTTTTAGATGCTCCTGCTAATACATCTAATTCATGTCCTTCAACATCAATTTTAAGAAGATCAATACTATCAATTGAATTGTCAATACAATATTGGTCAAGAGTCTTGAGGGTAACTTCTTCGGAATCAGAAAAGTTAATATCAAAGTGATCTAAGTTTCTTTGTGTTAATGATGCTAAGCCGGATCCTGGTTTATCATAATATAACTTAAGTTTTTGCTCTTTATGTGAAAGACCAAAATTGTTCAAAATGACACTTTTTGAAGAGTTGATATTTGTTTTGAGGATGTTAAAAGTGGTGACTCCAGGCTCAAAGCAATGAATTTGGTGATCACTAAGCAAGTGTTTTTGAATAAGTGAACAGAATTGGCCTTTATTTGCACCAACATCGAATACTGTGAAAGGTGGTTGTAATAATTTACTAACGGTTTGAAAAATTGCTTTTTCACCATTTTCAATACCACTAGCTCCTGTACCAATACCTAAAAGTTTTAAGCAAAAATCAACAATTTTAGATAAAAATTTTTGTGAAGTACTATTGCCTGTAAAATATATGAATACTTTGAAAAGCATTGCTTTCATTTTATTGCTCCGATGATGATCGTTACTATTACTGATTGAAACACAATATAAAATCTATTTGCCCTTCTTCAAGTACCAAAAGATTAATTATATAATAATTGAGCCTGCGAGAGACTTATGTATCTTTCTTTATTGATGAGGACTTTAATGCTATCCAAAATACTACAGCAAACGTTGGGTAAGAGATCCAAGTATTGGTGAAAAATATCATTGCAGTAAATAATAAGACGGATAACATTAGTAAATTTTCATTTTTAAGAGATATAAAGAGTATTTTAAGAAAAGCAAATAATATAATTAAAAACCCAATTAATCCGAATTCCCCCGCAATAGCAACATATTGAAGAAATGGCTCGTTTACCATGCTATTACCGATGGAGCCACCAATAATTTTTAGGTTTGATGATTTGTCCCAAATAGTGAGCACGTATTTATCCATAAATTCAGAAGGGGTAACAGGAATAAAAAATGGTTGATATGACAGGTATTCTCCACTTACCATAAAGGCTGCTCTACTAGCAAAGTTCCCCAACCCTACACCGAATAGTAAAATGTAAGGGTCTTCCTTTAATAAATCAATAACTTGAAATACTATTTTTATTTTAATGAATGCCTGTTTATCAATCGCAAGGTCCATAATATTAATGGCATAAAGTATGTTATCAGACTGAAAGGCTAACAAAAATACAAATGCGAGCGATGTTACAATAAGAATGGTAAGAAGGAATTTGTTTGTTTTAAGACGTAGTAATTTTTTAAATGCAATGAGTATGAATGATAAAGAGAAGGCTGTAAAAAAGGCCATTATTCCTGACATCATACCAGGAAGAAAAAGCATTAGTAAGGAAAGTAATAGATAATACTTGTGTTGTGATTGCTTTTTAATATAAACAATATCTATAAGGTAGAAAGAGAGAAATGACATGGTAATCGTTAAGGGTGAGGAGAAGCCCATAAGGGTACCAGATAAAACATCTCCCATACCAGAGTTTACAGCAAAGATATTTATAGTTCTCAGTTCTATAGCAAATCTCATATATTGGCAAAAGAAAAAGATAAACTGAATAAGAATGAATACTTTAATGGTATTTAAAAGTTTGAACGAACTAAGATTGTAACCCTTTTTATAAATAATTAGGGGTACAAGAACAAAAGGCGCAAGATTAAAAAAGGACCAAAATAGGTTGTTAGGGCTTGAGAAGTGTAAGAAAAAGGAAATTGTTCCAATAAAAATTACAATGAGCCATTTATAATAAAAGTCTTTAATCTCTTTAGGAAAAGTAAATTTGTGAGCACTAACAGCTTTAAGGGAAAAGATTATTATTAAAGCAATACCAATATATCTATTAGGTAAATGACTAACTAAAAGCAAAAATAGTATGGTTTTATCAATACTTTTTAATACTAACACTTGTATTTTATACTCCGATAAAATGCCCAAAATTTGGAGTCACTAAATTTTATAACGAGAGTATTTTTTAGGTGAATGAGTGGTGAAAGAATAACTTGTTGTAACCTATACTTATAGGGAGCATACATATTAATTATTTGTTTTTTTTCATCGTTTAAAAGTAAAATTTGTTTTTTTGACAGGCCGCATTCATTGTAATAAGTAATAACAAAAGACATAAACTCCATACTAATATCAACTGAATTAAATCGACAAAGAATTTCATAGTCGGCACATATTTTGAAATTAGTATTAAATTTTCCATATTTCAAAAATAATGATTGTTTGAAAAAAATTGATTGATGGCACATGGGCATTCTTTTATAAAAATCAGTTTGTCTGACTTGACTACCTTTTTCAAAAATTGAATGTACCCCTTTGACCATTACAGTTCCATAAAGAATATCTGCATCTGTTTTTTTCGCTTGATTAAAAGTTTTATCGAGAATATCAGGATTATAAAATTTGTCATCAGAATTAAGGAAAAAGAGCCAGGTTCCAGATGCTAAATTTATTCCTTTGTTCATTGCATCATATATACCCTCGTCCTTCTCACTTATAACCTTAATTTTGTCGCCAAAGAAAGGTTTATATGAGTGTACAATATCTAAAGTGGTATCAGTTGATGCACCATCAATTACGATGAGCTCATAATCAGTAACGCTTTGATTTAATAGGCTATCAAGAGTTTGTTTAATGGTAGTTTCACCGTTAAATATGACAGTGATGATAGAAAATGTTGGTTTTGTGGTGCCCATTCAAGTGATTATAATAAACGATCTACGATAAATGTAACAATTTTTATGAGCTTTAAGAACCTATTAGAGTTGAGTAATTGGTACAGTAAATTACAAAAGGTTTATGGATTACTTGGTAAAGAATTAACTATTATTTTAGGCTATACCTAATTATTAAAGTGTTGAAAATGAGTCAGAAGAAGCTATGGATAAATGATTTACGTGCTTTGGCAACAGTAAGTGTTGTTTTATTACATGTTTCAGGGGGGGTATTTAGTGAGCATACTTCTCCTGAGTCAAGTGTTTGGTGGATTGGAAATATAATCGATGGAATGGTAAGGTTTTGCGTTCCTCTATTTTTTATGCTTTCTGGAGTATTGCTATTATCCAAAGATTATTCATTAGGTGAGTTTTTGAAAAAACGGTTTCTACGGATATTTCCCCCTTTTATTGCATGGAGTATCATTTATCTTGTATACAATGGGTTGTATAAAAATACGTTAGCAAGTGAAACTACTGTGGGTGTTATTAAAACAGCTGCTCGGTATTTATTAAATGGGTCAGCGTATCATTTGTGGTTTGTTTACACTCTTGTTGGTTTATATCTTTTTGTTCCAATACTAAGAAAATGGATCAAACAGGCTACGCAAAAGGAATTGCAATATTTTCTAGGATTATGGTTTATTGCATTGCTGTTGGAGCTACCTTTAATTAAAAATATTGTACCAGTGAATCAATTAATAAATTTTAGTGGGTATGTGGGGTATATGGTTTTAGGATACTATTTATCTACTTATTCAACGATTTTGGAAAAGAGGAACCTTCCGTTATTCTTATTTGTGACTGGTACTGCAATAACTATCGCTGGTACTTATTTATTGTCAGATAGGGATAGTGATTTAAATTTTGCTTTTTATGAGTTTTTAGCACCAAATGTATTATTGAGTTCAATAGGTGTTTTTCTATTTGTAAAGAAGCTTAGTATAAAGAGACCTAAGGTGATTGATACCATTATTAATCTCATAAGTACCCATAGTTTTGGGGTATATCTGATTCATATTCTGATATTGTCAGTATTTAATATGTTCGGAATTAATTGGAAAATGTTTCATCCAGTAATTGGAATACCTGTAACAGCAATATTATGTTTGGTTCTGTCACTTATGATAATAGATATTTTAAAGCGTATTCCGATTTTGAGATATATTGCAGGGTAGATCTTATATGGCCTTTCGATGAATATTAATCAAATTACTTATGCTCTGTCGAACCTATATATCATGTTTACCTTGTCTTAATAATAACACACATTATGATAACATTGCTCTTTCATTGACTAATTAGACCCTGTGTTTCAGAGCTCAATATTTATTTGGATACCAAAATGGGGGGATTACAGAGGCAACTAATGACGCAGTAAATCTCTCCTGTCTTTTTTACCTAAATATTATCTTATCAGTAAGCTGTTTTAGGGCTACCTATAGTGGCCGCTCATTTGGGATTATATCTTTTAGTACCGATTCTAAGAAAATGGTTAAAACAGGCGACTCGAAGAGAAATTGAATATTTTTTAGGGTTATGGGTTTTAGCATTACTATTGGAGCTGCCATCAATAAAACATTTCATTCCAATCAATCAACTCCTAAACTTTAGTGGGTATGTAGGGTACATGATTCTCGGGTATTACTTATCTACTTATTCAACAATATTAGATAAGAAATATAGCCCCTTGTCACTTTTTGTAGTTGGTAGCTCTGTGACAATCATTGGTACTTATTGGTTGTCTAATAAAAGTGGTGAAATTAACTTTGCTTTTTATGAATTTTTAACACCGAATGTTTTAATAAGCTCAGTAGGGATATTTCTTTTTGTAAAAAATAGTTCTTCTAGAAGGCCTAAGGTGATTGATGCATTAGTTGATCTCGTGAGTACTCATAGTTTTGGGGTGTATTTGATTCATATACTTGTTCTGGATGCGTTGTATTATTTGGGAATAAGTTGGAAGATGTGTAATCCTGTAGTAGGAATATTTATAATGGCAACATTATGTTTGATAATTTCTCTTATGATAATAGCTGTATTAAAGCAAATACCTATTTTGAAAAATATTGCAGGGTAGATCTTATTTGTCCTCTCGACGAATATCAATATAATTTTTATAGTTTACCCATTTGAATGATTTAGTTAGTAGGGCGACAAACATATTTGGAATATAAGCTTGCAGATCTTGATATGTTTTTATGCCACATGTTATTTTGTGTGTCGTAAACTTTAATGGAAATATGTGTTGTATAATCAACATCCAAATAGCCAGTACATAAATCAAATCCAGGTGGGTCAGAAGGAACATGTGGTATTTTAATTGAGGGGCCTTCATGTATAACGTTGTATACTTGGTAAATTCCCCAAGCTTCTCTATCTATAGTAATGTCCCATTCTATTTTTAGAATAAAGGCATCATTGGGTAAGTATGGAATATAGACCCAATATTCAGTAGTATGGTCAAACTGATTACGATGTTCAGGGTAATAATCAATACGATGGAAATCGTTAGTGACCACATAAATTGAAGCAGAATCAGGTAAATCTGTAGGTGAATGATTCACAATTCTTTGTTGGGTAACACATCTAACTGAATGATAACTCGGGTAATCATTTTGCCACCCTGCGTCAGGTTGCCTTGATGGATAATCCCAGAGGTGTCCAGGGGCTAAATAAAAATCAGTTGGGCAATATTCTACTTTTATAGGATGAGAGGTATAGTACCAGAAACCTCCAGATTTGTAGTTATAAGTAAAGCCTGATCCTAGAGTATCTCCAAGAACAAATGAACTTTCACTATATTTTAAGTCTTCAGCCATCCAAATAAAATCATCTTTAGTTTCAATAGCGTATCTCTGGCCATCTCTTACATCTGTAATAGTGTCACCATGCAGATTCAGATTAATTGAAGTTAGAGCTGTATTTCCATCATCATCAGTAACTCTTAATGAAACAACAAAAATAGTATCGATAGATTGAGGTGTTGAAATAGTTTGAATGGCTTTTCCCATAAACCACTCTCCATACCCTTCCTTCCATTCATAGGAAACAATAGTACCAAGACTATCTGAAGACAATGTACCTATAAGTTCGACAGAGTCTTTAATTGGGAATGAAGATGCTGTTGGAGTAATAACTGCTATAGGTAAATCCTCAATGACTTTGGTTTTAATAAAATTAGTCGTAGTTATTCCATCATCATCAGTAACTCGTATAATAGTGCTAAATGAATCAGTTAAAAAATTTGGAGAGACCCCTACAAATGTGTCGTCAATTGAACCTTCAATAAAAACGCCTGTATTTCCAACATCCCACTCATATTTAATAACAGTTCCATAAAAGTCAGTGGCGTGGGCCTTAAAATGTAGTGAGTCATTGATACTTGCAATACTATCTGTTGTCGTAATAGTAACTTCTGGTGCATCTTCAATTACAGTGAGAATAGATGAGTTTTGAAACACTCCCCCATCTGCATCGGTCACTTTTAGAATATATACTATAGATCTTGTACTATCAGGCGCAACAAAGGTTGTTGCTGGTCCAGGGCTTTCAACATAATTACCCATATTACCAATATCCCATTCGTATTTAATGATAGGGCTTGTGTTACCAGTGATTGTAGCAGATAGGTGTGCGGTATCACTTATGCTAACGACAACATTGTTCATGTTGATGATATCACTTTTTACATTATGTACATCAAATGGAGGAATAACAATATCACCAGCATTACTTGGAAATTCGATATTTGTACTTATTCCAGAAATGGTAAACTCTGTAGTGTAGACTCTAATGTATATTGAGTATTGAGTTGGTACAGGTTCTTGCTTGAAATATATAAAACTATTGTAACTACTTATTTTTGTGTTAATCCAAAGGGCTGATACTTGTGGTGGTGCTGTTGTGTCAGTGAGGTTGCGCAACACGGCTTCGATTTTAACAATAGATGACAGATCACCTATTAAATCGCCAGAGATGCTTCTTTGAACCAAAAACACATCAGGTAAAGTATCCTGCCAGTCAACTATGTCTAAAGATTTAACCAAGCTGTTTTCATGTATAATTTGCACTGTGTCAGATAGTGTGTTAATATCTACACCTGCTGTAACGAGGGAGTCTGGACTCACTGTTATGGAATAGCTTCCAGACTCATCAGTTAAATCACTAAAATTAGAGTTGGCTATTTTTGCCATTACGTTGGATACCCCGACACCATTTTGGGTGAGGACTTTTCCTTCTAGGGCAATACCGGTAGATGTTGTGTCTGCGGTGCCTGACGTTGAATTGTCAGTACACATAGTTAAGAACGTTAAAATTAATACAAAAAATATTTTATTCATAGTTTTCCTGCGTAAATGTAATATTACCGTGGTTCGCTAATAATGTATGATTGATTACCAAAATGCATATGATTTATATATCTCATCAAGTTTATAAATCATATTCTATGTTAAGTCTCGGGTCTTTAGTTAAAAAATCAGTAACAAAAACATCATAGAAAGTAGTTCCTGGATTGCAAGACCAACCGTCTTCGCTATTGGTATCAGTAAACCACCAGCACCAGTATCTTTCTTGTACTGTTTTTTTCCATGTATAACCAAGGTTATCAGTGACTTTAACTGTAAGTATTGTAAGATAATCAGAGGTCGTTCCAGCCTTTTGTATATTATCATCATTAATGGTAGGACTTGAGGGGATGTTTATAACTGATATATGGTTAGCTTCAATATCTCTTTGGAAGGACGCTGTGTCAATTAACGTATCGCCAAAGCGTTCTTGAATTTCATGTTCATTTATGTACAAAACTAAGGCATCCCATTTGACACTTTGTACTTGAGCATTATTGGGGAGATATGGAACTTTTACCCAATAACTAGTACTATTAGAGTCTGAATTTTTAACTTCAACATCATTGGTTACAACAGTGATTGTTGCTTTGTCAGGTAGTGATATATTATCTCGAGAAATTTTGTTTTTTGTGACACAATGTATAGAAAAATAGGTAGGCAATATTTTTTTACTTGAGTCATAATACAGATTTTTCCACTTAGCATCACTTGGGTACTCCCATTTTTCAGGGCAAAGGTTGTTGTTTTCCCAATCTAGATATTGTGGTTTAAAGCTAATAGTTTCTAAATATCCCTTACGAAATGTGTTACCCCTGAGAGTCCCATCATAGTTCGTATAATATAGTGCAGTTCCATTTGTATCCCCAATATTAATAGTGTCTATTGAAAACTTAAGTGCATCAATCATATAAATAACACTATCTCTTGTCCCAATAGAATAACTTTGACCATCACGATTATCAATAAAGGTATCGCCTATTAGGTCAATATTTTGTGAGGTTTCAGAAATGTTTCCATCATCATCAGTGACTCTTAATGAAACAACGTAAACAGTATCAATAGATTGAGGTGTTGAAATTGTTTGAATTGCATTCCCCTTAAACCACTCTCCATAACCCTCTTTCCATTCATAGGACACAATAGTACCAAGGCTATCTGAAGATAATGCACCTACAAGTTCGATAGAGTCTTTAATTGGAAATGAAGTAGTTGTTGGGGTAATAATAGCTATAGGATTGTCTTGAATAATTTGTGATACGATTTGATTAGTAGTAGTTATTCCATCATCATCAGTAATTCGGACTAACGTAACTAAGGAGTCAGTAATTAAATCTGGAGACGTACCAATAAATGTCCCATCAAGTGGTCCTTCAACAAAAACGCTAGTATTCCCAACATCCCATTCATATTTAATAACAGTTCCATAATAGTCAGTAGCATGGGCCTTAAAATGTAGTGAGTCATTGATACTCGTAATACTGTCTATTGTCGTAATAGTAACTTGTGGTGCATCCTCAATTACCGTAAGAATAGATGAGTTTTGAAACACTCCCCCATCTGCATCAGTTATTTTTAGAATATAAACAATGGATCTTGTGCTATCAGGAGCAACAAAGGTTGTTGTTGGTCCAGGGCTTTCAACATAATTACCCATATTACCAATATCCCATTCGTATTTAATGATAGGGCTTGTGTTTTCAGTGATTGTAGCAGATAAATGTGCAGTATCACTTATGCTAACAACTACATTGTTCATGTTGAAGATTTCACTTTCTACGTTATTCACATCAAATGGGGAAATAACAATGTCACCAGCATTATTAGGAAATATTAATTGAGGGCTAATGGCTGAGACAAAAAATTCGGCAGTATATACCCTGATATAAATAGAATATTGAGTAGCAATCGATTCACTTTTGAAATAGATAAAACTATTGTAACTGCTTACAAGTGGGTTAAACCAAAGGTTGAAAATTTGTGGTGCAGTAGTAGTGTCTGTAAGGTTGTGCAATACTGCTTCAATTTTAACAATAGAAGAAACATCCCCCAATAGCTCTCCAGATATACTTCTTTGAGTCAAAAAGACATCAGGTAAAGTATCTTGCCAGTTTGTTATCTCTAATGATTTAACAATATTACTTTCGTTTATAATTTGAACACTATCAGATAGAGAGTTAATATCTACACCTGCTGTAACGAGAGAATCTGGAGTCACTGTTATTGAATACCTTCCGGACTCATCAGTTAAATCACTAAAATTAGAGTTGGCTATTTTTGCCATAACATTTGAAACCCCAACACCATTTTGTGTGAGGACTTTTCCTTCTAGGGCAATACCGGTTGAGGTAGTGTCTGCGGTGCCTGAAGTTGAGTTGTCGGTGCACATGGTTAAGAACAAGAATAGAGTAATATAAAAGGCTATTTTCAAAGTTATATCCTAAAGTTTTAGTTGAGCAACGACTCTGACAAGTAATAGTATTTACCTTGAGTCCAGTCATTTTCGTCATAACATGCTGATGGCCCTCTCCACCAGCAATAGTGTGTATATTCTACAGATTTAGTCCATTTTCTGTTTAAGTTGTCGGTAATATTTATTGTTAAATAGGTTATATAATCTTTCATGAGTTGACTATAGGGAGCTAAATCAGCATCACTATTTTCTGGTAAATTCTGAGGTATATTGATTATAGAAATTCTAGTACCTGGGATATTTGAGTGAATTTCAGTAGTGTCTATTAGATTAGTAAAAAAATCTGGATCTGAAACAACATAGGAACTCCAAGTTATACTAGTAACATAAGCGTTGTCTGTTAAGTATGGTACAAATACATAATAAATAGATTGTGCACCGTTAAAATTACCATCTGATACAATATTAGTTCGTATAAGAATAGTTGGTTCAGGTGGTAGTTGATCAGAATTTGATGGAACTAATTTTGCTTTTGTAACACATCTTATTGGAAAGTAGAAAGTACTACCCTTTAAATCCTTATATTGATCTCTAATATTTCGCCATTTAGCTTGTTCCGGTAGGGTCCAGCCTGTGGGGCAGAATTCATTTTGAGGAGCAATAGATTTGAAATAAAAGAAATTATCGGATTTTGTATAAAATGCACTCAGTCCTAGTGAGTCGCCAATGATTGAACTAGAATGATTGAGATCTTCAGCCATCCAAATATAATTATCTTTTGTTTCAATAGCATATCGTTGACCATCCCTAATATCTGTAATAGTGTCACCATGTAAATTGAGGTTAATGGAAGTTAGAGCCATATTTCCATCATCATCTGTTACTCTTAGTGAAACAACAAAAATAGTATCAATAGATTGAGGTGTTGAAATACTTTGAAAGGCATTACCCTTAAACCATTCACCGTAACCCAATTTCCATTCATAGGAAACAATAGTACCAAGGCTATCTGAAGACAATGTTCCTACAAGTTCAACAGAGTCTTTTATTGGAAATGAAGTAGTTGTTGGAGTAATAATAGCTAAGGGTGTATCTTCAATTACTTTCGTAGTAAGAAAATTAGTCGTAACTATTCCATCATCATCAGTAATTCGGACTAAAGTAATTAATGAATCAGTAATAAAACTAGGAGACATTCCAACAAACGTCCCATCAAGTGGGCCGTCAATAAAAACGCCGGTATTCCCTACATCCCACTCATACTTGACTACATCACCATAAAAATCAGTAGAGTGTGCTGCAAAGTGTAGCGAGTCATTGATACTCGCAATACTGTCTATTGTCGTAATAGTAACTTGTGGTGCATCCTCAATTACCGTGAGTATAGATGAGTTTTGAAACACTCCCCCATCTGCATCGGTCACTTTTAGAATATATACTATAGATCTTGTACTATCAGGCGCAACAAAGGTTGTAGCTGGTCCAGGGCTCTCAACATAATTACCCATATTACCAATATCCCACTCATATTTAATGATAGGGCTTGTGTTGTCAGTAATTGTAGCAGATAAGTGTGCAGTGTCACTTAGACTGACAACGACATTGTTCAGGGTGATAATGTCACTGTTTACATTGTTCACATCAAATGGAGAAATTTGAATGTCACCTGCAGAGCTTGGAAATGTTAAAAGGGGACTCATTCCTGATACAATATTTTCAGATGTGTAAACTCTAATGTAAATCGAATATTGTGTGGCAACAGGCTCATTTTTAAAATAGATGAAACTATTGTAACTACTAACTAATGGGTTAAACCATAGATTGGATATTTGAGGGGCGGTTGTGGTATCGGTAAGATTATGAAGAACAGCTTCTATTCGAACTATAGATGAAACATCACCAAGTAAAGTACCAGAGATGCTTCTTTGAACCAAAAATACATCGGGTAAAGTATCCTGCCAGTCAATTATGTTTAAAGATTTAACCAGACTATTTTCATGTATAATCTGCACTGTGTCAGATAGTGTGTTAATATCTACACCTGCTGTAACGAGGGAGTCTGGACTCACTGTTATGGAATAGCTTCCAGACTCATCAGTTAAATCATTAAAATTAGAGTTGGCTATTTTTGCCATAACATTTGAAACCCCAACACCGTTTTGTGTGAGGACTTTTCCTTCAAGGGCAATGCCGGTCGATGTTGTGTCTGCTGTGCCTGATGTTGAGTTATCGGTGCACATGGTTAAGACCATTACAACAATAAAAAATAATATTCTGCTCATAGTTTACCTTTAAAAAATTATAGTGGATTTCCAAATATTTCTATATCATACACATCTGCGAATAAAGAATCATAAGCTGTAACAGTGCTACTATCTAAGGCACTATCTCCAAGATGATTGAAAATCTTTACATAAAGCATGTATAGGTAAGATGCGGGATTGCCATCAGTAGAGTCTGTAATAATGGTATAAGTTCCATTGTTTGGACCAAGTTTGTAATTAGGATTTTCTGCTCCTAAGCTATCCCCCCAGTTCTTAGATCTATACACAATATCCCAATAATAGGTAAGAGGCCCATCAGGGTATTGTGTGTAAGTCTTAGGTGATACATTGACAGTGTAATTAAACAACGTTTGAATGTCATTTATCTTAATGGTTAATCCTGGTTGTTTACTTTTGGTATAACTTAAGCGTTCTTGTGTTGCACAACGGATCAATACAGGCTTCCCTCCAGCGCTATGAGCTCCTAGACTACCCCAAATGCTTAAAGGGAAATCTTTTGAATAAGTACCTCCGGAATATGTGCTCCTACCACCAAGGTAAGCAGTACCAGTTTCTAGTGATAAGTGAAGTGGATTAGTGTGGTCATTAAATAAATAATTAGTAAGTTCGGTATGGTGTTTTGTTGGATACCTGTCATATATCCAGGTATTAATATTTTCGGTAATAGTTCTATTTATTATATCAAATCCTTCTGGACAAACAGAATGGAAAAAGTTATCATCGAATCCTCCAAGTGGATTGATGAATTCTTTTATAGTATCAGATCCTTGAATCGTAAATAAATCTTCAGCGAACCATATCCAGTCGTTTATTGTAACAACTTTATATTCATGTCCATTACGGAGGTCCAGAAATGTTCCACCATACAAATTAATTTTTTGAGAGGCTTGTGAGACATTCCCATCATCATCGGTAACCCTAAGAGAGACAATAAAAATAGTATCAATATTTGGGGGAGTGGGTATGTTTTGTATCTCACTTCCTGTAAACCAATCACCATCGCCTGCTTTCCACTCGTAAGTTATTATTTCTCCATAAGAATCTATTGATGATGTAGCCAAAAGTGAAACAATACTATCAACGGGATAAGAAACTACATTAGGGTTTGCTGGGGTAATAGCAGCCAAAGGATTGTCTTGTAAAACTTGTGATTTGATCTGTGCAGTAGTAACCATTCCATCGTCGTCAGTAACGCGAAGAGTTGAAAAGAAAAAATTATTTGCTGTGTCCGAAGTAGGTCTTTTAAAAGTCCCATCAAGTGGTCCTTCAGTAAAAACTCCAGTATTTCCCACATCCCATTCATATTTAGCAATACTTCCAAATAGATCACTTGAAGTTGTTGTAAAGTGAAGTGTATCATTTATGCTTACTACGGTATCTCTTGAAGATATAGAGACAACAGGTGCATCTTCAATTACTTTCGTAGCAATAAAGTTAGTCGTAGTTATCCCATCATCATCAGTGATTCGAACTAAAGTAATCAATGAATCAGTTAAAAATTTTGGAGACATACCAACAAAAGTCCCATCAAGTGGCCCTTCTATAAAAACTCCAGTATTCTCAAAATCCCACTCATATTTAATAACAGTTCCATAAAAATCAGTAGCTTGGGCCTTAAAGTGTAGTGAGTCATTGATACTTGCAATACTATCTGTTGTCGTAATAGTAACTTCTGGTGCATCCTCAATTACCGTGAGAATAGAAGAGTTTTGAAACACTCCTCCATCTGCATCAGTTACTTTCAGAATATAAACAATAGATCTTGTGCTATCAGGAGCAACAAAATTTGTAGCTGGTCCAGAGCTCTCAACATAATTCCCCATATTACCAATATCCCATTCATATTTAATAATAGGGCTTGTGTTGCCAGTGATTGTAGCAGATAAGTGTGTAGTATCACTTATGCTAACAACCACATTGTTCATTTTGATAATGTCACTTTTCACATTATTTACATCAAAAGGTGCAAGTTCTATATCACCAGCAGTATTTGGAAAAATAAGTTGCTGACTTATACCAGATACAATAAACTCCGAGGTATATACTCGTACATAAATGGAGTATTGAGTTGGAACAAGTTCTTGTTTAAAATAAATAAAATTGTTATAGCTATTTACCTGATTGTTAAACCATAAGGCAAACACTTTTGGCGTTTCTGTTGTGTCTGTTAGATTATTTAAAATAGCTTCAATCTTAATAATAGCGGAGGTGTTCCCAAGCAGATTACCAGAAACACTTCGTTGAGTGAGGTAAACATCGGGAAGAGTATCCTGCCATGTGGTTAGCTCTATTGACTCAATAACGGTGTTTTCATGCACGATTTGCACCGTATCAGAAAGAGAGTCAAGGGTAATACCTATAGACATAAGTGAGTCTGGGTTTATATGTATAGAGTAATGCCCGGACTCATTGGTAAGATCACTTATATCAGAGTTCGCCACCCGTGCAAGAACATTTGGGGCGCCATTTCCGTTTTGTGTAAGAACCTTTCCTTCAAGGGCTATACCTGTTGAGGTAGTGTCTGCAGTGCCTGAGGTTGAGTTGTCGGTACACATGGTTAAGGCTATTAAAAACAATACAAATATTATTCTAATCATAGTTTACCTTTTTAAGGTTTAAAGTGGATCGCCAATAATGTTTATGTTTAGACTATATTCATTTTGACTGGCCCAAATGGAGTCATAAACTGTAACCTTATTTATGACCATAACTGTGTCATCTACATGGTTAATAACTTTTATATATAGCCAATAATTATGACTATCATTCGAATTTGGTAGCTGAGGATCAGTGAAAAATGTGTAGGTACCGTTGCTGTTACCTTTTATAAAATTTTGATTTGTATTGACAGAGGGATCGGGAACACTGTTTTTACCTTTATAAATAAGGTCCCAATAGTACAAAAGAGGTTCATTGGGAAATTTGGTGTAAACATTGGCATTAACAGTTACTGTGTAATTAAATAACGTTTCTATATGCTCTGGGGTCATATGAAGGTTTTTAACAGGAGGTAATTCTTGCGTAACACATCGAATATAGTTTGCTGTTCCAATTTGACTTATCCCACCAATTCCTATTGCGTCTATACCAATATCACTTGTGTCTTCGACCATTCTTTCAGACCAACGATCATATGTTGTAAGGTAAAATCGGCTTACACCCCCAAACCCATTCCATAAGTAATACTTCATCTCAAATGACAAATGGTATGGGTTTGACCTTTCAGAAAACAAGTAATTACCCCAATTATTATAATCACTAGAGAATGTTTCATAAGGAGGGTAAATATGAGAAGTACTGTCATATGTATGATAACGTTTGCTTATTTCAGCAAATAGGGATAGAAATGTTTCTTTTGTTGGAAGGCGCCACCCTTCTGGACAATAACTTTCAACTGTAGCAAGGTCAAAAGAAATTGAACTTGGAGTTTCAAAAGATTTGAACTCAAGATCTTCAGCCATCCATGTATAGTCTCCAATAGTCACGACTTTATATTCATTTCCATTGCGATAATCAATGATGGTGCTTACAATTGGATCGACACTTGTGTCAACGTCACCCTTTGTTGAAAAGTCTGTACACATAGTTAAAAAAAGTGTAAATAAAAATAAGAACCTAATCATGGGTTTCTCCTTTGGAATAGGGAAGCATAGTTAAAAGACATTGATAGACCCGGCTTTTGCTCTTAAAGTCTTTGGCATTATAAATCTCAATATGGATTTCCCTTAGAATGTTTTTTATTTTCCAAAAAATTATTGTTGTTCAACAATATAATTTGACAAGAACTTAGCTATGCCAGCGGAAGCATCAGAAGAATTACAACCACCTGTAGTCCAATAGCAGTTGCCCAAATCGAATGATGTTTTTTTCCATTCTCTGTTTAAATTGTCCAGAATTTTAGCAGTTATAATTGCTTGATAGTCACACCACAATCCTCCCGCTGGACTTATGTATGTATTAGTTTTTGATGGAACAAATTGTGTGGGGATATTTTGAATAGCAATTGAATTTCCAATTTGATCAGTTATAGTGTAAACAGTTGTTGTGTCGTAACATATTTGTAAAACCTCTACATCCCATGAAATTCGCTGAATATCTGCATTGTCGGGTATATATTGCACTATTGCCCAATATTGTGTAGAGTCACCAGGGAAATTGGTTAAACTCACATCATTGGTAACTATTGCTATTGTGGCATCACCAAGGGCACCACTGTTTCTTAATGAAGGGTCTATACGGTTTTGTGTTTCACAGCGCATTGAAAAATATTGAGCCGCATCATTTAGAGGTGTACCTTCATAATATATTGGATGATTCCAATGGCTTCCTCTTATATAATTGAACCCAATTGGACAGAGTGTCATATTTTTTTTGTCTAGATTATTATTTCTGAAATACCAATACAACCAATTATAATAAGTGTAATAAAAACCATTTCCTAAAGTGTCTCCTATAATTATTTCATCATTATGAATATAGGTTATATCTTCAGCCATCCAAATATAATCATTTTTGGTTTCAATTGCATATCGTTGACCATCTCTTATATCTGTAATTGTATCACCGTATAGATTTAAATTTACTGAAGTTAGAGCCGTATTTCCATCATCATCTGTCACTTTGAGTGAAACAACAAAAATAGTATCAATATTTTTTGGAGTTGGTATGTTTTGCACCTCATTTCCCGTAAACCAATCACTATCACCTGCTTTCCATTCATACGTTACTATTTTACCATTAACATCATTCGATGCCGTTGCAGATACGCTGACCGTGCTATCAACAGGGTATGAAATAATACTTGGTGTAGAAAGAGAAATTATTGCAGTAGGATTAAAATTTTCATTATTTGTTGAAAAGTTTGAGCACATAGTTAAAAAAAGTGTAAATAAAAATAAGACCCTAATCATGGGTTTCTCCTTTGGAATACGGAAGCATAGTTAAAAGACATTGATACACTCTGTCTTCGGGCTTAGAATCATTGGCAATAATTGTGTCGATTTCTTTATTGAACGATTCAATTCTCTCAGCAATTTTATCATATCCCTCTTGAGAGATAGAGACCATTTTTGTTAAAACCTTTTGAGGTTGGGTTTTGTTAGTTAAAGCTAATTGTTTGGAAATGTCTAATAGTTTGAGCTGATATTGTTTTATCGTTTCATTTTCTATTGTAGATCCATTAGAAATAAATGGAGCGGAAGGTTTGTAAAAGCCATGGTTGTTTTTTTCAATAAGGCCTAATTGTGAAAGAAGCTTAATAGAGTCTTTAATCTGCTTCAGTGAAATAGGAATAGTAAGTTTATCAATAAGGTCTTTGAAATTACTTGAGATATCAACAGTATTGAGTACGGTTCTAACAACACTATGATGCCAGTTTTGGTAATACTGATACTGGTTTTTATCTAGTACAGTTTGAGGAGTTTTACATTGAGATATCAATTGATTAAAATAAAACTCTTTTTCAGAAAAATCGAATGTCTGGTTGTAATTGATTAAAAGTCTAAAATAATTGCTTTCTAGCTTGTTGAGTCTAAAAACTTTTGAAAAAAGGTCAATTTTTGGGGGTGAAACCAGTTTCCCATTCAAAATGTCGGTAAAATAACTTCTCGAGTTAGGTAATCCGAGAAGTTTACAAACATATGATTTATTGAAGCTTTTATCTTGCTTGTTGAAATATGAGTATAAGTCTTTGAGAAGCTCTCTAAAGTTAAAATAGGTAAAAATGTCTGGTTTCGAATTGTTCATATGATAAAGGTAGGTTATTTTAAAATGCAATTTGTGCATTTCAGTGAGAACATTTCGTTAATTCTTGGGGGGTTAATCCTATTTGCTTTTGAGTGATACATTGATAAAATCGAGTGCAAAAAAGAGTAAAAACTTTGGGTAGTCGAATGCATAACGAGTAAAAAGTTTAGGCTCATCATATATGCGATATAACCAACGTACTTGAAGTGAATCAACCCATTTGGGGTAATATTGAATACTCTCTGTGCTTTGATGAATAAATCCACCACAAGTAAATCCTGTGCCACTCCATCCGGTAGAAACCAAATCTGAAAGGAACATTTCTTGAAGTGGAGCGCCCATACCAACAATTACTACATCAGGGTTTAATTCTTTTATAGCAGTTAAATATTCCTCTCTCTCTTTTGTTGAGGTAAAAAAACCATGACGATATCCAGCAATGGTAACAGTGGGATATGATTTAGAGAATGTTTCAATATACTGAGATATATTCTCTTGAGTACTCCCGATAAAATAAACACTTTTATGTTCTGATTCACACCATGAAAAGACTTTTGGCGCCAGTGAGGTCATATCGAAGGAGTATCTAGACTCTTTAGAAATAGAAAATAAATTAAAAAATTTTGCCAAATAAAAACTATCGCACAGTATATGCGAAAATGATTGAAGGTATTTTCCTGTTCTAATTTGTTGGTATGAATAGGGGTTAATAAATGTGATTATTTTCCCTTTAAATTCATGATCCCATTTTTCTTGATTTTTAACAACTTGGAGTATATTCATAATGGCTATTTTGTTTGAAGCTTTGTTTTGATTCTCCACAAGCTGTGTTGAAAAAATTTCATAATGACAATAGTTATAAATGCGGTAGTAATAACTGGCCTTCTAGGAATCGATTTTTTGAGTTCCTCCAATGTGGAATAGTCGCTTTTATTTTGTGATCTGAGCCATTGGTTAATAAGAATGAGCGCGTTATACTGGTTTCTATCTTTCCAATTGTAGGTAACTGACCCTTCATTAAGGCGGTATTGATAGAGGAAATCTTGAGCATTTGAAAAAACAACGTCTTTATTAGAGGCGAGTCTGAGAATGAGATCCCAGTCTTCTAAAAAGGTAAAGGTTTCATTATATAAATTCTGTTTCAACAGTTGTGCGTGCACCATGATGGTACCAGGCATGATAACGGATCTGTTGAATAAGCGGCTAAAAGCTTTACGAATTTCTTTGTTGTGCTCAGGGTAAATGAGCTCTCTTACCGGAGTGAGCTTTGAGTTTACTATCTGTACATTTGATCCGACAACTGCTTCATTTGATTTGCTACAAATGCCATAGAGTTGAGCAATTCTATCAGTTGGAACAACATCGTCAGCATCCATAACGGCTATAAAACTACCTTTCGCTTCTTTAATAGCCATATTTCGTGTAGCAGCCGGACCCTTAATAGTACACTGCAATAATTTCACCCTAGAGTCATGTGATCGAAGCTCTTCTACTATTGAAACAGTGCTGTCTGTAGAAAGGTTGTCTATAACGAGTACTTCAATGTTTTGGTAGGTTTGAAGGAGGATAGATTGAATAGCTTCTTTAATATATAACTCTTCATTATATGCTGCCATTATAATTGAAATTAGAGGTTTTTCCATAGTATGTTCATCCAATGAGTAGAGATTCAAAACAAGTATAGTCCTGTCTAGTAAAAGGTAAACATGGACAGGTATGGAAAGATAGGTATTTTTCACCATTAAAACAGGCGGTTTAATGGTGAAAAAACGTATGATGAGCATTTGTTAGAGATTATAATATACTGGAAGTAACATTGACTCTATAGGTTATTGATAAGGAGATAGAATTAAACATCTAACTTATGAACGTTATTATCAATAATCAAATACAGGGCATTATTAAAATAGAGGAATAATTGAGTCTCTATACCTGTGGGCCAGGGGTTTATATTTAGTGAGGCCGACTCCACTGATAAGTCGTTTTCGTAATTAACAGATAGCTGCCAATACATGTTACTCAGCTCAGGGGTTCTATGGTAAATATAGGAGTTAGAATAAGTCCAAATGGTCGAGCCTAATGCAGTACCAATATAAAATGGTGATTTCCATGTGTCATCTAAGAGACAAGTCCATGCCTGAAGCCCAGGTATGTCACTGGTTGTTAAACAAAAGTTATCGTTATAAATAATAGCAAATGGATTTTTTTCATGTAAATCCCATGATATACCTTCTGCTGATAATTCAGGCAAAGAAGATATTTCCTTACTCGATACATTAATTCGAATAGTCTTAACAAGGACATTAAGATCTGAGTTATCGTTAACTACTGCATATATATAACCCTTATTGATAACAATAGAATTTATATAGGTATTTGAGTCAATGTCTACAATGGGATAATCAATACTAGTCCAGCTTAATCCATCTGTGGAAGACCGCATAGTTAGTTTGTTAGTTTGGCGAGAATAATCAATAAGGTATAGTGATAAGCTATCACTCATTAACCAATATTTTTCAGATTGGAAATTGTTGATAATATTATTTTGGTAGGTGTAAAGATTGTCCGAATTTAGTATCCAGGAGGAAATAGTAGTACTATCGCTTTTTGAAAAGAACCAGATATTATTTTTGAAACCAATAGGATGAATTGTACTATCATAGGTAAAAGGCAAAGGGGCCTTAATGTCTTCAAATTTAGAAATAAACCTTATTGTAACACTATCAATTGCGTTTTGAAAGTCCCTATTTGTAACTCTTAAATAGCAAATTATTGAGTCCATAAAAACACTCGTTCCATATTGGAACTCGAAAGCCCCATCTTCTGAAAAAACCCAATCGCCCTCACCTACTTTCCACTCATAAGTATTTACTCCAATTTTACTTGATCCGGTGCCTTTCAGAGCTACACGGCTACCTCTATCTACAGTTTGCATATTACCTGCATCAGCAATTGGTAAAAAAGCTTGATGATTAATAGTTACAGTAGAGGTATCTAATGCAGTAGTTCCATTTGTATCAGTAACACGGAAAATGCAAATATGTGGATTCGAAATATTTTTTTCATAATATAAAAAAGAGATATTTCCATCTGGAGTTGATTCAAAAACTCCTGTATTTCCAATATCCCATTCCATAGTCACAGTACCCAATTCAGAATAACCAGTGCCTTTTAACGAAACAAAAGGTGTTGTTTCAATCAAGAGTGATTTTTGTTCTACGGAAGCGTAGGGTTGGAATTTTCTTGGTGAAACTATGTTAATTGTGCTCTTTCCATATGATAACCCCTCTTCATCGTTATAGTTACTCCTAACCTTAACTCTGTAGTCAAAACTCTTTTGTGCCGTATCTTCTGGATTGATTTTCGAAACATCGTTGCGTAAATACATTAATTCAGTAAATGTTGTTGCCTGAGTTTTACCAACAAGTTGCCAATTCGCAACCAAATTATCACCAGTATTTCGTTCGATTAAATATTCCTGAAAATGATCATAATTAATACTATCCCAACTGATAGTAACAGCCCCGGTTGTTGTGTCATATATTGACAGAACGTTGTTTGGTATAGGAATTCCGTTGTATTGCAATTGAATTGGGTTTGCAATAATGGTCGGTACTCCAGATACAACAGATATTTGCAATATAGTATTGGAAAACATCTCTTGATTAGGAATCAAAACAAGGGTGTACGTTCCTTCTGGAACATTTTCAAATATAAAAGAACCTGAATCACTTAAATTTTGGTAATATGATGTTCCTGCTAGATAAGCAACAACACTGGAAGGGTGTTTGAGCTCAATACGTAACTGTATCTGTGCTTGTATAGATCCTGGGGCGTTCAAAGAAATATTTTGAGATAGCTTTGAGTCTGGAGAAATACTTAGTGAATCAACAAATGCAATTTCTGTTTCAGATTGAGCAATAATATTGTAAGTATTTTGTTCTAGTACATTGAATGAGTAATTACCATTGATATCAGTTTTTGTGATCAAAACAGGTTCAGGGCTCGCTTGAAGTGAGTCGATGCTTTGCTTTGCAAGAAAAAGGTGAACGTCAACATTAGCTTTGGCCAGTCCATCGGATGCTATAATAGTGCCCCCAACATTTCCAGTTTCTGACCCGCCACCGGCTTGGCTACTATTGTCAAATAAACAGCCTGTATATATTAGAACAAGAAGTATGGTTAGTAAATTAGCTGTGAGTTTAATCATTTGTTTCCTCTCTTTTGTTATTTTTAAATTCTTTAGTTAATGGAAATAGTTGAAAGTTGACCTGGTATACCCTATTTTCACTTGAGTCATTTTGAGCTTCTGTTAGTATCTCTTTTCTGGTTTTTTGAATCAGTGACTTAATGTTGTTAAATCCTTTTTCAGAAAGACTTAGAGTAAGAGTTGAAATATCACGTAGTTTTGCAGGAGTGTTATTGAGAGCATTTTTTGCAATATTCATTGTATCTATCTGGTAATTCTCGATTTCCATTGACTGAATAACCTCATCACCAGTTGTAATTGTAGGAGAATTTTGATAATACCTATTTAGGTTTTTTTTAATAAAGCCAAGTTTTTCCTGAAGTTTAATCGATTTTTTGGCTTCATCTTCACTGATTGGTGGGTTAAGTTGTTTGGCAATATCTCTGTAATTATTATTAAATGGGAAGTAAAAAAGCAGTTCCCGTATTGCAGTATGGTACCATTTGGAGTAGAACTGGTACATATCTTTGTTCACTAGGTTCATATTTACCTTTTTATTATTTAGTAATCGTTGGTAATAACGGTTTTTATCTTCAATCGATTTTGCTTGATTAAATAATACAAGGCTCTCGAAATAGTTTGCCTCATTTTTGGATAGATTTAAGGCTTTGAAGCATAGAGGTATGTTATTTAAAGAAAGATTTCTTCTTCCATTAATAATGTCTAAATAATACCCAGGGGATTTCATTGCCATTTTTTTTGCAAAGTACCTTTGTGAATATTTGGGGTCTAAATGTTTCATATTCGTATAATACTCTTTAATAAACAATCTAAAATCTGTGTAATCGAAAATGCTAATCGTCTTTTGTTTCATATTGATAATGTACAACCTTAAATGACTAAATTGATTTCCTGCTGAACAACCTGTATAGATTTCGTTCTAATTATGCGAACAGTCTATAGTTGTTAGACTATTAAAGTGATGCGCAATGTAACATCAATTTAGAATTATTGAAAAAAACTATGAGGTCTTATGAAAGCCCCAAGAATATTGCGAACAGGGCTTTGATTTATTATCCTTACTTGCTTGGTAGAGCAAAATATGTTTGTAAGAAGGATATATCTATGTATTATTGTTGTGAAAGGAGGCATTCTGTTAAATGAAATACAATTTATTCATGTTTTTGATACTAATATTTAACTCTGTTTTTGCAGGTTTTGTTCCGTTAGATAGGCCGTATACTTCAAAAAATATATTTCCCCAGGTATTAGAATATCAAAATAGATCTCAAATTAAAGATACTGGTAACGTGTCTTATATTTTCCCATCTAATACGCCTTTAAAAACAGGCAATAAGTTATTTGGCAATAATCGTTTGGTTATTAAGAAGTCGAATAATTCAATTGGGTTATTACCTCTTATAGACCTTGAGTATCGATATCTAGATATGTATAAAGATCATGTTAAAGCAATAAGTGCAGGTGGTATATTATACGGTAACATATCAAACTTAACATTTATGACAGATGCCCGCATGTTTTCAGAGTTTAGATCAAATACAACCCCATATTCATTTGATAGAGAGTTCATTGAAGCGCAAAATGAGGGTGATAATTCAACAGCCACATTTACTTCGTATTCCAGATATAGGGCAAATATCAATTTGGAACTTCCATTGGGAAATCTTGGATATTCTAGGTCTTCTTTACATTGGGGGCCTGGATTATTTCATAACCTTGTATTTCACCAAAATGCTGTTCCATTTCATCACTTTTATTATAAAGGGGAAATTGGACCAATTCGAGTTATGACAGTTTGGGGGACGTTGGCTATTGATGGTGATAGTTTTATTCGGTATAGTGATTCAACTCGGTCGGTATATGCACATAGGTATGAATGGAATATAACACCAGACCTCTTATTTGGCATAAGTGAACAATTAATTCTGTATAATATGGAAGAACCCGCTGCTTTTATACCTATTGTGCCACTTTTTATGGAAAAAGGACAAGGCCTTGAAGAAAGCAATAATGGAAATATAGCGTTTGATATAAGTTATAGGTTTAACAATATAGGCAATATATATACAGAATTTTTGATTGATGATTTAAGTGAGCCTGCAAGCCTTTTTAATGACTTTTGGAAAAACAAATGGGCTTGGATGTGCGGGGCCCATATAATTAAAGATGTGAATAAGATTCAACTTGGGTATATAACTGAGTACTCGAGAGTTGAGCCATGGATTTATACTCATTACGTAAAAAATACAGCGCAAAGTGCTAACCATGGGTATCCTTTAGGTAATCAACTCGGTCCAAACTCTCAGGCCTACACACATAAGGTTTATTTTAGACATGACTTAAAATGGTATGTGGGGGCGAGGCTTGATTTAGTCTGGAAAGGAGTAGATTATGGGTCATTACTAGATGACTATAGGGCTGACTGGGCAAAACAAAATGATGGTAGTCATTTTAGCAAAAAATTTATTAGTGGTGTCGATGAGCCAGAGTTGTGGTTCGAATTGGATTTTTCATATTCGTTGAAATATTGTACATTGCATTTAATAATGCAGAAAAAAGATGACCTATTGGACTTCTATTTCCAGACACAATTGTTTTTTTAAAAATTATAGGGTACTTACTGGCGTATGCAAGAAAAAACTGTTCAATCAATAGATGAAGATGAAATTGATTTAAGAAAATACATTCTTATACTGTGGAATATGAAAAGTTTGATTTTCATCGTTATGCTTTTAAGTCTGATAGTCAGTGTTGTTATCGCGAAGCGTTTACCACCTAAATATACTTCTGTATCTAAATGGCTGCCTAGTCAAATAAATAATTCAACTTCTAGCGGTCTTTCAGGTTTAGCAGCTTTGACTGGAATGAACTTAGGGGCAACCTCTGATAATTATGAAATATTTTACGATGAAATACTTGTGTCTCCAATATTTTTAGATTCTTTAATAACAAAAAGTTGGTTAACAATGGTAGGAGATTCGTTAACGTTATTTGAGATTTTAAATATTGATGTCGATAAGATATCTCCACCAGAAAGATATCTTACCAAAGATATTATTCTTAAAAATATGTTGTATGGCTATTTAACAAGTATTGTAACGTTTAAAAAATCTTCAACGGCTCGAACATTGTCTGTATCAACATCAGATCCAGTATTGTCATATGAAGTTAATAAGCAGTTTCTTGAACTTTTAAAGAAGTACACAGAAAGTGAAAAGAACTCAAATGCCAAAAAAGAGCGTCTTTTCATTGAAGAAAGATACAATGGGTTTAGGGGGGACTTAAAAAAGGCTGAAGCCCAACTTAAGAGATTTAGAGAAAATAATATGAATGTCAATTCTCCGAGCCTTATGCTTGCTCAACAGAGGTTAATAAGAGAGGTAGAAGTATTTAATCAGTTGGTTATAGAGTTTAGGAAACAATTAGAATTGGCTAAAATTGAAGAAGTTAAAAAAATTCCAGAGTTTAATATTTTGCAAGAACCAACAATCCCAATAACTAAATCCAAGTCAAAAAAGAAAATAATAATTTTAATAGGTACTGTATTAGGCCTTATTTTAGGGTGTTTTGTTGTTTTGGTTATTCATTGGACACGAGAAAACGTTAAAAAGTTTAAAGAACAACTGAGTTCCTAGCTTGTTTTTAGTATTTTTACAAATCAAATATATTTACAGTTAGGAGCAGTGCTTGTCAAAAAAAGCTCTCATTACAGGAATAACCGGTCAAGACGGTTCATATTTAGCAGAATTTCTCCTTGATAAAGGATATGAAGTTCATGGAATTATACGTAGGTCTTCATCATTTAATACTGAACGCATCGAACACTTATACATTGATGATCTAATAAAAGATATTCATAATAAAAAAATAAAGCTTCATTATGGGGATATGACAGATTCGTCAAATCTCATTCGTATTATAAAAGATGTAAACCCAGATGAAATATATAACCTTGCAGCTCAATCTCATGTAAAAGTATCATTTGAGGTTCCGGAATTTACTGCGGATACTGATGGAATTGGAACACTTCGTATACTCGAGGCAGTACGTTTTCTAGGTATGGAAAAAACTTGCCGTATTTATCAAGCGTCAACGTCAGAACTGTATGGTAAAGTAGCGGAAGTACCACAAACAGAGACAACCCCATTTTATCCACGATCACCTTACGGTGTTGCTAAATTGTATGGATATTGGATCACAAAAAACTACCGTGAAGCATATGATATATTTGCCTGTAACGGTATCCTTTTTAATCATGAATCTCCTCGCCGTGGTGAAACATTTGTTACTCGAAAAATTACCCTTGCAGCGTCTAGAATTAAAGAAGGTCTTCAAGAGAAGCTTTATCTTGGTAACATGGACTCTCTTCGCGATTGGGGGTTTGCTAAAGATTATGTTGAGTGTATGTGGCTTATTCTTCAAGCTGAAACACCAGAAGATTGGGTAATTGCTACAGGAGAAATGCACTCTGTGCGTGAATTTGTGACACTCTCATTTAAGCATGCTGGCATGGATATAGAATGGCAGGGTTCAGGGGTAGATGAAAAAGGAATTGATAAAGCTTCAGGTAAAGTACTGGTAGAAGTAGATCCACAATATTTTAGACCAACGGAAGTTGAACAGCTTTTAGGGGACCCAACAAAGGCAAGAGAAAAGCTTGGTTGGAACCCGACAGCAACACCTTTTGTAGAGTTGGTTCGATTGATGATGGAATCTGATTTAAAAAAAGTTGCGAAAGAGAAAATTCTTAGAGAGCGCTAGTTCACAAAAAAATGAATAAGTATGCCTTCCAGGAATGGGAGGCTTTTTTTGAATGTATAGGATAGGAAAATGGAAAAATCAGCAAAAATTTATGTAGCGGGCCATAGGGGCCTTGTGGGCAGTGCATTGGTTCGAAACTTTGAATCTAAAGGGTACACAAATATCATAGGAAAGTCTTTTTCTGAACTTGATTTAAGAGATCAAAATGCAGTTGAAGCCTTTTTTGAGAAGGAAAAGCCAGATTATGTGATCCTTGCCGCAGCTAAAGTGGGTGGCATTGTAGCTAATAACACCTATCGTGCAGATTTTATCTATGAAAACCTACAGATTCAAAATAATGTTATTCATCAGTGCTATGTTTCTGGAGTAAAAAAGCTTCTTTTCTTAGGATCTAGCTGTATTTACCCCAAACTGGCCCCTCAGCCTATGCCTGAGCAGTGTCTTCTAACCTCTGAACTTGAGTATACCAATGAACCGTATGCAATTGCGAAGATAGCAGGGCTCAAAATGTGCGAAGCTTATAATGTTCAGTATGGCACAAATTTTATCGCAGTAATGCCTACAAACCTCTATGGTGAAAATGATAATTTTGATCTAGAAAAGTCGCATGTGCTTCCGGCGCTTATCCGGAAAATGCATTTAGCTAAGCTTCTGGAGGCGGGAGACGAGAAGGAGGTATTAGATAATCTCGGTGTTTCAACTATGAATGAGGCTCAAGAAACACTATCTAAATATGGAGTGACGGGTGATTCCGTTACAATATGGGGAACGGGAAAACCAATGAGAGAATTCTTGTATTCGGATGATATGGCTGATGCGTGTGTCCATCTTCTCGAATCCGTTGACTTTCAAGATATTGTAAAAAACCTTCCATCAGAGCAAGTAATCAATACACATATCAACATTGGCACTGGTATTGACTTGACAATTGGTGAATTAGCCCAAAAAGTGAAAGAGATAGTTGGGTTTGGTGGAAAGCTGGTCTTTGATACTGATAAACCAGATGGTACTATGAAAAAACTCCAAGATGTTACTATGCTCCATAAATTGGGCTGGAAGCATACTATTGAACTTGATGATGGCATTGGACGTCTCTACAAGTGGTACACTGATAGAATTTAGAATTCTAAACTCTGAGTACCAAAATGATGGCTTTTTACCCGCCTTTTTGGTATTATTTGATACAGATTTCCAATAGAAGTAAGCTTAATGGCCGACACTATCCGCATTGCTCAAATCTCTGATATACATATCGGTCCTACCGATGCGGTATCAAATGGTGTGGATACCCGAGAGCATTTCCATAGAGTCATGGAAGATGTTGTTGCTATTGGGGTTGACTTGGTTGTTCTCAGTGGCGATATTGCTCTGGAAAATGGAGAGCCTGAGGCTTATGAATGGGTTATTGAGGAGATGTCTCGCTATCCGGTGCTTTATGAGGTGATGTCAGGGAATCATGATAAAGTAGATACATTATGCAATGCTTTTGAACTTAAAGAGCATATTCATGATGGTGAGCTCTATTTTAAGGTTGACTTTAACAAGAAGCGGATGTTGTTTCTTGATAGTACTCCTGGAACTATGAGTAGCCAACAGCTTCATTGGGTAAAAAATCATTCTGACAACTATACCGGTGATATTTTAGTATTTGTACATCACCCAATTCAGTTGGCAGATTGTCAATTTATGGATAGTCACTATGCTCTTAAAAATAGGGATGAGGTAAAGAACGTTTTTGCCTCCTTGAAGAATATTCATCATATTTTTACAGGCCATTATCATACCGAAAAAACAATACCATTTAATGATCACCAAACAATGTATATTACGCCCTCTACCCAAATCCAAATAAAAGAGAATAACGCTGAGTTTGAAATCGCAAGCACAACCCCTGGTTGGCGTCTCATAGAGTGGGATGGAAAGCAGTTGAGTACAAGTGTTCGCTACGTGAAATAACAATTCTGAATTCTGAATTCTATACATAGCCTACCCACACGAGCCCCTTTTTTTCTATAATTCCTAACTAATTGTAATCACCCATTTTATAAAGAAATTACTATGAAAAAATCAGTATTGGTACTCCTTTTACTCTCAGTATATGGCCTTTTTGCCTATGGTGAAAATTTAACACCAGAGCAAATGCAGCAGTTGAGTCAGATGGTGAATAATCAAAATGGAAACCCTGCGAGTAATCAAGGTAACACGGGTGGAACTCAGCAAGAGTTTATGAAGCGTGATGAAAATGGTAATTCCACAAAAGGGTCACTGAAGGTGCTTGGCTTGAGTAAAAGGGATTCTGCTGAAATGATTCTTAAGTATGAGGAGCAATTTAAATTAGATAGTCTTCGGTCAATTCTCGACAGTGCAGAAATTGATACAAGCCTTGTATCAGATGAAGCATTGGTAGATGATAGCATTAATCTAAACCCCTATATTCTTGATAGCTTGGTTGTTCTTGATAGCCTTTTTCATGATAGCCTTGTTCTAGATAGTATTGCACAGGATAGTATTGACCGTAAATTTCATATTTATGGTCTTGAAGTATTTGAACAAGAAGTGACTATTGAATCAAATGTAAGTGACGTTCCAGAGGACTATAAGGTTGTGGAGGGTGATAAAATCCATCTGCAACTTTGGGGAAGTCAAAACATAGAGAAGACCTACACAGTCGGTAAGGGAGGCGATGTTTTCTTTGATTTGATTAATAAAAAAGTGCAAGCAATTGGCCTTACCTATAGAAAATTAAAAACAATTGTGCAACGCGCCATGAAAAAAGTGGGATCACAGGGTGACGTGAGTTTGCTTGCAGTACACGCCTATAGAATTCATTTTAGTGGTAACGTAAAAAACCATGGCACAGAAGTGGTTCCTCCTTACTACCCTTTTTGGAAGGTGTTACTCCTCTCTAAAGGACCAAATAATTATGGTTCTCTACGTAATATTCAAGTGATCCGAAATAATAAGAAAGTGGCGACTTTTGATCTTTATGCATTTTTAGAGACAGGGAAAATGCCAAAGATTACCCTACAAAATGATGACGTTATCTACTTTGGCCAACGAGAAAATGTGATAGATGTGAAAGGATTTGTTCGCAGAGAAGGGGTCTATGAACTTAAAAAAAATGAAACATTTGATAAATTAGTAACCTGGGCAGCGGGACTTAAGAATGATGCATTGGTTTCGTCAGTTATAGAGATTAGACGCCCAGTACCACTTAATAAACGTACTGATCCTCGTAAGGCATATGAATATTTAGCAGTAGATCTTACTAAGGATTATTCAAAAATTAAAATGGCCGATGGTGATGAAGCCTATGCAAATAAGATTGAAGCACTATCAGGTAATTTTGTCTACCTCAAAGGCGATGGTTTTAAAAACCCTGGGAAATATACACTTCCTAAACAGGGGACAACAGCTTTTACCTTTATCAACATCCATGGCGGCTTACGTCCCGGTTTTAAACCAAAGGGTGAGATCGTAAGTGACCTTGATACTAATAGAGTTGCCATTTCTATTGATCTTACTAATAGTGACTTTTTAAAATCTATAGTGTTGCAAGATAAAGATACTATCAGTGCGTATCATAAGGTACAGGATCTTGATACTGCTTTTAGGAAAATAAGTATTAAAGGGTATGTGCGTGAGCCAATAGAGGTGCCCTACGCTGAAGGTATGACTCTTGCTGCAGCACTCAGGCAGGGGCTTGGGATTAAAGCAGGTGGTTTGAGTGAAGTCTATGTTAAGTTTAAAGATGAGTTGAGTAAAGTGAGCTATTTAAAGGTAGATCTTACAAAAGATGATCCTGAAAATGTCATTCTCCAACAAAACACTGAAGTATTTACTTTTGACACAGATAAAATGGACCCTAAACTTCCTGTTATAGTTCTTGCTCCCAATAAAGAACCTCTGACTCTTGATTATTCAGAAGACCTCAATTTAGATGTTATCGTAAAAAGACTTGAAGGACTCCCTTTTGATATTGATTCAAATAATGTTGAGATTAACAAGCCGCTGTTTGATTCAGAGAATGCATTTGAAACTCGTTCCTATAAACTCGCCAAAGGGCCCCTATTTAATAATACTTTGATAACTGCGGGTGATGTGATCATTTTTAGACGTGATATTAAAAAGGAAGATGCGGGATATGTTATTATGAGAGGTGAGTTTAGAACTCCGGGTAAATATGTGCTCACGTCGGCTCAGGAGTCTATGGAGTCAGTAATTCTTAAGGCTGGTGGAGTGCGCCCCCGTGCAAATATTTACTCGCTACGCCTGCAAAGAAAGGCTGGCTTTGAACCAATACCCGTTGATGCGGAATTTGATGGTAAAAATGTTGATTTTGAACAGACTTGGTACCTCAATAGTGGTGACACCGTTACTATTGATAAAAATAATAATACCGTTGAAATTACAGGGTCGGTACTGAATCCTACCAAAGTTTCTTTTCGGGATAGTTATGACTGGGAAGATTATATTGATTACGGTGCAGGCGGTGCTCTAGATACCGCAGATATTAAAAAGGCGTATGTTAAGTATCCTAATGGTAAAAGCTTGAAGCTCTCTCAAGGGCTCTTCTCATCACCTGAGATTGTACCGGGCGCGATGATCGTTGTTCCAGAAAAACCATTTATACCACCCGATGCTCCTGAACCACAAACTCAGTGGGGAATCATTCTACCGGGTATAGCGGCAATTATAACAGCACTCGGTGCTATTGTAACTACTGCGATTGCAGTATCGAATAGTAAGTAAATAACAGATTCTATTATTCGATTCACTCTGATAATAGTGAATCGAATTCGCTTGTAAAAGTATCAAAAACAAAAAGGCCTCCGAACATTCGGAGGCCTTAACTTTATCAAAATAGAAGAGCATTACCCAATCGGGTAATGCTCTTCTGATATATCATACAGTAATTATGCAAGACGAGGCTTAAGAGCCACTTCTACCTTCACAATATCACCTTTCTTATCAAAGACTGCCATAGAAGTCTCAGCATCAATAGTTTCACCTTTAATAGCTATAGTAGAGCCATCTTTTTTGGTAACAACAATTGAGGTCTCTTCTGCAAGAGAGTAGATTACAGGGACCTGACAGTAGGTAAATCCAAGTTGTGCAATAGTAAGTGTTACAGACTGCTTATCACCCGCTACATCAAAATACTTGAGTGTTGAAGGAGCAGAGAGGAACTCTGATTTTCTGAGGATTACTGGGTTGAAGGTAATTTGACCATCTTTAACAACAACACCAAGTTCGATTTGGCGAGTAATCACCTCTTCTTTCACTTGACCAGTCATACCAGGCTGTTTTGCGCCGGCAAATCCTGGAGTGTGTGAGTATGGGTCCGTAGGGAATGCACCGTATACTTTTGGATCTTTATTGAAACCAATACCTGCACGGATGTCATAGTAGAGGTCAACGAGTTTTCCAACAGTTTCAGCGTCTTCACCTTGCTCAACTGCTGCTTGATAGTTTTCAAGAGCGGCAAGAAGGAGTTTTGATACCATGTGCCAGTAGATTGACCCGAGGCCTTCATAGGCATACATGCCACCTGAACGACCCGTAAATGCTATATGGTTAAAGATACCTTCAAAAATCTCTTCTATGAGGCTCTCGTCTTTTGCAACGAGGTCTGCATATCCATTAGATTTAAGAGTGGTTAATACCGCCTTAGCACTGTCAACGTTGTTAAATGTACCGTTGAAGTGGTATTCACCCTGAGAGTCAAGTTCTACGAGTGAAGTGTCGCCATTGGCAATAAGTGTTTTAAGAAGTTCAGATTTATCAAACTCAGCTTTAGGGATAATATTTTTATCAACAAAGCGGGTAAGCTCACGATCCGGATAGAGGAGGTATGAGTGCTGACGCTCTGTGTAGATCGCTGATTTTCTGAGTGACGTGAGTACATCAATCGCTTCTTTTGGGCTGAGGTAGCCAGAAGAGAGTACTGATACTTGACCTTCGAGCATTTCGTAGAGATATTTCACTTCAACACCAGACTCAGTTGCAGTCATAAGGTTGTATGCATGATAAAGACCATCTTCACGTCTGTTTGCACGGATTGTGTGATCGATATACTCAAGTGAGATCTCGAAGAATTTAATGAGGTCAGCTGTTTTAGCTACAACGCGGTCACCAGAGAATGCGTTTTTATACACGTCATTTCTGAAGTCACATCCTGCTTTACCAAGGCGATCAAGTACTGCCTTACGGTCTGCATCGTTGATTTTGCCTGCGAGAAGATCTTTGTGATCTTCGAAGGTTGCATTGATCGAAACGAGAAGGTTGTAGATCTCTTTAGAGAGTTCTACTTCTTGGAGGTCAATTGATTTGAAAAGGTCGAGCATGTACTGCTGATAACGACGAGTGTAGTAGAGTGTTACCATTGAAACACCAAAACCTACAAGAGCGTTGTTCGCATCATTCCACTCAGGACGTTGGGTGTTCATCCAAATTCCGCCTTCAGGAATGAAGTTAGAAAGCTTTGAAAGAACAGCGGCAAGAAGTTTTTCAGTAAGATTGACATGCATTACCGAACCTTCGTGGTTCCAGATAAGTTTTCCGTCAGAACCAACTTCTTCAGTACGGCTATTTATAAGAGCATCACGTGCATCATCATAGTCGATAGTATTACGTGGGTCTTTGAGAAGGTCGTCGTATGATTTAAGGCTATAAGGGACGTTTGCATAGGCAAAGATCTCTTTCGTTAGGAACTCTTTAAGAGTGCCTGGGTGGTGATCTTTAGAGAACTCAAGGAATTTAAGAAGATAGATGATCTGGTGATCACCCCAGTATCCGATGTTTGACCAAGGGTCGTGTGCATCGAGTTTTTCCCAGTCGATACCTTTTTTGGTAATACGGTATGGGTTGTATCCGTCAGCAGTCGTTGCATTCACGAATTTACAGATCATCGACTCAATAAAGTTAGGAATTGAGAACGAGAGGGCTTCCCAGTTTTGAAAAATGTCTCTCCAGTTACCTTGGAAGTTAAGAAGCTTTGAACCATCTTCATTTTTAAGTTCAATAGCAAATTTATTCCATGGACGAGATGGGTCACCGTGACGACGGCTAAAGGTGAGTGGAAGATACTCATAACAAAGACGTTCGAGGTTTGCATCGCGTTTTGCTGTTGCCGCTTTGATAAGATCAGAGTAGTGCATAGTATCAGCAAGGCCAGCAAAGAAATCTTCAAATTGTGCGTATACTTTAGAGTTAAAGTTTTTTACGAAGTTGATGAGGTCGCTTTTGCCAACAGTATAGTTGTCATCAAAAAGTCCGCCACGCATCACGTTAAAAAGAACGTTAGAGAAGTGGTGATTTGAACTGAGTACATCTTCAGTAACTTGAAGACCATCGGCGTTACCAACGATGCGTGCAAGATTATCTGAACCCTCTGCAACATCAGCGTATACTTCTGCGCGGATGTTTTTGTCTGCTTTAATATAAGCAATGAGGTCTTTTACTTCTGAAGGACCTTGATTGATTTCTGCAATGATATTCCACTCTTCCGAAGCATTAGCGGCAAGTGAAACCTCTGCATTGACAAAGTAGGCGCCACAACGTCCACGAACATCAGTTTCTTCAATAACAGGGAATCCATTACGAAACTCATCGAGTTGAATAGATGACACAAGTTTTTTAGAATCTTTAAGGCCTTCAGACCAAACAGTTGTCGTTGAAAGTGCTTCAGATGGCTCTGCACGGTCTACTAAGATAGAGCTCATAGAGTACATACCAAGACCAGATGCTGGGTCAAGTTCATTCTTTTTGTATGCATCAACAAGGCAACTTACAGCCATTTGAGCGTCTTGCTCAACACCATATGGAAGGAGGTTTTCGATACCATCAAGTATCTCAACAGAAACGTCTCCTGCTCCAGTATTAGTGAGTTTCGAAGTTTTAACAAAGCCAAATTTGTCTGAAGTGCTCCAACCATATTGAAAAGCAACGCCGAGGTCGTTATTAATCTCTTCAAAAATAAGTTTATCACCAACAACGTTTTTATAGATGTTACGGGAAATGTTATAGACACCATCAAAGTTTTCAGAGAATGGTTCCCAAAGTGAAGTTTTACCTTCTTTAGTAACAAGTGCTACAGTACGTGACCCAGTATAGCTTGAGTTGTTCGTAATTTTGTCGTCGGTATAGTAAGGAAAAAGCGCGTTTTCTGAATTGATTCTACCGGCAGAAAGTCCAC
>JAOPTW010000021.1:0-24720 GCA_051532035.1 Fibrobacterales bacterium | reverse complement strand
GGATGAATTTATATTAATAGTGCAAGAGAACAAAACAAAAATTGAAAAATATTGCCAAAAGTTGTGTAATTGTAAGGAGTTACCCCTTGTTGTTGATTTTACAATATAACGATGTTGCGCTTAAGGTTTTCACCTTTGTACATACTTGCGCAATCAATGAATCGAGAATTAAAGAAAAGTGAGCTGAGTAATAGTTCCATAAAAGGAATGGTTATTATCGTGATGAATGGAACACTAAATAATGAGGCTCTCATTTAAAAACGGTAATCCGTATAAATTATAAATGCATTTTATTACATTGAGCTGATTAAAATTCTGTCGAGAAATGTATGCGCGTAACTCTATTAAAAGTACTTGGTGTATTGACTTTGGTGGCTCTTACCTGTTGTGGAAAAGTGGAGGAGAAGGATGCTCGGTTTCCTCGGTCTCAAACACTTTTTATTGGGGGGCGTCAATGGGGGGAGGCAACGACATTCAATCCCTTGACTGATTGGCCTGCATGGCCATCAGGAGATCAGGTAAATCTTTTATTTGAATCCCTATTAAGCTACAACTTATTAACAGGAAAGCCCGATCCACTGTTAGCTGAGAGCTACCGGTATGAAGCAAATGGCATTTCGGTGTATCTTAATCCAAAGGCAAAGTGGAATGATGGAACTCCGGTAACAGCCAAAGATGTTGTGTTCTCGTTCGAAATTGGCAAGAGATATAAAAATGTAAAAACGAGTTATGTATGGGCCTATATCTCAAAGATTGTAGTTGACCCCATTAACCCTAATAAGATCACTTTTTTAATGAGTAACGAGAGGAATAACCCTTTGATGGTTATGGATATTCTCGTGCAAACTAATATTGTTCCAGAGCATGTATATGAAAAAATGCTTCAAGAAAATAAGGGTGATATTTCGGAGGTCAAGAGAGATCGGGGTGATGTAAATCCGGTTGGCTCAGGCCCCTACACTCTTTTAGAAGATTCACCCGAAAAAATAATTTTAAAGCGTGATTCTAATTATTGGGGAAATGAAGCGCTCTATGGGGGGAGATTACCTGCTCCAGAATATATCATTCATCCAATTTACAAGAGCAATGAAAATTACAGTTTAGCCTTGCAACAAGGCAAGCTGGACATTTCTGAAACATTTATTCCAAGAATATGGCTGAAGGCAAGAAAAGGTGTAAAGACTTGGTTTGACAAGCCTCCCTATTTTATTCCGGGAAGTATTCCCATGTTTGTTATAAATACAACGAAACCGCCCTTAAATGATGTGAGGTTTCGGCGCGCAATGGGTTTTGGCATCAATTACCGGGATATTCGGGAACTGGCTGTTTCAGGCTATAGTGATTCTTTAAACTCAGGACTGATCCTCCCTTTTGGTAAAGAGGGAAAATATTTTCATAAAGAAGATGCTGAGAAGTATGGGGTGCGCTATGATAAAGAAAAAGCGAAAGAGATATTAAAAGAGGCAGGGTACATATCGACATTTGACTCTGATGGGAAGCTTGTTGAAATGCGGGGGCCTGATGGGGCCGTTATTCCGACCTTATATATTAAGTCGCCCTCGGGTTGGTCTGATTATGAATCGATCGTTATCATTGCGGTAAAAAGTATGCGCGAAGCGGGTATTGATGTTCGGCAAAAATTTATCGATGTTCCTGAATATGACTCCAATAGACCACTTGGTAAATTCGACTTAATTCTTGATAACCCTATGCCGGATGTACTGCCATCGAGTCCGTGGTCACGGATAGAGGTTGTAACTACATCGCGAGATTGGAAGCCGGTTGGTGAAATTATGAAACGGAGCTATGGCCGGTATAGAAATGCAGAAGTTGATAGTTTACTGGCGCGGATCCCTTTATTGAAAAATGAAGATGAGAAAATAAGAGCCTACCGTAGGTTGAATCAAATTATGATGCAAGAGCTTCCGGTGATTCCGGTGGTATATCGTCCTCAAATGTATTATGAATTTAGCGAAAAGCATTGGAACAATTTACCAACAGAGATCAACCCTTATGCACCTCCAACCAGTTTATCTTTTGGATCTGGTATACATGCATTATGGGAAATAAAACCTGTTGAACAAAAGTAAGGAGCAGGAATGCACATAAGTCCAACGATTAAATATTTCATAAACAGAGGATTGTGGTATCTTGCAACGTTTGTGATAGTAACAATCATAACGTTCATACTCCCCCGGCTGGGAGAAAATGACCCTATTGATACTTTGATCACTAAGTCAACAGCAAATATGGAAATTAATGCTGCCCGTGAGAAAGAAGAGGCGTACCTCGTAGAGTTTGGTGTGGTAAAAACCAAGATGGAGGTTGATGCACAGACGGGTTTATTAAGAGAAGTAGCGCTTCGAGATGCAGATAATGCGGTTATTCGTAAAGGAATGGTTGAACAATTTTTTGATTATTTTACCATGATTATGTCGGGTGATTTAGGGACATCTATTGCGAAATATCCAAAGCCGGTACTTGATATTTTAAGTGACTCAATTCCCTGGACTATTGCAATACAACTGCCAACTATTTTACTGGGGTGGCTTGTGGGTAATGCACTGGGGGCCTTAGCGGCCTATAAACGGGGAATCTTTGATAACCTCTTTTATCCTTTAGCGCAGTTTTCAAGTTCAATACCAGCATTTAGTTTTGCGATTTTACTGGTGTTTATATTCGGAATAGAGCTCGAATGGTTTCCGGCTATTGGGGCGTATTCAGATGCAATAACACCGTCATTCAGTTGGATCTTTATTAAAAATGCAGCAGCTCACTATACCCTACCGTTCCTCTCTGTGTTTTTAGCAATGGTTGGTGGTCAGGCTATTGGTATGCGTTCTATGTCAATTTACGAATTGGGTACAGACTATATTCGGTACTCCAAACAGTTGGGGATTCCGGAGTATAAAATAATCTATTACATGTTTCGTAATGCTATTTTACCGCAGTTAACCGGCCTTGCAATTGCGCTCGGTGTTATGATTGCAGGAGCAGTTCTTGTCGAGATGATTTTTTCGTATCCTGGGGTGGGCCTCGCGTTGTTGAATGCGACAAAGTCTTTTGATACTCCTGTTATTCAGGCGAGTGCTTTGATTATTACGTCTGCAGTGTTAATTGCAAATTATACTGTTGATATATTACTGGGGATTCTTGATCCACGTATTAAAGCGGGAATATAGGAGGCGTTATGAAAATATTTATGAATCTTTTAAAAAACCCGCTTTTCATTATTGGTTCGGGTATTCTTTCGATTGTTGCCTTGATAGCACTCTTTGGAAATGTCCTCACCGACTACGATGCCTTTACGCGGGTTGGATTGCCCTATGTAGGCCCTTCTGAAAATGCCCTTCTTGGAACCAATGATATGGGGAAAGATATGTGGGCGGTCTTGGTTGCCGGGTTACGGTCGTCACTCTATGTCGGACTATTAGCAGGGTCAATAGCTACTATCCTTGGAACGCTTATTGGGGTATATAGTGGTTATAAAGGTGGATTGATTGATAATATTCTGACCCTCGTCACTAATATGTTTATGACTATTCCGGTGTTTATTATCCTCATTCTTATCAGTAATAGTCTTGAAAGTGGGCGATCATTAACATTGATTGCAATCATGATTGGGTTTATGCAATGGACATGGACTGCCCGTGCGGTGCGGTCTCAGGCGGCGAGCTTAAAAACTCGTGACCATGTGAATCTTGCCAAGGTGAATGGGTTTGGAACGCTGAATATTGTAATGAATCATGTGCTCCCCTATATAATGTCATATGTGTTTATGGTATTTATTATACAGTTGAGTTCAGCAATTATGACAGAGGCGGGCTTGAGCATTATGGGGCTTGGTCCTTATGACTCACAATCATTGGGTAAAATTCTTCAAGATGCAATTACAAATGAGGCCTTGACCGATGGAGCGTGGTGGGCGTTTGTCCCTGCGGTAGTGTTATTAACCATCATTCAATTTTCGCTCTATATTATTAACACCTCTATGGAAGGTGTCTTTAACCCCCGGTTACGGAAATAAGGGAGGTGTAACAATGTCAGCAATTTTTACAGTAGAAAATCTTGGGGCTCACTATGAAACCCGATTTGGCCAAAAGATTCAGGCAGTAGATGGAGTCAGTTTTGAGCTTCAAAAAGGTGACATTCTTGGGGTTGCCGGAGAGTCGGGGTGTGGAAAGTCCACCTTGGTAAATGCGTGTATGGGGCTCTATCTTGCGCCATTACATCATACCTATGGTGATGTGCTCCTTGGTGATCAGAATATTACAGAAATGACTCAGGGTCAGATTCGAAAAGAGATATTGGCAAAAGAGATTTCTATTATACCTCAGGGGGCATTAAATTCATTGAACCCAACACGGCGCATAAAAGATTTTGCAGCGGATGTTATGAGAGCTCACCTTGGGCGCTTATCCAAAAAAGAGATCTTTGAGCGGTTAAAAGAGCGTTTTACTCTCATTGGACTCGATGCTGAGCGGGTATTAAATGCATTTCCTTGTGAGATTCCTGCGGGAGTGAAACAGCGTGTGGTCATTGGCATTTCAACAATAATGAACCCCAAAGTGGTGATTGCAGATGAGCCAACATCGGCACTTGATGTGTCGACGCAAAAACAAGTGATTAAACTACTCTTTGATCTTATGGATAAAGAGATCATTTCATCAATGATTTTTATAACCCATGAACTTCCACTGTTGAGACACGTTGCTAATAAAATAGCCATAATGTATGCTGGTGAGTTTGTAGAGGTCGGCACTACAGAACAGGTCATTTTTGACCCCGTACAGCCCTATACAAAGGCACTTATGGGTTCAATGATAGAACCAGAAGCGGGGCAGAAAGATAAAAAGCCCACGGCAATTGAAGGCGCGCCGCCAAACCTCGCTGATGATATCGTGGGATGTCGTTTTGCAGATAGGTGTAAAATGTCAAAATCTGAGTGCGAGACGGAGCGCCAAAGTTTAAGAACAGTAAATGATAGATTGGTGAGGTGTGATTATGTCGGCTAATGGATATAAATTTCAAGCACGAGATCTCAGTTGTACCTTTGGTTCAGGGAAAGGCGCTTTGGTAGCTGTTGATAATGTGAGCTTTAATATTAAAGATCAAGCGATTGTCTCACTTGTTGGTGCTTCTGGTTGTGGAAAAACAGTACTTGCTAAGATGCTACTCAACCTCCAAAAGCCAACAGGAGGGGAACTCCATTTTGATGGAAAACCTTTGACAAATCCCAAAAATCACTGGAAGTCGGTGCAGTGTATTTTTCAGGACCCCTTCTCTGCCTTTAATCAATTTTTTAGTGTAGAAAAGCAGCTTAAAATGTCATTTAACCTGTTTACAGTCAAGCCATCAAAGAGCCAACAAGACGCAATTGTGCGTAAAGCACTTGAAGATGTAAACCTTAAGCCCGATGAGTTTTTGGATAAATACCCATTTGAGCTTTCAGGTGGGCAGATGCAGCGGCTACTCATTGCACGGATTTTTATTATCAGACCACAAGTGCTCATTGCAGATGAACCAACCTCTATGGTTGACGCATGTTCTCGCTCCAATATTCTTGATTACTTGCTCAAACTTAAGCAAGAACTGAAGATGACGATTGTATTTATTACCCATGATTTAGGTCTCGCCTACTATGTTTCTGATACGATTATGATAATGGATGAGGGTAAAATTATTGAGCAAGGCGATCCTGATCAAGTGACTTTTCATCCAAAACACCCGAAGACGATTCAATTACTCGAAGACATTCCGCAGTTAAATAAAGAGTGGATAAAGCACTGAGAATAGCACAGGCTCTGTACACTCCTTGGCACTTAAATGGGTCTTGACATACTAATGTATGCCGGCGATCCATTTTCGCACCAATGAGAGGTACATATCCTGCACTCTTCTTGTGGGTTGAGTTGAGCTGAGCTTGATAGTACCTAAAGCCATTTTTATATGATATATGTTGACTGAGCAAATTGCATAAATAATTAGAACAGCTCTTGATTACAACTCTAGTTTTAATTGGACATTTAGAAAATTAAAGTGTGGCGTATGCCGATGATTACTTTTTTTGCGCTATAACGAAGCGGTCATTTTCTGAGTAGTCTTTTTTTACTTCAAGGAGTGAAATGCTGTTTGTTGACTCTATTATTTCCGTGAGGGCTTGTTTTTGATCATAGCCAATTTCTAGGACTATGAATCCCTCGTCTTTAAGGAAAGGTGTGACTTCATTAAAAAAGCGAGTGTACCAGTCGAGTCCTGTTGTGCCACCATCAAGAGCAAGCATGGGGTCATACTCTTTCACCTCTGGTTCAAGTTCCGTAATGACTTGTGAGGTGATGTATGGAGGGTTTGATACAATAATATCAAAGGGCCCTTGGCTTTTTAGGCTTTCACTTGAGAAAAGGTCTGCTTGTAAAAACTGCACCTGATCAGTTAAGCTGTTTTGTTGCGCGTTCTCTCGAGCAAGACTGAGTGCTTCTGTAGAGATGTCAGTTCCTGTGTATGTATGGCCAGTGATCTCTTGTGCTATAGAGAGGATGATAGCGCCTGTACCAACACCGATATCGAGTATCGAGAGATTTTCTTTGCCTGTACATTGCTCAGAAACAATATCGACGATACCCTCTGTATCAGGTCTGGGAATAAGGGCCCGGCTATCGCAGGTGAGATCGAGATTTCTAAATCCTGATGTACCTACAATATGTTGAAGAGGTTCTCGGTTTCCCCTACGACCTACAAGAGGGCGGAGGGCGGTAAGCTCTTCTTCTTTGAGTGGTTGATCAAATTTGAGGTAGAGGTCCATGCGCTGCACACCAAGACCAAATGCAATAAGATGCTGCGCATCATATTTTGCATTATCGATACCCTTACTTTCAAAAAAAGTAGTGGTCTTGTTGATGATCTCAAGTATGGTCGGCATTACTACCCAACATTCTCCATCTGACCGAGCTTCTCTTGTGATTCAGCAAGCTGCAGTGCGTCAATCACCTCTTGAATATCACCGTTGATAATCTGTTCGAGGCGATAGAGGGTAAGATTTATGCGGTGATCGGTACAACGACCTTGTGGATAGTTGTAGGTTCTGATTTTACCAGAGCGGTCACCGGTACCAACTTTTGATTTTCTTTCAGCGGCTTGTGCTGCTTGAGCTTTAGCAATCTCTGCGTCAAGAATTCGTGACGAGAGCTCTTTCATCGCTTTCGCTTTATTCTTATGCTGAGACTTTTCATCCTGACAACTCACCACTACTCCAGTAGGAATGTGGGTAATACGGATAGCAGAGTCAGTTTTATTAACGTGCTGACCACCGGCACCAGATGCGCGGTAGGTGTCAACTTTAAGGTCTGCTGGGTTGATATCAATATCAACTTCTTCTGCTTCAGGAAGAACGGCTACCGTAACGGCTGAAGTGTGAACCCTTCCTTGGCTTTCAGTATCTGGAACTCGTTGAACGCGGTGGATACCACTTTCAAACTTAAACGTTCCATAGGCAGAGTTTCCAGAGATGTTGAGTTTCACCTCTTTGTAGCCACCTGCAGTGCCTTCATTTGCACTAAGAAGTGTCGTTTTAAAGCCAGCTTTTTCGCAATATGCTCGGTACATGCGTAATAGATCACCGGTAAATATAGATGACTCATCACCACCAGCACCTGCACGAATCTCCATGATAACATCTTTAGTATCATGAGGGTCTTTGGGTACAAGAAGGTATTGAAGGCGATCTTCCATTTCGGGAATTGCTTTATCTAAACTTGAGAGTTCAGATTTAGCCATATCAACCATTTCTTGGTCACTTCCATCAGAGAGTATCTCTTTCCAGTCAGTGCGTTCATTGACCATTTCGATATATTTCTTTCCGGCAATGACAGCTTCTTCAAGACTCTTGTAATTTTTATTGAGTTTTGAAAATTTCGCTTGATCTGCAACAACGTCAGGCTGCCCGAGTTCACTTTCAATCTCTTCGTATTTCTCTATTACTTTCTGTACTTTATCAATCATAGGGGTAAAAATAGCTTTTTTTAAGGTATTTAGGAGTACTAATCGGTGTTTGAGGTGAGGGTGTATGGGGCAATTTGTCGAAATACGGAAAATTGGTGAGTAAAAGAGTGGTAAATTTTCTAAAAAATCGGTACACTCATTCTAAGTGGAGTAAGATCCCTTGATTATAAGGGTACAAAAGTGACGAAGTAGTTCGATGTTTTACCAATGTAAAACCTGAGCTACTCATTGTGGATATGCGATGTTAAGAGAATTTGATATTAAAAAAATTTCTGATATAGCCTTAAAAAAGGTTACAGAAATTGACATATTAACTCCAAAAATATTTGAAAAGACTTTTTTAGAAGTAGCTCAAGATCTTGGTTTTGACGCTAATGCGGTACTCGATGGTAAAGTGAGTGATGACCTTTTAGAAAATTCTATTCTACAGTTAGAAGCCTTTGACAAACAGACTCGGGAAAGTTTTGATTCATTAAAAACAACAACAACTTCTGCATCGACAGCAATGGTCAATAATGATCAGTCAGCTCTCAAACAGGCTCAAACAGATATACAAAAACTTGAAGAGCGGTTACAGGAACTTGAGAATGATATTCATGAGGATTCACTAACAGGGGCCTATAATAGAAAATGGCTGCGGGATGTTCTTTTAAATGATCAGCAATTTAAAGTGACTGGTTCAATGGCTTTGGTAGATCTTGATACCTTTAAAGAGGTGAATGATACGTATGGTCATTTAGTAGGCGACAAAGTGCTCTCTCTTATTTGTTATCTTATGCAAAAGCTGCAGACTATAGATAAATCTATTAGAATTATTCGTTACGGAGGCGATGAGTTTTTGGTCTATTGCGAAAATAACAACATCTATTTTCTTGAAGCAGAGCTCGAAAAAATGCGAACAGAACTCAAATTGAAGCCGGTAAAAACTCAAGGTAATTCATTTAACATCTCATTCTCATATGGCCTTATTCAGATTGGTATTGGTGAGCCTTTTGAAGAGGTGTTGTCAAAAGTGGATGAGCTTATGTATATTGATAAGTCAAAAAATAAAGAGTAATGGCAACTCCTAACAATGCATACCGAATAATAGTTTGAGCCTGCTAAAGCTTAATTTCTAAAAATATTTTCTTCTAATTCGTTTAAATTACGGTCGGTAGATACTGATAATGAAGAAGTATAGATCTTGTACTTCTTGAGTATATCAGTCGAGCATTTCACGGCATCTTTATCGGTAATCACAAAAAAATCATTTGGGTTTGTATTGCAATGATACTCTAACTTTTGAGCAAAGGTTCGGGTGTGATTTGTGAGTGAAACAACCGTTTGTATAGTGTAATTGCTATGCTGTAGGTGGCGTAAGAGCCCACAATTATCCGCGATCGCGGTTATAACGGTGACTGCTGCATGTTGTGGGAGAGGCACGCCCGAGGCGCTTAATGGCGTAGAACTCTCTGAAGAAAATGAATAGGTATCAATGGAAGTCTGTTCTGGTACTATGGAATTATGGTACCAGATTTCTTGGATGGTAGGGTGATCTGTGAGAAAGCTTCTATGTCGACCAATAGGAAGGAGATTCTTAAGAGATTTTGGGAAAGGATATTTTTTTAGGCAAATAGTATAAGCTGTGTCGAGTCTAGGATCTTCAATACCGCCGTCAGAAAGTATAAGGTCAAAACCTTGAGTTGACAATTTCTTCCAGCTCTTAAATCTATTTCGGGTGATAAAAACTGGAGAGCCACTGGTATTGGCGTGCATTTGTGCCTCATCTGAGCCGACTATTATGGGGGCTTGTGGAAGTACTTTTGAGTCATTACCTTTACCAGAGTTATAGATGTCGTAGGCGAGAATTGCACACGAGTATCCCCTTTTTGAAAAATAGTGGCAAAGATGTTGGGTGACAGGAGTTTTGTGCTCTCCGCCAGAGCAGAGCCCCCCAATGCGTAAAAGAGGAGTAAGCCTCAAGTGCTCTTTGGGTTGGCGTAAAAAAAGTTTTTTATGCACAAGTGATGAAGCCCTATAGAGAACTACAAAAGGGTAGAGGATGAAAATTTTAAAATGGGGGGATTTAGGGTCCATTTTTCAACAAATATGGTATAATAAATTACATTGACTAGTATACCTATTTCAAGGGGTTTTGTCCTTGTTCTATGGTGCATTGCTGGTTTGAATTGGAAAATTGGATAGATACCTTGCATGCCTTGGCTGGGTACAAATGAATAGGGGCGCTCTTGTGGCTGATGAAAGTGTAAGAAAAAGACTCGGATTGTTTCTCAATGATGATGCCGCTCTCGTCGATAAGTATATCGAAAAGTTTGGCGAACGAGTTGCTATGAAAAATATTAAAGCGCTTCGCGATGATTTTGATGTAGATACCGAGGAAGTTGAATTAGATGGAGACTCTGGCTTGGAGTCCCCCATATACACGATAAAGGTAACGTGTCCAGTTTGTGGTACCGTTGACCTTAACTCACAAGCACTTAAGGCCAAATCACTCGTCATTACTAATAACCGGTTTTTTGCACCAACATATTCAGGTGCCAGTGGATTCCAAAGTGTCGATTATAATCGCTGTGCAGTCACGGCTTGTAACAAATGTTATTTTGCAAGCCCCGACAGAAATGATTTTATCACCTTCTCAAATGTGACTCGATCTGAGAAGCCCTCCCAGCTTTCGCGTATTATCATAAATGAGCTTGAAGAAGAGACTGAGGATAGAAGAGTCTTTTTTGATGAAAATAGTGGTACAAACAATCTGTTTGAACCTAAAAAAGACATAAAACAGTCAATACTCTCTTATAGGCTGGCAATTATGCGGGCCCAAATTGAAATTATAGACAAAGGTCCTTATGCGGCCTATAAAGCAGGCTCTTATGCGCTTAAAATAGCCCTTTTTGAACAAATGCAAGGGAATGACGACACTCCCGCCCTTAAAGAAGCGCTTGATTTTTATAAGGTTGCTTTTGAAAACTCAGATTATCCCAGTGAAGACGTTGAGTACCGTACCTGCTATGTTATTGCAGCATTGTTGCTTCGTGTTGGGGGGAGAGAGAAAGAGGCGCGACAGTTTATGAGCGTTCTGGACCGTATCAAATCAGAACTTGAACAGGATACCAGTAATCCAAGTCAACAGGGCCTTCTTGTCTCTATTAATCGATGGAAAGATACCGCCCAAAACCTCTGGGATGATCGGGAGTATGAAGACCTGTGGGATCTCCCCAAGCCCCCAAAATAAAAATTTAGATTTCTGCTTCGCATTACTGCGTTGTGTTCATCCTCAAGGCATTCACATACTGATGTATGCTTCGTGCCTTTCGTCTTCACACGCCTTGTTCTACTTTGCATAAATCGAAATTTTGCATCTCGTACTGACTGTGCGGTACTTTGTTGTACTCCTTAAACCCTCACATACTGATGTATGTTTCGTGATTTGCGTCGTCGTACGCCTCTCCTGCTTTGTATAAATTGAAATTTTAGCCTTTAAATATTTGTGGAGTTTGTGGTGTAAAGGCTTTTTTATGATGACTATAGGAATATTGTTTGTGTAGAATTTCAGGTAAAAATGGACAAATTACTTTAATAAGGGCTAAGCCCACTGTTTTCAACGGGTTAAACGGTGAGAATATGAAAAAACCATTAAGTGCGACTTTTAAAGAGTCGATATACAGTAATAGAGGATATAGAGGAACATGAGGTTATAAAATGGCTGGATTATCTGCAGGAGGCATGGTCTCGGGGATAGATACCAATGCTATCATTGATGGGCTTTCAGAAATTGAGATGACTCGTGTCGCCCGTGTTGAAAATAAGAAAAAAGTTGTAGAGGCAAGGCAAGAGTCATTTAATGACCTTACTGGCCGCATTGGAACACTGGCAGGTCTCGCCAAAAATATGGCAGACAAAGATTCATTTAATCTATTCACATCAAAATCTGATGATGATGAAGTTGTTACCCTAGAGGGTGATGAAGGCGCTTCAGCAGGTTCGTTTGAAATAGAAGTACAGCAGCTTGCTTCAAAACAGAAAGCTGGCTCACAATCATTTAGTTCATTTACATCGACTGCTGGATTGGCCGGTACTTTCGAAGTGTCAAAAACTAAATCCGCTATTGCAAATGATCCTACAGAAACAACAATAGAAATAGAGATAGCGACAACTGATACGCTCAAGGATATCGCTACAAAAATTAATAGTACTGATGGAGCGGGTATTAGTGCATCAATTCTCTCTCTTTCTGATACTGACCACCGTCTTATCATAACAAGTATTGATGAAGGTACCGATGGATTTTTTATGAAAGATACCATTGGTAGTGTGTTGGGCTCGACTGGTCTCGGTTTTTTATCTGAAAATGGTGGGGCTGTAACACAGGCGGTCCGCACTGATTTTAATCTCGTTAATCAAGCAGGAATGGCCGTTTCTGATACGGATACCCTTGATCAACTTTCAACAGGTCTGGGGCTTAACAATCTTAGTCTTAATGATAGTATTACTATAAATGGTACTCTGGCTGATGGTTCTGCAGTTGTGGCAACAGACTTTGTTTTTGACCCAGCAGCAAATACCGTTGATGATCTTCTTACTGCCATCGAAGGAGCGTATGGTGGCTCGGTGACTGCATCACTCAATCAATCGGGTGAAATAGTGTTACAAGACACAACCGGTGGGCTCAATGAAATGACACTTGACCTTACATTCAATGATGTAGATGCAAGTGGCTCTTCACTTAATATGGGTGCTTCAAAAGTAGTGAATCTTTTTAATAACGTACTTGCAGAGGGCAAAAAATCATTTTATAAGATTGATGGCCTTGCAATGAGTGCGCAATCAAATTCTGATGAAGACACAGTACGCGGTACAAAAATTAACTTTCATGGGTTGCCAGAGGTTCCTGGTGAAGTGGTAAAAGTCTCTTTAACTCGTGATTATAAAGGTATTGAAGAACGCATAAAAGGCTTTATAGAGCAGTTTAATTCAGTGATGGACTTCATTGATGAAAAATCAAAAGTCAATGTTAAAGAAAAAGAAGCAGGCGATAGTAGCTCGCAATCTGAAGTTGAAGATAAAGGGGTTTTCTCTGGTGATTCAACGGTAAGACGCCTTAAACAAGAGCTCCGGAACATGATGACAGGTGCTATTGAAGAGTTGTCGACGCAAACTCAGTACACTTCACTTTCACGTATTGGGATTACCACAAATTCTACATCAGGTCATTTAGAGATAGACTCGGAAGACCTCGAAAAAGCACTCTCTATGGATTTTGAAGGGGTACGTGCACTCTTTGTTGCTCAGGGTAATTCTGATAATAACCTTCACGAAATGGGTAAGTACACTGATGATACCCAAACGGGAAGTTTTGTTATTGATGCTGATAATGATACGATTAACGGTGTTGCCGCGAAACGAATTGGGCAGATATTAATTGCAAAAAGTGGAGAAGCAAATGGACTCTCTGTGAAAGCTCCTTCGGGAACAGGTACGGGCACCATGGAATTTACTCATGGGTTAGCAAGTAAACTTCATAATTTATATGAAGCACATAATGATTATGTAGATGGTCTCTTTAAACAGACAAAAGAGTCCAATGAAAAAAGGGTTCGTGATTACGAAGATAAAATAGAGAACCTTTGGGATAAAGTTGAAGCTTTTAAAAGCCGATTAGTTAAACAGTTCAGTGATATGGAGCAGAGTATGTCTCGGTTACAATCACAGAGCGGGTCTTTCATGTCTGCAATGTCGAAGCTGTAAAAGGGGAATGAGATGAGTACAGGATATAATGCATACGGAAAACAGATGAATGCTGCAGCAGCAAGTAGCTACGCTTCAAAGGTGAGCTCTCAAATTAAATCTGCGTATACTAATACTGATATCGAAACAGCAGACCGTGGTCAACTCATTGTTATGATTTATGACCACTGTATTAAATGGTGTAAAAAAGCAGTAGAGGCAGCCGATGCCAATCAAATAGAATCAAGAACCAAAGCAATTTTTAAAGTGCAAGATGGCATCACTGAGCTCAGTTGTGCGCTGGATCATGACAAAGGTGGTGATATAGCCCAAAACCTTTTTACACTTTATGAATTTTATAATTATCATCTCAGCGAAGCAAATTTAAAAAATAGTAAAGAACATATTGCACAAATTCAGGAGATGCTCCAGACCTTGAGAGAGGCATGGGTTGATGCGGCAGAACAGTGTCGTAGAAGCGGAAGTGTCGACATGCGGGTTAATCAAAAATCATATGTGAGTATTGTGGGGTAGCTATGCAGACTGTTGTTGAAGAAATATCTGAGAGACTTGAAAAACTCTATACCCTCTTTCAACTCGCACTTGAAGTAGGGGAAAGTTTGATTGTAGGTAGTGATGATGAGATTGTGAAACACACTGACCATCGCCATAGAATTTTAAACAAAACCCAAATGCTCTCCAAAGAGAGTAAAGATACAATGGATCAAGCACTTCAATCAGGTACACTCTCGAAAACAGAAGAGGCATTTGTAGCAGAAAAACGTTCCCGAATTTTTGACCTTGAACCTTTGTTAAGACGTCAAAATATTAAAATACAACAAAATGTTGCACAGCGACTATCTGAGTGTCGTAAAAAACTAGCAGGAAACACAACTCGTGTTCATGCAATTTCAGCATATATGAAAGCTCCTCAGGCCAGGCCTCTAATCTCATAACACCTCACTGGTTTGTAGGGCACTCATTTAAAAGAGCACTTTGAAAAAGGTGCTCTTTTTTTACGTTCAATGTATAGAGTATCTACTGAATTAGTCTATATTTAAGCCAATCCAACGAAGATGTCTATGCTATGAATACAATCCTTGTTTTTGCCCAAACAGAAAAATTTGTCAGTTACCTTGAATCGTTATTGAATGACCGGTACCAATTACAAATTACGTATGATAAAACTGAGCTCCCAACACTTGCTCGTAATTTTTTTCCAAGTATAGTACTGGTGGAAAAAACAGCTCCAGATACTCTCTATGTGATAGAGCTTTTACATGCAATTGAGCAGTTTAAAGCACTCCCCTTTCTCTGTTTTGTACCAAAAGAGAAGATTGAAAAATATCCAAGACTCTTTGAACAATCAAATGTGGATATTGTTGAAATACCTGTATTTGATGGTGTATTACTCAACCGAATAAAAAATTATTGTGCGCTCAATCCATCACGCATATCTAATATAAATACCATAATGGAAACCAATGAGTTTGCGATTACGCAAACAATTCTATTGGATTTTATTGATGCTGCGTCGGATTATCGTTCTACCGAGCCGAAAGGGCATGTAAAACGAATGCAAAATTATGCAAAAGCACTGGCTCTTGAACTACAAAAAGATGATACCTATAGGGATGAGGTTTCTGACACACAGATAATGTCTCTCTTTTTGGCAGCCCCACTGCACGACATTGGTAAAGCTGCAGTCCCTGACTCCATTCTCTATAAAAAAGGAACGCTGAGTCCTGGTGAGTTTGAGAAGATAAAAATCCATACAACAGCAGGATATGATGCGCTTAAAGGCATTGAGAATAAGCTCAATAATACAGAATTTTTAACATTTGCCAGCGATATTGTCTATAGCCACCATGAGCGGTGGGATGGTTCAGGGTATCCGCGGGGCCTTAAGGGCGCTGAAACTTCTATTTTTAGTCGTATTATGGGCTTAGTTGATGTGTATGATGCTCTAATTAGTATTACCCTCTATCGCGATGCGTATTCTCACTCTGAAGCAGTTGCCATTATCAAAGAAGAGCGCGGGAAACATTTCTGTCCTGATGTAACCGATGCGTTTTTGAGTATCAGCGAAGACTTTAAAAGTATTGCTATTATGAATACAGACTCAATGGTAGAGCTCGATAAACTAAACGGTTAGTATCGAGTGGTATTCGAACAAGGTCACACCTCTTATTAGGTACTACAACAACCACTACCACAACAATCATCAATCTGACTTGCAGTCGATGCGTTATCAATATAGCGTCGTACTTGATCGAGGTTGGGCAGTGTGCCAATACCGATTACTGCATCATTAACACAGGTAATGGGAAGGGCTGCTACTCCCTGAGCCTCCACCATAACACGAACGGCATCATCTTGCTGTACTAAATTTGGGTGGCCTTCAATAGAATAACGGGCTGGTAAAATTGAGAGTGGATCAAGGGCTTTTGCCTGGGCTAAAAAGGTGGAAACGGACTCTTTTTGAGCTTCGGTAAAGCTTTCCGATTCATATACTTTAACAACTTTCATGATCTTCTCCCTGTGATACCTGAAATATACGTTCTTACAGGAATTAAGGATTATCAAAATGCTAAAAAATCAGAGTTGTATCTGAGCAATACGAAGTTGCACTCCTTGATTTCTGGCTCAATTTGTTTTTTTTCAGTATACTAAAGAGACTATGGAGGTAGATATGAACACTCATATACCCATTCCCTTTACTGATATCGATCGAGTTTTGGCAATTCTTAATAAAATATCCCTTTTTGGGGGGCTGAGTGATACCCACCTTGCTATGGTATTCAAAACGTTAGAGCGGGTAACCTATGTAGATGGGGAGATAATATTTGAGGAGGGGGGCTCTCCTTCCGAGATATATATCATTCTTGAAGGGAGTGTTAAAGTAGTATTAAATTACCCGCATAATCCATTGGTGATTGCTGACTTTAGTGTCGGTAATTGCCTCGGTGAAACCTCGGCAATTGGAATTCAAGCCCACAGTGCAACGGCCATTGCCCATGGAAATGTCGAACTTTTGGTACTTACCAGAAAGGCTCTTATGACCTTTTTTCATGAAGACCCGAAACTCTTTGGCTACATAACGCTTAATATAGCTCGGGAAGCCTGTAGACGTCTCAGTAAGGCAGATAATACTCTATTGCACTATGTGAATCGAGGTGGGCAATTATCATAAGAAAAACTACCCAAATTTAGGTTGAAAACATACATTTTACTCCGGTTAAATGGAGGAGTACTATGTCTGAATCAATTAAAGGTCTATTAGCTGGAAACAAAGAGTGGGTCGAAACAATGAGTCAAGCTGATCCTAATTTCTTTGATTCATTAAAAGATGGCCAATCTCCTGAATACTTATGGATAGGATGCTCAGATAGTCGAGTACCCGCTACAGAGATTACCAATAAACATCCCGGTTCAATTTTTGTACATCGTAATATTGCGAATATGGTTGTTCACACTGACTCTAATCTTCTAAGCGTGGTTAATTATGCTGTAAAAGTACTGAAAGTGAAGCATATTATTGTGTGTGGCCACTATGGGTGTGGTGGAGTACAGGCCGCTATGGGTAATGAGAAGTTTGGTTTTCTCGATAACTGGTTGGTGCATATCAAAGATGTATATCGGTTACATAAAAAAGAGCTCGATTCCATTTCAGATTCAGATGAACGCCACAAAAGATTTGTAGAACTCAATATTTCTGAACAAGTAAATAATCTCTCGATGGTTTCGGCTATACAAGAAGAGTGGATTTCAGGTGAATACCCTTATATTCATGGTTGGGTCTATAGTCTTGAAAATGGTATTATTAAAGATCTTGAGATATCAGTAAATTCAAGTGAACATCTTGATGAAGTGTATCGATACCAATCATAAGAAGAGACCTAAACAGAGAGCAATGGGCTATTGCTCTCTGTAATAGTATTTAAATGGTGTAGGTCTTTTTTAAGTCAGCATAGGTTACATTCTCGTAACCTTGACTACGCAGAGCATCAATAAAAGATTCTGCTTGTTCCGGTTCACCATGAACGAGGAATATATTCTTGAGTTTATTGGGCTCAGACATATTCACATAATTAATGAGTGCTTTTCTGTCGGCGTGACCACTAAATCCATCAATGGTTTTGACCTGGCATTTAACTTGAATCTCTTCACGCATAATTCTTACTAACGTCTCACCATCCATGATTTTTCGGGCAAGAGTGTGTTTAGCGGCATATCCTACAAAAAGAACCATGTTTTTACGGTCTGTAAGGCCACTCTTTAGGTGATGGAGTATTCGCCCGCCCTCTGCCATGCCTGATGAGGAAATGACCACATGCGGGTACGAGAGATTGTTGAGCGCCTTTGACTCTTCTGCGGTATCAACATAGGTTAAGCGATTAAAAGTAAAAGGATCCTCTTCATCTTCCAGAAAGACTCGCTGAGTTTCTCGGTCCATGATATGAGGGTGCATTCTATAAATTTCCGTCGCTTTTCGTGCGAGTGGGCTATCCACAAAAATCGGTATATCAGGAATTCTTCCCTGATCATATAATTTGTGCATGATATAGACAAGGAGCTGTGTTCTTCCAACGGCAAATGCAGGAATGATCAATTTGCCCCCTTTAGAGGTCACTTCGCAAATGGTTTCCGCAAGCTCATCTTCAACATTTTCATAGGGGTTGTGATGGCGATTACCATAAGTACACTCCATAATAAGCGCATCGAGTGCTCGTGGTAGATTAGGGTCTCTCAGAATAGGCTTACCTGCCACTCCAATATCACCTGAGTACCCAAGTCGTTTGGTCGTCCCTTTATCATCGGCTTCAATAACTATTCCTGCGGAACCTAAAATATGACCAGCATCCCGGTAGGTTACTTTTATACCCTCAAATATCTCAAACTCTACATCATACTTAATTGGTTCAAAGTGACTAATACAGATATCTACATCTTTATCATCGTAGAGTACCTGTAATGGCTTTTGACTGTTTTTCCTGCGGATGTTGTTGATCCAATCTATTTCGAGTTGTTGCAGGTAGGCTGAATCCCTTAGCATGATTTTACAGAGGTCAATAGTCGCTGGAGTGGTAAAAATTTTACCTTTAAAGCCGTCTTTAATCAATTTTGGCAAATTACCGCTATGATCCATATGTGCATGAGAGAGGAGTACTGCATCAATCTCTGATGGCTCAAAGGGAAACGTATGATTAATCTCATATGCCTCTTTTTTGTGCCCCTGAAAGAGGCCACAATCAAGTAAGAGTGTTTTGCCACAGACGCGGATAATATGTTGAGAACCGGTGACAGTTTTTGCGGCACCACAAATTTCAATTTCCATACAGAATCCTTTCGTTAAAGCAAGGGAAACAAATCTCATCAATAAGGGTATTTTGTATACACCTTATACTTTAAATATACGCTAAATTACCTTTAAGGGGTAATTTAGTCATATTTGAGAGCAAGAAAATGACTAATAAATGATCAAAAAAGTGAAGTAAAATTCCCTTATGAGGCAATTTTACTATCGAGATCTTTTTTGTTTGACTTATAGATATATTCAGGTTTTGCACCATCTGTAATAACCGATTCGGTTATTACACACTCTTGAATAGATTTCTGAGTAGGTATCTCATACATCGTTTTGAGAAGTGATGCTTCTATAATTGAACGAAGGCCTCGTGCACCAGTTTTACGTGACATAGTTTTGGCAACAATCGCTTTAAGAGCGGTATCGTCAAAAGTGAGTTTCACATTGTCGATTTCAAAAAGCTTTTTGTACTGTTTAACCAGAGCGTTTTTGGGCTCAGTTAATATTTGAAGAAGAGCATCTTCATCGAGTTCATCGAGTCCTACAAGCATAGGAATACGGCCAACTATTTCTGGGATCATACCAAACTGAATGAGGTCTTCTGGTTCTGCCATCTTAAAAAGTTCGCCAATATTGTGATCTTTTTTACTCTGTACATCTGCACCAAAACCCATTCCCGATTGTTTAACACGACGTGCAATAACTTTATCGAGTGATTCAAATGCACCACCACAGATAAAAAGAACGTTTTTAGTGTTAACCTGTACTAGGTTTTGCTCAGGGTGTTTACGGCCACCTTTTGGAGGAACAGAAGCTGTAGTACCTTCAAGAAGCTTTAAAAGCCCTTGTTGTACGCCCTCGCCCGAAACATCTCGAGTAATTGAAGGGTTAGCACTTTTTCTTGATATCTTGTCAACTTCATCAATAAAGATGATTCCGCGTTCAGCCTTTTCAACATCATACTCTGCTGCTTGAAGGAGTTTTACAATAATATTATCGACATCTTCACCAACATACCCTGCTTCAGTGAGAACGGTAGCGTCAACAATGGCAAAAGGAACATTGAGAAATTTTGCAATGGACTGTGCCAATAAGGTTTTCCCTGAACCCGTAGGTCCGAGGAATAGAATATTTGATTTTTCGAGGGTTGGCCCCGATTCATCAAGGTTTTTATGAACCACTCTTTTATAATGATTATACACGGCTACAGCAAGGGTTACCTTTGCATCAACTTGGCCAATAACATATTCATCAAGGTGCTCTCTGATCTCAGCTGGTGAGGGCAGGTCAAAGGCTGCAGCTACAGTAGAAGCCTTTGCACGTTTCATCTCTTCAGTAATGATTTTGTGGCACATCGTAACACATTCGTTACAGACACAAATACCTGGAGGGCCGGTAATAATTTTATCGACTTGCTCTGCTGATTTGCCACAAAATGAACAGTTTACTCTTGGGTGATTTTTTCCGCTATGGTACATAAGTTCTTATAAGTAATTAATTACTTAGTTTTGGGATAGAATATCTCGTCAATAATACCGAATTCAATTGCTTCTTCAGCGCTCATAAAAAAGTCACGATCAGTCTTGTCTTTAACCTCTTCAATAGGTCTTCCAGACGCATCAGAAAGAATACCGTTGAGGGTCGCTTTCGTTTTTATGATCTCTTTTGCATGAATTTGAATGTCAGTTGATTGACCAGTTGCACTACCACTTGGTTGGTGAAGCATAACTCTAGAATTAGGGAGCGCATAACGTTTCCCCTTGGTACCACTTGCAAGAAGTACTGCACCCATACTAATACATGATCCAATACAGATTGTCTGTATGTCAGGTTTAATATGTTGCATGGTATCAAAAATAGCAAGTCCAGATGAAACATATCCACCTGGGCTATTGATATAGAGCGTGATATCTTTTTCAGGATCTTCATATTCGAGGAATATGAGCTGAGCCATAATATTATTGGCTACCTGATCGTCAATACCGGTCCCGAGGAAAATGATTCGTTCTTTAAGGAGGCGAGAGTATATATCATAAGCTCTCTCACCGCGACCTGTATTCTCGATGACCGTTGGTATTAACATATTTTTAAATCCTTTTACTCTTCTTCGTCGCGTATGCCAACAATCCAGTTTAGAGTTTTTTCATATTTTAACTCTTCACGGATGTTCACAACATGTCCCGAAGAACGGAGTGAAGCTTTCATTTGCTCAAAGTCCATACCGTACATATCTGCCATTTCTTTGATGCGTGCATCAACATCAGACTGGTTAACTTTGATTTTTTCTTGTTTTGAAATATAATCAATAATGCGGTACTTTTTGATATCTCTTTCAGCATTTTCACGACTTTGTTCAATCTCTTCCTCAGTTGGTTCAACTGATTCGTGATCGTGGCCTTGATGTTGCTGATTAATAACATTTTTTGCATATTGATAAATACGTGACTCAGGAATTTCAAACTTATTTGAATCAATAAGTTTATCAACTGCTTTTTTGTGAGCTTCGTAGCGAGCTTCGTCACCTTTATATTTTTCAAGGCGCTCTTTAGTTTGTGTAGTAAGAGCATCAGAACTCTCAGCACCAAATTTTTTCGCAGCTTCGTCATCAAGTTCAGGTACAGTAAGTTCTTTTACTTCAGTAACATTAAGTTTGAAATACGCTGCTTTTTCTCTGAGGTCTTCTTGAAAGAAGTCTTTAGGATAGGTAAAAGATACTTCAATCTCTTCACCAGCTTTTACACCTTTGAGAGCTGCATCAAACTCTTTTGTTTGACTTGAACCGATTTCGATACGGAATTCTGGTTTTTCAGGAATAGTAGATGGCTCTTCACCAATTTTAACTTCGAGGTAATCCCCGATAACTACATCACCTTTTTTCGCTTTGCGAGTAATTGTTTTCTCTTCAGCGATACTTTTGAGCATACGCTCGAGATCTTCTTTAACATCTTTGTCGGAAACTTTTACTGCACCAACTTTAACACCAAGCTTCTCGTATTTAGTGATCTCGATTTCTGGATCAATGTCAACAATAACAGTAAGTTTGATAGGGCCTTTCTCATCATCTTCAAAATTTTGAAGATTTGCAGGTGCTACAGGCTCGATGTTATTTTTTTTGAACTCTTCTTTGATAATCGCATCGATTGTCTCTTCAACAGCTTCTTGACGGATACTTGGACCGAAACGAGCGACGACAACATTTTTAGGCACTTTACCTTTGCGGAAACCTTTAATGGAGATCTCTTTTCCATATTTTTTGATTTTAGCGTCAAAAGACTCTTTGATGTTCTCTTGTGGAATCTCAATTTCGAGTTGTTTTTGAGTAGATTTTGGATCTGAGACAGTAACGTTCAAAGGAAACCTCTGTGATTATGTTTGAGTAAATTAGAAGAAATGCGAAGGGGGGGAGTCGAACCCCCACACCCGAAGGCGCCAGATCCTAAGTCTGGTGCGTCTGCCAATTCCGCCACCCTCGCATTAGGTGCATGCAAATATACTAATAAATAATTCTTTTGAAACCCTAAAGTTTTACCTAAGTGCAAAAATTAGGGTAAAAGATGAATATTTACAATACAACAATTATTTTGAATATTCGTAAATCTCAGTGATGTCTTCACCATTCTTGGTGTTGAGTATCCAAAATTCATTAATATAGGCATCTTCATTCTCAACTAACTCAAGTTTCATTGAGTATTTATCATCGAGGTAGTGAAAGTAGAATGCTCTATTATCCATAAGAACATCAACCATCTCAGTCGATACTACGAGAGAAACCTCTTTGTACTTACTCGCTGTTTGACAGCGCGCCAACCAACGGTCAATATTTGAGAGAAGAGTCTCTTCGGTATAGATAAAGCCATCTCCATCACAACAAGGACAGGTGTCAGTTTTTTCAGTCAAAATGTTTGCTCGAACTCTTTTACGAGTCACTTCCATAAGACCAAATTGTGAGAGTGCCGAGAAGCTCACTGGAGCGCTATCTTTACGAATCGCTTTTTTGAACTCAGAAACAACTTTTTCTTGGTTCTCTTCAGAATCCATATCAATAAAGTCGATAACAATAAGGCCACCCATATCTCTGAGCCGCATTTGTTTACAGATCTCACGAGCTGCATCAATATTAGTCTCAAGTATGTTTTTTGCCTGATCTTTACCGTGTACTTTGGGTCCCGTATTGATGTCAATAGCAACAAGAGCTTCAGTCTGGTCGATAACTAAATAGCCACCTCTTTTAAGTTTAACCTGGCTATGCAGTGTTCTTTCGTATTCTTCTTCGATTCCAAAGGTTTCAAAGAGTGAATCACTTGAACTCCAAAGTTTCACTTTTTTTGCTTTATCAGGAGAGAGCTCGGTGAGGTAATCCTTCATTCGATTATACTCGTCTTTATTGTCGATATAAACATAGTCAGTACTTTCAGAAAAGTAGTCTCTGAGAGTAGTCTCTGCAGAGTTTGACTCCTCAAGTGCAACACATGGAGCTACACCCTCTTCAATATTTTTTTGACACGTATCCCATTTGCCTTCAAGAGTCTTCATTTGTGCTTCAAGCTCTTTTTCATTAGCGCCTAGGCCATTAGTGCGAACAATATAGCCCACATTGCGAGACTTAATAGATCGAATAAACTTTTTGAGGTCTCTACGGCTTGCGTAATCCCGCTCTTTTTTAGAAACACCAATAAAATTTGTACCTGGCATACAGACTAAAAAACGATCAGGAAAAGTAAGGTGGGTTGTGAGGCGAGCGCCTTTCGTTGAGATTGGCTCTTTGGTAATTTGAACAATAATCTCTTGTCCAGATTTAAGAAGCTTATCAATAGTTGGTTTTACATTCTTTACTTTTTCGTCATCATCATCGCCGTATTGTTCTTGAAGAAATACGTTGCGATCAATAACATCATCCACATGAAGAAATCCAGCTTTTTCGAGGCCGAGTTCTACAAATGCCGCCTGGAGCCCAGGAAGAACCTTTTGAACAACACCTTTGTAGATATTGCCGAGGACACGCTCTGTTTCGAGGTTTTCTGATACAATCTCAGAAAGTTGTCCATTTTCGACAATAGCGATACGTTTGTCATAAGGAGTTGAACTGATTAATATTTCGCGTTTTGCTTTTTGCATATAGTATAATCCTATTAACCCTACTTATCCAATAAGGAGGGTAAAAAAATTGTAATCTGAAAAAAGGAAAGGCGGTATATCATGATAGATACACCAAGTGTCCTTTAACCAGCGCTGTACAACCACATATGTGGTCGATTATTCTCGGATATGACCATCTCCACGAACAATCCATTTATATGTTGTCAGGCTGTCTACACCCATTGGGCCGCGAGCATGCAATTTGTCTGTACTTATTCCGACTTCTGCGCCAAGACCATATTCGCCACCATCGGCAAATCGGGTTGAAGCATTAACCATGATAGAAGAACTATCAACTGAACTTAAAAATTTATCCTGAACCAGCACATCTGTGGCAATAATCGCTTCAGTGTGTCCGGATCCATACTTTTCAATGTGATCAATAGCTTCGTCAACTCCATCAACCATTTTGATAGAGAGTTTAAAGTCGAGGTATTCAGTACCCCATTCAGACTCTTCGGCTATTGCTAAAAATTTATTAAGTTGATGAATGCGTTCACAAACTACAAGTTCTACGTTTGCTTCAAGCATCTCATCAATGAGTTCAATTATCG
>JAOPTW010000020.1:0-59088 GCA_051532035.1 Fibrobacterales bacterium | reverse complement strand
CCACCATCTTCTTTATCTTGTGCACGGCCTGAACGCTCTGCTATATTCTTTAAATTTCCACTTCTGAGTTCTTCAACAATTTCATCTACATTTTTTGCAGGGGAATCAATGGGTGTTGTACAGGGAAAACATCCAAGAGACCGATATCGTTTTCCCTCTTTGTTAGAGAAATAGAGATCGATAATCGGTATATTTTCACGCTGAATATACTCCCAAATATTGAGTTCCGTCCAATCAAGCAATGGGTGAATACGTACGTGAGTTCCAGCCGCAAAATCTGTTTTAAAGTGACTCCACAGCTCTGGAGGCTGATCCCCAACATCCCAGTCATTATTTTTATCACGCGGAGAAAAGTATCGTTCTTTAGAACGTGAGCCCTCTTCATCAGCACGAGCTCCAACAATAAGACCAGTATATGGTTCTTTATTGGGATCAATATCGTACTCTTTTGTTTCGTGATTTAACTTGTAGCGATCCCATGTTCCTTGGAGAGTCGCTTTAAGAGCATCACTCTTAAGGTTTTTACAACAAGACAATCGGTCAATATTTCCATCAGGATAGGTCTGCTTTTTTTTAAGCGCCTTAGTATTCTGACCATACACCATATTAAGGCCCCAATCGAGAGCGATCTTATCACGATACTCAATCATTGCCGGAATCTTATAGGCAGTATCAATGTGTACTAACGGAAATGGTACGTGGCCAAAAAATGCTTTTCGTGCAAGCCATAAAAGCACTGTACTATCTTTACCAATAGACCACGCCATGGCCATGTTATCAAAACTACGGTAAGTCTCCCGTAGTATTCTTACACTTAACGCTTCTAACTTTTCTATTTGATCCATAATTCCTCTTCGTGAGTTCAGAACGTTTAATTCTTTATTCTCAATCCTTAATTCTTATTTCTTTTTATGTAATCCACACTCTTTATTCTCGGGAGTTTCCCACCACCAACGACCGGCACGCGCTTCTTCACCGGCAGCAATTGCTCGAGTACATGGTGCACATCCTATTGAGGGATACCCCATATCATGGAGTTTATTATACGGTACATTATTCTCTTTTATATAATCCCACACTTCCTGTTCCAACCAATCAACAAGGGGGTTCACTTTTTCGATACCGCCATTACCCTCATCCACTTCAACTGATTTGGTAAGATACCGCGTAATACTCTGTTCAGCACGAATCCCTGTAAACCAAGCCTTGAGTCCACCAATAGCTCGGTTAAGTGGTTCAATTTTTCGAACAGCACAACACTCTTTCCGAAGCTCTAAACTTTGACGAAAAGAGAACATTCCTTTTTCACGCTCAAGCGCCTCAACAGGCTCATGCTTCGGAAAATACCATTCAATAGAGACACCATATTTTTGAACAAGTGCATCAGCACATTCCAAAGTTTCTTCCGGAAGACGACCGGTATCAATTGAAAAAAGACGAAACGGAAGACCACTCTTATGAAGAAGATCAACCATAAGTACATCTTCAGCACCAAAACTACAGGCAAACGAAATGGTATCGCCATGCTCTTGGAGCTTATTTTTAATTAATTCTAATGATTCTTTTATCTTACTCATCGTTAAAGTCACAATGTTTATAATGTTTGTGAACATTAATATACAAATTTATTGAAATTGTTCCAATCTTTTCTAGAATTGCCCTTGATAATAGCATTCTATTTCAGTTTTGTAATAGAAATGCAGTATAATCAATAGATACTATGGTGTTATTTACATCAAAACACCCTTTTTAACTATGAGGCTCTTATGAGTACCACCGGACATGTAATACTTGTTGGCGCAGGACCAGGCGACCCCGACCTTCTCACCATCAAAGCACTCAAAGCAATTGAATCCGCTGACATTATTGCCTACGATAAACTCATCACCCCCGAAGTGATGGCACTCATCCCAGAACCTACTGAAAAAATATGTGTCGGCAGAAGAGCACTCACCCAATCCCCCGCCTCACCCAAACTAGATCCCCGCGTTATAGAAGAAGCACTCAAAGGCAAAACTGTCGTTCGCCTTAAGTGCGGAGACCCCTTTATCTTTGGCAGGGGCGGCGAAGAGATAGAAGTACTGAAAGAACACAAGATACCTCACTCGGTCATACCTGGCATCAGTGCGGCCTTTGGTGCCGCAGCCCAGTTCTCAATTCCACTCACCCTCAGAGAAGTCTCATCCGACATCACTTTTGCTACTGCACACAAATCTGCAGGCCCCACCCCCAACCTTGTCGACTGGGCATCACTCCCCAGACGAGGCACTCTTGCACTCTATATGGTGTGCCACAACCTGAAAGCTAATATGGACTTTTTACTGGACAGTGGTAGAGACCCAAAAACCCCTTGCGCACTCATCTTTAACGCCACTCACCCCGATGCGGAACTGGTAGAATCAACAATCTCGGAGATATGCGACAGACTCCCCACCGGAAAACTCACCCATGCCGCCCTTCTTGTCGTTGGAGAAGTACTAAACTATAGAGGCTAGATCTTCTATGAATGAAAACATTTTAAACCACGTTAACAGATTTAAAATCGGAAAATGCGACTTCTGGAAGACATAAGAAAAAAGATCAATCATTGAATTTGTTGCAACAATGATCTACCCAAAATAGTCACTTGACAATAAATCACAGAAATTATAGATTGTTCACAAAGTTTATCAACATTGGGTAGTATGAAGCTTTCGACGAAAACGCGATATGGAACCCGGGCTATTATTGAGATTGCAAAAAATTTCAATGTCAAGCCCACTAAAAGAAAAGACATCGTGGCAACTCAGGGCATCCCCGATTCCTACTTAGAAAATATACTAATCTCTTTAAAGAACAGCGGAATTATTAATACTATCCGCGGTGCCAAAGGTGGGTTTATTATGCGGCGTGAGCCCGAAGACGTAACCCTTCTTGATATTTTTAATGCACTCGAAGGTAGCCAAGCCCCAGTACCCTGTATCATCAATGATGACTGCGCCCAGACAAATGAATGCATTACCCGTCCTATTTGGATTGAACTTCACCAAGCACAACAGGCTGTCCTCTCAAAACACACAATACAAAGTTTAGTAGATAAAGAACAAACAGTGCAACACAACGATTACAGTATCTAGGAGGTACTATGAACTATGCACATAATATAACCGAACTCATCGGGAATACACCACTTGTAAAATTAAATGATATCAGCGACAAATCAGGAGCAATAGTTCTTGGTAAACTCGAAAGCTTTAACCCGCTTTCAAGTGTAAAAGATCGTATTGCCTACAATATGATTGCGACCGCTGAAAAAAACGGCACACTCACTGCAGGCGGCACCATTATAGAACCTACCAGTGGCAACACAGGTATTGGCCTTGCCTTTATCGCTGCAGCAAAAGGGTATAAACTTATACTGACAATGCCGGAATCTATGAGCATTGAACGCCGCAAAATATTAAAAGCCTTTGGTGCTGAACTTATCCTGACCCCTGCAGAGAAAGGGATGACTGGTGCTATTCAAAAAGCAGAAGAGCTCTTTGATCAAACTCCAGGAAGCTTTATGCCTCAACAGTTTAACAACGAAGCAAATCCTGAGATACACAGAAAAACTACTGCGGAAGAGATCTGGAGAGATACGGAAGGCAAAGTAGATTACTTTGTTTCTGGCATCGGAACCGGTGGTACTATTACTGGTGTTGGGGAAGTCCTCAAAGCACGCAACCCTGACGTTAAAATTATTGCCGTCGAACCCAAAGAGTCTTCGATACTCTCAGGTAATAAGCCAGGACCACACAAAATTCAAGGTATTGGTGCAGGCTTTGTTCCTGGTGTACTCAAAACTGACCTCTATGACGAAATCATTCAAATTCATTCACTAGACGCCGGAGCTATGACTCGTAAGCTTGCAAGAAACGAAGGTATTTTAGTAGGAATATCATGTGGGGCCGCAGCACTTGCCGCCGAAGAACTCGCAATGCGTCCAGAAAACAAGGGCAAAGTAATTGTAGCACTCCTCCCTGATACTGGCGAACGCTACTTATCAACATGGGTGTTCGACGAAGGAGATAAATAATGACCTATAAAATAGAAACACAAGGACTCCATTCAGGTGCTGTTATCGACAGTACAATGTCTCGCGGCGTTCCTTTACATAGAACAAGCTCCTACGTTTTTCGCGACAGTGAACATGCTGCAAACCTTTTTGCACTTAAAGAACTCGGCAATATTTATACACGCCTCATGAACCCAACCCAAGATGTTTTGGAAAAACGAGTTGCGGAAATGGAAGGTGGCGCTGCTGCTCTTGCAGTTGCATCGGGTATGTCGGCAATTTTTTACACTGCAATAAATATCTGCAAAGCTGGCGATGAAATCGTATCAGGGAACAACCTCTACGGTGGTACCTATAGCTTACTTGCGAATGTACTTCCCGATTTTGGTATTACTACTAACATGGTAAGAATTACCGACCTCGAAGCGGTTGAGAAGGCCATCACTCCAAAAACAAAAATGCTCTACACAGAAATCATCGGGAACCCGGTGCTCGACTGTGCCGACATCCGTGGTCTTTCTGCTATTGCTAAAAAACATCACATTCCGTTAGTAGTGGACTCTACCTTCACACCACCTTACATATGTAAACCTATTGAACTCGGTGCAAACATTGTTATTCACTCATTAACCAAATGGATTGGTGGCCATGGTACGGGCATTGGCGGCATTGTGGTTGATGCAGCTAATTTTGATTGGACACATGAGAAATTTGATCTCTACAATAAGCCATCAAAGTCATATCACGGTATGAAATTTGCAACTGAGCTTCCAGAGCCCCTTCTTCCTTTAGCGTTTATTTTACGTATGAGACTCGTGCCCCTGAGAACTCTTGGTGCAGCAATAGCCCCTGATAATGCGTGGCTCTTTCTTCAAGGTCTTGAAACACTCCATGTACGTATGCAACGCCACTGTGAAAACGCAACCGCAGTTGCCGAACACCTCAAAAACCATCCAAAAGTTGAATGGGTACGCCATCCAGGCCTTAAAGATGATCCATCACACAAACTTGCTTCTGAGCAATTGAAAAATGGATACACTGCCATGGTAGTATTTGGAATTAAAGGCGGACGCGCTGCTGGCGAGAAGTTCATCAATAATCTTGAACTTATTTCACATCTCGCTAATGTTGGTGATGCAAAATCTCTTGCGCTCCACCCCGCAAGCACTTCCCACTCACAACTCAGTGAAGATGAGCAGATCGCGAGTGGACTCACTCCGGATCTCGTTCGTCTCTCAATTGGTATTGAAAATATCGAAGACATTATTGCAGATATTGACCAAGCTCTTGACGCAGAATAGACACCTCTTCTTTACATAATTCTTTAGGCCTGAAGCGACAATACACTCGCTTCAGGCCTTTTTCATTCATTCTTGAAATACAATTATAACGGAATAGCCTCGTATAACCATCAAATAACTCAATTCATTGGGCCTTATTGATTATAAACAGAAATTACATACCCGCATCCCAACTTGTAACTTTCACCTGAGAGTTTAACCTTCAGCCTTCGCCCTTTCTAACTTTTTGCTATATTTGCCACTGTAATCACTTTAACTTCATTAGAGCTTTGCAATGGTACCTAAAAACAAGACAGTCGCTGTAGGACTCAGCGGTGGAGTTGACTCTTCACTCGTGGCAGCCCTCCTTAAACACCAAGGCTACAACGTCATTGGCCTCACTATGGAAATATATGATGGTGCCATCAAAATTCAAGAAACAGAGAAACACGCTTGTTATGGCCCTGGTGAAGAAGAAGATATTGAACTTTCTACAGAGCTGTGCAAAAGTTTAGATATACCATATCACGTATTTGACCTCTGTAAAGAGTATGAGGCTACTGTTCTCGAATATTTTAAAGCAGAATATCTTGTAGGACGCACTCCTAATCCTTGTGTAGTATGTAATCACGCACTTAAATTTGGGTTTCTTGTTGATCGCGCAAGAGAGGCCGGCATTCAGTTTGATTACTTTGCCACAGGCCATTACGCACAACTAGAAGAGAAAGACGGTGATGTTTTTCTAAAAAAAGCAAAAGACTCTACTAAAGACCAGACCTATTTTCTCTCTGGCCTGCCTAAGGAACAACTGAAAGAAGTCCTGTTCCCTCTTGGTGAGTTTACTAAACATGAAGTGCGCGAAATGGCTCGTGACTTTGGCCTCAATACAGCCGAAAGAGCAGAAAGTCAAGACTTTGTATCGGGCGGTGACTACTCTCCTATTTTTGAAAAAGAGACTATCGAGCCTGGTAACATTGTTGATGCAGACGGGAACATCCTTGGCAAACACAAAGGTATTATCCACTATACTATTGGCCAAAGAAAAGGCCTCGGCATTTCTGCAAAAGTACCGATGTATGTTGCTAAAATTGATGCCACTAATAACGAAATTGTTGTGACTCCAAACGAAGGTCTTTTCAGCGACGGCTTAATTGCCTCTGAAATCAATTACCTTGCAGTGGACTCACTTACTGAACCTTATGAGGTTGGTGTTAAAATACGCCTCTCAATAACTGAAAGCTCTGCAACTATCTCCCCACTCGAAAACGGAGATATACAGTGCGAATTCGATGTAGCTCAACGCTCGGTAACACCGGGTCAAGTTGTTGTATTTTACGACGGCGACATTGTATTTGCGAGCGGAGTGATAAAAGAAGCATATTCAAAGACTGAAGTTTAATAACTGTCAGTTTAATTGATTACACCATATAAATGATGGGATCAAGTGTGTATGAAATGTGGAATTTTTCCACCTTTGACGCAGACCCTCAGAAGGATTACCTATGATCCAGGAATTAAAGAACAAAGTTCTTAATGAAGAAAAAATTACTAAAGAAGAAGTAATGAACATCCTCAAAAGTGGCTTCGACATTCAAGAATTGTTTGACGCCGCAAATGAGATCCGTGAAATTAAAAGCGGAACTAATTTTGAGATGTGTAGTATCATGAATGCGAAATCAGGGAGCTGTTCAGAAGATTGTAAGTTCTGTACACAGTCTGCCCACTTTACCACAAACTCTCCCGAGTATAATCTTGTCGATGAAGAAGAAGCGCTCGCTCTTGCCAAAAAGAATGAAGCAAATGGTGTACACCGATTCTCTCTCGTGACTTCGGGTAAAGGCATCCGCGAAAAAGATTTTAAAAGTATCACTAAGATCTATGATCGCTTGCAAGAAGAGACAAATATTAATCTCTGTGCATCTCTTGGCTTACTCTCTAGAGAAAAAGCTGATGAGCTCGTGAAGCGTGGCGTAACAATGTACCACCACAACGTAGAGACCAGTCGTAACTTTTTTCCCAATATCGTTACAACACACACTTATGATCAACGTGTAGAAACCATCAAAAACATTCAAGCTGCAGGCATGGACCTGTGCTGCGGTGGTATCATTGGTATGGGAGAGTCATGGGAAGATAGAGTCGATATGGCTTTTGAAATTTCAGAATTAAATATTCAGTCTATTCCGATTAATGTTCTTAATCCTATGCCGGGCACTCCCCTTCAAGATGCTCCTCCAATTGAGCCAGAAGAAGCACTCGTAACAATGGCTATTTTCCGATTTGTAAACCCTAGAGCCTCAATACGATTTGCTGGTGGGCGTCAAACGCTCAACCAAGAGATGCAAAAGCTAGGACTCAAAGCTGGAATCAATGGGGCACTCGTTGGCGATCACCTCACCACTATTGGATCTGATGTTACTCAAGATAAAGAGATGATTACTACCAGTGGCTTTGACCTGGGAATCAATATTGAAGAGAAGGCATAGCCCTCAAAAGAGTATTATACATCAAACACAATGTAAGCCACCCAAAGATCAACTCTTAGGTGGCTTTTTTATTGCCCCGTTACTACACCTTGTGCCATTACTCAATACTACCATCGTGAAACGTCAAGGGACACACCTAATAATCCCATAATTTCAATTCTCTTTCACCCTACATTCCTGTCAACTATCTCGGCAAGTTAGACAAATCAGATCAAAATTGTATAAATAGCAACTTTCCAGTTTTATTATTTTACGTATCTCGGCTAATTTTTATATTTTAGACACCATAAATAATAATAACCTAATATACTGAGATTTATATGGCTGCTAATGATGAACTAAATGGAATAGTTACCCAAGTAACTCAAGTATCACCGATCATGAAAGTAATTCGTATTGCTCCTGATGGGTGGGAACTTCCAGACTTTGTAGCAGGCCAGTTCTGCGCACTTTTTCTCCCACCTGATGCAACACGATGCCCTGAAGCGACTGAAGAGCCATACCCAAACAAACCTGATAAAATGATCAAAAGAGCCTACTCTATTGCATCAGGGTCAAAAACAAAAGAATACCTCGAATTCTATATTACTCTTATCCACTCAGGTAATCTTACTCCAAGAATGTTTTCGCTCGATGTCGGCGACAGAATTGGTGTTGGTAAAAAATTCACAGGTATGTTTACCCTTGATCAATTAGAAGGTGATAAAAATGTTGTCCTCATTGCTACTGGTACTGGTGTTGCACCATACATGAGTATGCTTCGTTCTGATGCCCTTAAAAAGAACCACAAAATTTGTGTTATTCATGGCGCCTCGAACTCATGGGACCTTGGATATTCATCAGAGCTGAGACTCCTTGAGTCACTCCATGATGAATTCACTTATATCCCAACCATTCTTTTCCCAGATAAAGAGCCTGTACCATGGAATGGCCTCACTAAGTTTGTACAAGACATCTATAAAGATGGTGATATTCAAAAAACTATGGGTTGTGAACTTACTCCAGACAACACTCATGTATTTTTATGCGGTAACCCTGGCATGATCAACGAAGTAACTGAGCTTCTTGAAACTGAAGGATTTAAAGAGCATAAGAAACGCGCCCCAGGCAATATTCACTCTGAAAAATTTTAATATAAGCATTCATTTGCTTCGTTGAATTTCACTTGACGTACCCATGTACGCCAGCGCAAAATTCGCTTCGCATCTAAACACTTATATTAAAAGTTAAAATTTTTAGGCACTCTCGACTGAGAGTGCTTTTTTTGTAATGTGGGTTCGCACTTGTTGCGCTTGTGCCTCTATTCTATAAACTGAAATCTGTTTTTAGAATAGAGGTTACATCATATTGGTTTGGAAATTCGCAGAAACCATTTTCTTCATTACAGCTCTTATCTCCATAGCATCCGCTTTCACAAGAAGTGGCGCATATTTCTCGACCGGTGTTACAGGTCGTATTATTATAACTATAGGTACACTGAGCATCATCTAAACACTGAGTGACACAGTCACCAATACAGGGAGCGCACTCCCCTACAGTATAGTCACACACCCCATCATAACAGGGGTTATCACATACTTTAGGTTCGAAAAAATAGTGAAATTCTAAATCTTCAAATTGAAAATCATTACACTCTACTGCTATTCTTGTTTGAGAATATGATTGATAATATATAGTGCATGTTAATTCTTCATTCATTTCAGTTGTGAAGTCTAGAAAATCAGACTCCCTCTTAAGGTTATAAGTATACATATGCATACTCACATCAATATCATTTTCTTTGACCATAAACTCTACTTTAATACTACCTGCACTTTCATAGACAGAAAGAATTGAATGAGTATATTCTCCGGGCTCTTCAACCATGTTATCCCCCATCGCTATCCAAACTCCAACTCCAAACTCAGGAACTTCCTGTATAACTTCAGCAGGCCCGTACAGTTCTTCTAGAATTTCATCCGGTAATTCTTCCGATAAGAGCCACTCCTCTGATGATTCAAACATTTCAATGGATGACGTAAACATCTCTTCTGATGACTCAATTAAGTCTTCTTCAATAAAACTACTCTCAGATATATCAATATTATCTTCAACAGATAGAAAACCGCTGTTACCTACCTCTGCAAGATACACTGTTAACGATTGGCTCTCATATGTCCGACTTGTTTCATCGACCTCTATAACATAAGACACACTCACTTCTTGAGTAGTTTTCGTATACACATTATCTACATCAGCAAGATAGTAGAGTACTTCGGCTTCACCCAGGGTAGTTACTTGCTTATCATAGAAAAACCATTCATCACCCGTGAATTCATATTGATTGGGTACTTTCTGAAAAGGGGTCATATCAATATTGGCAATCTCTTCTTTGCCACCTGATAAGGAAATATTGGTTTGAACTCCGCCATAGCGCCACTCATCAATAGACAGTACGATATAATTTCCATTAGGTACATCTTCAAAAACAAATCGACCAAATCGGTCAGTCTCTGTGGTCATCACTGCTTTTGAAGGTTCATTTGCCACCAAGAGTGAAACATTGTAGATACTTGCCTCGTTGTCACTTATACTTTGTTTGGCTCCAATTCTATCACCAATAATAACAACACCAGAAATTGAATTACTCTCAACCTCTGATTCCATAGAGCAGGCCGAAAGTATGAGCACAAGTATTAATAGTAAATAGTGCATAGATGACTCCTAAATTAAGTTGTTTTTGCTTAAAGAAAAAAACTGAAGATTTAATTGCTTAACTTCTTGAACCGTTGGATATTTCTGAATCGCCTCATATATCTCTTCTATACAGGTATGGATAATTCGGTCTATCTCACCATTAAGGCTTGGATTACTCCCAAAAGTAACGGTTTGAGTATGTACTGAGTCACTTCTGAGTTGCGACAATGCCTCAGCTCCAATAGTAATTATCTGCTTTTGAAAGTTCTGAGCTGCAAAACGCTTTACATCAGGGTCAAATAGAATTTCAAAATCAGACTGTATATACCGATTATCCTTTTTTTCTACAAGACCTAAATCAAGAAGAAGCTCCACTGCATCATGGGCTTCCTTCTGAGAAATAGGTGGCAAGATCATTTTTCCCAGTTTTTTGAAGTTATTATCAAAATCGGTAACACAAATAATCTCACGAAGAGGTAAGGTGTACCAATTTTCAATGAGCTCATACTTTTTAAATATTTTCTTTTTGTTTAGGTTGGGAATCTGAAAGGTCTTTATCTTTTTCCAGAAAATATTTTTCTCAGCATTCGTTTTAGATGTTTTAAAGCAGACAAGATGTGAAAAATACTCTGCGTCATCTCCCGTCAGATTCATACCTTCAACCATTTTCGAAATTGATTTTCGAGAAAGCTGTCTTTTGCCCGATACCACACTTGAAAGATAGCTCTTTGACTTAAACTTTACCCGAGTTGAGAACACCCTATAAGAGAACGATGGTTTTAATGACTTTTGATACTCATACCAGTCCTTCACATACAACGTATAATCGATATAATCTATAATCCTTGGTATATTAGTCACTACAAGCCATATATTAAAAATTTTCTATAGAATAATAGATTAAGCAATGGGAAAACCAAAAGGCAACTGCTCACTTTATCAAAAAAAAGATCACACTTTTGTGAACGCTATAATTATAAAGAAGGCATCAACCTGGGTCAATGCCTTCTTTTTATACTATTTGGATTAACAACATAGTGCTCACTCAAATGAGCAGCTCATTAACCCACTATTTATTTTTAAAGAAACGATTCAATAAACCTTCGAACTGTTGTCCGTGGCGTGCTTCGTCTTTGCACATTTCGTGAACCGTATCATGAATTGCATCGAGGTTAAGCTCTTTTGCGCGAGTAGCAAGTTTCTTTTTACCATCACATGCACCAAACTCAGCATCAACACGTGCCTGAAGGTTTGTTGCCGTATCTGCGACATATACTTCACCAAGAAGTTCAGCAAATTTTGCTGCGTGTTCAGCTTCTTCCCAGGCGATATTTTTGTACGCTTCTGCGATCTCTGGGTACCCTTCACGAGCAGCTTGGCGACCCATTGCAAGATACATACCTACTTCGGTACATTCTCCGGTAAAGTTAGCGCGTAAGCCTTCGATAATCTCAGGATCAACACCTTTAGCTACACCAACAACATGCTCATCAGCCCACTGACGTGCACCCTCTTGTTGTTTCGTGAATTTCTCTGGCCCTACACCACAGGTTGGACATTTTTCTGGTGGTTCTGAGCCTACATGTACATATCCACATACTGAACATACGTATCTATCCATTGATTTCTCCTTGTTTCTGTTTACAGAATGGGTAGCTTTTAACTACCCTCTATTACACATTTGTAATTAGTAATACCCAATATAATAGTTCCACAACCTTTGACAAGGATTATTGGCAAGAAGCTATTCAAACTTGAACATAAAAAATAGTTCTATTGTGCACCGCATTGGTTAAGAGTATCTTTACTGTACCATTTTCACACTGGACTCTTATGCCTGAACTCCCAGAAGTCGAGACCGTTGTACAGGGGCTTAAAAAGCAATGCCTCTCACAACCCATATGTAAAGCCTTAATTCATCTCCCTCGTATTGTGAATGGTACGGCACCATCCCTCAAAAAGGCTCTTGTTGGTCAAGAGATCGTTACGGTTACCCGCCATGGCAAGTACATCTTTCTGCACATAAGTAACGATAAAACAGTAGTCGTGCATTTACGTATGACGGGGCAACTGTTTACAACACCCGTAGATAGAGCGAAAGATAAACACACCCATGTGGAACTCTTTTTTGATAATAGTGACACTAAATTGATCTATCGAGATATCCGGACATTTGGGCGATTTACTTTGATTAATACCAGTGATAAGGAGCGTTATCTCATTGATCATAAGCTGGGCCCTGACGCACTCACTATGAAAAAGAAAGACCTCATAGAAGCCCTTAAAAATCGAAAAGTCTCCATAAAAGCGGCCCTCCTCAATCAGGAAGTTATTGCAGGAATAGGCAATATTTATGTCGATGAAATTCTGTTTCGTGAAAAACTGAACCCCCTTACCACCCCCTCTTCTTTGAGTGATGATGCCATTGGCTCCATTCTAAAAACCACCAAAGCAGTACTCAAAAAAGCTGTTCTTAATAAAGGCACTACGTTCTCGGACTATGTGAATTCTTATGGTGAAAAAGGGAAATTTCAGCTTTCACTGAAAGCCTATAACCGAGCGGGGCAACCGTGCAGTAATTGTAAAACTACTATTGTAAAAGTTAAAGTCGCAGGCAGGGGAACCTATTTTTGTCCCTCCTGTCAAAAACTTTAGCGACGCCTTTACATCTCGACTATTTTATACCAAGCCCCTAGGCCGTGACCTCCTGGCGCATTTCCCAATGGCACAACATCATCCATTGATATTTTGTACTTCGCATCTTTACTTTCACCATCTGGGTGACCAAAGGAAGGATACAATTTATAGTCATGTACCTGAAACCAGGGTTCTTCTCGAATACCATCTGGGTGGCCATGCCCCGTATAGACCTTATCACTCTTTAAGGTATACCAAGGCGAGGTTGACTTACCGCGCGGATGGTGTTCTGTAGGATAAAGCATCTTGGACATGAGGAACCTCCGATACTACTTTCTTTAATTATACCCATAGAACATGCTCTAATACAAGAGCAAGAGAGCTCTTAATGAATTTTTAGTTACTTGATTTATAGAGGTGTAGTTTTGACAGAAGGCCCATAAAAAAGCACCCTTAATGAAGAGGAGTTACTGTTTTTTTATGAGAAGATCCCAGTAAAGAACGCCATCATCTTCGTGTTTTTCACGACTCATAATCTCATGCCCATCACGACGGACACTCCGCGGAACATTTTCGATAGGCGCCCCATCATCAAGGTAAATTCTAAGAAGGTCGCCCGATTTAATACGATCGAGAAAAAGCTTTGTCTTTACAAAATTGAGTGGGCATTTTACCCTGCGAAAATCCTTAAAGAACTCTCCCTCACTGTTTTTTTCATTTGAAAGAGTTGTTGAGGCCGGAGCGTTCTTGTAGATCAGAATATCACTACAAAGCTGAATAATTGCCTCTTTGTGAGCCTTCAAGTCTGCATCATCATGGGTAAGAAGTGTTGCAGTTACCAGGTGATGTTCTACAAACAGATGATTCTCAATAAACTGACTCTTAAAAAGAGCCAATGTGTCTTGAGTAAAAACATTCCCTGCACCCGGCAAAATACCGAGAATTGCATTACTTAAAATCCCACTCAACAGATTATTAATCTGGGGAGACTCGATACTCCGGTCGATAAGGTTTTTAAGATTGTCTGCAGGGTTTAATGACATAGATTACTCACATGGAGCTGCGGGAGCTCCTGCTTCTGCATATTCAAACATCTTTTCGATACACGCCTTAGCATCAACAATAACTGAAGCATCGAGCTCAATACGATCAGAGGGCTCTGGGTTTTTAAGAACCCGGATTATATCTTCTAACGTATTCGATTTCATATATTTGCAGAAATTACAGGTTCCGATAAAATTCTTTTCAGGATTTTCAATCTGAAGACGCGAACTCAACCCGCACTCTGTGAGAAGAAGAAAATCATTCTCATCAGACTCTTTGATGTAATCCATCATTTGACCAGTTGAACCTACAAAATCAGATTTTGAGGTTACTTCTAGAGTACACTCAGGGTGAGATACCACAGTCAATCCATCATGCTTTGATTTAAGAAAATCGATCATATCAGTATCATACTCTTTATGAGCATAACAGTTACCATCATACAGCACGATCTCTTTGTTAACACCCCGCTCTTTCATCTCAGCAATGATATTTTGCCCCATAAGAAGATCGGGAACAAATACAATTTTATCATTCGGGTAGCACTCAACAATATCATAGACATTAGAAGAGGTTACAGAGACATCACAAGCCGCTTTTACTTCTGCAGTAGTGTTTATATAACAGATGAACGCATGATCAGGGTACTCTGCTCTGAGGGCTCTCACCTGCTCACCAGTAATGGCATCTGCAAGAGTACACCCAGAATCTCTTCCTGGTATCAATACTTCTTTTTCAGGACTAAGCAATTTGGCTGTTTCACCCATAAACTTTACCGCTGCAAAAACAATAGTTTCCGCCTCGGTGTTCATAGCATCTTTACTGAGTCCATAAGAATCACCAGTGTAGTCCGCTACCCCGTATACAATTTCTGGAGCAACATAAGAGTGAGCTAAAATTACTGCATTTTTCTCTTTTTTGAGAGCATTAATTTCATTGATAAGCGGGAGGATCTCTTCACATTTCTGGAGATCAAAGGTACAAGTATGTGCCCCAACTTTAACATGTTTGAGGCGGTCATAGAGTTCATCAGCAGTCATGATTCAGCGTGTTAAATTGATGGCCCAAATATAGGAAAATAGGCCGTAATTCGAAGGTGATATTTAGGAGAGTCTACTGATGAAGCTTTGATGAAGCTTGAATGAGGAACCCATAACAAGCTTCGGTATGAGAAGTATTAGGGGTTTTTAAGCGTTTTTCGCTTCTAAACTCTCGTATACTTTAAAAAGAGTTGCAAAATGCTCTTTTTCTTCTTCTATGAGGCGGTCAACCGTTACCTGATCTTGTTCAGAAACCAATGTTTTGAGCTCTGTATAATACTGTACGGTGTCTTTTTCACGATTCATGGCATAGAGTACAACATCGAGAATATTGTCTGAGGTTTTAACATCACGATTAAATTTATCATGTTTAAACCCCATGTCTTTAACAAGCATTTTAATATACTGAAAATACTCTTCGCCGAATTGCCCTTCATCAGAAATACGACCCGCAACTTCATTGAGTATTTTTTTAAAGCCTTTCTTATGCTGAGCCTCATCTCGTGCGAGGCGCTCAAAAAGACTTTTCACTTCAGGATTAGTAGTTCTTTCTGCCTGGGCTACATAAAAGTCATAGCCTGTCTCTTCAATAGCAAGTGCAAATTCTAAAACTTCTGTAATACTGTACGACATTGTATCTCCTAATCCCTTTGGGGACCCTTCACATTTCTTCACTATAGATCCACTTCTCAATGGTATCTACGATTGGAATAAAAATAGTTAAATAGCTACAACTTATGGAGGTTTTGATACAAAGTTGTATGGGAGTACACCTATCCCTCCCCTAAATGAAAGATTATGCTCAATCAGGGGTGTGCTTTGTGTTACAAATTATAGGAACAACTCGCCACACCACCAATACCTATCTTAATCCTCTTTTCCAAAAGCCGCTTCATCGACATACCAATCAAGAATACCATTTTGAGCAATTACTTGCCCCGCAGGATATAAGGTATCTCTTCCTTTAAGTATTTGACCAAGAATTTTGGTTTTGTTTGCACCTGTTACCAGAAAAACAATATGACGACTATTGTTAATGACATTCATATTAATAGTGACTCGGCGTTGTTTTATCACCGGATGTTGCACTAGAGTTGTGAGGGCACATCCCTTTACAATGCTATCTTCGTTATCTTTAAAATGAGATGCCGTATGCCCATCGTCTCCCAGGCCCAGAAAAATAAGGTCAAAACAGGGTAGGTCATTTGACTGAGGAACTTCAGTTGCAAGACGCTCATTATACTCCTGCACTTCTAATATAGAGTCATGACTCCCGTCTATAGCATGAATATTACTCGGAAAGAGCCCGATTTTATCAGCGAGAAACCGCTTGAATTGTCCAAAATTACTTTCTGAATCCATAGGATCAACACAACGCTCGTCGACCCACCAAAAGTGAAGATTACTCCACAGTACTTTATCATTAAAAGGGTTTTCCGCAAGTACTTCAAAAAACTGTAAAGGAGTTGCTCCTCCCGAAAGAGCTATGTGTTTTGGCTCACCCACTAATGAAAGTTTTAAAATATCTTCTGCTGCCGCATAAGCGAGGTCGTATGCTGTATCAAAAACATTTGTCGTACTCATATTATACTCGACAGACGTTACCGTCTGCTCCTTCTACTTTTTTGCAGGAATCCATTCCATTCGAACCCACTGCGATTAATCATTTCATGAGCAGCATGCCCCCCATGAAAAAAAACATACCCATTCATAGGTACTCATTCACGAACATATTGAATAATAGGATCAATAATTTTCTCGTACACAACAAGAATATAGGTATTCTTTAAATCAGAATAGTGAAAATTTTGAGGGAGCTTTTGTTGCACAAAAAAAGAGTTGAGGGCAGGGAATAGTTTTTTATGGGTAAGATCTCCCAACGCTCCAAACAGAACGAGCATACTATTCTCAATCATATTTTATCCTTTCTTTACAACAACAACTCTTTATATACATTGAGAGGGCGAACCCCTACGACACTATTTTTTAGTGTTCCGTTTTCAAATATCATTACCGTTGGTAGTGATGTAATGGAATATTTATCCACAAGGCTAGGGTTTTCATCAGCATTGACTTTATAAAAAGTTCCAGTAACTGAATCATCTTCCGACAAGTCATTGAGGATTGTACCAAGCATTCTACATGGTCCACACCATGCTGCCCAAAAGTCAATAAGCACTGGGCCATCAGCTGAAGCAATCGCCTCATCAAAGGCTATTTCTGTTAATTCATTTACCATAGATACTCCTAAAAAGTATTACTGCAGGGATTCCCCTGCAGTAATAGCTTAGTTCTATTATCCAAAGTACTCAGTAAGTCCATCTTGTGTAGCTTTCATTGATTTGTCACCTTTCTCCCAGTTCGCAGGACAAACTTCGCCATGCTCTTCTGTGAATTGTAGTGCATCAACAAGACGAATAAGTTCATCAATGTTACGACCAAGAGGAAGATCATTAACCACTTGTGAACGTACAACACCAGCTTTATCGATAACAAATGCACCACGATATGCAATGCCTGCACCTTCAACTTCTACATCGTAGTCACGAGTAATTGTTTTATTAAGGTCTGCTACGATTGGGTAAGTAACACCTTGGATGCCACCTTTAGATTTAGGTGTTGTAAGCCAGTTAAAATGTGAAAACTGAGAATCAACTGATACAGCGATAACTTTTACACCGCGTGCTTCAAACTCAGAAAGTTTATCTTGAAATGCGTGCATTTCTGTTGGGCATACGAATGTGAAATCGAGTGGGTAAAAGAATACTATTGCGTAGCTATCTTTAATCTCTGCTGAAAGTGTAAATGCATCAACAATTTCAGTTCCGTTGAGAACTGCTGCTGCGGTAAAATCTGGTGCTGGTTTTCCTACTAATACTGACATAATGATTCCTTTTTTAAATTTCTATGTTTGTCATTCTGCCCAACACTAATGCAAAGCCTGTGCCAACAGCTTCACGAGTTGTAATGATACCAAAACAGCGTATAAAGCGCCATATTACATAGTTGAAAAAACTAAAGTGCAACATAACGCAACACTCAAATATGTAATAACGCAACGATGCAACGTTGCAGTGCAACACTTTTAACCATGATAATGTATATTGTCATTACAGCCATTATTGTTACTTGGTACCATGAGTTTAAAGAATTACATCACTCAACAAAGCTTCTACTATAACATTCTTCAAACGATTGCTGAAGGGGTCATTATTATTGATACCCAACACACCATTCAATACTGCAACAATGCAATGCTTGAAATGACTGGCTACACAAAGCAAGAGCTTATGACGACCCCGTGCCATCAATTAATGAACTGCAATTGTAAAAAGGGAGAGCGCTGTATGGCACAAAAGCACGACACTCTCACCGCACGTGAATGCACTCTAAAACATAAAGACGGCACTACTCGTCCCATTCTAAAAAACACCAAGACCATCTATAATGATCAGAAAGAAGCAATTGCCGTAGTCGAGACCATGACAGACATATCTCAACTGAAACTTACAGAACATAGAGTTGCTGAACTTGAAGGGAACATCGACACACAGAACCAGTTTGGACCTGTCGTCGGCAAAAGCCACAGTATGCAACAGATTTTCGAAGCGTCAAAACATGCCGCCCAATCAAATGCTACCATTCTCATTACCGGTGAAACGGGGACTGGTAAAGAACAAATTGTAAATGCCATCCATGGCGCCAGCCCAAGAAGTAGTGAAACCCTTGTAAAGGTTAACTGTGCCGCCTTACCCGAAAACCTGTTAGAATCTGAACTTTTTGGACATGTAAAAGGCGCTTTTACCGGTGCATCAACCGACAAAATTGGTCGTTTTGAATTAGCACACAACGGCACGCTCTTTCTCGATGAAATTGGAGAGCTCTCCCCCCACCTTCAAGTAAAGCTCCTCAGATTCATACAAGAAAAAGAGTTTGAGCGCATAGGAGAAAACCGAACGAGACGATCCAACGTACGGATATTGGCTGCAACTCACCGCGATCTCAAACAACTCGTACACAGCGGTGAATTTAGAGAGGATTTCTATTACCGGCTTAAAGTATTTCCTATCCATATTCCTGCACTCAGAGAGCGTAAAGAGGACATCCCCCTCCTCATAGAACACTTCCTCAAGAAGTACTCAGCATCTACCGACAAGACTATTACCGCCCTCAAACAAGATGCTATGGCAACACTCCTGGACTATAATTGGCCCGGCAACATCCGAGAACTTGAAAACGCTATAGAGCACGCTTTTATCATTTGCCCAAGTGATACCATAGAACTCTTTGACCTCCCTGTAGAGATTCGGAAAACAGAGTATATCAAAACCACTTCGGCTCCCTTTCAAAACCTCCCCTACTTTACCAGCGGTGCTAAAAACGTTTCTAAAGAAGAGCTCACTGACCTCCTGAAATCAGTAGGATGGAATAAGAGCCAAGCAGCTAAAGTATTGGGCGTCGACCGAACAACACTCTGGCGGCGTATGAAAAAACTTGCTATTACATTAGATGGTCAAGGACATTAACTACTTGTATAGTCGCACAGAAAGCTTGATGATTCCATACTATACCGTTTACGGTTTACACTTTAAACTGACCAACAATTTTACTCATATCGCCAGCCAAACGCTCAAGCATCGTAGCCCCTTCGCTCACCGTGACAATACCATTGGAAGCCTCTGTGATACCTTCATTGACGCCATTAATATTTGTCGCAACCTCTGCAAGTCCCTTCGCAGCATCTTGCACCGAATTAGCGATCTCGGTTGACGATTGCCCTGCATCAGCAACGGTAGAAGAAATCTCACTTACCGTTGCAGACTGCTCTTCAACAGCAGCTACAATGGTTTGTGAAATTGAATTTACTTCTTCAATCACCTGATTAATCTTTTCAATATCTACCACTGCATCATTGGTGATTGATTGCATATTTTCGATCTGTTTACCAATCTCACCTGTCGCATCAGCAGTTTGTTTTGCAAGGGCTTTCACTTCACTGGCCACTACTGCAAAACCTTTGCCTGCATCACCTGCAGACGCTGCTTCAATAGTTGCATTGAGCGCAAGGAGGTTTGTTTGCTCTGCAATATCATTGATCACTTCTATTACTTTACCAATTTCTTGAGCAGCAACGCCTAATTTGCTCATCATCTCACGTGTCGATTTAGATTGCCTATTAGCCTCACCTGCAATTTGGGACTCTTTTTGACAGTTAGAAGCAACCTCAGTAAGTGAGGAGCTCATTTCTCCAATGGCTGCCGCAACAGTATTTACCGCCGACGACACTCCTTCAGCACTTTGGGATACAAGATTAATACGCGCAGTCACCTGTTCTGCATTTGTTGCTACAGTACCTGATTGCTGGGCGACACTTTCACTATTAATCGCAATTTTTGCTGAGATATCCACTTGCTCTTTTGATGCACCAGTCACATTTTCTGCAGTCTCAGCAAGCTCTTTAATAATGGATTGGAGCTTATCGAGAAATTTATCAAAATATCCTGCCATCATACCAATTTCATTAAGTGAATCAAAGTTAAGACGACTCCTAAGGTCACCATCACCCTCTGCAATATCTTTAATTTTACTCGTTACGGTATTGATAGGCTGAATCACAACCTTCTTAAGCGTGATAACAATAATAAGTGCGATAAGTACATTCATAATAACGACAAAGCCAATCATAAACACGAGAACATTCGATGACGCCTCATCAAGTATTAATTTATTTTGAGCTATTGTCTTTGACAGCTTAGATTTATCAATACCAATTTTAATCACCCCAACTTTTTTCTCAATTCCGAGACGCTCTTTATCAGTAATAATATCAGCAGTGTACACTTTCATTTCAGGTACATCATTGCCCAATTTAAAAAGGTCATTGTCCGACCCATCAAGATACTCAACCGTTGCAACCTCAGGGTCTTTAAGTAACTCTTCACCATAAACCTTGAGTACATAGAGATCTTGGGATAGCATCGCATCGGGGGTCACTTTAGATATAAAATTTTTGAGAAACTCACCCTTCTGTTCGAGTGTTGTTTTGATTGCCTCTTCCTGTTTCTGACTTGTCGTTTCAATACGTTCTTTAGACTGCATTCCCACAATAATACCAGCTATAATCACCATGATGGACACAAGTGGTATGGATATAAAAATAAACCGTTTGGTAATAGACATGTTTTTCATGGGACGTTCCCTTATTTCTTCTCTTAATGATTATCTCACAAATTCACTTATTTTGCCAACTTATTTCAAAAATCAACTTTCATTTTCAAAATTACCGGCTAGACTCTTTTATAAGTACATACTCAATTTAAACAGAAAACGCCCTCAAAAGAGGGCGTTTTCTGGTAATTATAACGAGAGACTAATTTACATCAATCTTCTTGACTGTAGCATCAACATCAGCTACAGGTATATACCCTACCGCACCAGGAATTTGCGATACAATCGCTTTTACTCCTGCTACATTTGCTTTAATCATTGGGGCAGTACCTTTACCTTTAATCATCTGGTCTATCCAGAATTTTTTGTATTTACCGACATCTTTACCGATAACTTCTGGCAAAAATTCTGCGGCAGTTGGCGTGTCATAATTCATATTGACAGGAACAGCTTTTTTACCGTCAATCTCTTTGGATTTACCAGTAAAAATACGTTTAAGCTCACCTTTATCGATTGAGCTCAATCCATTTCCAGGGTTAACTATTACTACATAATCTCCGGCAAAAATTAGAATACTTGCAATACTTACCAATACAATTGTTTTTTTAAATAGTGACATTTTCATTGTTCACCTCCCTTAAAATGCTATGCTAAATTGTGCAGACCAACTTGATACATCCATATCTTTATCTTCGTAATTTCGAACAATGGTCTGACCGCCTTGTGACAAGGTAAGGTCTCGTGGGACTATATCGGTCATTGTATATTCAAATTTTAAAAAGGTATTATAAAAGAGTCCTATTTTTGCGCCAAGCCTCATTGTTTTAAAGCCTCCAAAGGGAACGTAAATAATTGCCATGTTAGGGGTATTTTCAAGATCATTCCAAGTAAGGCTTTCATACATTGCGAAAGGGGTTATCATAATCTGATCAGTTGGATAAATATTATAGCCCAAAAGCCCATAATACCCAGTATAATCGGTTGATTTACCAGTAATTTCATTTTCATCAGTACGATAATTAAACTCCCCCTTAACAAGAACATTCATATGTTCGATACTCAAATCGGTTCCAATAATCATCTCTCTTCTCTGCTCAATTTCTTCTTGATCATAGAAATAATTAGCAGTATTAACCGCAGTTGACATTGTAAGTACATCTGCCGCTTCTAGTTCGAAGTGTTTTGTCTTAACCTCTTTACGAGTAAGTCCGTAATGTCCACTCACCCCCCATTTCAACTGATCAAGAATCCCATCAGTATTTAATGCTACATGACCACCATAAGACAAGTGGCCTACGTTCTCAATATTATTTTCGAGATATGGCACATCCGAGGTACCACTTTCTTCTCTTCCTGAAGTTGCCCATGCATTATAACTTACTTCATGGTCACCTACATAAGTTCCACCATATGCCATTAAACCTGTTTGTTTTTCTGGAAATACTGGAATTACTGAAGTCTGATACGGCTGTGTTACTGGAATAATAACAGGAGAGCCATGATCGACATTCCAAAGACCTGCTGGAGTAATAAATTTACCAATACGTACATTGAAAAGAGGATTAACAAATATATCAAACCAAACACGTTCTATCTCAAATTCATTTTTTTGTTCAGTAGTTGCCGCACCTTCACTCTGAGCCAGAAGCGCCTCATATGTCCCTTGAAGTATTGCCTGATCTTGTGCACTGAGCGGTTGACCCGCTGCTGCTGCTTGCTGCGCAACAGCTGCTACATAAAAAGGAGCGCTTGCTGCCGTCATGAGAGAACCATCAGGCATTTTAATTATTGCAGGAGTCGCCCCTGGTTCAGCAATTACAGAGCCTTTTACATTTTGACTAAACCCAAACTCGGCAAATGCACGTGTTTTATCATTCGGCGCAAAATCAAAATAGAGATTTAGGTGCTCAATACCTATGTTAACATCTTCATTATATGTAGTTAAATCTAAAAGGGGATTATTCTTAGATTCCCACATCATTTTACTTATTTGAAGATCAGCAAACCCATATACCTTAAACTTCTGCTCCTGCGCCCAGGTTGTAGTCACACCGAGTATCAGCGCCCCCACAATTCCGGCTTTCCATAACATTTTCATACTTACCTCGCATTGAATATTTTTTATGTACACTCAGACTACCACACATTTTTGTAATAAAGCAAATAAAAAAACAAAAAAAACTGAAATACTTGTTTTTTTATCTCGAATTTGTATTTGAAACCTTTCAGAAACCGAAACAATAGGTGAATTAAGTATATTTTGACCAAATTCAAGGTTTTCCCTTACTATAGGAGATAGAATGTCTGAAATTAGAGATGGATTAAAATATTCCGAAGATCACGAATGGATACTCGTTGAGGGTGATGTCGTTACTATCGGAGTAACAGACCATGCACAGAGTGAACTTGGTGACATTATATTTGTTGAGTTGCCAGAAGTGGATGACGAAGTAAGTAAGGGTGACAGCATTGGCACTATTGAAGCAGTTAAAACTGTTGCAGACATCTATTGCCCAGTAAACGGCACCGTTGTTGAAGCAAATGAGGCACTTGCTGATAAAGCTGAATCAATGAACACAGCTCCTTATGGAGATGGCTGGATTGTTAAAATTAAAATTTCTGACCCTGCAGAACTTGACGAGCTTATGTCTGCAGAGGATTACAAAAACCACATAAGCTAATCACACACAATAGAAAGGTTATACAGTGAGTAAAAATATCGCTATCATGGGCGCCAGTGGCGCAGTTGGGCAAGAGTTACTAAAGCTAATTGAAGAACGGAACTTCCCCTTCAAGACGTTAAAACTCCTCGTAAGTAAACGCAGTGCAGGAAAGAAGATCACTTTCATGGGTACGGAATACACGATGGAAGAGCTCACCCATGACTCATTTGAAGGTGTCGATATTGTACTCTCATCTGCTGGTGGTTCAATCTCTAAAGAGTTTTGCCCATCTGCAGTTAAAGCCGGTGCTGTTGTTGTAGACAATACTTCATTTTACCGCATGGATCCTACGGTTCCACTCGTAGTACCTGAAGTAAACCCCGAAGCGATTGCAGACCATAACGGCATTATTGCCAATCCAAACTGTACCACTATTCTTATGCTTGTTGCTCTTGCACCACTCCATAGAAAATTTGGTGTCAAGCGCTGTGTAACCACAACATACCAATCAGCATCTGGTGCTGGTGCAATCGCCATGGAAGAACTCCGTGACGAAGCAAAAGCACTTGCCGAAGGTAATGAGTATGAACGCTCAGTAATTCCCCATCAGTACGCATTTAATCTTTTTCCTCATAATTCTCCTATGCAAGAGAATGGCTACTGTGAAGAAGAATGGAAAATGGTTAAAGAGTCTAAGAAGATTTTAAACGATGAATCGTTTAATGTGACCTGTACCAGTGTTCGTGTACCAGTACTCAGAGCACATTCTGAAGCACTCAATGTTCAGTTTGACAAACCAGTAACGGTAGAAGAAATTTATGCAGTACTCAATGAAGCTGAAGGTGTTGAAGTATTTGAGAACCGTGCTGAGAATCGCTGGCCTATGCCTATCGACGTAACCGATAAAGATCCTGTCTTTGCTGGGCGCGTTCGTAAAGATGTTTCTCTCGAAAACACTTACGACATTTGGATCGTTGGTGATCAAGTGCGTAAAGGTGCAGCACTCAATGCAATTCAAATTGCGGAGAAACTCTAGTGCTTATATTTATCAGTGTTATACTTCTTTTTGCATTCTCACTCTTTTTTATGGTGATATTTTTTCAGTTCAATAAACTGGAAAAACGCCTTGATAAAACAGTGAGTTTTGTTGAGTCTTACCTTCTGAATAAGTTTGGTGAGGTAAAAGAGAGTATTCAAGAGGATAAGCTGTAGTATCCTAAAACAACAATCTTATAAAGCCGCTATTTTAAAACTTAAAAAGATAGCGGCTTTTTTATATCTATACTTTATTTATACAATCTACTAAACAGGCATTGCAGCCACGCTATCTTTGTATTTTTATACAACACACCATAGTACTAGGAGTAAATCATGAAGAAAAAAATTATTGGAGCAATTCTTGCCACTATCATCATCGGAGGAGTAGCCTTTTATGTAACCTGTGGACGTTGCCATAGCAAATCACAAGGTGCATTTTGTCCAAAAGACTCCACTACAACAGAACAAACAGCACACAATCATGAAACATCTGGACTCACTCTCAATGATGATCAAAAATGGGAAATGGATATACACACGCGCAATGTCTTAGAGAAAATGCAAACCACTTACAATGATGGCTATAAAAAAGCGTCTGACGAAAGCACTTTCAAAGCACTTGGATTAGAACAGCAAGTATATATTAAAGAACTAATTGCTGGGTGTACTATGAAAGGTCCCGCTCATGACATGCTCCACACCTACCTCACGAAACTAATGCCTGCAATAGATGCACTTGCAACATCAGGGGCAAAAGAAAAAGCGAAAGAAGTTCAATTACATCTTTCGCTTTATTCTGCCTATTTCAAATAATTAATGAGTTATAGGGGCTGAGGGCAGTTGAACATCCACGGGACCAATTTAAACACTACATAATACATAAGCGTGCCTTGAAAAACAAAGTACATCAGCTTCCCGACACCTCTCCTACCCCTGTTTTTTATCGACACTTACTGGAACAGTAATATGGAACAGCACACCACTCCCTAGCTCACTTTCACAACGAATGGTTCCATTCAACTTTGCGGAAACGAGATTAAATACAATATTCATTCCAAGCCCCGTCCCCCCGGCATTCCGTTTGGTTGTATAAAAGGGGTCAAAAACTTTTTCCTGAGTGACCTCATCCATTCCCTTGCCATCATCCTGATACGTAATCTGCAATTCCCCATCGCTGAGGTCTGCAGCGATATTTATTGTTCCGTCGGCCTGCCCTTCGAAGCCATGATTGAGGGAGTTTATTATAAGATTAGTCAGAATTTGTGAGAATGCGCCCGGAACAGAAGAAATATTAAGAGTATCCGCTATCTTGATTTCAATATTCAATGTCGTTTTTTTCAGTTCGCTCTGCAAACTGATAATTACTTCTTTCACCAGCTGCTTTAAGCCAAAAACGCGGGGCAGCTCATTACTCTGATCCACTGCAACCTGCTTAAAGCTCTGAACGAGTTCAGCCGCTTTTTTAAGATTTATTACCACTGATTCATTAAGCACCGATGAGTTTTCAAGATACGAAATGAACCGTTCTTCTGTCATGCTATCGCTCTGGTACTCATCTCTGATTTTTTCTGTTTCCGCATGTACATGACTGACTCCGGTCAACGCCATTCCCACTGGAGTATTAATTTCATGAGCCACTCCCGCGACCAGTTCACCCAATGAAGCCATTTTCTCAGACTGTATAAGCATTTTCTGAGCAGACTGCAGTTTCTCCAGTGAATCCTTCAGTTTTAATTCACTCGCTTCCAGCTTCTCTTTTTTGGCAACTAATTCATTCTCGGCAAATTTCCTCTCGGTAATATCAATAAATGACTCCAGCAGCAGATCCTTACCATCAATAGTGATCCATCGGACCGATTTGATAATCGGCACCTTTTCCCCATCCGCCGTGAGCATAACTCGCTCTTTTCTTTCAAACGCTTTCTCTTTGGTTACAACCGGACAGTTTCCCCGTTGTGTCGGACAGAGAAAATTATGACACTCATGCCCTTTTACCTCACTCCAACCACGCCCCATCATCCTGAGCGCTGTAGTATTCGCCTGTACAATAGCATGAGTATAGGGGTCTATCAGCATGACTCCGGCATCAACACTATCGAGAATATCATTCGCCGCTTTTTTCTGAAGGTAAAAATGACAGTTATCCGGACGATTCAGTTTGTTATGAACCGCCGTAGCCATACTTTCACAGGAGTTGTAGCCGCATGAAGAACAGTTTTTTATATCAGCCTCTGAAAATTTCATCATCGCATGATAGATTTCAGTAATTTCAGACTGATTAGGATGAATAATATTATTCAATACCGCACTGCGATCCCTATAAGTCCGAGTATACAACCCATCCTTCCAATATTTATGTATTGCCTCTCGGGCACTCTCTCCTTTTTTTTGTTCTTCTCCTTCCGACTCGGCCATATATCGGGCCACCATCTTCTCCTTTCGGCGAATCAACCGTTCTTCAAGTTCATCCTGCTGCCCGTCTCCATAATCCAGAGTTCCTGTCCCCCCATTACACCCTAGCTCACAATTTAAACAGTCTACCAATACCGGAGCGCTCCCTTTATCGATAGTGCCAGAGAGCTGATCCAGATATCTGAATACCCGATCTCCCTCAATTACGCGCGCTTTATCATAAATTTCTGGATTATCCCGCATGGCCGTGTATAGCAAGCCCCCCGGTGAAGAAAACATTACAGCCCGTTCAGCCGAGCAGTTATCAAACTCTCTCTCTTCAAAGCTTTTTAGGTCGACACCTTCCCGCTCTATATTCTGAAGAATCGAGACAAGGGTAACATTATACGCCTCAATTCCCGCCTCCAAAAACTCCTGCCCTTTGGCAATGCAGGGGGACACAATAAAAATACCATGTTCCTCAAACTGCGGATAAAACTCTCTAATCATTTTTACTGTATGCACCATGGGGCTGTCTGCCGGCGCAAGATATGGAATCAATTCTGGCCTGTATAACTGCACGTAATTAACCAGCGTCGGGCATGCCTGGGAAATCATACATTTCTGACCACTTTTTTTAAGATGCTCCAGATTACTTTTCACCGTAAGCTCGGCCCCAAAACTAACATCGAATACCGCATCGATACCCTTTGCTGTAAGCCAACCATTCAAACGCAAGTGTTCATCACCAAAACAGGCTGCAGCAGCAGGCGCTACGATAGCTACCATTTTTTTACCCGCTGCAAGTGCTTCCATAGCCGATTCACAGTCATCCACCGCAATACGTGCGCTATGAGTACATACCTTAAGGCAGCTTCCGCACTGAATACAGAGATCGTTATTTATAGCGATGTGATCACCGCTTCCATCGTTACAAAATTTTACCGGACAGGACTGAATGCATTGATGGCAATTAACACACTGCTCATCATCAATTTTGATGACTGCACAACTATCCATACAGCTTAGTCACAGTCAGAATTTCTTGCTTATGTTCAAAAAAGAGAGTCACCAATGCCGGATCAAAATGCTTGCCCCGTTCACCCTCTATGAGATCCAAAATTTTTTCAATTGCCCAAGCATCCTTATAAACCCGTTTATGACTTAATGCATCAAATACATCAGCTATAGCGGTTATTCTGCCATATATGTGTATGTCCTCTCCTTTTAATCCCTGAGGATACCCTGTTCCATCCCACTTTTCATGATGTTCATGTGCGATAATCGCAGCGGTTTTCAGAATTCCTCGGTCGGAGGGGTTCAGAATATCATACCCCACTCTTGAGTGTGATTTCATTACTTCAAATTCATCATCAGTCAACTGCCCAGGTTTCAACAAAATAGAATCAGGTGTCGATACTTTTCCGATATCGTGCATAGGAGATGCCATACACATAATCTGAGCCTCTTCCTCATTTATACCGTATGCTTTTGCGAGAATATAAGATATTTGTGCCACCCGATTCACATGGTTGGCGGTATCCTGAGAGCGCTTTTCCACAACGTCCCCGAGCCGCCCGACCAGTTCTTTCTGAGTGTCGATAATTTCATTGTTCAATACTAGGTTTTCATACATGACACTCGTATTCACCATAAAAATATCGAGTAACTGCCTGCCATTCTCATCAATATGAGTATAATCAGAAAGGTAGATCAGGTTCTTCATTCCTTTACTCGTTTCCACATACCCGACAAAGGCATCATCCTTCAATATATTTGACCGGGCCTTGAGAGCATCTTCCAGCATTCCCTGCATATCTTCAGTTATAAATTCCGCCAATTCCCTTTTGGAAAAAACCCCAGTAGAAGCCACCAACTCATAATCGTTCTCCTCTGCTGGACACTGGACTGTGAAAGCTCCACCCGCGTTAAGCATAACCTCCCCGGGGTCAACCTTAAGCATTGCGATTATCTGAGTCAACACACCCTCACTCAAAAGCTTCATTGAACGAAGTGTGAGCAGATCTTGTGTCGCTTCGAGAATCATATTGAGACCCACCCGGTTCTCATGAATAATTTTGAGATCACGATAGGAACGAAGTGCAGCCATTATTGTCGTATAGAGCTTCTGTGAAGTAAGTTCCGTTTTCTCTTTATAATCATTTATATCATAGTTACGAATCACCTCTCTTTCAGGAGCGGATCCGGGCTGTCCTGTTCTGAGTACGATTCTCACCATGGTATTATCGAGTTCTTCACGGATTTTTTTCGCTACCATCAACCCAGCATCATCAGTCTCCATAACAACATCCAGAAGAACAAGTGCAGTATCATTATGTTCAGAGAGCATTGAAAGAGCCTCCGCTCCACTATACGCACTCACCACTTCGACACCGTCACCATCAAAATTGAAACTACTTAATACAGCCTGTGTAATAGTATGTACTTCCACTTCATCATCAACAATCATGACTTTCCATTTTCTTGCTGAAGCACTACTCTTCTTTTTATCAACAGACTCATCACTGGCAAACTTTAGCATACCCATACTGACCTCTCAAAACCGGTTTTTAACCGATAAGACTATCATTTAGTCAGATTGTACCGTTTCCACAAAATTAATGCACGAATTTCCCTCAACTTTTTTGATTTACCATAAATGTTTACACGACCTATAAACATTCATCCATCTACTTCAGACTCCTATAAAGGCTGTGGGCAGTTAAACATCCAAGGAACCAATTTAAACACGACATAATACATAAGCGTGCCTTGAAAAACAAAGTATCCCACCACTACAGAAAGAGGGACACCAAGAATACAAGGCATATGTTTAAAGCCTAGATTAACCCCTTTAGCTTCCATATTATATTTCCATAGTCCGAGCTTGAGAAAGCTCGCTTCAAGAATGTTCCCTACTACCCCGAGAGCAATAAAGAGACTCCAGTAGAGATCGACATCGGCAAAATCCCGAAGCACTTTTGCAAATGACATTCCAAAACTGAGGGTACCAATCCACCCTAATCCAAAGATGAGACTCACATCCCTATCACGCAGCATAAAAGTTGCCCTATCCATTGCCTTATTGTAGTTCCAGCTATCCTCTGTGAGAATCTCGAAGGTCATCCCTACTAAATAGAGAATTACTATGGTATGAAAGGGTAAATGAATATAAGTGACTATGGGTATAATAGAGACCAAAAAAAGTATCAATACTTCCCAGCCATATTTCGTAATTTTTATCGGTGTCATGTTGATTCCTTTATTCACTTGTTGATTGTTTCATCGTGTGTATTGGTTTTAAATTTCGATCAAAAAAGATATACGTCACCAGTGTTAGTTCTAAAAACACTGCATAAAAAAAGAACTCTTCGAGATTTACTTTCCCCATAGGGAGCACTGAGTAGTCATTGTAAATATGCCAGAGGTCGAGAGTATAAATAGACATCAGCTCTACGGCAATAGCAGAGGGTACCAAAATAAAAGATGCAAACCAAAAGGCTTTAAGATCATTACGATACCGAGTAATAATTGAATACACCACAATACAAAAGGCTGGAGTAACAGGATAGACAAAAAGAATATTCTCTACGGGGATACCAAGTACCCATCCCATAACCGTATGATTGTAGCTCCATGCATGGCCCCAGTGAAGCATCACCGCCTCGAACCCCGTTAACACAACAACCATAAGGAGTGTCGTGATGATGAGTGATCTGGTATTAAAAAAGTTATCGCGTTTTCGGATGAAAAAATAAAAGAGCGACGATGCGACTGCAAAGAACCCAAACCAGAGCCCCATACGTACCCAACTTTTAAATGCACTATGATCTTCTACCCCCGTTATGATCCACACCAATATATTAACGAGCAATAAGACCGCAAAGGCAATCCCAAAAATCTTTCCCTTTTTTCCCGCAATTGTATCAAGTGAATGGTCTACTGTTTCAAAGGGCTCATTCCAACGCATCTCTCGAAAAGTACCGTTATAGATAAGAACAGTACAGAAGAGTAATACCAGCTCTCCACAAAAGTAGAGGTACCGAGTTTGGAGCTGAAACAGATTAAATGAGATCACAATCAGTAATACAAAGAGTGCTAAAAATGAGAGATAGATGCTATTTGAATATATCGATTTCATACTCCCTCCTTGACTTTTGATGAAATCAAGTTTCTATCAAACCAGATGTAAATGAGCAGTGCCAGGCCGAGCCAGATCTCATAATAGACATACTCTTCAAAATTTGACCGCCCCATAGGGAGCACTGAGTTTTCATTAAAGACTCTCCAGAGGTCGAGTAGATAGATACCTGCAACTTCGGTAATAATAGTACTTGGTGTCAAGATTGCCATAGCTATCCAAAAGGCCTTCAGGTCATTTTTCTTTCGGGTAATTACTGAATATAATATGAGGCCAGTCACAGGGGTTACGGGATAGAGAAAAAGAACCGATTCTACCGGGACCTTAAAAATGGTTCCAAGGATGCCATTGCCATAACCACCGAAGGTCGTTTGATTGTATTCCCACGCTTTGCCCCAATAGAGCATAATGGCTTCGTAGCCGGTGAGCATGGGAACGACTATACAGAGTGTCACCACCACTGCACGCATATTAACATATTGACGGTGTGATCGAATGATTAAAAATGAGAGTAAGGTAATTCCTACAAACGTCCCATACCAAAGGCCCGAATGCAGCCATTCTCCTTTGGACTCAGGTATCAGAAACTGTAACAGTGCCCATAATATCGCCATTGACCCCACAAGAATAAGGTACCCAACGGTTATTTTTTTGGCTGTAGAGCGGGCATGAGGCCTTGGTGCTACCTGATCCTTCTCATAGGGTGCATTCCACCCTACTGAGTGAAAGGTATTGAGATAGACAAACAGCGCTATGATCATTAAAATAAGCTCTGTTGTAAAATAGAGATATTTCGATGCACATTCCAACACATCAAAATTCATGAGAACTATTATTCCCACGGTTAAAAGCCCTAAAACGATATTAGTATTCCGCATACCCCTCTCTTCTAAAATGTAGTGATAGCACATTATGGTATAGTTTTTTGACTAATGCAATACTTTTGTGTAGAGTAGATTAATTATCGTATACCATAGTCGACATGTAAATAGGCAATAGTAGGAGGGTGTATACCCATAGGTGAGCGTATGTCGCACAGGGTAGGAATTATCAACCTAATGTAGTCTGAAGAGATTTATACTCCTCCTTCCCAACCTCCCAACATCCAAAAATCATGCCCCGCTCCCCTATAAATTGCTACTTTCTCAATATACTGTAACAAGCACCCATAAGAGCCCCATGATTAAAACACCAAACTGGATCACCATAAATCTCGATAACCTTGCTCACAACTATCGCACTATTAAAGCGAGAGTTGGTAAAGACGTCAAGGTACTCTTTCCAGTCAAAGCACATGGCTATGGTCATGGAAGCCTCTGTTGCTCATTTGCTGCACAAAAAATCGGGGTGGACTATCTAGGGGTTGCCCATGTATTCGAAGGGGTGCTCCTCCGCAAATATGGTATCACCGTCCCGATACTTGCTCTGGGCCCCGTGAAAGAGAAGGATTTTGAAGACCTTGCACTCTACAATATTATTCCAACCATCAATTCACTCACTGCAGCCCAAGCACTCAATGATTTTTTAGACAGTAAACAAAGCCCTTACCCTATTCATATAAAAATTGATACGGGCATGCATCGCTATGGTATAGACCATACTGCAACCGAACAAGTAAAAAGTATTTTCAAATTGCCCAACCTCAAAGTAGAGGGGCTCTTTACCCATTTTGCCACTGCAGATGAACCATCAGAATCACACATGGCTACCCAGCTTGCTCAATTTGATTCTCTAAGGGCCGCACTAGACGCCGATGGATATCAGGTCGATTATGTTCATGCCGCCAACTCAGCTGCTATCTTTAATTACCCCGAGAGTCATTACGATATGGTACGGCCAGGGCTGGCACTCTATGGCTATAACCCTCTCGATACCCACAACCCAGAAAACCGTGATCTCGGCCTACGCCCGATACTCAAAGTAAAGGCGCGTATACAACAGATATCTACCATTACTCAGGGTGAAGCGGTCTCTTATGGCGCAAAATGGCATGCTACTCATGAGACCCGCATTGCTGCCGTTGCTATTGGCTATGGCGATGGCTACTTTAGAGGGCGCCCCAACGAAGGTCACCTCTTTATTAATGGAAAGCCGTGCCCGATACTGGGACGAGTCTGCATGGATACAACCATGATAGACATCTCACACCTCCCCCATGTGAAAGTCGGTGATGAAGTCTCTATTATCGATCATGATGTACACCAAGATATCTCTGTAGAATCACTTGCAGAACGGTTTGACACCATACCCTACGAAATTACGTGTAAATTGGCTCGGCGCCTCTATCGTCACTATATTTGGAAAGAGAAAGAGTGGCGCTGGGATGATTTGAAGAGTGAACTTGGTGTAAAAAAATAAGGTACACGTGTGCCTCACTGAACAAGGCACACACCACTCCCTACATTTTATAACACTCTTTAAGTGGTACCACTTCAGCATGAAAGCTCGTGCTCTTCCAACCTTTTGGAATAGGGAGCAACCTATCTTTGAGATATCGCGACCCAAACTGCACTTCACCAAGATCGAGTTCATGTCTATTGAGTAACTGACGCAAGGTACGCGGGCAAAGCCAGCAGGTGTGTTCAGGATTATTATTCACCTCTGTATGGAGTGCCGCTTTAATCATATTGCGATAGTACCAAGGATTAGGTGTTGAAACTATCATTTTACTGCCAATATGCATGTGCTTTTTACAGCTTTCTATAAACCCTGAAAAGTCTTCGAGGTGCTCCATTATATCACCTGCAAAAATGAGATCAAAGGTTTCACCAAGGCTAAAATTTTGAGCATCCTCATATTGAATATTAAAACCACGCTCATTGAGATATTCAACACCCGGCTTGAACAGATCTAATCCAACAAGGGATGACGCTACTTCTTTCAGGGCTTTATGCACCCAATATTTACTTTTATAGTTTTCAGGATTGTGATGGACACACCCGATATCAAGAACTTTTTTACCGCGGGCACGCTCTACAGCAAATGATATTTTGTGGTCATTAAATGCAATGGTTTCAGAAAAGTCACCACTAAATGCAACAAACTGATCACCTTTTAATTTTTGCGGGTCGGTACGATTTTCCATAGTGCTATCCAAAATGCTCTTTGCTCCATTATACCATTATTCTGTAGCATAACAATTACAATTCGCACTCATTGACTTTACCTCGTTATCTCATTCAAATCATCAATACTGTATTTAAAGGTGTAACCCCTCTTAAATACCTTATTTTGCGCAACATTATTAAATATGACCCCTTTTATCTCGACCCCAGCATGTTCGAGTTGTTGTTTACTCTTCGCAATTTCATCCATGGAGTGGGCGGCGTGTTTGAGAAGAAGAAAATTGGTTCCTGTGTGCTGACCGATTATTAAGCTATCGGTAACCGATAAAATTGGAGGAGCATCAAGAATGACATAATCATACCGTTCAATAACGTAAATGAGTACCTCAGCAAATTCAGCACGCATTAGCAGCTCTGATGACCCTGCAAACAGTGTACCCGATGATACACAATCAAGGTTAGGTATACCTGTCTCTATAATCACATCTTGTATTTCAGCGTCACCCATAAGAACCTCCGACATACCGCGCCCTCGTGCCATCCCAAAATAGCGATGGAGGTGTCCTCGGCGCATATCCAGATCCATTATCAGTACCCGAGAATTTACTTCAGCGAGACTCGCTGCAAAGTTTGACGCAACAAAAGACTTCCCAATACCTGCAGTAGGCCCCGTAAACATGATACTGTTATTCTTCGCCCCTTTCATACCATAGTGAAGCATGGTTCGGAGACTGCGCAAACTTTCAACAACCATTTCATCAGTTTTACCTACCATTTGCATGTACCCATCTGAACCTTCTGAATTCATTTCAGAATGCAATAATTCTTGTTGGGGGCAGTAAGGTACTGTTGCATAGACAGGGAGACCGAATTTTTTGGTGACGAGTGTAGGATCATCAACTCCCGACACCCAAAATTTTCTGATGAATGCCCAAATAATTCCCAATACAATACCAAATACCGTAAAGAGAACAATTAAGAGTGTCTTCTGGGGTTTAATGGGGTCGTAGGTAGGCTGAGCTCTATCCACAATACGAACATTCCCAATTTTACCCGCCTTAACCACCTGTAGTTTCTGCACATTATTGAGCATAGTTGTATAGAGCTTATTATTAACCTCTACATCTCTACTCAGCCTTAACACCTCTTGTTGATCATGAGGGAGTTGTTTCACTTCAGAATTAAGGCCCTTAATTTGTTTACGGACATCATGTATTTGATCATTCAGCACCTGTACTGCTGGGTGGCGTTTTTCATAGAGTCGCAGTAGATCACTTTTTTTCTGTTTGAGCGCCAATAGATTACTCTCGAGCTTAACGGTCTGTTGGAGCACCATGCTCGCCTCTTGACTCAAGTCGATAGAACCTATTTTCAAGCGATACTGATTGAGTCTATTCTCTGATGCCTCTAGGGTTACTCTGAGCCCTGGTAATTGATTTTTTAAAAACCGAAGGGTCTTACCCGCCTCTTCTGATTTATGTTCAACGTTTTGACGCACATAATTATCGGCAATTTTATTTAATATTCGAGATGCCAAATCTGGGTCTGTATTTGTCAGTGAGAGCCCAAGCATACCACTCTGTTTACCGAGCTCAGTGGCACTAAAATTACTTCTAATTCTTTTAATTGCTTTGAGCATTCGTTTCTTGGTAACTTTGAAGCGCGTTCCAGGGTTCGCCTCAAGTTGGGGTACATAAATAGAAAGGGTATCTCGCCCAATCTTCAGTCCACACCGCCTACCAATACGACACTTGAAAGGGTACTTCCCTGCAGGGTCACTTAAAACAAATTCACCACGATCCCCAACAGTTAGAATAAAAGTCTGTTCATGCATTTTACTTGGTACTCGAAACCCAGTCACCTTGAGTAATTCACCACCCCACGCATATCCTTCGACATCAAAGGGTGGGTCAACGGGTTCGAGTGCCTGATGGTTTCTATTTGCATAGGCTTGACCAATAAGGGGAAAATAGACTGGTTGCACAACCACATCAAGCTTGAGCCCTGTAACCACCTCTTCGAGTACCATGCGGGACCGAAGCAACTCAATTTCTGCCTGAGATGGAGAGGTGATGTCAAACATACTGCCCATGTCTCCAAGGGCACTCAGGCTACTGTTACTCTTCTCAGAAACTTGGATGAGTGCATCTACTTTATAGATGGGGACTGACCTCCAGATATAGAGCGTTCCCAATAGCATTGCAACGGCAGTGATAATAATAATTGATTTCCACGCAACAAGAACGATTAAGAGGAGCTCTTGAATGCTCATCTCACCACCGGGTTCATTCCCTACCTCTTGCGCTCTCACTTCACTCATTGTTCTACCAATTACAAAACTGCGTATTAAAACATCTATCCACCCCTACGGTGAACAAATTGACTGAGCTTTGACACAATTTTATATAACAGAGTATACACTCCGCCCACATTATGTTTTCGGAGGGTTTTGAGGTCCTCTTTAGACTTTTTAATCAAATTACCGAATGAATTACTCGCTCCCCCGACCCGCATTTTAACCAAAACAGAAGGAATATAGGCAAAGGAGAGAGCTGGTTTTGTGAGTATACGGAGCATAAATTCATAATCTGCAGAAATCCTAAGGCCGGTATCAAAAACGCCATACTCTTCATAGACCTTCGAATCAAGATAGAGGGTGGGATGAGGAATCATCCACCCCTTTTTTAGTGCCGCCCTTTCAAAAGGGGCGCTCTTCCAATAACGGATAATCTGACTCGTATCATTTTGTTGAACATACTCAAGGTCCCCGTATACGCCATCTGCACCGCTCCTCTCATAGGTAGCTACAATCTGCGAAATAACCGATGCATCGCCAAAGAGGTCATCAGAATGCATAAATCCAATAAGATCTCCTGTTGCACAGTGTACCCCTTTATTAAGGGCATCGTAAATGCCTCCATCAGCTTCACTGACATACGTTGCTATCTGCTCCTGATACTCGTCAATAATTGAGCGAGTGGCATCGGTAGAACCACCATCAATCACCACATACTCAATATGGGGATAATCCTGACTCAACACTGACTCTATGGCGTCCCGAATGGACGCTTCATTATTATAGACCGCAGTAATTATCGACACCCGTATCATACTCATATTAACTCCAACTCACATTCTCTTTAATAACCCGGGCAGGATTCCCCGCGATGAGAGTATTCTTCTGGGTAAACACCCCTCTCACAACCGAATCTGCTGCAACAACCGTCCCTTCAGCAAGCGCGGTTCCTTTATATATTTTAACGCCACACCCAACCCACACATGATTGTCGATAGTTATAGCAGGATCCTTTGAAACTTTACCTTCGTATGAAAGTTCATGGAGGTCATCATCAAGAAGCGTACAATGCCACCCTATAGCACAGGCATCTCCTATAGTCAGACCATGTTGAATAGTAATAAGGGAGTGGCAATTAATATAACTCCCCTCACCAAGAGTCATAGTGGCCCCTTTGGCTACATCAATGCGGCATCCTCTTCCAACAGACGCATCATTCTTAGTTTCGAGCGTACCCTCAATATTAAGGAGGGTTCTATCCTGTTTCAGTTGAAAACCTCGATACCGCACCCCAACCTCAAGGCGACCTTCGCTCCTAATATTACAAGCGCCACGAACAGAGACCTTCTGATGAAGTAGCAAGGTTATACCATAAAAAACTTTATAGAATAATGCTCTGGCCCCCAACACCACAAGAGAGGTTTGAGAGTGCCGACAGGTGGAAATGAGGAGTGCTATCATAGATCGTTCTCTATTCATTCCGCAAGCTCCTTTTTAAGTGCAGCGATATGAGCCGCCCCTTTATAGTCATTTGATGCAATAGTCCTATTATATACCTTAAGCTCTTCACAATAGTCTCGGTGGCTCATGAGATACCCCATCGCTTTAGCCAGTTCGCTTACAGAGCCAGGCTGCACAACAACACCTCGTTTTGCATCAACCATCTCGGGTAAGTAGTTGTGTCTTGTTGTTAAAATTGCTGTGCCGCAAGCCATAGCCTCGATAATAGAGATAGGTTGTGCTTCTGTAGGGTAGTAGGTTGGGAGTACAAAAACATCGGCTCCATTTAACGCATTCCTTTTTTTTCTCCCTGAGACACTGCCGAGATAGGTCACTTCAGAAAGGCCCCCAATTTTATCAAAAAATTCTTTTTCTACCGCATCGTTTTCAAAACCACCCGCAATAGTTACCGTAAACCCCGTTACCCCTTCTGCCTTTAATGATGCAATTGCCCCGAGTAAAATAAATATGCCCTTATCGCGCATAATAGATGAGAGGTAGAGAAAGTTAAACGACTCACCCTGATCACTACTGCCCTCTTCGTAAAAAATTGAGTCTGGAACGGCATTGGGAATAACCACACAGTTCATATGGGGAAAAGGTGAATACTGAGCCTTAAGTCCATCAAATAAAACAATAGAGGTATCGATTGCATTATACGCCTTATGGAGAAGTACTCGTTCAACCTTGAAAAGGGATTCATAAAAACTGACAAAGTCGGCCCCATGCAAATGGTTCACCACTCGGGTTTTTAAGAACCGCGCAGTCATGAGAGGAAAGAGGTCTTTTATCAGCCCGTACCGGGTGCGCGCTGTTGAGATATAGAGTACGTTAGGTCTCTTGATTAAGAGATGCGCCACAACAGAACTACAGTACCACAGTGTCGCTAAAAGATTGCACACTATGGAATGGTTTGAACGAAAGACATTTGAATATCTAAAAGTCGCTTTAGGGAAAGCATCGACCACCATCTGGAAGGCTATTGACTGTCCCGTTATGGATTGATGTGATGGACCAATAGCAAAAAGTCCTTCTCCTGTCTGACTACAGCGTCCCTTCCGTGCTGGTGGATTTTGTATCAGACAATAGGTTATGGCACTATGAAACCGTTCTGCCATAGTATCTGTAGTATACCCTTTGGTAATCACTTCAGTTGCAGTATCGCCCATCGTCCGACACTGTTCACTATTGAGTAAAAGATGCTCTAGGGCGTTAGCAGCACTCTCTGCATCTCCATAAGTATAGGCAAGTCCTGTTTGTTCGTGAGTAAAGGCTGCAATTTCGGGCATATGTTTTTTTCGTATATTATGCACAACTGCTGGAACTCCATAGGCCATAGCATGCATTAAGCTGAGCCCTACAGCACCCGGGTAAAAGAAAATTTGGGCATCCATATAATAGCGAGCCAATAGGCTCTCATCATACACTGCCCCTTCCCAACTACAAAATTCATCAATCCCGAGTACTCGGGCACGTTCTTCTCCAAGACTCTTGAGTGGGCCATCACCAACGATGGTAAAGTGAAAGGAGATTCCTCTTTTATGTAACAGAGCACAAGCGTCAAGCCCCTCCATAATGTTACTCTTTTGCGTAAGTCTTCCACAATACAGAATCATAGTACTCTCTTGAGTGCGATTCATGGTCCGTTTGGCTTCTTCTATAGGAGTCAGGTCGAGACCGTTGTTGGTTGCAAAAATTTGATCTTCACGACTTCGCAGTAACATACTTTTTACCAAGTCTTCCACCTCAGCATCAGTATAGAGTACAATAGCATCAGCCACAAGCCGCATAGCAATTTTTCTTACGAGATACGTAAAAGAGGATGTCCCCGAAGACCACCCCTGACCATACCATACTATCGAAGCCCCGGCAATGCGGGCTTTGATAACAAGTGGTATATTCGAGAGTATACGAGGGTTGCCATTAATAACGACCACATCACCTTTTTTATAAGAGACCACACTACTCGTGCGATACCAACTCACTCGATTGAAATACAATTTAGGCGAAGGTACCGTAATTACATTGAGGTCAGGTGCTGATACCGATGCTAATCCCGCTTCGTCGGTTGCTCCCACAATAAGGGTCAGCGGGATACGTTCCGCAAGTACGGTAAAAAAAGGAATTCGATAGCGCGGCAAGCATGGCTGGTATATGTAAATCATAGTACGCTCCCTTCTACGGTCGATAACGTATCACTTTTTTTAAGAAAAACCATATACCACCCCACAAACAGTGACAACCCACCAACATACGCAATAGGGAGTGACCAAGCAAGTGCGCGACTCCCCGGCACCATGAATAGTTCAATACCACAATAGAGCAGTGCTATTATAGCACTATCTCTCAAAACTCTTATCCCTAAAGCAATCCAGTTTTTGTGCAGAGACATATAGACCTGAGTGAAGAGATTATTAAATCCTGCGGGAATAACCATAAGCAGAAGAATTTGAAGTACCGTTGCTAATCCTTCAAAACTCCCCCCATAAAAGGACTCGATAAATGACGCCCCCGCAAGGAGGATCAGTGCTGGCATCCCTATGGCAACAGCATTTATTATCAGAGCTTGTTTAATAATACGATTTCTATCCCGTGCAGTTACAGTTGCCGAAAGATGGGAAAGAGAGACATTACGGAGCATAGTTGGTATAAATAAAATGAGCGCAATCCACTGAAAGGCTGCGTTGTAGAGCCCAACCTCAGCAAAGGTAGAGAGGTGTACCATAAGTAAGGTGACGCACCAACTTAATAGAGCATAGAGGGACTCTTGGAGCGCAACCGGAACTGTAAAGTGTTTCAATTTTTGTACCACACCTTTCTCGAGTTGTGGAACACATCCTACAAAGGCACGTTGAATCAGTATCTGTTGGAGGAGCGCCAAGAAGGCTTGCGCCGCAATAAGCCCCCACAAAGTCCCTATAAGCCCCCACCAATAGGTACCACCAATAATGGCACCAAGAGAAAACACTCCTTGAATAGTGAGTACCTTTGATAAAGGTTTAAATAGACCAAGCCCCGAGACAATTCCCGTCTGTATAGTAACGATTGTGAGAAACGCAATAAAGAGCCCCACCCAGCCAAATAGGCTGACTAACTGAGGGGCATTTAGTAACTGTACTGCGATAGGAGTTGCAGCACAATAAACCCCTACACCTGCTAAAAGCGCTAGAACTCCCCCTATACCCAACACCCAACGAGTAAGACTATAGGCGCCCGCCCTGTTTTGTTGTTTAATGTATTGTGCAACAAATGAGTTCGCCGTATATCCAAGACCGAGTGATGCAAGTACTGCGACCATTAGTGCAGTATTGCGCAGTACTCCCAGCTCTCCAAAGAGCTCTGCGTCGAGTATTTTCGCGGCAACCATCAATGCTATTACAACAGCACCTTTTCCGAGTCCGTTACCGAGCACCGCCCAAAAGGAGTCTGCAACAAGTGGCGGTATAGCCTGTTTAGAAAAGCGTCCCATGTTCTCCCATTAGTAACTCACCACAGCGAGTCGTTTATTGTGCACTGCTTTACGCCGTTCATTCATCATATCCATAATGCAAAATGAAGCGATAATAGAACCAATATTACCCACTCCAATAAAATTAATTTCGGCCATACTCTCAATAGTCATCGCGATAATTACCGGGAAATAGGGATGTGCAAGACCTTGATAAAAAAGATTTGAAAAGAGGAGCGTAAGTCCAATAAGGGGAAGTAAACCAAGATCAAACAAGAGTACGAGCCATGCATTATGTGCTGAGGAGTACCCATGACCCTCACCAAGCATAGAGTTAGCACCGACTCCTTTGCCAAAGAGCAGTTGCCACACATCGCCCTCTTCATAACTTTGAATAAACATCTCCCATGCTTCAAAACGACCTGTCCCCCCCTCGAGCCCACGATGGCTATCAAGCTGATAAGATTTCACTATTAAATCATAGTACTGGGAAAGAAAGAGAACTGCTACAACGGGAATCATGGCTAGCATAATGCGCACTGGTCTATTGACTACAACATGCTTTCTAAAGAGAAGTATCTGACCAAGATAGACTATCAGTCCCATAAAAAAGACCCCAAGCCCTGTCTTTGATTTTGTTGCCGCTATAATAAGAAGGCCCACTAATACAAATACTGTTTTTACTTTGCCACTATTAAAAGAGACCAAGGCACCTATGGCAACCATTCCCCCAACATAGGCTACAGCATTGGGATTTTGCTCGCCGCCTAATCGGTAGATACCACTGAGAAGTTGTCCATATTCTATCTCGGCAAGGAGTACTAAAAAATAGATTCCCCCACCAAGAAGAAGTCCCAGTTTTGCATGTTGTTGTTGCTCTTCTGATTTGGAATTGTACGCTATTAACACAAAAAAGAGTAAGGCGTACGCTGAAAGTTTTCCGGTCAATTGCTCATTGTACAGTCCTGTCATAATACCGATAAAGCTAAATACCCCGATGAGTATTACGTAGGGGTGTTTGAGAGTAGCAAAGCGTACCATACCCCTCTGTTCAAAAAGAGTTAAGCCAACAAAGAGGGCAACTCCCAATACTTTAATTGCGATAGAGGCATGAATAATTGAACCACTCACTGCCCAGATACAGGCACTCAAGCAACTATAGTTCAAATAGGTTTTCATAGGAGCTTACCATTGACCATTACGTTTAAATGGAGATGACTGTCCATCAAACCCACCACGAATGAGATTCATTGTGGGGAGCAGTAAATTGATGACACGATTCCACCGAGCGAGTCCATGGGTGTCAACATAGATAATATCTCGAGGATGAAGTTTAAACTGATCACCTACTACAAGGGCTAATGGATTCTCTGCATTGAGATGAAAGAGATCTATTTTTTCATCTCCCATACGCAGTACGTATATCTCTTCAGCATCAGCACTCATTTTATCGAGCCCCCCAACCTCTGCGATAACCTCTGCAAGAGTCAATCTCCGATTAAGCATTTCAATCGCCTTTGGTGACTCCACTTCACCCAGTACAAATACCTTCGTCTCATTTTTGGTGGCAACATGAATTTTATCGCCATCGCTCAGGAGTATTTTTTCGAGCTGACTTTTTTCTCGATACATACTCACCAAATCAACGGTATAGACCGAGTCACCTCGAGTGAGATACAAAAGGCTCCCATCTGCTTTATCATTGAGCCCTCCCGACTGATCAATAGCCCAAGGAATGGTCATGGGTACATCCGAAATAAATTTCATCCCTGGTTTTTTAACCGCGCCCCCCACGTAAATCGTTTTGTTCCGATACCGAAGTATTTTGACATCCACCTGAGGATCTTTAAGGAATCGTGCGAGCCTTTTTTGAATCATCACTCGAAGTTCGCTTGTAGTATGGTTTGCTGCTTGAACCGTTCCAATATAGGGATAGTACATAAAACCATCTTTATCAATAACCTGTCCTGTCGCCTGATCAGCCCGATATTGACCGAGAGGCTGTGAAAGTTCTGGGTGCTCCCACACCGTTACAATTACGATATCAAAAGGTCCTAAACGATAATTATCAACAGTTCTCTCAAGAAGATTCCGTGGTACCTCAAGAGTGAGTGGCCGAGTAAGTTCGGGATATTTCATTAATATTTCAGGATGAATCTCTCTCAGGTGTACGGGGGTGCCTTCAAAATCACTTTCAGTCTCATGGCCTACTACCAGCAGAGGCTCACCCATATTCATACCTGGGGCAAATGTACAGTGCTGGGTACTTATCATTGCAACAGCAGACAGCATCATCAGTGTTCCAACATTTTTAACTCTCCGAATCACGTCTCTCATCTTAATCCAACCCTTCTAGATCTGCAGTCATCAATTTCATTCTAAATACATGAATTTTAAGTCCGAGTGTTTGATTATACTCAAGGAGGAATTTCCTTGTCTCTTTATTTATGAGTGGCGTCGATAAAAAGAGACGCTTCACCTTGTGAGTACTCATTAAATGGGGTAGGTCTTCTACAGATCCGAGTACTGGATACCGATCAATACATTTATCTAGCTTACCGCTGTTATCATCAATGAAACCCGCAATTTTAAAAGGGATTCCTTCTGAATGGGTTATAAAATGCTGAAGTAAATCCCCCGTATCCCCTGCACCGAATATAAAAATATTTTCACCCTTTTTCCGACCCGATACCACCCGCTTTACAAAGCTATAGTAGTAGCGATGCATGAGCCTTGTTGAAGAGATAGAGGGGATGATAAGAAGTAAAAAGAGCATATAGAATTGTTCACCAAGTTCAAATTTGGGGACAATAAAACCATCAAGAAAATAGACAACTCCCATTACCAATAATAATGTTCTCACAAGTCTATTGAGGTCTGACAATTTAACATAGCGCCAAATAATATTATAGGACTTGCGCGCATACATAAAAACAAAATAGACTGTTGCAATAAACCCAAAATGAATAACACTATCTATATCACTCTTAAATAAAAGATTACCCTCTGCCTGTATCCACCGGGCAAATATGTATGCCGCCAATAGAAAAGTAAAATCAAGCAGTATAAGCATTGGAGTGCCTTTTACAAAGCGAATAACTTTTCTTTTATAACTACTAGTTCGTATCTCTTCGCCGGCGTCGTGACGGTAGGTTGAACGCCGCGCTCTCTTTGCTTGGTAGTGACGGGTTGAGACTATTTTACGAATATATCCAAGCTTACTGATAAGTAAGTAGATCATCATCATAAGAAGAAGTAATATGGCCGCAGTACCTTTTTTGTTTGCCGTTACCAGAAGTACTGACACCACACTAAAAATAAAACTCATTCCATAGAGCACGAGTACTGTCTGTCGATGTGAAAGTCCTTGTCTGAGTAATACATGGTGTAAATGTTCTGCATCAGCCTCCATCACTTTTTTATTCACTGCTTTTCTTCGTACAATAGCAAGAGTCGTATCGAGAAGAGGGATTCCTAAAATGGTAATGGGAATGAGCAGGGTTACCGCGGCACTGTCGAGCATAGTCCCCTGTATCGTTGCTACTGCAATCATATATCCCAGAAAGAGACTCCCACTATCTCCCATAAAGGTCTTTGCAGGATGAAAGTTATATTTTAAAAATCCAATCAGTGCCCCAGAGAGTGCTACAGTCAGGGGCAGTAGATCGCCCCTCGGATACATTAAGACAAAAAATGAAATAGTAGCCAAAATAATGATTGAGAGTCCGGCCACGAGTCCATCGAGCCCATCAATGAGATTAATGGCATTACAGACACCAATAATCCAGATAAAGGTGATTGCGTATCCCAAGTATCCTAAGTGAAGAGTTACGTTAAAGAAAGGTATATTGACCCACTCTATGACAGTCCCTTGAGATATGACAAACCCTGCCACAAGAGCTTGCACCAGTAATTTTATTTTGGGTGAAAGAGAACGGATATCATCAACGAGACCCAGTACCCAAATGACAAGCCCCCCAAGGAGAATTGGCCAATAGGAGTGCCAATCAACAGTATCAAAAAGTATATCGGTAATAACCAAGGTGAGGTAAAAAGCAGTAACAATTCCAGCACCACCCATTCGAGGTACCGTGCGGGCATGAATCCTACGCCCTCCTGGCGTATCAATCACCCCAAACCGATGAGCAAGTTTCATAGAATACAACGTCGTCACCAATGCAATTGCTATTGCAATGATACATACCCAAATTAATGAGTTATCAAAAATCATTCGATGTTGCCTTCTCTTGCACCACACATTACCCAAAACCTAATGTGCAGTGGTATAAATATTCGACCCTATTACCTTTTTGATTATACCATAGATACTGGCTGGTCGGTCGTAAAAAGAGGAGGTTTTTGAGTTATTTTTGAGATTTTTTGATTGATTGGTCGTTATCTAACGGAAAGACCACATCAATAGGTGCTTTTGAAGATATTGTATGTTCTTCATTGTTTGACCGTTGCACAGTAAAGCTGATTGGCAAAATGGTATCGCTCATCAAAGTATCGAGAGTAATACCATACCACTCACCCCACTCATCAACCTCTTTTTTCATAGGCCGCAAAGAGTCGAGTTTCAAAAACACCTTTTCAACAGGGGTTTTTGAATCAAAGGTAATACGCACTGATGCACTATCTTGAGTAACGGTTGTTCTGTATATCAGAGAGTCACTGACAGAAGCTGTATGACTGACAATAGTATCGGAAACTTCCCAATTATAGAGTGGTGTAAAATAGACTTGGACCCCACCTCCGCGCTCTAATTCTAGCCAGGTAGTACTTTGAGTCGTATCACCCATAGCAAGCTTCCAGCCCTTTGGGTGCCAATGACTAAAGCTATGCCACCGGCCTGGTTGAGCTGAAAGAACCACCCGTTGGGTCAACGCCAATTTGATAAACTTTCCATCAGGAGTAATTGATCCATCGCCAAAAATAGTGACTCGAGAAACCCGTTCTGCATATGAACGTGACCAATGTTCCTTTGCTATACCATGTATCATTCTACCATGATTTGCATGAACACTTTTATCAGGCACCAATGTCCCGAGGGTTCTGTTAAATGAGTACCATGCAATTAAACCGGTATGAGTAGAGTCGGGCTTCACAAACTGCATAGCACGAATCAGGGAATCCGACAACGGTGTATCCCACATTTTTATTTCATCGATTATGCCGTCAATATAGTGACTCAGCGTATCAGTATCACTGGACTGTGCCCCAATAAAGCCTCTATCAAAATGAGTATTGTCAAATCGACAGGTCGCAACTACTGAGGTATCAAGTAAGCCATTACGATAGAGCGCAACAGTTCGCCCATCCAATCGAGCAGTATAGTGCACCCACTTATTGGGAACAACCATGCTATCGAGGGATACGAGCTCCACAGGCTCTTTACAGCTTGAATCATTGAGAAGGAGTGTAATAAAACCGGCTGAATCACTCTTCAGCTCAAGACTGCTCTCTCCTTCACTTTGATAAAGCTGAATAATTGTTGCACTGTCGACCTGATTCGAATCAACCTTTAACCAACCTGAAAGAGTAAATCCTTTTGGCGCATCTATCACTATTGGTGGAAGCTCAACATATTGACTATCACTGGCCGAGAGTTTTAACGCTTTTTGAGGTTCTCGAGTAAAGCGTGCATAAACCGACCCTTCTCCTGCAATAGCCACAGTCGTTTTCTCTTCACTGCTATCTTGAATAGTAATCTGCTCTTTATGCCCCCCTGCATACCATCCATTAAATATAAAGCGCTTGTCGGCAACTGCACTTATAGCTACCTGGTGCGTATCTCCGCGAACCATACTCATAACAGTATCAGGAAAGACATCACCATAATTGCGACTGGTAATTTCATAATTCACCACTTGGGCTGCATCACCTTTTACATAGAGGTTTCCATGGAGTCCATCAAAAAGCGCAACATGCGTTCCTTTGACATTTTTTATCACAAAATCTGTTGCAGTGGGTTGTGGTATCTTACTGCCCGTATAGATGGCGCCCGTAATCATGCTCTTTTCACGATTTGCTAAAAAGTAGTCTGTCGTATCATTTTGCAAAATATAACTGGGAAGGGTGTCGCGCTTTGGCGAGTGGTAAAGAAAAATATTTCCAGAATCCGCCCCTAAGTAGAGATCACCATCTTTATCAATGAGAAGAATAGTTTTACTACTATCAGGAGTCTCTATTGCATACCATGGCTTTGAAAATTTCACACCATTTATGGTATCACCATCAGAAACCAATCCAGCAAATGGAGTCGCTATCAGAAGACAGAAAAAACAGAACGAACGAATAAATAGAGAATGGCTCATCTAATCCAAAATAAACAGGTATTGTGAGATAATATAGCAAAAATTGACCGGCCGTGACTCATGGCACGCCCTTGATTTCGTTAATATTAGTGCTTTTTGGGGCGAGCCTTACTTTTGGAGATGCGCTCTTCTGGAGAGAATAGCTCAATTTTGATCTCTGACTCTTTGTATTTAAGTACATGACCTACAATAATTTTCTTGCGCTTTTGAGTCTCTTTTTCACCATTGAGCGTCACTGCACCCGTTGTTACAAGCTCTTGAGCGGCAGGACCACTTTCTGCCCATTTATTAAGCTTAACCAATTTCCAGAGTTCCATTGGTACTTTGTTTACTTTAAATACGTTCATCTTACTGCCTCTGTGATATTGGAAAATAGGTGACTGGATAGAAAATCCAGAGTGAGACAAATGTAGTTTTCTTTAGAGGAATATGCAAGGAGCACCTGGCAAGCGTCTATGGCCGCACAAATTTAAACTCCTGATTATCTGAAGTGTTACAATCCCACATGTGTATCGTTGCGCCATTTGAAGAACTATAGCCCGATACATCAGCACATCTATTATCACTACGTGATACTATTCTATAGTAGCCTTCATCTGCGGCCGCCGTGCCTACGGGTACAAATTTCCATTGTCTATTAGTGGCTCCTGTTGTAAAATCCCAAAGATTTAAATTTGAACCATTACCTCCGACAACCCTGTCCCAAACACGCCATGTAGTAATAGTTTTTACCGCATGCCAATCCCCTGTTACATGTTCCACTGCAAAGGTTTGAGCATTAGATCCATTACAATCATACTGCTGGATATCATCTCCCTGATTACCAACACCACCTGAAACATCTGCACATTTATTAGTTGAATGACGTGGTTTCATAACATAGTTACCCACAATAGTTTTATAGTTAGCTCGCACCGTCGCATCACCACCATTAACATTTACCGTTGTAGAAAATGCATTTGCATCAGCAATGGTTGCTGAACCACTCGTAACTGTCCAATTATTAAATTCCATATTATCCACAGTGAGCGATGCCCTAATTGATAAGTTTTGAAGATCATTTACCGTCTGTCCACCTGTAGGAACATTTGATCCATTGCCATCATTAGTGACTGTTATGGTTCGAGTTGTTGCAGTAAAGTTAGCTTGAAGTGTAACAGCCCCCCCAGTTATCCGAACGGTAGTACTCGCTGCATTTGCGTCTATAATAGTTGCAGTACCCGCACCCGCAGTTTTTGTCCAGTTATTAAATGCATACCCACCACTCGCCGTTGCACTTATACTAAATACCGCATCATCATAGACTGCATTGCCTCCAGAGTTTGCTACTGAACCACCTGTTCCTGCAGCGAGAGTGAGCGTTCTTGATGTACGAGGGTTAACCAAATAGTTTTCTGCACGTTGATTCTCAAAAGCGAGTTTTATATACTCTGCCCCGCGGCCTGCATTTGCAATTTGCACTTCATCAATAATACCATTCATATAGTTTGTAGGGCTACTCGAACTTCGTCGTCCAATGGCAACACGGTCAATGGCTGGTACTGTCACGCTTGTGGTCTCAGTATTTTCTAATATTCCATCAACATAAATTTTACGCGTTGTCGCATTGGTAAATACTGCGACAAGGTGATGCCAGTTTCCATCATCGACAGTCCTTGATGATAATGTCACATATGCAGTGGTATTTCTCGCACGGGCATCTGCATACCCCGCACTATTTACAACAAGCTGACAATATTCATTCGTCACATCAATATCACCTAAAAATACGATTCCAGAACCATCAGTAGAATTTGAAGACTTAACCCACCCAGAAAAAGTAAACGGATAGGCAGAGACCGGCACATGATTTCTTTGGATATACTCATCAACACCATCAAAGGAGATTCCCTCCCCTACAATACCCTCTACATCATCGGTCGCTTCAAGATTACTCCCCGAGAGATCATAATTATTTGATGTTGCATCTTTAAACCCATCCACTCCTGCGTTGCCCTCTTCGCCTAAGTGCCAAACACCTTGATAGGAACTGGCTGTAAGATACACCGCTTCACCATCACTTTCACTGACAGGCTCTGCGCGCCCCCAAAACATTTTAATATCAGTGGTACTATTTGCCGCAATTGATGGAACATTCACCCAAATTTCTGCGAGTGCATTAGTACTATCCCACCGTTCAATTTCATAGTCTATCGGTACATCTGCTGCAGTAGTAAATCTGATATCTTCACCATTCCCTCGTGCATCTGCAAAAGTAAAGTTTCCTGAAGTAAGACGGACCAATATTGGAAAATCAGTCTTTGTATTAGTAACATTTGCATACTGTTCGGTTGTATTTAAAATAATAGTCGAATTATTTGCCCAAGTGGTATAATCAAAATACGCTGTGACCGTTGCATCGCCGCCAGTCACCGTCACGGTAGTGGATGCACTTGTTTCATCACCAAATACCACCGTACCACTCCCCGCAGTTTTTGCCCAATATTGAAAAACGTACCCCGCACCAGGTGTCGCGGTTATAGATTTAGCCCACCCATCTCCAACTGTTTTAGCACCACTTGGTGAAACTGACCCATTCGCACCTGCCGCTAACGTGAGTGTATATGTCGTATATGAGCTTACCCAGTCCGAATTAGCCATATCAGTCAGTACCCCATCATAAGTATCAGTACTTTCAAATAACGTATCACCGCTTACACTATTAAAATCCCAATAAGCCAACAGGTTATCACTTGCTTCAAGATCACTGTATTCATTAAACATATCATTTTGAATTTCTGTGAGAGTACGAATATCAGTCCAAATTCTCACTTGATCGATTTGCCCATCAAACGATTCATCATTCGCAACCATAGAACCCGAAGCAATACGATTAAACGCTGTCGCGCCATCACCAGAAAATGCCTGGGTACCACCACTTGACCCAACTTGCGCACCATTTTTATACAACGTAGTTGTACCACCACTCACTGTACTAAAGGCAACATGCGTCCATTGCCCTGTAGTAATAAATGATGCCTCATCTAATTGGGTACACGTACCACTTTGTTCACATATAGCAAACCGTAAGGTTGTTCCCGCACCGACACTCTGTATAATAAACCCATCAGCACCACCGTTTTCTGTTGCCCCACCATTTGTTTCTCTAAAGATTAATGGCCGTGCATTGTTTTGAAGTGCATCCCATTTTATCCACGCTTCAACAGTATACGATCCAGTAGACTGAAAGTTTATACTCGGGATTTCAACATATTGATTGGCATTGCCAGAATAGGTTCCTGCGGTATTGGTCGCACCCAGAAAATCGAGGCAGTTGTTTGGTGTAGGAATAAAATTGGCTTGCACTTCACCATCCCCGGTAAGTGTGACCGTTGTAGAAGCAGAGGCAGCGTCAGCAATCACACAGTTCCCTGGATTCGTTGGCTTTGTCCACCCATTAAATACATAGTCTGCAGCAGGTGTTGCAGTAATTGGATAGGCCTGAGTTGCAGCTGCGGTTGTTGCTCCCGATGGCGATATTGAACCATTACCTCCATTCGATACGGTTAAGGTGTGCATGCCAAATGTCGATTGCCATGCATCAGAATTCATATCCTGAAGGGTACCGTGAAAGCTCCCACTATGCGCATCAATAAGCTGCGACCCCAGAACATCATTAAAATCCCAATAGGCCGCAAGGTTCGTGTTATCTACCAATGTTCCATAAGTCGTAAACATATCTGCTTGTATTTCTGACTGACTACGCACATCATTCCACAATCTGAATTCATCAAGTTTGCCATCAAAGGACATATTGCCATCAGTTCCAGACCCCCAAGCTAACATTCCTGTGGTCCAGGTAGTATTGGGAAAGGACCGTTGCCCTGCATCAGTATCAATAAGTAGACCATTTTTATAGAGCCGGCCCGTTGCAACACCTCCACCTGTCGGTGTTACCGTATACGCAATATGAATCCAGCTATTGAGATCTATAATTCCCGTTGCTTCAATCCACTCTGAGCTCGTTGAATTTACCGTATTAAATCTCAGTGTTGCATTCGTACTATGATGCAGTATTTGAAAACTATTGGTACCATCACTCATACTCACAGGATGCGCCCAATTTTGCAGTGCATCAAAATAGAACCACCCTTCAAAAGTAAACCCTGCTGAAAAATCAATGGCCATACTGGGGAGCACAATATGTTCGTGAGTACCCGCAGGATACGACCCTGCTGCCCTGGTTGCCCCTGCAAATGCAAGAGCGTTACGTGGTTCTACTGTTACCGCATCATGCGTTGCATTACCCGATAGATAGAGCGAATTATCATCACCATCAAAAATAGCTACAGGAGTACCCGCAACATTTTGAATGACCATGTCATCACCATCCATAGTAGGGAGTGTTGCAAAATTAGGATAGACCTTACCACTGAAATAGGCATTGGCCGCATTTATCACAAAGATTTCATCTGCCGCGTCTTGAATAATTAAGCTATTTGCAAAGGGACCGGTAATAGCCGAAGATACCGCAATAGCATCTGCATCGAGATACATATCACCATCTTTATCAATAAGAAAGATAGTAGCATCACCCGCAACATTTTTGATTTCGTACCAGGGCATATCATAGGTAACCCCATTGATAGACTGGGTATCGGTCATGGGCGCAGCATAGAGGAACGGCATCAGTATTAGACTGAATACAATAGAAGCTCTATGTATCGCTTTAAAACGTGTCCCTAACAAACTTTACCCCATTTCCTGAATAAATCACCCAATTAGGCAACTCGGAATGTAAACTTTTGTTTTACTTAATATATGTTATTGTACCACTTGTATGGAGGTTCTGCTCAAAAATCACGATGTCTAGCCTAAAATGTTGACTTATTTTACTTTTTTACCCACTAGGGTTTATGATTTTGAGTAAGGGACCATTAATACTGCAACGTAGCATCTAAAGAAGGGTGATCTGATGGCCATCCACTAAATCTTTCCGATGTCCCCGAAGCCCCTCTTACTAAAATGCAATCAATTCCTGCATCACCTAATAAGGTCATACCCGCATTAGATACGAGACCCTGTACTTCGGAGCCTGTACATCCAGAATTAAAATCACCCAAAACAATTGTCGGTATGTCTGGGGTGAGATTTGCTTCTGCTGCAGTCTCGTCAGAATTTTTCACTTTGGTAGTATTCGATTGATGGTCCCAATGAATATTAATAAAGGCATAGCGCTGCCCGTTTTTACTAATAATAGCTGTTTCTCCTGTTCGTGTTGCCTTAGGGCCATCCGTTAAATCAAATCGATGCGTACTCACAAAGGAGTTACCTTTGCAGGTATTGATAAAGATCTGATATTTTTGTTCCCAACACCCATCAAGAGCGTTCCCAATATTATTTGCTGCGCCATAATTCCAAGGCATCTCACCCGGCCCTATACCAAGCTCCCAATCGTCCACTCCCTCTTGAACGCCTACGACATCTGCATCACGTGAATTAATGAGATCTGCATAATCCCCCGCATGTTGCGGTAGTGTTTTATGAGCATACAAATTCAATGACATTACGGTAATCGTTCCCGAACTTTCTCCTTGCTCTGTAGTAGTACTTTCACTAATCGGGTCACCCACAAGCGTATTGTATGCACTCACCCACACTGTATATTGAGTACTATGAAAGAGCTCCGTTATCTCATAAGCTGTGCTCTTTTTATCTACTTGAGCATTGGGTTGACTCGGGCGCGCATCACCGGTAGACCAATAAATATTAAACCCTTCTTCATCATCTGATTGGCTGGTCCAGCTCACCTCAATAGTTGTTTGACCTGTTACGACAAGAGTGAGTCCCGAAGGTTTTGTAGGAGCAGTGGGAAGTGGGTCGGTAGAGAGTTGAAACCAATCAACGTCACCAGCACCTGTTGCATGTATCGCCTCTAGGTAGAGTGTATGAGTACCAGATGTGGGAGTTATTCCAATAATTTGATTTTGAAAGTCACTCCAATTATCTGTCTCTGCGACATCTAAAACCCCAATAGGATCATTCTCTAAATCATCAATATATACTTTCACCTTTGCCGTACCATCAGACTCCCCCCAGCTTTGTGCGAGATTAAATATGATACTTCGTGCTCCTGGGCCAAAATCAACATCTTCATAAATGGCAACATCTCCTGTTCCAAAATACCTAATAACATCAGAATTGTTATCTATGTCACCTTGTTGATCGTTAAAATTCTCGGCTTCAATTCTATCAAAATCATGTTCAATATACGCACTTGATGATGAGGTACTCATTGAAGACGAAGATTCTTGAAGGCTGGAAGAGTCCATGGCTTCATTGTTTGAAGATCTATTTTGGGATGAACTCGATTCTGAAATTGAATTTTCTTCTGAGGAAGAATATTGATCTAGATCACCGGAACTCTTGTACTCAGATCCATCAGGAGCAGTTTCATCGCTTGAAGAACTCGTTTCTATTTGTGATGATTCATTAGATGAATTGCTCGGTACCAATGGTGATTTGTCAGCAGAACAGGAAATTAGAAATAAAGAAAAAAATAAAAATACCAATATATTCATAACAGTGTCCCCTTGACCTTCACCAGCGTAATGCCCCATAGCTTAATCTATTCTAAAAACACGCTTAAATGTAATTTTAACATAAAGTATTCAATTAAATATTCATTTTTGAGAAATTAGAGTGTCAAGACATTACTATACAATATCAAGCCGAAAAGTACTCGATAGTTGATCGTGTACTTTTGCATCAATTCCACACTTTTCGGCAATGTAAGAAAACTCACCTACAACATCGCAAATCTCTCTGATAATCTTTTCAGAATCCTGTAAACGGATGCCTCTCCCTACAGTAATCAAATCTTTTAACGTAAAACCGTCTCTCTTACCGTTAATAGTCATCTGATGCTTATTTGTCCATTGTCCATTCGGATTATAACTATACGTAACATCGTACGCAGGTGACAGTGACCAGCGTCCATTTACATCCATAAGAAATGAAATATTTTTTGTATGATCATCTTGGTTTCGTGATACCACATTAAATACCATTCTCCGAAAGAGTTGCTCCGCCTGTGAATGGGGAAGCTTTATTTCACGCATTACATCAAACGCCTGTTCATACCCGTAATACCCTGGTTTACGATAATCGAAATGAGCCATACCACACAGTGTGAGCATATGGAGTTTTTGCCCATTTTCAAAACGATCAAAACGTTTTGTCATAAAGTGGGCACGACCATTTTCTTCCCACACTTTACAATCAGTCATTGTAATGCCGCATGCCTGAGCCATCTGTGAATATGCATACTCAATTCTACCATAGCCCTGAGGATCTGCAATAACACCAGGTACTGTATTCCCCACTCCATCAAATTTAAGAAGCCAATACTCAAACCCTTTGGGAGCAGTAACTTGCCCCGACTTTACCTGCCCTGTGTTAGGGTGAATCGCAAGTACCGCTTTTGGGCGCTGGCCACCTGCCGATGTGCCAACACTAATTATTTCTCGCAGCGCATCATCTTCATTCATATCCATATTAACTGCAAGGTTTTTGCGACTTTGCAATACTGAATTAGAAAGTTCAATGAGTTCTGAGATTTCTACATCCATTGACCGATCAAAAGCCTTTTGTACCTCTGGTTGAAACTCTAAGGCCCCCATCCCTCTCATTCCTGTAAAACACAACCTCTCAACTGGACTGAAACTGCTCTTTTTTCTTCCTTGACGAGACAACCATGCATTAATAACTGCATTGCCAAAATCGTCGGGCAACGAGTCAGCTAAGAATCCAGGAAGCCCTTTGTATGTTCCTGGATCAAGAGTATTCTCTAATACAATACTCCCATCTTCACCCTGTTTAAAATAAGGTGAAACAGAAATTCCTTTTTTTAAAAAACTAGAATCATATTCAAACAATCCGCACTCTCTACCTTCATCCCACGCGATTGCCCCGAGCATCTCTCCAAACAACGAAACTGTAGCCACATCAACACGTTTTACCATTGTTCTATCTCATTATTGTCATTTACTTGTCGCGTTTTAGAAGACCGTTTTCTCTGTTTACCTTTTCGTTTAGCAAGCTCAAGAGGACTCATAAGCACATCGGAAATTTCACGGTCAAATTCAGGAAGCATATGCAAGACCTCTAATTGTGCTAAAAATTTTCCCAGAGAAATTGACTCACCGCCCTCAATAGCCTGTACGGTCCTTCGACTCACCCCTGCTTTATCCGCACATTCTAACTGAGTTATATTTAACTGTAGTCGCTTAGTTTTCACCCGATCACCCAGTTTTTTCAACACATCAGACACTTGATAAGAATACTCATTATGATTCATTTTTAACGCCTTATTAGCAAAAAAGACACAGTAGGCCTTAATCTTAAGGCTTTAATGAATATACCCAAAAAAAACAGCAATTACAACATTTAATGACTTAATTTTACAACATTAAACCATTTAAGTCCGCATAATGACTCTTTATTAAGGCTTAAACATATACATCATTATTACAATCACTCTAGAAGGCACTGAATCCAAATAATATTCCAACGAGCCCCCCTCAACAGATTATTACAGTATCTCATATAGGTAATAAGGAATGTTGTTTATTCAGGTTAGGTGAGCCCTTTTACACTTCTCTTCACATTGAGCCTTTGTAAACCAATGTAAACTTACGTGATCATACAATATATTAGTGTCCATAAGACACTTTGAGTTATATATTATAGCAACAGCAACACATAAAAAATACCATTCGATAATCTGGGGGGATTTGATGAAACAGGATTTTATAACCACTCTATTACTTTTACTTACGTTAATACTCAGTAACTGCATATCGAGTACTGATGATTATATAGGATTAGAACAAAAGTCTGACATCACCTTAAAAATTCATTTTGAACCTGAGACGTCAATCGAAGCCTGCCGTGACTCATTGGACAATGACAATGATGACGCCATTGATTGTGCAGACAGCGATTGTTCACTCATGGAATTTTGTCTCCCTGAAACCAATTGTACCGACACTATTGATAATGATAACGACGGATTAATTGATTGCGCTGATTCTGATTGTCATGATGAATGTATTGCCTCTGAAGTTTTTGAAAGTACCCTTGCTCTGTGTAGTGACTTCATTGACAATGACAGCGATAACTTAGTAGATTGTGACGATAGCGATTGTGAAGGCTTTATCCACTGTGTTATATCAGCTGGAACCGAAAATACTCCTGTACTCTGCAGTGATGGTATCGACAATGACAACGATTCAGATATTGACTGTGCAGACAACGATTGTGAAGGAATAGCCCACTGTCTTCCAACAATTGAAAATACCGCCCAACTCTGCCAAGATAATTACGACAATGATTACGACGGCTTAATTGACTGTGAAGACCCAAACTGTGGCGCAATGGAGTTTTGCAAACCTGAGGGGGAAAACACTTTTGCTACCTGTACCGATGGGGTAGATAATGATAATGATGAAGCAATAGATTGTGAAGACATGGATTGCAGTGGCATTTCTGCATGCCTCCCTGATGGAGAAAACACCTACCTAACCTGTACAGATGGTATAGACAATGACGATGACAATGCTATTGACTGTGACGATATGGACTGTAGTGGAATCTCTGTTTGCCTCCCTGAGGCTGAAAACACCAATGCTCTCTGTACTGATGGTATTGACAATGATACTGATGGCTCTACTGACTGCCTCGATACCGAATGTGCTGCTATTGCTGCGTGTCTCCCTCAACAAGAGAACACCGCAACACTCTGCCAGGACAACTATGATAATGACAACGATGGGTTAACCGATTGTGCCGACCCACACTGTAGCGCAATGGAATTTTGTAAACCCGAGGGGGAAAATACTTTTGCTACCTGTACCGATGGGATAGATAATGATAATGATGAAGCAATAGATTGTGAAGACATGGATTGCAGTGGCATCTCTGCGTGCCTCCCCGATGGAGAAAATACCTACCTAACCTGTACAGACGGTATAGACAATGACGATGACAATGCTATTGACTGTGACGATATGGACTGTAGTGGAATCTCTGTTTGCCTCCCTGAGGCTGAAAACACCAATGCTCTCTGTACTGATGGTATTGACAATGATACTGATGGTTCTACTGACTGCCTCGATACCGAATGTGCTGCTATTGCTGCGTGTCTCCCTCAACAAGAGAACACTGCAACACTCTGCCAGGACAACTATGATAATGACAACGATGGGTTAACCGATTGCGCCGACCCACACTGTAGCGCAATGGAATTTTGCCTTCCTGAAGGTGAGAACACCTATGCCCGTTGTACTGATGGCCTCGACAACGATAATGATTCAGATATCGATTGTGACGACCTTGATTGCAGTGGCATCTCAGCATGTCTTCCCGATGGAGAAAACACCTATGCTGCGTGTACCGATGAAGTTGATAACGATAAGGATGGCTCAATAGATTGCGACGACATGGATTGTAGTGGTATTTCTGTCTGCATGCCAGAAGCTGAAAACACAATCACACTTTGTACTGATGGCATTGACAATGATAACGATTCTTATAGTGATTGTGAAGACTCAGAGTGTTTTGGTATGGCCGCGTGTCTCCCTCAGCAAGAAAATACTCAAGCACTTTGTATGGATGGTGCAGACAATGATTCAGATGGTCTAATCGACTGTGATGATCCCGATTGCGGTGGAATTATTGAATGTAGCACCTCTGATTTTTCTTGTCTTGCAGATGACTTTGTCCCGCCCTCAACGGTTGCAATGGAAATGGACTTTTATGATTATGATGGTAATACCGTAGGTAATAGATGGGATGGAGCCCCAACAAACTGTGATGGTATC
>JAOPTW010000019.1:0-69778 GCA_051532035.1 Fibrobacterales bacterium | reverse complement strand
TTTTATCTGCACCCTCTTCAATCGATGTGGTCGTGGATTATACTTTTGGTGGTACTGCAGTTTCGGGTGTTGGGAATGACTATACTACTTCTACTACTACGGTTACGATTCCCGCTGGAGCGCCTTGGGTGAATCTTATTTTTAGTGCGTGGGATGATACAGAAGTAGAGCCCTACGAAACAGTGACTGTTACTATAAATTCAGTTACGGGTGCTTCAGAGTTTGGCGGGGTAGGGGCGCAAGATCTCACTTTTGAAGTAGAATCTAACGATGCAACGACACTCACGATAATACCAAGGAATTCTGGAATCAATGAAGTCAGTGGTCAGACCTATGTTATTGCGGAGCTTGATAATATCACCTATCAGGATGTTGTTGTTACCTTTGCCTATGCAGGTACAGCCACTGATCCGAATGATTATACTCTAGATTTGGGTGATGCCAATGATGGTATGCAGGTTACTATTCCAGCGGGGAGCCTCAAGGACTCTATACGAGTCAATTTAGTAGATAATGTGCTATGGGAGCTAGCTGAAACCGTTCAAGTGAGTGTTGCATCAGTGACCAATGCAATGGATGGTTCGGTGCTTCGTACTATTACAATTTTTGATAATGAAGTGATGCCACAGTATACCGTTGATGCTGATACTACGGTACAAGAAGATGTAGGAACGGCCGAAGTGACCTTTTCCATTACTCAAGCAGCCGAAATGGATATCACAATCTATTTCAGAACCGCAGGAACCGCAACGGTTGGGGCAGGGAATGATTATACTGTTGGGGGTTCTCCTATTGTGATTCCAGCAACAGCATTAAGTGTTGACCTCCCATTTACCATAATTGATAATGCGATACTTGAGAGTAATCAGTATGTTAATGTCTTTATCGATTCGTCTGATTTAGCTAATAAAGGTGCGGACACTCTTGCCGTGTTAACGATACAAGATAATGATGCGGCACCAGCGGTAACGTTGAGTGGTGACCTTTCGATGCTTGAAAGTGGGGATTCGGCTATAGTTACTGCAACCATCGCTTCGGCTACAGAGGTGACGAGTACTATAACGTTGGCTGCGGCCGGAGTTGACTCTATTCCAGTGCAGTACAGTCTTTCAAGTACAACGATCACTATATTGCCAGGGAGCACAACAGGGAGTATCACCGTGTATCCTGTTGACAATGATGATGATGCGGTTGATGCTGATGTTGATATTGAAATTGTAGGGGTTGTAAACTGTATTGAAGTAGTACCTCAGTCACATGAGGTAGTGATTACTGATGATGATGTCCCTTTGGCTGCAATCACTGCGATTGAAACCATTGCAATAGATTCTATGATTGAATCTGGTGGTAATGTAACGGTTCAAGTGAATCTTGATCGCTATTCATGGCAAGATGTCACAATAACTATGGGCTATAGCGGTACTGCTATTAAAAATGTTGACTTTTCTACTACGACAGACGTTATTGTTATTGCTGCTGGTGACTCAACAGGCTATTTTACTCTTACTGGTATTTCTGACCCATTTGATGAGGATCAACGAGAAATTATTGGGGTTGAAATTGCGTCAGTTATCAATGGTTTAGAGGATAGCACACAGCTTGATTCGGTATATATTCTCGATGATGATGCAACACCTCAGGTAAGTTTTGATATTAACTCACAGAGTATTGCAGAGTCTGTAGGCTCTCTTTCTGCGTTACTCAATGTGTCAGCAATCTCCAATAGAGATATTACGGTATACTACTCTCTCTCGGGTACTGCTTCAGATGGAGTAGATTTAAATGTAACACCAAATCCATTGGTTATAAGCGCTGGTGATGTAGTGGATTCATTGGATATTTCTATCACCGATGACTTTTTCGATGAAAGCGATGAGTACTTCATTTTTACTATTGATTCACTCCAGCATGCTCTGAATGGAACCCCAAATCAACATACCGTAACCATATTGGATAACGATACAGCGAATGTCATTTTAACACTCGATAAAGCAAATATTCCAGAAAATGGCGGAACAGCAATGCTGTCTGCGGCAATTACCATAGGGGGTAATCAAAATGTTAATGTGTTCTTGAATTATGGGGGTGTGGCGGCTTGGGGGGTAGATTTTACTGCAGATACCGTTATTACCATACCAACGGGGCAATTATCTGCATCGATTCCTATTATCGCGATTGACGATGGTGCAGCAGATGCTATCGACGAGAATATAGATATTACCATTGATAGTGTTCAGAATGGAGCGGATGCATCCACTGTACAAACGGTCACAATAGTCGACGCTATAACCCCAAAAGTTACCGTTACTCTTGATAAATCGTCTATGAGTGAGGAAAATGATTCTATTCAATATACTGCGACTATAGACGTTGTCTCGGCTCAAGATGTAGTGTTTGATCTTATTTTTTCTGGTACTGCCGAGGACTTAGTTGACTATGTAATGACTCATACTGTTACGGTTCCAGCGGGAATGATTTCTCAGACAGTCTCGATACTCCCTATTGCTGATACTGATGATGAACAAAATGAGACACTCACTATTGATATTGATTCAACAACCATGGTGAATGGAGAAGAGTCAGGTGGAGTTGGGTCTGAGGGCAAAATAATTTCTATTATTGACAATGATATTCCGGTAGTGAGCCTTATCAGTGCCAATAACCCTCTGTTCGAGAATGGTGGTGAGGCCACGGTAACAGCAGTGCTCTCCGGAGCCTCATGGCAGCCTATTACGGTTAATCTTTCATTTGCCGGGACTGCTCTCTATACTTCTGATTATATCAGAAGTGATTCAATTATTGTTATTGCCCCAGGCGCGTTCTCAAATTCAATAACTATCATAGGGATTAATGATCCATACGATGAGTTTGATGAAACGGTCCTTGTTGATATGGCGTCGGTCATTAATGCCGTTCCCGACTCCTTTCAGCTACAAACTGTCGGTATTGTTGACGATGATGTTACGCCAACAGTGACGTTTATCTTAGATCGAGATACTCTGAGAGAAGACTCTCTTGATGTTGCTACGCTGGTGGCGGTACTTTCTGATACCTCAGGTCGAAATGTTGATCTGACTGTTTCGGTTGGTGGGAGTGCTATTGAAGGAGCGATGTTTGATTACCTAGGAAGTGATGTTCTCTTTGAAATTCCTATGGGTAAGGTTCGGGATTCCATTACCTTTACTTCGGTTTTTGATGCGGTTAATGAAGTACATGAAATCATTACCTTTGCTACGGATACTATCATTAATGCTCTTGATGGCACTACAGCCGATACAATAGTGATTTTTGATGATGACAAACCCAAAGTAACTTTAACACTCCTTCAGGACTCGTTACGCGAAAATCAATCTGACACCCTTTTACAATATGATTCAGTGTTAGTTGTTCAGGCGGCCCTATCAATTCTCTCTTTTCAAGATGTGACCATAGAACTCGATTTGTCTGGGGTGGCCGATAGTATGGATTATCAGACAAGTACGACCTCTATATTTATTCCATCAGGTAGCAGCCAAGGGTTTGCCTATATAACAATTCTTGATGATGAAGATTGTGAAGCGAATGAATCGTTGGTCGTTGGAATAACAAGCCTTATAAATGGTAAGGAAAATGGGGGCACTGGTGCTCAGGTGAAAACAGCATTCATTGTTAATGATGATGATAATCCGGGGGTTAGTCTTGTTGCAGATACGAATAGCGTTACGGAAAATGGTGGTGTTGCAACTATTACTGCTCGCCTTACTGCACGGACCTGGCAAAACGTAGTGGTCACCCTTGATAATACTCTTTCTACGGCTATCGCAGGTACAGACTATACTCTTGGATCTTCAACTATCACTATCCCAGCCGGGGACTTGTCTGGGTTTACAACAATAACAGGTGTCGATGATAGTGATGATTTGGCAGATGTAATGGTGGCCCTCGAAATGGTCTCTGCAACGAATGCAATAGAGCATACCGCGCAAATGGTTCAGGTTACTCTCAAAGGCGACGATACTCCGATTGTAACTCTTGCTATCGATAGTACAAGTATTGATGAACTTGGGGGAGTCTCTCAGGCATCGGTAACCATTCAACGTACTTCTTGGCAAGATATCATTGTCTATTTTGGATTTGAAAACCATCAGGGACGCGCGGCCTGGGGGTCGGATTTTAGTAGTGTCGACTCAATAATAATACCGGCAGGAGTGCTTTCTGTGCCGTTTACCGTGGAGGCAATCGATGATTTTTCGGATGAGAGCGATGAAATAGTGGGGATATTTATTGATACGGTAGTCAATGCTCTTGAAGATGGTGTGCAGCTCGTATCAATGCTCATAATAGATGATGAGGCGGCACCATTGGTTAATGACACTACATTGTATCTCTTTGAGGGCGGTGCTATAGGAAGCTCAATAGGGACTCTCTTTGCAAGTGATGCAAATGGGGACACGCTCTTCTTTGATATCCTCAATAGTGAGGATGTTCCATATATTGGTATTGACTCAATGTCAGGTGCGCTCTATGTGATTGACCCAACAAACATAGATTTTGAAACTGCAGTCAGTCATCAGTTACTTGTGAGAGTCTCGGATAGAGTGACTGATAACTTGCCTACAGCCATAGTGAGAGTGGAGATATTAAATGTTAATGATAACCCGCCATTGTTGGAATTAGAGCAATTCTACATTTCAGAAAATGCATCGGCTGATACCGTTTTTGGGCAACTTTCAGCGCTAGATCCAGATGGAGGATCAGTACTCTATACTGTTTTAAGTGGTAATGAGCGTGGCTTCTTTACTATCAGTACGAGTGGAGAAATAGCACTTCTTTCACCCGATTCAATTAATTATGACATTCAAAGTGAATACCTTGTAACAGTACAAGTTGCAGATAGTGGATTTAGTGTGGGTGACACTGTTGTTTATTACGACACCAATACCGTAGTGATCTCTATTGAGGATTATAATTTCCCTCCCACTATCGCAAATAACCCGAGCGATTCACTGTGGATTATCCAAGCATATAGTGAAGTAGGGACTGAGGTTGGACGTGTGACCGGGTCAGATAGTGACTCGAATACCGTATTTACCTATGAAATTATAGAAGGAAATAATGCAGGAAAGTTTGCTATTCATCCAGATTCAGGGTTTGTTAAAGTTGTCTCAATTTTAGAACCTGGAGAACAATTTTACCTGATAATGGGCGCTGTAGATCAAGGGGGGGCAGAAGCGGCTCGTGCATTTGCAATTATTGTTGAAGGGGTAAATGACTCTATAGATTATGATCTGAGTGGTGCACCTGATGATACAGTGGCTCCTATTGAAAATGACTCAATTGCTCCTCCACCAATGGGGCCTGTAGTGGATGTTGACCCAATTGCAGGCACTACCACTGAACAGTATCTTGATGGGCGGACAATAGTCTACTATTCTGATGGTTCAAAAATTAATACTGATAGTGATGGTACACAAAAATTGGTGTTAAAGAATGGGTGTACCCAGTTGCTTCGTACTAGTGGAGCACCTGTAGATGAGCCACTTAATTGCCCCGAAACTGCTGGTTTTCATTCAGGTGCTGATAGTCACTTTTCAGGGGGGTATGTAGTACGATATCAGACGGGGGCCTTAAAAATTAAGGTTCCTATGAGGATTAATAATGTTGAACTCTACTCTCTGACAGGAGCACGAATAGGAAGCTATACAAATGGAAATGATGGGTATCTCCATCTACGTCGGCCCCTCAGACCTGGAGTGTATCTCCTTAAAGAAGTCCAATAGACGGCACATTAGTGTTTAGTTTACACCCCAAAGTGGTAGTCATTACAAATTAAGTTAGGTCATAATTAAACGATCTGTAAACTTATGTTTAAAATCCATGTTTGCTCATTTTTTGGTTACACATCACCCAAAATGATATAAATTAGTTATCAACTGGTATTTATCTAGCTTTATGGACTGTTAAAAGGCAACTTTTACAGCCTAAATCGACTGCTAGTGTAAAAATATAATTTACAAACAGAAAAAATTTTGAATGCAGGATTTTGAGTATATACTAAACGGGTAACTGTTAAGAAAACAATAATCCTGGGGAGGAATTATCATTAAGAGAATACTTATTTCGTTATGTATTCTGGCAACACTGTCTTTCAGTGCGGCTGGAAATACCGCTTTTAGTGCAGCTCAAGTAACAGATGGCATGCAACTAGAAGTATTATCCGGTTTTGTAACCGTAGACAAATCTCTCCTCGAAGAGGGTGATGTCGAACTATCTAAAGCACCTGGCGAAGTTCTTCGCTTGATTGTTATGTTAAACGGTACTCAGATTGCTGAATTAACCGAGGCTCAAAGTAATGAGTATCTTGATAAATTCCCAAGTCTTTTCCAACAGGTGGAATCATCTGGTGGTGGAAGTGGCAAAAAAGGGGCGTTAGCTCAGCATTTTTCGAGTGCTAAAAATATTTTACAGCTTGGTGCTTGGAGAGACGGCATTACAGTAACTCCTGGATTTGAAGCTGCATTCTCTGGTGCACTCATGTTTAAGGCAAAAACTGAGATCGAATTTATCAAACAATTCGGTATGTTTTATGCTGGTGCTGCTGTGGGGTATAAAGGTTACGTTCAGGGTAAACTTCCCGATAAGATTAAAGCTGAAAACGAGAGTTATGGTCCAAAATCAGCACTTCCTATTGTGGCACGCGGTATTGTCGCGGCTCCTTTTCTAAAACTAGAAATAGAGTATGATGGTAACTATCTTCCTGAGTATCACTGGCTTCAAGAAAATGATAAAATCTATTGGAATTACAAAGATTACCATACACTTAAAGACGAGTATGGCGATGATGGCGCTGCTATTGGATCAGAAGATGATGAACTTGAAATAGAGGGTGTAATGTCTTATGACGATATTAATGACTTGAATGACAACCTTCAATATAATGTGGATCAAGCTGATCAAAATAAGCAAAGTGAATTCGAAGAGTACCTGAATGAAGATTATAAAAGCCGTGTTGATAAAATGGATGGTCAAATTGTTGATTATTTTAAGGGTGGAAATGGAACGACTACAGATAGAAGTCCATTGACCGTAACTGCAACAGCAAAATTTGGTGTACTCCATGCTGCTGGAATTTGGTCACCAAGTTATACTGGTCCACTTTTTAGAATTTATATTGATGAGCTTGAGCTCTTTGTTGGAAAATGGGGAATGGGGGTAATCAGTTCAAAGAAATCAAATGGAGACTTGACTTTTGTGCCAGGTGTTTGGGTCGATGTGTATGAATTCGATCTTAAATCAATGAATGCTGGTGTTGTAAAGTGGTCACCACTTAAAGTTTACTTTCATAAATTGAATAGAAGTTTCTTAATGGGTGTCAGTTCCACTTTCCGTTTCGATTTTGCAAAATAATTTCATATAGAAAAAAGGATATAATTAACAATGAGCGATCAAATAATTAAACCACTAGACGCAGCAGCTAACAGAGCAGAAAGCGTACGTAAAACATCAGCAAAAAACCAGGTTATCCCTATCATAATGATTCCTCTAGGATTAATCATCATGTATGTCGTGGATTATATCTCTAATGGTCACCCTTCTCAATTAGGTGTCGGTGGTTTTTTAGACTTCATAACCTTTGGGCATGAAGAAGTAAAAATGATTGATGGTGAAAAAATAATTGAGTCTATTCCGGGTGTAACATGGATAACGGACCCATTCCTCCTTGCGATTTTCCTTGTATTTACATGGGCACAAGTTAAAGCAATTTTTAGTCTTAAAAAAGTTGCAGGTGGCGCTGAAAAGGTGTCGGCACTTCTTACAACTCTTAGATCAATGCCAGAGCGTTCATCACTTGGTGGCATCAAAGAAAAAATACTTGGCCATGAAGATGGACATCTAAGAGACGTTGTTGTACGTTGGTTAGATCTTGGACAACAAGGTGAATCGGATCAGTTTTCTACAATGATGGATAATGCTGCACTCCGTCGTGCAGAAGGTGTAGATAAAGATGTAAATGGTCACGTTGCTATTAACCGTACTATGTTGAAATTAGGGTTTATTGGAACATTGATTGGTCTTGCTATGACATTCCCTCCTATGAAAGAAGCGATTCAATCTCTGAATATCGCTGGTGAAGAAGGGAGCTTTGTTATGAAAATCGCAAATGCGATTGATGGAGATGCGTATGCGATCCTTACAACGCTTCTTGCAACAGCATTTTCAGTTTTTATTGAACTTCTTACAATTCAAGCATTCAAAAATATGTATGCAGATTTCGAAATGGTAAATAATAATGTTGATGAGTGGTGTCTTATTGAGCTAATCCCGTGGATTAACGAGCTTAAAATTGGCAACGATGAGATGGATAAAGAGCTTGCACTTCAACGCAAATTCCAAGAAGAGATGCTTGCGCTTAAGAGACAATTTCTTGAAGAGATGCTCACGCTTCAAAAACAACAATCATCAGAGATGCAAACATTTCAGAAAGAGACTACAGAACAATTCGCTCAAGTTCAGGGTGAAATCCGTGGTAAAGTTATTGACTTTCAAACTGAGACTACATCACAAATTTCAGCGAACCAAGCTAAAATTACAGATATGCAAGGAAATGTTTCTAAAAATGTTGCTGACCTTGGATCATCAGTTCAAGATTCTGGACAACAAATGGAAAAACTGGTACCAATCCAGAAAGCATTTGGCGAAAGAGTTGAAGAACTTGCAGCATACGAAAGACAATATCGTTCATTCCTACAGGCACAGGGTAACGTTAATATCCCTACACGTCTTAAACCTGAGGCTTAATAATGGCAAGAAGAGTAAAACTAGAAGAGGACATGGGCGCAGCAATATCGTTAGAAGATGCTCTATCGATAATGGTTGTTGTGTTCGTACTCTTCGTGGTTCTCTTTGTTCCGCTGATTCAGCTGGATAGAATGAATCTCGATGAGGCCCTCAAGAACCCATTTTGGGAAAAAATATATAAGCATATTGAAAAAGCAGAGCTTCCTGACGAAGGAAAAGAGTCTTTAGAGAAATACTATGACTCTTTCGATCTCGAAGGAAATACTAACCTCATCTCTAAAGGGGCTAAAAAAACTATATATCTTGAGTCAATTGACGCAGATAGTAACGTTACCGTTATTATCCATGACAAAGACAAAAAGTCATATACAGTAATTTATAGTCAGGAACTCTCGCCTTCAGTGAGTTACCGTTTCGGTAAAATTGTCTGGAGTCGCCAAGAGAAGAGTTGGTTTACACTGAATGATGAAGTTGCATACGGTGATAATCCAGAGCTTATTAAACAGACTAAAGGTTATGAGAAATGGGTTAAAGCAGAGCGCGGTATTATAAATCGTAAAGCGAAACCCGACTCTAAAAAGTGAGGATTAGGTGATTAAACATTTTATACTAATATTAATTATTGTTGGGCTATTCTTTGGCTCAGCAATTGCACGATACGACGAGCCACTGAATCATGTTGGTCTCTCTCGTATCTATGATAAAAAAGTTCAGAAAAAGTTTGCCTCACGTTTTAATGCAAGTGGTGAGCCGCTCTTCTTAGTCGGAAATATCAAACGAGGTATCGCTATTGGTGATATGATTCGTTTTGACGATAAAGTGATGCTTATTGATGCTGAAGTATGGCAAACAATGAAGGCTACTGGAGTTTTAAAGCTCCTTAAAAATGCCCCTGTTATTCAAGTAAAAGCAAAAGCTCGTTCGAATACATGGGCTGCTCGTGAAAGTCAGGCTATTGGTATAGAAAGAAAAGCGTACACTCTTGGTGCAGCATTTCTTAGTACTATGGAAGATCGTTTTAAATACACACCTACAGCCTTAGAACTTGTTCTTAGGTTTGAAGGTGCGAATATGGTTCTTATGGCTCCAGAAGAGCTTCTTAAAAAACTTATTTTTAAGACAACTTCTGCTCCTAAGCGCAAAAAGAAAGGGTCGCCAGAGATTGTAACTCTTAATAAAGAGATTGCTTTTAAAGGTCAAAAGTTTGCACATCAAGTATGGGCAGTGGATGTTGATAATCCTGGTAGAGAGATTAAGTACTCACTTAAATCAAAACTTCCAAAAGGATTGTCTTGGAGTAGAAGTAAACATACTATCAGTGGTAAACCTAAAAAAGCTGGTGTGTACAAGCTTAAGCTAGAAGCAAAAAATAAATTTGGACGTATTGATAAACAATCTTTTTATCTCACTGTGAAAAACAATGAAGATCCAAAGATTATTGGTAACCCAGAAAGTATAATTGCAAAAGGTTCTGTTTGGGAATATACTCCTATAATTACTGACCCGGACCATCTTCTGAACACTCTAAAAGTAAAAGCTCTTGATGTGCCAAAAGGGATCAAGTTTAATAAACAAACGTTTAAATTTACTTTGAAATCAGGACTCTCAAAAGCAGAAATGAAAAAGCTTGAGAAGAAATGTTTCTCGATTCAGGCGAAAGACCCTATTGGTGGATCGGCTGAAAGAGAGATTTGTTTTGATGAGTCTGCTTCATTGGCTTTCAAATCAGCACTCTCATCTAACAAACTACAAGTTGGACAGTCTGCTTATTATAAACCTGTTGCTGTAGGCCCAAGTCAAAGAGTAAAGTATAAAGTGTATGACATGAATAATGACCTTATCGAAAAAGATAAGAAACACTTTAAATTAAATACTGATCTTGCTGGTTCATATGGTCTTGTTTTTGAAGCTGAGGATGACCTTGGTAATAAATCAACACAATTGGTTTCATATAGAGTGCTTGGAACAAAATCAAACTGGCACGGTGGTGGTATCTCTACTCAACACTTAGTCAATGATGTTGTTACAACGCATGCGTATTATCGTAGAGGCTCAGCTCGTCTTGGTTTCTTTTTTCCAAACAGTCAGAAAAACTTTCCAAATATGGTGAAAGGTATTACAGACGAACTCAGATTAAGAGATATTCCTTTTCTTATCGCCGGTCTTAATGCGACTGGTGAAGCTCAAGAGGCTGAAGGAAATACTATTATGGTTGAAGGTGGCTTAAAGCTATGGGCAACTGATGGGATTATGTTTGGTGGTCATTTTTTAAGAATAGATGGTCAGTATAATGCATATCATAACTCTGATGTAGTAGTTGAGTATAAGGTTCAATATTATTCTAACCAATCGATTGAATTATATAACCAGAGAGATATTGATAGCAGTGATTATGGAAGAAATGAAGTTAATACCGCTATTCGTGAAATAAAAGGTAATGAGGCATCTGATCAAACATATGATGATATTGATAAACTTATTACTGAGGCCCACCCAGGCCTCAAAGAAGCTCGGGAAGATCGCGATGACCTCAATAATGATGTGTTACTCATTGAGTTCCAAACATGGTTGAGAATGCAGAATGCTATGAATAATAAGCTTTCTTTATGGGCGGCTCCATTGTACTGGTATGAAGATCATGTTTACTCAAGTGACATTAGTGATCATAATATTGCGTTGGGTGGTAAAGCTATCTTTAACGGTCCAAACGTTATTGTAGATGCGCACATCCGTCTCGGAGTTGCAATAAGCAGTAAAGGTGACATTGCACCAGCTATCCGCGGTGGATTGAACTTCTATTTTGGTAGAGTGAGTCACTAACATAATTACATTGATATTTTTAAAGGGCCCTGCAATTGCAGGGCCCTTTTTTTTATTAAAATGAAAATGGTTTTTTGTTCAGGGCATTTAGGCTTGTTTAGGTTGTTTTAGTATTTATATCGTTTAACAACACTAATTGAACACCAAACTCTCTATAATACCCTTTATTAAGGGTCGAAAATATTCATAACTTTCTATTAACATATATTAAAACAAATACTAATTGCAGTCTGGGGTGTAGTTAAAATAGATTGTGAATTTGGGGAATATATAATGAAAAAAAATAGATCACTTATAGGTATAGTTTTACTGGTACCATTATTTTTAGGCTGTTGGTCAGATAGTGATGACTATCTCAATTTAGATTTGAGTGAAGATATAGAGGTAAACGAACGTGGAATGATTACCTGTATTGATAAGATAGATAATGATGATGATGGATTACTTGATTGTGAAGACCCAGATTGTTTTGAAATGAGTGTATGTACCCCTGAACTTAATTGTACCGACAAAAAAGATAATGACTATGACTCCTATGTTGATTGTGATGATACTGACTGTAAATATACGCCATATTGCTTTTTGGTTCCACAAGAGGACACATATGATATGTGTACCGATGGTGTTGATAATGACAAAGATGGTTCCATAGATTGTAATGATCCCAGCTGTTCTCGATTTGAGCACTGTCTTGAAAATACCGAAGAAAACTGTAAAGATCTTGATGAAGATGGAGACCCGATCGACAATGATGATGATGGCTATTTTAACTGTGATGACCCAGGGTGTAGCGAATTTAGTTTTTGCCTCGAGAACTCTTTAGGGGCTTGTAGTGATGGCAAAGATAATGATGAAGACGGTGAGGTGGATTGCCAGGACCCTGGTTGTTCGAGTTTGGTGGTTTGCCAACCTGAGCTACAATGTGATGATGGGAAGGATAATGATAATGATGGTGATACGGATTGTTCAGATTTTGATTGTAGCTTTGCTCCTGAATGTCAGCCAATAGGGGATGTAGAAAATACCTTTGCAAGTTGTGCTGACGGGAAAGACAATGATGATGATGGTCAAATTGACTGTGAAGATAGCGATTGTAATACCCGTTTTGCGAGGTGTCTCGAAGAAACTGAGTCAACATGTAATGACACTAAAAACGGTGAGCCGGTAGATAATGATGGTGATGGTCTTGCTAATTGTGATGATCCAGGTTGTGCGCTCTATTGTAATACAACAAGTTTTAGTTGTTTGCCAGACGATTACGAAGCACCAGAATCGGTTGAATTTGAAGTTACTATAATGGATTATACTGAAGTGAGTACTTTTACTAATTCAGCTAAATGCCCTAATCAAGTAACTAAGGGGTTAGTAGAAGATGAGTTAGTTAATGGCTATCCAGTACCCAATAAACAATCAGCGATGTTGTCAGATTGTTATGCTGAAAATATAGATAAATGGTGGAACCCTAATAATCCAAGTGCTGGTTTTGTTAAAAAATACAATGAAATACTTACCTTTGAGCATAAAGGAAATAACATGTATACCTATAATACTCATGCGCAAGGATTTTTCCCTGTTCCGGGAAGCTGCGCAGAAGGTACCGGTGGTAACACGGGTCTTGAGTGTCGAGAGTGCCAAGGAGGAGTAATTCCAGGGCTTACTATTCCTGATCCAGATGGTAATGTAAATGACCGAATAAATGTAAAATGTGGAGAAAATGCTGAGAGAAATTATGGTTTTGCACTTCATTTACACAGGGAGTTCATGTATATACGTGAAGGTGCAGAAAATCAAATGTTTAACTTCTCTGGGGATGATGATGTATTTGTGTTTTTAGATGGGAAACTAGTACTTGACCTTGGAGGCAAACATGAGCCACAGGGGGGGATATTTGTACTTAAAACGGAAGGTGATAAAATTGGATTAAAAACAGGTCAAGTAGTGACACTGGACTTCTTCATCGCCGAAAGGGCCCGCGGAGGTTCGCAGGCGATCATTTCTATGAATATGCCTTGTCTTATAGCGGGAGTTTCAAACTAATTACAACTCTAGTGTAACTTTACTTAATCGTTTATTTCAAAGGCTCTGAAAACTCAGAGCCTTTTTGCTTTTCTATATTTTGTGTATCAAGAGATGTGAGGAGTGACTATGCTGAATAATGTTACTGTTATAAATAGAAAAGATGCAATGACCATAGAACTCCCTTTTAGTGGTAGGGAGTCTCAGATTTCTGGACTATTAGAGGGTAACTTTAGTGAAGTGAAAATGGTTATCACTAATTCAGGGATAAAACCCATTTATCTCCCCTTTGTACGACGTTTTAATCAAAATTGGCCGGGATATTTAACTGATACATCAATATGGGGGGCCTTTAAAAGTCTCTTTAAAAAGCAGGTATTTAATTTTGGCTATACAGTAGTCTCTCAGTGTACTATTAATGAACCCTTAACTCACTGCTTTATTCCTGAAGGAAGTTATTTTAAGGCTATTCATACCGGTAAATATGGATCAATACACACAACATACAAGAGTATGATAGAGTGGATTTCATCGCAAGACTTTGCTATAGCTGATGAATCGATTGAATTTTTTACAGAGCAAAACCTAGGAAAAGATTCACAAAGTATTATTATCATAATTCCAATGATTGAGTAATTTGTGTCAAGAACAATGGTTAGGTATACGATCAGACTCTGTAACTGATTGAATTATAGCGTATTAGTTCTTTTATATTTATTACAATATTTTTCCAATATGAGCTGCATCAAGTATTTGATACTCTGTTATGAGAATATCCGGTATATTAATACTAAGGTACCTCATGGGGGAGATATGAAAGTTCCGGCGGGTGTAAAGCTATTGATTCTTTTTATAAGCGTGATGCTACTTCTTATATTGTTTGGAAGACAAAACAAGCATCAAGAGAACTATGAATTTGTAGAGAAGAAACAGTTTATGCTGTAGCTATAATACGTTACACAAAAAAAGCTCCGTACGAAACGGAGCTTTTTTTAATGAATAAGACGGATTATTGAAACACAGCGAGTAATACACCAGCTGCTACAGCTGAGCCAACCACACCTGCTACGTTTGGTCCCATTGCGTGCATGAGGAGAAAGTTGTGTGGGTCTTCATCAAGTCCAACTTTATTTGAAACCCGGGCCGCCATAGGAACTGCTGATACACCAGCTGAACCAATAAGTGGATTGATCTTTTGCTTAGAGAAGAAGTTGATGGCCCGTGCCATAATTACACCTGCTGCAGTGCCAAAAGAAAAGGCAATAAGTCCAAGAATGATAATTCCGAGTGTTTCGAGGTTGAGGAATTTGTCAGCCGAAAGCTTTGATCCTACTCCAAGTCCAAGGAAAATAGTCACTATATTAATAAGTGAATTTTGAACGGTGTTTGAAAGACGTTCAACAACGCCACACTCTTTCATTATATTACCAAACATGAAAAACCCAATAAGTGGTGCAGCTGAAGGAAGAAGCATTGCACACATGATAATCACTATAACAGGGAAGATAATCTTTTCTCTTTTAGAGACATATCTAAGCTGTGTCATTTTGATCTTACGTTCTGCAGGAGTAGTGAGTAACTTCATGATAGGAGGTTGGATAATAGGTACCAATGCCATGTATGAATAGGCTGCTACAGCAATAGAGCCAAGAAGACGTGGACTCAATTTTGATGCAACAAATATTGATGTCGGTCCATCTGCACCACCAATAATAGCAATTGATGAGGCATCTTGAAAATTGAAGTCAATACCGGGAACATACTGCGAAAGTACTAGTGCACCAATAAGGGTCGAGAAAATACCAAATTGAGCAGCAGCACCAAGGAGGAGTGTTTTGGGATTGGCAAGCATCGGTCCAAAATCGGTCATTGCACCGACACCCATAAAAATAATGAGTGGGAAGATACCGGTTGTGATGCCGGCTTCATAGATAAAGTGGAGGATACCACCTTCATCATTAATGAATGCAAGCGGTATGTTTGCAAGGATTGATCCTGTACCAATTGGTATGAGGAGAAGTGGCTCAAATCCCTTGGTTATACCAAGGTAAAGAAGTAACATTCCAATCATAATCATCATAATACGACCAAGACCATCAGTCCAATCAAATCCATTATTTGCTGTGATACTATAGATGCCAGTACTTTTGCCAAGGTTTTCTATCATCTTACTAAATGATAGGCTTGCCTGTGGTTTTTTATCAGAGGCGGCATCTACCATAATGGCAGTTTTGGTGATCTCTAGGAGTTTAGTTCCTGCAGGGACGGTTGCATGTTTTTTAAACAAATCAGAAACGTAGGTGATCTTACCAGAAGCACCAGAAGTTAAGATTGTTTTTAATCCTTCGCTATCCTTAAACTTTGCTATAAATTGATTGTCGAATATAAATGCACCAACGGCGAGTTCTTTACCATTTTTCACCGATACCTTATTGATGGTTAAATCAAAAGGGGCAGTGAGAATAGTAACATCATCATCGGTAGTAAAATATTCGGTCGCTGATGCTGTTCCCGAAAGAAGGAGCATCAGAGTCATAAGTGTTGTGAGTAGTTTCATTGTAATCTCTCTTTTTTTACTCGATAATAACGAGAGTATCACCGTTTTGAACATTGTCACCGACAGTCACCTCAATAGAAGTAACTACTCCTGATTTCGTTGATTTAACCGGTGATTCCATTTTCATAGCTTCAACAATAAGGAGCTCGTCGCCTTCAGAAATCTGATCACCTTCGCTCACTTCAATACTGACAACGGTTCCAGGCATGGCTGCAACAACAGGTTCACCAGCGCCGCCAGATGATGCTTTAGCAGCCGGAGCTACTCCACCTTCTGCAACAGCGATGTCGAATGCTTTGCCGTCAACAGTGATGTTTTCACCAGCGACTGCAACTGAATGCGCTTTACCGTTTACCGTGATAGTGTAGTTACCGTCACCGCTCCCTTGTGTTGCTGATTTCTCAGGTTCATTTTTACGAACGTTCGCAGTCATGTTGCCTTTAAGGTACTCGATGCCTTTGTCTTTACATGCATAGGCAATAAAGATATTTTCATCAGTAACTTCTAAGCCATTTTCTTGAAGTGTTTTGGTTGCTTGTGGTATACCGGGCTCGAGTACATCGAGTGGGTCACCAGTAAAAACTGGTTTTCCTAATTGTTCAGATGCAATTTTTACGATTTCTGAATCGGGTGCGGTTGGTGTTTTACCAAAGTAACCAAGGACCATGTTGCCATAGCCATCAGTGATTTTATTCCATTTACCTTGCGTTACATTTGCAAATGCTTGCTGAAAGTAGAATTGAGATACAGGAGTTACCGAAGTACCAAATCCACCTTTACGCACTACATCACTCATCTCTCTGATTACTTCAGGGTAGAGGTGCAGGGTGTTGGTGTCACGCATCATCATAGTATTTGCAGTGAGCGCTCCACCAGGCATTGGACTGAGTGGAATTACTGGAGAAACTTGTTTGGCTTCGCGGGGTACATAATAATCTTTCATGCACTGTTCAAAAACGTCAGACGCTTTGAGGATTTCAAATGGGTCGATTCCGAGGTCCCATTCGGTACCTTTGAGGACATGCCACATAGAGAGAATGTCTGGTTGTGCAGTACCACCCGATACAGGGCTCTTACACATGTCGATACCAAGATTGTTATCTTTGGTTGCTGCTGCTTCGATTGCAGCCATATAACATGTTGTTGCTACGCCAGCAGTGTCGTGGGTATGAAGCCAAAGAAGGGCGTCATCACCAAGGAGCTTGCGAGCGCCTTTAAATGTTTCATAAATCTTTTTAGGGTTTGCTGTACCTGATGCGTCTTTGAAACAGATTGAGTCAAAAGGAACGCCTGAATCGAGAATTTGTCTGAGGCGATCCATATAAAAGTCAGAAGTGTGTGCGCCTTCACATCCAGGAGGGAGGTCCATCATACTTACTACGACTTGGTGGTTAAGACCTGCTTCTTTAATGCGCTCTCCAGAGTAGACGAGGTTATTCACATCGTTGAGTGCATCAAAGTTACGAATGGTAGACATGCCATGTTTTTTGAACATTTTGGCATGGAGATCGATAATATCTCTGGGGCACTGAGAGAGTGCTACAACATTGATACCGCGTGCAAGGGTTTGAAGTTCGGCGTCAGGTCCCGCAACTTTGCGGAATTCATCCATCATGTCGAATGCAGATTCATTACAATAGAAAAAGAGTGATTGAAATCGTGCGCCGCCCCCAGCTTCAAAGTGGGTGATGCCCGCTTTACGCGCAGCTTCAACAGCAGGCATAAAGTCTTCAGTTAATACGCGTGCCCCATAGACAGACTGGAAGCCATCGCGAAATGAAGTATCCATAAATCTTAGTTTTTTCATAGTGTTCCTTGCCTTGGTTAGGCGGTTATAAAATTTTTATGCTCTCAGTTTAACAGCTGCAGCAATAGCTGCAATAAGTGAGGTATCAGACCCGCGTTTGGACTTCAGAGCTTTCTTTTCTCTTAAAGCCCGCTCTTCAGCGGCGATCGCATCCTGTTCTTTCTGAGCATGTTCTTTAGTAAGGCTTGTTAAAATGTTAATTGCAATGTTTAGCAACACCAAGAAAACAAACACGATACTCATGCCAATAAGCATGACCATTATTCCATCTTGTATCATACTGCTCTTTTTTTATTTAAAAACAACTGTTATTAAGTTCGGAAACTGATTTCCCCTGAATGGAGGGTAATTGTTCCACATTCGTCACACGCAAAAAGTAATGTTCCATCATGGTTGAGGTCGATTATTGATCCCGAATGACGCTTGTCACCGTCAACAATAATAATATGCTCTCCTGTAAATGTCAAATTTTGAGCAATTTTCTTTCTAAGTTGTTCAAAATTATGGCCTTGCAAGGTTTTTACGTTCTCGTAAAATCGTTCTAAGATGTATGATAATACGATGGAGAGGTCGTAGATCTTTGAGGTTTGTGTATTAAGAGAGGTCGCAGGGCGGTCCACTGCTTGCATCAAACTGGGTGCACTGTTCACGTTCAGCCCTACACCCAATATAGCCATGGGAGAGCCCCTTTGTTGGGTGAGCTCACACAGAATGCCGCAAAGCTTTTTCCCTTCTATAAGGAGGTCATTCGGCCATTTAATAGACGTGCGTATATCAAGCTCTAAAAGTGCTTCGTGTAGTGAAAGTGCCATGATTTGGGTCAAATTAGCCCATTGGAGCTTCTCAATTCCTTTGAGGGGTATATAAAGAGAGAAGGTAAGGTCGTCTCCAGGAGATGATTGCCAGGTGCGATCAAAGCGACCTCTTCCTGACGTCTGTTCCCTTGTCCAGATCACTGCCCAGTCTGGGTAGATCGTTGGGTTTTCTTTAATATGTCGATTGGTTGATTCGAGTATATCAAAGGGGAATATGGTATAGGGCGGTATAGAAATCATGGAGAGAAAGGTAATAATTGCAGAGAGACAATTGAGTAATTTTACGATTGAATGATTTCTATTGCGGTTTATACGAAATTACAAACCTAAATAGAGAAATATGAATTATGGAATCAATGTTAATTTGTAAAGAAGTGTTTTGTTTGTCAATAATAGAGAAGGGTACCAAATATATAAAAATAAAATTGTTGTTTTAATCGACGAATTATGCTTTGATACATAGGAGAGAGGTGAACGAAAACAATTTAAATACCTATTATTTGTCTACAAGAGTTTAATGTTAGGAAATAATAATGAAGAAAAATATCGTATTGTTATTGGTTTCACTTTATTTAGTTGGGTGTAATAGTTCGGTGAGTACGGCTAATGATGGAGGGAGTAGCGATATTGGAGATACTTCTGAATCATCATCTCACGAAGAAATGTCTTCTTGGGTTGAGTCAAGTGATGATGGTACTCTACCTGAACAAGTAGAGAGCTCCTCCGAAGTGTTCCCTTCGAGTTCACTTGTTGAAGAGTTAGACAGTAGTGAACCGGAAGAGTATTCTTCTGAGGATGAGTCAATTGATGATGTTGTAGTATCATCTTCTTCTGATGTCTTGAGTTCAGAAGAGCTTCTGAGCTCTTCACTTGAGGAAGTGAGTTCGTCAGCTGAAGAATTAAGCTCTTCTTTGGCTGAAGTATCATTTTCTGAAAAATATGGTGCACCTGAAGGGAGTCCCGTTGCACTCCATGGCTTTTTGACGAGGGACGGGACGGTTCTTGTTGATGAACATGGAGTAAATACTCAACTTATTGGTGTCAGCCTTTTTTGGACAAATTGGCAAGGGCAGTTTTTTAACAGAGGTGTGGTTCAATGGCTTGCCGATGACTGGAAAATCGATATTATTAGAGCTCCTTTAGGAATTGACCATACAGAAAATGGCGATGGCTATTTGCAAAATCCATCGCTCAAAGATAAAGTAATTGAAGTTATTGATGCAGCAATTGAAGCCGGTATCTATGTTATCGTTGATTGGCATGATCATAGAGCGTATAATCATACAGAACAGGCGCGTGCATTTTTAACAGAGATTGCACAAACTTATGGATCGCATCCTAATATTGTATACGAAATATTTAATGAGCCTACCCAGTCAGGCTCGGGAGAGTCTCAGGATAACAATTATGATTGGGGAAGATGTGAACAGTTTATGGATGGAATCATTAAGGATATTAGACAGTATGATACTAAAAACCATATTATAGTTGGGTCTGGCGACTGGTCTTCGACTCCGGGGGCAGCTGCTGCAAGTTTTAATGAAGGTAGAATGTCTGACCCTAATGATAATGTTTCATTGAGTATGCATTTTTATGCTGCAGAACACAAAGAGGGATATAGAGAGAAGGCTCAAGCGGGAATTGATGGTGGGTATCCTGTGTTTGCTTCTGAGTGGGGAACTGCTGACCCAGGGAATAAACAATGGACAGATGAAGAGTCTACACGTACCTGGGTTACCTGGATGAAAGAGCGCGGGGTGAGTTGGACGACTTGGGCTATTTCTGCGAAGGATGAGCCAAACTCTTTACTGAAGCCTCATGCTGGTGAAAATGGAGGATGGAGTGATGGTGATCTCACTGATGGTGGGAGACTCATTCGCGGTATTATTCGTGAGGTTCACGGACTGTAACTATAGAGATAGTACAACAAAATAAAACGCAACCCTAAAAAATAGGGTTGCGTTTTATTTTGTAAGATCAATAATCGTACCCAATATTTCATCCTGAGTTTGAATAGTCTTCACATTGGCTTTGTAGTTGCTACTCGCTAAAATTTGGTTGGCTGCCTCTTTAGATAGGTCAACATTGCTCATCTCAACACTCTCTTGAGTCCCCTCTTTCGAAGTTCTCTGGATTATTGGCCCTTCAGAAGTGTCTCGACTGATGGTTGTATCGACGATGCCATTATCATCATGCTGATTGACTACTTGCGCTTTGAAATCATCAGTATTGACATTGGCAATGTTATGGCCGCTCACATTCATACGAGTAGATGATGCTTTTAACCCTGAAACTGCTGATGCTATACCGTTAATATTCATAGGTTTAATATACCTAAAAACTCAGAGAAGTGCTTTTATTGAATGAGTATCTCTCTGTGATTTGTGACTACAATCACGTTCAGATGTTGTTTATTGATGTTTTTGGAGGTTATCGGATGATTAATTCACGGAAAAGTGGTCTAATTTCATCGATCACTGCCTGAGAAATGGCCCGATGAGGCTTTTCATTGAGCTCGGGATTCAGCGCGGGCATGTTTTGAAAGTTTTGGAGTGCATATACTTGGGCACCTTTGTCAGAGAGAAAGCGGCCCTTGTGTAACAAGGCTTTAGTATCGAGTAAGTGACTATGAACCGTAGTGCGAAATTCGTGGGCAACACCACTTTTAATAATAATATCAATACTTTCTTCGATGTTTTTGGCACTATTGGGGACGCCAGTGATAGAGTCATACTGGTCAAGCGGTGCTTTAATATCCATTGCGATCCAGTCACATTGGTCAATAACCTGTGATAGAACTTTGGGGAATACGCCATTGGTATGGAGGCCAATGAGATATCCGTAAGAGCGAATGGTGTCTATAAATTCAGGCAGCTTTGTGTGAGATGTGGGTTCGCCCCCACAAATGACAATGGCATCGAGCAAGTTTTTTCGTTCATTTAAAAATATCTCTAGTCGTTTAGAATCAAGAGTATTATCTGAATGGTAATCGAGAAGCTCGGTGTTGTAGCAGTAGTGGCATTTCCATGGGCACCCCTTGGTGTAGAGTACTGCCGAAAGTTTGCCAGGAAAGTCGATGGTCGTCATGGGGGTCATGCCCCCAATCGGTACCAATGATAGGGGGTTAGGCAACTGCAGTCTCAGCGGCGCATGCAGCCATTGCTTTTGATTCAATAAAAGTATTGCGCTCTGCATACTCAGATTTTTTACCCATGTTAAATTCAGTGACTGGGCGGTGATACCCCATTACGCGGGTCCAAATTTCACATTTTGTTCTTTGTGTGGTATCGATGTTGAGTTCTTCGATCATTACTGTTATTTCCTTGTTGTTTGGTTGTTCTCGGCTAAAGTTGTGTAAGTAGTTGACCCCACTCTCAGAATTGCTGAGGGTAGGGAGATAAAGTTATACTGAGGCTGTAACCCCTTGTTCTTTTAGTTTTTTCTCTATTAACGTCTCGTCACATTTGGGACAATACTCATATTCACCAGTGAGGTATCCATGAGTAGGGCAGATTGAAAAGGTCGGAGAAATGGTAATGTAGGGGAGTTTGAATCGCTCGAGGCTTCGGCGTACCAGTACTTTACACGCTTCAATACCCGAAATACGCTCAGACATATAGAGATGGAGCACAGTACCACCAGTGTATTTACCTTGAAGTTCCTCTTGGTGCATGAGCGCTTCAAATGGGTCGTCTGTGTATCCTACGGGGAGCTGTGATGAATTGGTGTAGTATGGTGCATCTTTTGTACCTGCCTGAAGAATTTCAGGATATCGTTTTTGATCCTCTTTTGCAAAACGGTAGGTTGTGCCCTCACCAGGAGTTGCTTCGAGATTGTAGAGGTTGCCGGTCTCTTCTTGAAAGGCAACCATTTTTTCTCTTATGTGATCGAGGAGTTTTACTGCAAAGTGTTTGCCTGCAGGTGATGCGATATCTTCTCGGTCATTAAAAAAGTTTCTGACACACTCATTGATACCATTGACACCAATTGTAGAGAAATGATTACGTACAGTGCCGAGATACCGTTTTGTGTAGGGGAAGAGCCCATTATCTATGTAATGTTGCACTACTTCGCGTTTTTTGTCAAGACTTTCACGAGCGAGTTCAAGGAGACTATCGAGCTGATTCAAGAGGCCTTCTTGGTCATCTTTAAAGTTGTGTCCGAGGCGTGCACAGTTTATGGTCACTACACCAATCGAACCCGTTTGCTCTGCTGAACCAAAAAGACCGTTCCCTCTTTTGAGGAGCTCTCTGAGGTCGAGTTGGAGCCGGCAGCACATGGAGCGAACGTCGGCGGGGTTAAGATCAGAGTTGAGAAAGTTTTGAAAATAGGGGAGACCATATTTTGCAGTCATCTCAAAAAGAAGTTCGGTATTTTCGCCATCCCAGTCAAAATCAGGAGTGATATTATAGGTGGGGATAGGAAATGTGAAAATTCTGTCTTTAGCATCACCTTGAATCATCACTTCCATATAGGCGCGGTTAATCATTGCCATCTCTTTAGAAACGTCGGCATAGGTAAAGTTTACTTCTTTACCACCTATGACAGGGATTTGATCTTTAAGATCTTCAGGGCAAGTCCAATCAAGTGTTATATTGGTAAAGGGGGTTTGAGTGCCCCAACGTGAAGGGACATTCAGGTTGTAGATGAATTCTTGAATATTCTGTTTGACATCTGTATAACTTAAATTGTCGACTTTAATATATGGAGCAAGATAGGTGTCAAATGATGAGAATGCTTGTGCGCCCGCCCATTCGTTTTGCAGAGTACCGAGGAAGTTAACCATCTGACCAATTGCTGCTGAGAGGTGTTTTGGTGGGGTTGACTCAATTTTACCGGGAACACCATTAAAGCCTTCTCTGAGAAGTGTGCGCAGTGACCACCCGGCACAGTATCCTGCAAGCATATCGAGGTCGTGAATATGCATGTCGGCATTGCGATGTGCTTCCCCAATTTCTTTACGATAGACGCTAGAGAGCCAGTAGTTTGCAATGAGTTTTCCTGAAATATTGAGGATCATTCCGCCGAGTGAGTATCCTTGGTTGGCGTTCGCTTGTACACGCCAGTCGAGCTTTTCGAGGTATTCGTCGATAGTCGAAATCGCATCAACATTAACAACGGGTTTAATATTTTGTTCTTTCATGTCTGACATCTGTATCCTGGCTATTATAAGGTTGTATTTTTTTTCGTTTGGTTATCAGAAAGTAATAAGAAGTATATGTTGTGTAAATAAAAAACATCAAACACTATATGTTGTGACTCGATTCCTTGTGTAAATCAAATATTTACAAATGACTCATAGAGCTAATCTTTTAAAATACAATGGATTACAGCTAATATTGGGTATACATGCTGTTTTTTTGAAGGTGGGCTTGCCAAAACTCAATTACTGTTATGATACTATTTTCGTGGTAATTCTAGTGATTTTGATAGCCCTCAAGGCTCAAAAAAAATATATGTTGTAAATTATAATGAGATAGAGAGTTAAAAAAGTTTAAAATGTCTATAGAACGTATATACCTGTCATTGGGAAGCAATATAGGAGATCGGCGTGCTCACCTAAAGCGTGCGATTCAGTTGTTTAAAAAGATTGCCCACAGTGAGATCGCAGAGAGCCCTCTTTATGAGACGGCGCCTGTTGGGCCACAAGATCAAGAAAAATTTTATAACATGGTGATCTCATTTGATACAGATTTGACGCCGGGTACACTCCTTAATTTTTGTAAAGGAGTTGAATTTATTGTAGGAAGAAAAAAAAGAAGACGATGGGGTGCTAGAGAAATTGATTGTGATATGCTATATTATGGAAATAAAATAGTTCAAACGGGATATATTACCATTCCTCATAAAGAACTAACCAAACGACTTTTTGTTTTAATTCCTTTTTGTGATCTTAACAGTACTGTTGTTGATCCACAAGAGCTGGTGAGTGTTCGACAGTTACTTGATCGATTACGAACCACAGAGAGTGATGCAACTATCGTGCGGGTAGATGAATATTAGTTGGGTGTTTTGGTTTACGGTAACTGTACAGTAAACGAGGGCAGACAAGCGAACTATAATTAGGCTGAGAATGACATTACCAGAAGAGATACAGTTTCTTGCCATTGAAGGGGTTATTGGAGTAGGGAAAAGTTCATTGAGTGATATGATTGCTCAGAGACTCGGTGCACAGTTGATGCACGAAGAAGTTGAAGAGAACCCTTTTCTTGGAAAATTTTATAGCAACCGTGAGGCTTATGCATTTCAGGTGCAGCTTTTCTTTTTACTCTCCCGTCATAAACAGTTTTATGAGACCTTTGAACAACGTGATATGTTTAGTAGTTGTATTGTGGGTGATTATGTGTTTGATAAAGACCGTATTTTTGCCTCAATTAATTTATCACGAGATGAACTTGCCATGTATGATAAAGTGGCGCATGCACTTGCAAAAGATGTGGTGAAGCCAGACTTTGTTGTGTACCTTCAGGCGAATGTTGATACCTTGATTGACCGTATTAAAAAACGCGGTCGTACTTGGGAACAGAAAATGGACCGCGCTTATCTTGAGGAATTGATTGAAGCATACAATCACTATTTTTTCCATGTCGTTGAATGCCCTGTTCTTATTGTTAATACAGATAATATTGACTTTGTTGAAAAAGAAGATGACCTCAAAGATCTTCTCAATGTTATCGAGTCCTTTCCGAAAGGAACGACCTATTATTCACCGACATCACTTAATTTATGAAAGTAATTCGCTCGGCAGATGCACTCGCACGATATGTTGCATCGATTAAAACGAAAAGTCAATCAATAGGCTTTGTACCAACCATGGGCGCACTTCACAGTGGCCACTACTCGCTTGTGGAAAAATCTGTTTCGCAAAATGATGTGACTATTGTCTCGATATTTGTTAACCCATTACAGTTTGGTCCGACCGAAGATCTCGCTACCTATCCTCGAACATTCAAAGAGGATTCGTTAGGATTAAAAATACGTGGTGTTGCTGTGCTCTTTTTTCCAGAGTATCAAAAGTTTTATACTGACTCTCATCAAACGTACGTTACCAATAGGGCGGTACAGCACCTCTATTGTGGTGGGTATCGTGATGGTCACTTTGATGGCGTCCTAACAGTAGTTTCTAAGCTTTTTAATTGTGTGCAGCCTAATCGGGCTTATTTTGGGAGAAAAGATTATCAACAGGCCTACCTGATAAAAAAAATGGTCGTTGATTTGAGTTATCCAATTAAAATAGTACTTGGGGCTACAGTACGTGAGAAGTCAGGCCTTGCAATGAGCTCGCGTAATGAATATCTCTCTCAAGAAGATCGGATGAGTGCGCTCGCGATAAGTAAAGGGTTGAGCAAGGCATATCAGTTGCAACGAGAGAAGCCACATACAGTGACCCAATTGAAGGACGTGGTAGCTGCAGCGATTGAAAAATCGACTTGTCGTGAAATTCAATATGTAGAGGTTGTTTCTCGGGAAACTCTTTTACCTCTTACAGGAAAGGTTACTGAAAAAGCGGTTATTCTTGTCGCTGCTTTTTATGGGGCCACTCGACTCATTGATAATAGAGAAATATAGTACGTCTCTATACGTATTGCCATACAGAATCCTTAGAAGTCAAGTACAATAAAAGCCTTGTTTGATAAATATTTCTATATGACAGGATATTTGTAAAAAGATAGTATGTGCCTAAAAAAGAGCAATTTTTAAGCCTTTTAAATGCTATTATAATACAATAAAGAGTACTACAAAATGATTCTATGAGAAAAGTTAAACTTGCAATAGTGTTGCATATTCATGATATGCCTTTGCTTCAAGAGAAGCAGTTGGTAGAGTATGGACAACTTTTTTTAGAACAGCTGTATACTGTGCTCGATTCAAATAGCATGAAAGGAATTACCCTCTATAGTTGTGGGAATTTTTTGAATGGGTTGATCCAAAAAAAGACTGACCTCTTTAGGCGGTTAGTTGTTGAATCACAAAGTGGTACTATTGAGTGGCTTGGTGGCGGGTATTATGATCCAGTGTTTCCTTTTTTGCCACGCTCACTTCAGCAACTTCAAATTAAAAAGTTAATTGACCTTCTTGAAAATAATCTGCATGTGAGGCCTCGAGGTTTTTTCCCTTCAGCATATATTTGGGAAAATTCAATGGTTGAGCTTCTTGCAGAAAACCATTTTGAATATACACTCTTAAAAGATTATCAATTAAAAGGCTCTCTTTGGCGGTATAGTGATCGGGCCGGTTATTTTTGTGTCGAAGATAGAGGGCATTTAGTTAAGGTAATGCCTGCGCTTAATGGCTTTATGCAACTTTTTGCGGATGGTAATGTTGATGAGATGGTTAATCAGCTATCTAGACTGTGTGAAATGGAGGTGCCAGACTTAGAGGATACCGAGGATAAGCTTGTACTTGTTGATCTCCCATTTTTTGGCCTTGCTCGTGGTGAATATGAACATGAGTGGCTTGGACATCTCAAGACAATGCTTGAAAGAATATCAGAAGCAGAGCTCCCTGTAGAAGTGGGGACTCTTGCTCAACTCATTGACTCGGGGTATTCAAAGGGTGGAATATCAATTCCAGAAACTGCAGGACGTTCACTTGGGCTAGAAAATCACCTTACCTCTTGTCGTGAACTATTGGTGTTACAGCCTGAGGCAAATTATCTTCATAAACGAATGATGCATTTACATAAGAGAATTTCTCGCCTGGAGCAGCAGTCTCATATTGATGCCCTTGAAGAGATGATGTTGCCGGTGCAGGGGGTTTTCTATTTCCGTAACTCAAAACAGACCGGTGGAATTACCTTCATAGAAGATAGGGCGCGGTGTTATGAAATTTTGTTACAGGTTGAAGAACGACTCAGAGAGATACATCCGGGATCGGGTATCAAAATAGAAGAGACTGACCTGTTAAATAATGGATCTAAGCAGGTTGTTTGTACCAATGCAACTATGGGATTTGTATTAGAACCATTGAAGGGTGGTCGTTTGAGATCCCTCGAATATCGCCCGCGCCCCATTAATATTATCAATGGATATCGAGAGTCAAAGGTCGTTGATGATACGGAACTTCGTTTTAGTGTAGAGCCAGTCTCGGGGTTTAGAGATTGGATGATTCCTATGGATTCATTCTCTTACGAAGGAGTTTCTCGATATATAGAGGGGGTCCAAGGACAACTTGCTGGCTCCTACGATTTTAATCTAAAAAAACAGAAGTCATCGACAAAGCTTATTATGAGTGGTCGACAAAAATTTAATCTCGATGGCACAAAGCATGAGTGCAAGATAGAAAAAGTGATATCGGTAAAAGAAAAACTTTCTGAGATGAATGTTAATTACCAAGTGACCAACAATACGTTTTATCAATTTTCTGGATTCTTTGCAAATGAATTTAATGTTACTCTGAGTACAACCAATGAAGAGAAGATGCGTATTCGCATTAATGGGCGAGTTCAGAAACTGGGTTTAGAGATGAGTGATGGTTTTGATAAAAACAGTGTTACAAAATTGGAAGTGCTCGACAAAAAAAGTGGCGTTATCTTTGAGTGGAGTTTTGTGAAAGAGTGTACCATTGTTATTAAAAAAATGTGTACTCGAGTTAATGATATTGGTGATGCAATATTTCAAGGATATACCTGTGTTGCGCTTTGGCCTGTCTCTATGAAGGGACAAGAGAGTGAACAATTCCTCTCTACGGTAAAAATTAAAAAGACAAGGAAATCTTTGAGATGAAATCAAAGCAGCTCGATATATCTATAGAGACCTTAAATAATGAAATTCTTATTGTATTGGAAGGGCTCTTTTTTGATGAACAGGTGCAAAGTGTACAAGAGAAAATTGAATCTCTCATTATTGATGGGCACAAACTCTTTTTATTAGATATGCATCATTGTGAGGTGCGTACTCAAAATTTAGCTCCCATGCTTCTTGAGATTCTTAATAACTTGAAAGGTCGTGGTGGTAATCTCATTATTCTTATGAGTCCCGAAAAGAAGATGCTCTATTTTGCTAAATGGAGTAACCTCTTCTCAATTTATCAGACTGTACAGGAATATCATAATTCGGGTTTTGTAAAGAATTTGAAAAAAACAGGGATCATATACTCCAAAAAAACAGGTATGCGACTTTCGCCAGGTGTCGCTGCAATTTTCTTGGTACTCTTAGGGGGGTGGCTTCTCACTTTGATCTCTATTATACGCTTTCAAGAAGAAGGTATTGCAGAGCAGACCAAATTGATACATCAATTAGAAGTACAAAAAGATAAGATGTTGAAAGATATTACCTCACTGCAATTGCGCTTGGCCCCACTAAAAGATTTGGGTCTTGTTAATGACTCCTTAGAGAATGCGGACTACACCTTCGTCTCTGATTGGGTGCAGTATTTAGAGGTTTTAGAAAAACGTCGTAATAAAAAGAAGAAAGAGTTGGAGAACGAGTGATCCGTTCGAGTATCAGATTAAATTTTATATCTCTGATAGCGCTGAGTGCTACTATAACTCTCGTTTTAATTACCATTGCTCTTATTTGGGTTAAAAACTCCCGTACGGCTGAGGGCCTTCAGGCACAGATTAAAGAGTTGGAGAGTGAAAACTTTCATACTGAAAAGGTGATAACGTCGACATATGCCTATGTACGGATTTTGGAAGCCACTCAATTTAGTGCCTATGGGCAATTAACAAATGAAGAGCTTATTGAAATTACCGAGGAGCTTTGGAAAATTTCTCGTTCTTACTCCTTTGATCCCCTTCTTATTTTGGCGCTCGTAACCGTTGAGAGTCAGGGAGATCCGGCTGCGCTGGGTAAATATAGGAGTGGGAAGTTAAGTGGGGCACTGGGCCTCATGCAGATTAAAATGGGGACCGCTCAATCTATGGCGAAACATCTAGGGATTGGTTTGCGGACTCATGCAGATCTTATGAATCCAAAGATAAATATCTTATTTGGGGCAACGTACCTCATTAAAATGATTCTTCGGTACAAAAGCCTTCGATATGGTATTATGGCCTATAATGTTGGTCCAGGTACTCTTAATAAGGCGATTCGTACAAAAAGTTTTACAAAACTGCCTGTTCGCTACTATAATAGGCTGCTCTCCAACTATAATGGCCTCGTCAAGCGTTTTGGGTCTCAGGCGAGTATGGGAATATCACAATAGGTCTCTAAAGTGGAAGTTAAGGCTAAAGCTGAGGTACGTACGTAGTTAGTTCCACGTCATTACTGTTAAAATATCAAAATATTAGCGTCAAAAAACACAATAAAGGCTCTATTTGTTAAAAATTTGATGAATATGGGGTAAAAGAATGATGTTTTAGGTTAAGTTTTGATTAAGGATTGACGATAAGTATAGTAGGCTGTTAAACAAAGGAGTGTGTCACTTACCAAGGAGGATATCACTATGAAAACAGAAATAATTACAAGAGTGGCTGAGTACATACGAAGTCCAGGCGCAAAGAAAAAAATAGATGAAGGAAAGACAGCCGAGGTTAAAGATAGCTACGAGTTTTCTAAAGCAGCCGCTGGGAAGCTGAAGGATTCTCAGAAATATGACTCTCAAATTGAAAAAGAGCGGTTTCAGAAGCTTGAAAATATTAAAAGTCGCGTAAACGCAGGAGAGTATACTTTGAATGATCAAATGGTAGATGATATTGCCGAGAAGATAATTAAACTGCTGTAACGAGGTAGCCATGAGATGTAGATCAGCTAAAAACTGAGAGGGCCGAAATCAATTGAATTCGGCCCTTTTTTGTTTCTCATGGTGTAATCGTTTCTTAATCAAAAATTGAAACGATACTTTAAATATTCCTCACAACTTGTGACACATTTTTTTTCAAAAACAGCCCAATCTCTCAAGACCTTATAGGAAATTGAGCATGAATACGCTATTTTGGGTATCTACTTGTTTTTTTATGCTGAGGAATTGATGAGAATTCTGCTCTTGCTGTTACTGCTCTCTATTACATCTGTTTTTGCATATGATTTAAATGATTTTCGCTCTTTAGCATATGGTAAATCATCTCTCTTTATCACGCCCATGATTAGTGGCGATTACACTCAGGTCAATGGAGATAGACAGAATATATTTACACCACTGCCTGATCAGGGTAATAGGCTCCTTGGGGGCGGTGAGCTCACTTATGTTCGGACAGGGTTTTCTGATGAGAGCGAATGGAATATAACCGTTGGATTGCAAGGGAATTATGTCAGCACTTCTCAGACCTACTGGGGGGAGAGTGATAGTCTCAGTAGTGAAGTATTGAATGTCACTTCAATGGTCGCTCCTCGGGGTTCTTTCGAGTATCGTCACTATTATGGGCTCGATGACTGGTATGTGGGTGCTGATGGTGGAACTCACTATTCAATCGACTATACTGAGGTTGAGGAGCGAGGCGTAGGCACTGTTGTCAGTAAGGCAAATATGGAGGGGACACATCATTACTGGAAAGGGGGACTCTCTGCTGGGTTTGGTCGCTTTCAAACAGTTACCGACGCTCGGACGGCTTATTATATTGTTGATGCGCTTTTTAAGAAAGGTATTATCGAGGATGTGCGTGCAGACTATATAGAGAGTATTGCCCATATATTGCAAAAGACTAAGAAGATTCGCGTATGGGATGAACGAGAACAGCGTGCTCAGCAGTTAAAGGCTATTGATGCTTTTTTTAAAGAATATGGAATAGTGGTAGAGACGTCTCTGGAGTATTTTACCATAATAAATGATTTCCTGATGGACTCTCATCCTGAAAGGCAAAGCGGTTTACGCTTTGGTATTGCACTTCGAACCGAGGGAGTAGTACATACGTACGAAATGAATGCTATAGACAGAGCTGAGAGTGAAAATAACTATACGAGAACATTTGGTTTAGTGGAGCATCACTATACAGAAGCGCTTAGTTTAGATTGGCATGTAGAGAATAGAGTCTCTTTTGAGTCGGGGGCCTTTAATGGTAATCGTGATAGTGAATTATATGAAATTGCGCCGAGTGCAACTGGCTGGATAACTGCTCTTGGTCATACAACTGCATTTAGCTATTATCCATCAAGTAGAGTCGAGGTCTCGATGGCACTCGGGGGGAGTTATTGGTTTATTCCCGTACATTTACAAACGAAACATTATGATACAACCATTAAATATGAGAACTATATGCTCACGGTTGGGGCGTCCTTACGCTATGCCTGGTACTTTTCTACTAGACTAAAGCTTATGGCAGAGGGTGGCCTCTACCACTCAATGGAGCGGGTCGAAGCAAAATATTGGGGAATCAAAGCTCAGTATGGCCCGAGTCAACGATCAATAGTGAGTGAGGCGTATGGGAATGGGCAGGGGTATTCTGATAATAAGTATTGGAAGCATCACGAATCAAACCCAAATGGTCTTTCACTTGATTACTCTGTTTCTCTCCAGTATGATATATTCTAGAGCGTTCCTTAAATAGCTCAAAAGAGTTGTTTGGGAACAAATTTCCTGCTCGTTGCACAATTTTCCATTAATTGTCAGATTTTTCCCTAACTTCACCTTTTACTTCAAATTTCGTTCTGAATTTGGGTAAAATCCCTGTTTTTAAGTTGGCACGTTAATCGCTTTATACTTGAGTAGATGAACTATCTATTGGTTTTAAGATGAAGGTACGGTTAAAAGATGTCATTACAGCGGGAATAGCTTCACTCTTTCTATTTCCTGTGGTATTTGTAGTGGTACTATTAGCTACGGGCACAATTCATATTGAAATGGGTGAAGGGGATGCGGCCAAAGATGGTCTCGTTCAATTTCTTGAAACCTATCACCCCAAACAAGATTCCAGTGATTCTGAACAGAGTAAACTTTTTGAAGCAATCAAACTCAGAGACAAAAATCTTGAGTTAAGAGAAGCACGACTCCAAGAAGAGATAGAGCGACTTGAGAATATCAAAATGGAGAATGATGTTCTTAAAAAAGAGATTGGACAGCATAGAGATAGAATTGAAAAACTTGTTGGAGAGTCAAAAGAGTTGAGTGATGAACGTATTGATGCATTAGCACAAGTATATGGTAACATGAAGCCAACAGAAGCAGCACCTATTTTACTCAGTTTAAATGATGATGATATTGTCGGGATTGTGAAACGTATTCCAGAAGTACGAGCACAAGCTAAGTTGATGGCCGCACTTGGGGCCATGAGTAATGAGCGAGCAGCGGTTATTACTAAAAAGCTTGGTTGGAAAAACGATGGTACTTTGAGGTAGTGATATGATAAAGTTAACACAACTCTTTAGTGAACGGATCATGCCCCGGCAATCAATGGGGAGTGCGGATATTAGTACGATTAGTGCTGGGTCAGTGCCAAATGGTGATCAATCGCAGGAGTTTATTTCAGATAGATCCACAGAAACAGAACAATCTAACGCTTTTGAAAATGAACTCTATAACGTGTATGAGTCAAGTGAATATCAGCAGCCGCATGAGCAGAACTCAATTTCTGAAGAGAGTGTCGCGAAGTATGCAGAAGAAGATACTCGTGAATACGCGAGTAAATCTACAGGTAATGATGAAAAGGGTACAAGCTATAACGTGGAAGCGCAGGAATCACATGACAGTGTAGAGCGTAGGGAGAGTGACGCTGCTGCTCAGGGGCATAATGAACAAGCTTCCACTATAGATACACGACTTAAAGAAGTCGAGAAAGCAATGGGTTCTATTAAAGAAGCGATAGAGCTGGGTAAAAAAGAAATTGTGTCGCTTCTTAAAAAGTTTGGTGTAACGATTGATCCTAAAGAACTTACGCCAGAAAAATTAACTGATCTTAAAAAAGCACTTCAAGCTCTTACCGATGAGAGTCCAGGGGATGCAGTACAATTAAATGAATTGTTACATAGTCTCACAGAACTTGCAATACCTTTTGAGGTTGCGCCACGTAATGTAATGGCATTTGATATTAGTGGAAAAAAAGAGGTCTCATTTCTGGGTGAGATTCCGAAAAAAGCAACTCAGAAACTAGCGACAACAATTGAACAATTAGAGATTGATACAAAAAAAGTGACTCTCTTTGATAATAAACGTGCTGAGCTTCGTTCTCTCAAGGATGACTCATTTTTGACGCCCGTTAAAGAAGAGAAGGTGGATCAAAAATCACCATTAATGGATAAACTTAAAGAGATGTTTCAGCGAGAACCTACTAAGGCTCCCGAACAACAGGTGCGTCAAGGGGCAGTTAAGGCAGAGGTTGCAGATCAACGTTCTACCGTGGGAACAGAAAAGCAGGATACAAATCGTCAACAGGGTGTTGCGGCACCACAAGAGAAACAGACAGGAGAACAGAAAAATGAATTCTTTCAGCAAAATTCTAGTCAGAGAGATCCTCAGGAAAAACAATCCTCAAAAGGCACTGTAGTAGATAAAAATAGTCAAGGGGGAAGCCAACAGACGCAAGTAAAAGGTGGTGAGTTTAAGTCATCTGAGTCGGTAAATGTTGAGCATACCGTGAAAGTAAATGGCGAAAAAATAGTCGTTGAGAAGACAAAAGAAGTTACTCAGGGCAGGGGGGCGCAACAAACCCATGTGGTTAAGCAGGTTGTTAAAAATGTGACGCTCCTTATTGATAGTGGAAAAACGTCAATGAGTATGCAGCTTAAGCCAGAACATTTGGGTCGTGTTAATATTGATATACAGATGGAAGATTCGAAAATGAAGCTCAGTTTGAAAGTCGAAACTGAAGGTGCACGGCTGGCCGTTGAAGGAAATGTCGGGCAACTAAAGGAATCATTGAATCTTCAGGGTATCACTATTGAAGATGTTGAAGTTGAGGTGAGAAAAGAGAGTGAGTTTGCAAATTTAAATGACCGAGAGGAAGAACAGAATCGGTTTAAAGGTAATAAGCGGGTTAAAGACAGTGTAACCCTCGAAGTAGATATTGAAAAAGACGGTGCAGAAACTGGTCGGCGCCTTGGATATAATACTATGGAGTATTTGGCGTAGTCCTTAAGGAGAAATGATGGCAGTTTCAGGAATAGATAATAACGCGGCACAACAACAATGGATAAACTCTATTAATGGTGTTGAAGGTAGTGGTGTGCGCAAGGTGTCGTACAATCAAGATGAAGGTTCAACGATAGAAGATGAGGGCGATGCACGTCTCTTTAGTAAAGATGATGGGAAGCTCGGAAAAATGGACTTTTTGACTCTTCTTACTACACAGTTAAAATATCAAGACCCACTTTCGCCGCAAGAAAATGAAGAATTTGTGGCGCAACTTGCACAGTTCTCTCAGTTAGAATCGAGTCAAAATTCAGAAAGCTCAATTACAAATATGGCAGATGCCTTGGGTGAGTTTGTAGGAGCACAAAATCAATCCTCACAAGCGGTAGCTAATGCATCAGCAACTTCGATGCTTGGTAAAATGGCTGTGGTTGAAATTGATAAAGAGTATTATAACGGAAAAAATGAGCCGGTAAAAGTACATCTCAATTCTCCAGGTGAATCATTTATCTCGATACTCGATGAAGTGGGTAACGAGGTGTATTACACTCAAATTGATAGGATTGATACAGAGAGCGAAGCGGAAGTGCCTTGGCCAGATCTCGATAAAAATGGTGAGCCATTAAAAACAGGTAACTATACCTTTGAAATTAAGAAATCGAAGAATGGCCTCGCAGATGCAGGGTATGTGTATAACAAAGAGACGGTGACCGGTGTAAATTATGCAACTGGTGGGGCAGAGATACTGCTTGGCTCAAAGAGTTATAAACTTTCAGATATTAAACAAGTGACAAACTAAGGGAGGGAGTAGATATGTTAAGATCATTATATTCCGGAATATCAGGGTTGCACACACATCAGGTGCAGTTGGACGTTATCGGTAATAACATTGCGAATGTTAATACGGTAGGGTATAAATCAACACGAGTAACTTTTGAAGAGTCATTTGCACAGCTCCTCGAAGGGTCGTCACGTCCACCAGGAAATGGAGGTGGTACAAACCCAATGCAGGTAGGGCTTGGTACCTCTGTAGGTTCAATCGATACAATGCTGAGTCAAGGTAATATGCTTTCAACAGGTCAAATTACTGACCTTGCTATTGAAGGGAAGGGGTACTTTGCAGTAAGTAATGGTGAAGGCAACTTTTTTACGCGTAATGGTTCGTTTCAGTTAGATTCCGGAGGAAAAATGGTGCTTCCTACTAATGGGTATGTACTCCAAGGAGTTATGGCGAATGAGGTGGGAGAGTTCCCTTCGGGTTCTGTAGAAGGGGATATCACTATTCCGTTTAATGAACAGGCCCCTGCTAAAGAGACCGATACGGTTAAATATTCGAGAAACTTAAACTCTGATTCTGGAGCGAAAGGTTCTGTTGTGTATACCAATAGATTTTTACAATTTGCACAACCCAGTAGTGGTGGTGGCTTTTCCGATCCTGCAGGTACTGGTGCACTTGTGCCGCCCAAAGTATCAGCTGACTGGCTTACCGCACTCTATGATAGTAAAGGGAGGGATTTAGGAATTGAACCAGGTGATGTATTGACCTATGAAGCGGTTGATGCGGCAGGTCTGCCGTTGACCCCTCTTGAAATTACTATTGTTGACCCGTCGACAACTCCTGGTGCTATTATTACTGGTACAAATGCTACTGCAGGTACCATTGATGAAATGCTCACGGCGATAAATAACTGGTTTAATGGTCAGGGATATCCGGGTACTCAAGCGGGCATTGATGATGGGCCCGGTAGTGTAAACCGGGGTTCAGTCACCGTAGATAATACCGCTGGTGTTCAGGCGTTGGTTGGGTTTCAAGTAAGTTCAGATAGACCGATCTCAGATTCAATGATCCGTAAGGCCTTTAATTTCCCTGCAACTATTGCTGTTGGTAATACAGGGTTTTCTGATTCATTTAGATATCCTGCAGAAGCAACGGATCTCATGTCGGAGCTCTATGATACTCATGGTGATACTCTTGGGTTAGAAACAGGAGATACCGTCAGTGTAAATGGTACTGTTGGTGGTGAGTCTTCTACACCATCAATGCTGAACTATTCAGCGGCAACCACGACCATACAAAATTTGATGGATACTATTAAAGATGGATTAAAGCTCCCTTTTACTGATGGTACTGTTGCTGAAAACCAAACAGTAACTATTAATGGTGCAGATAGCAACGATCAGATTAATGATGGAACCATTGTAATACGTGGGGTGAAAGGTGCTGACTTTGCCTTAGAAAATATAAATGTTACCGCAAATAATTCGAATAATCAGAACCCAACACCAAAACTTTTTAATGCGAATATGGCGTCAGAAGAGTTTCAGGCGGCACGAGATACAGGAGTATTCGATACCTCGATCTCAGTATATGACGAAAGTGGTGCAGAGCATGTATTAACTACTACGTTCACTCATACAGGCGTGCCAGGTGAATGGCTTTGGAAAGTAACGGCCTCTGGTGATGAACGAATCCTTGGTGGTGATGCAGGAACACTCTCCTTTGCTCAAGACGGATCAGTTGGGGCATTTATCTTTACTGATAGCAGCTCAGGCCTCATAATGGACCCTAATAATGGTTCGAATCAGATGAGCGTGAACTTAGATATGGGTGGGCCAGGTGATTTCCAAGGCTTGACTCAATTTGAGGCGCAAACATCTGCATCTGCGGTTGGACAAAATGGATATGGTACAGGATCATTGACCGATATCAGTATTGATGAATATGGCATGGTTTCAGGGAGCTTCACTAATGGTACGTCACGAGCGCTTGCTCGGGTATTGGTGACGGAATTTACCAATCCAGGTGGATTATTAAAGTTGAGTGATTCGGTATTTACGGTGAGCTCAAACTCGGGTGATCCAATTGCAGGTATACCGGGCTTACAGTCAAAATCAAAATTGCGCCCTGGTGCTCTTGAAGGGTCAAATGTTGATTTGGCCGCTGAATTTACCTCGATGATTACTACTCAGCGTGGTTTTCAGGCAAACTCGAGAATAATTACAGTGTCGGATAAAATGATGGAAGAACTCATACAGCTAAAACGATAGAAATAGTCTGAAATAGCCCTCCTTGAGTAAGAATTCAAGGAGGGCCAATTCCAAACTAGGTTATATTTTAAACAGGTGATTGGAACGAACTAAGCAGGGGATAACGATGGATTTGGGTACTATAGGCGGAATGATTTCCGGTCTACTCCTTATTATTGTATTGGGCATTGGCCCAGCGCGTATTGGTATGTTTATTGATATACCTTCTTTTGCGATTGTAATCGGCGGTGCGTTTAGTGCCATGTTTATATCGTACCCCCCAAGTCAAATTGTTGCAATGATATCAGTCATCAAAAATGCAATTATTATACAGCCGATAGAATTTATTACGACTATTAAAACGCTGGTGTCATTTGCTGAGCAGGCGCGTAAGGAAGGGTTGTTGGCACTTGAATCTCGTACTGATGAAATTGAAGATGAATTTTTGAAGAAGGGTATTCAGCTTGCGGTGGATGGTACTGACGCTGAACTACTCAGAAGTATTTTGGTGACAGAACTTAATTTTATTGAAGAGCGTCATAAAAAAAATGCAGATAAAGTGGCGACCGTTGCGGATTTGGCCCCTGCATTTGGAATGGTAGGAACGCTTATTGGATTGGTGCTGATGCTGGCGAATATGTCGGATGTAACGGCAATTGGTCCTGCGATGGCAGTTGCACTTTTGACAACACTCTATGGGTCGATTGTAGCGAATCTCTTTTTTACACCACTTTCGACTAAGCTAAAATTTTATTCGGCAAACGAGATGTTATTGAAAAGCTTAATGCTCGAGGGAATTATGTCGATTCAATCGGGGGATAATCCGCGTACTGTTGAAATGAAGCTTGGATCATTCCTCGATCCGATAACTCGCATGGAACTTACTAAGGAAGAGTAGATGGCTGAAGAGTGTCCAAAATGTGAAGAGTGTGTAAAAGGGGCCCCGGCCTATATGATGACCTTTGGTGACATGATGTCACTATTGCTCACCTTTTTTGTGATGCTCCTCTCTATGGCGACATTTGAACCGACAAAATATGCGATGACGATGCAGACAATACAAGGTTCTTTTGGAGTGCTTGATAGTTATCCCACGGTTGCGGTTATGCCAGTAGTGCAAATTCCTAAGCATAGTGGCGACGAGTCAAAGCGAAAGCAAGCACTGGAAGATGCAAAAAAAGTTGAAGATGTAATAGAGACAAAAAATATGGATGATGCGGTTAAAGTGAAAATGACTGAAACAGGCATAGCTATTAAATTGAAAGATCCGGTTGCGTTCTCTTCGGGTAATGCTGATTTAAAGGCAAAAGGTCAAGAAATATTGGCTGATATAGGGCAAATATTAAAAAACAAGCCAGATTTGAAAATTAGAGTTGAAGGTCATACTGATGATGTGCCGATACATACAGTAAAGTATGACTCTAACTGGGAACTCTCAACGGCTCGATCACTGAGTGTTCTCAAACTTTTGGCGCAGTACTCGGGTGTGAAGACAGAAGAGATTAGTCAAAATATGAGTGCCGTTGGGTATGGAGAATTTAGACCTCTTGTGCCTAATACTAATAGTAAAAACAGAGCTGAGAATAGAAGAATAGAGATATTTGTCGATTATATAGAAAAGTAATTGAAGCGTATGTATGATGAACACTTTAAGAGGCTAAGGAAATAAGATGGCTGATGAAGATAATGATGTAGCTGCAGCGGCAGGCGAGCCGGTTGAAGAGAAAAAGAAGTCTAATCTGGTTATGATTATTCTAATCATGTTTCTCAATATGGCGTTTATGGTAGGAATATCTGTTGTTGTTATAAATGTATTACAACTGGGGCCTGCTCCTGACCCTGTTGCCGAACAAATGGCGCAACAGGAGGATGAAGAGAGAGATGCAAAAGAGAAGTCAACTCAAGCTGGGGCGCGCTTGGAATCATCAATTGCAGTGACGGTCAATATTGCAGGAACTGATGGGACACGGTATCTTAAAACTGCAGTACAGGTTGAATTTGACATGGGCCAATACCCTATGATTCCGACTGCTATTGATGAGCGGATGCCGAGAATTAAAGATAGAATTATTACGATCTTGAGTGAGATTCCCCTAGTGGAACTCACCTCAAAAGAGGGTAAACAAAAAATTAGAAATGAAATAACCAACGATATAAATTTGATGTTACCCGAAGCGGTAGGTCAAATACGCTCCTGCTATTTTGATGAATTTGTAATACAGTAAGTAGATAAAAGGTAAGAAAGAATGAGTGATATATTATCACAAGAAGAAGTAGATGCCCTTCTCTCAGCAGTGTCTGGTGGAGATATGGCCGAAGATGATGGGTCAGCGGAATTATCTGCTGCTCCTGTTGATGCTGCTGGTCCTGTCTTTTCTCCTGATTACTCTGACTATGAGGAAGAAGAGCAGCGTGCTGTAGCACTCTATGACTTTAAACGTCCAGACCGAGTTTCAAAAGATCAGGTACGTACCTTACAGAATCTTCATGAGGGGTATGCGCGCCTTCTCTCAACAACTTTAACTTCATTATTAAGAACACTTGTTGAAATTGAATTGAGTTCAGTTGACCAGTTGACCTATCAAGAAGTGATAATGTCAATATCAACTCCTTCGTGTATTTACATATTTCAGATGGAGCCACTTGAAGGTAATGCAATCCTTGAAGTGAACCCGAGTCTTATTTTCATTATGCTCGATCGTCTTTTTGGTGGTCAGGGCCGAACCATAGATTCTACTCGAGAACTCACGGATATTGAACGAGCGGTAATTACAAAAATAATTGAACGTGCACTGCTTGACCTTAAAGAGGTGTGGGAAAATATTGGAATTTTTTCCCCAAAGATTGATAGTTATGAAACAAATCCTCAGTTTGTTCAGATTGCACCTCCTGGTGAAACAGTAATTTTGATTGCCCTAGAGGTGAGAATGAAAAACGGATCGGGGCTAATGAGTCTCTGTTTCCCATTCATATTACTCGAATCTATTTTGGAAAAATTATCTGGGGAATCCTGGATATCAGCACAAAAAACAACGACGCAAGAGACGCGTCGACTCGTAGAAAAAGAGCTTGGTGACACAACTGTCGGTGTTGCCGCTTCTATAGGAGACACCTCACTGAGTGTGAGAGATTTCCTTCAGCTCGAAAAAAATGATGTATTGGTACTCGATAAATCTGCAGGTTCTGATTTAGTAGTCTCTGTAGGGGGACGTCCAAAATTCCTTGGAAAACCAGGTGTGGTAGGGCGTAAAAAATCAATACAGATTACATCCATAATCGACAGAGAGGTAGGTAGTGATGAGTGATGATGGATTACTTAGTCAAGAAGATATCGATGCACTCACGTCAGGGCTCTTTGGAGAAAATGGTGAAGTAGTTGCCGATCCTGATGTGTCAGCTGCAGCCCCCGTTGATGGTGGCGGCATGGATGGTGGTGACCTTGGTGGTGATGGCGGCGGTGATGGCGGTGGCGATCAGTTTGTTGACCCTGAAGAGCTCCGTCCTCTTTTTAAAATTGTGACGAACCAAGCGTCGGGTGTGATTTCTACCGCGATAAATAAAAATGTTGAGTATAAAATTGAAGAAGTTGTGGGGTGTTCCGAAGAGAGTGCTGGTGGTACTTTTGCTGACAAACACCTTGTGGTTACTGTTGGATTTGAAGGTGATATTTCTGGTCAACTTGGATTGGTCTATAGTCAGAAAGATACTGCGGTCATGTCGGACCTCATGATGATGGGTGACGGGAGTGCTGAGTTTGAAGAAGACCATAAGGAAGCACTCGCAGAATTGATCAATCAGGTGATGGGATCAGTCAATACTTCAATAAGCAGTGACTTTGATATTCAAATTAGTATTGGTCAGGCAGAGACCGTTGATTATTCTGTTTCGGATCAGGTATTAGTTGCTGATGGATCGGTGCTCGGAAGGGTCAGTTATAGTGTCGAGGGTATTCTCGAATCTGAAATGCTCCTTATTGCAGACCAGTCGCTCTCAGAAAATTTTTATGCAAAAGTTAAAGGTGGTGGTGATAGTTTTGAGCTTGCCCCCACGGAAGAAGAGGGGAGTCTTGCTGGGTTTGATGCCGAGCCAGGACCTATGGATTCAGGAGTTGCTGCACCAGCAGTAGCGAGTGGCGCTGCAACACTCTTTGAATCAACGGGTAATAGAGCTCTCGATATGTTACTTGATATCCCGCTGGATATCACTATAGAGCTCGGGCGTTGTAATATGAGTATACGGAAAATTCTCGAACTTGGACCGGGTTCGGTCGTAGAAATGGATCGATTTGCTGGAGAGCCTGTTGATCTACTGATAAATGATAAGGTGGTTGCTCGAGGGGAAGTAGTGGTCGTAGATGAGAATTTTGGAATACGAGTTGTTTCTCTGGTGACACCTGAGGAACGGTTAAAATTTTTGAAATAGCTCATTAATATCACTTGCCCAACTAGAGGATTTTTATCTTGTGAAGAGTAGTAGTAATGAAAATCCGAACGTACAAAAATGGGTATATGATGAAAATAAGGTCAATAGTTGCCATTGTGGTTGTACTCACATGGTCTCATTTGTTTGCAGAATTAAAACAACCCGTTGTCGATGCATCTGAAAAAGCAGGTCAGCGAAAACTTGATTTGATTAATGAAAGTGGATCGAATGAAAATCTAACACAAGATCAAACAGCAGAAGAAGTTTCTGTCAGTACCCTTGTCATTAAAACATTTCTTGGGTTGGCATTTATCATACTCCTTATTGTGGTATTAGTCTATCTCATGAAAAAGTTGCAAGGGAGTACCTTTAATAAATTTGCAGGTCAAAGTGATTTAGAGGTTTTGGAGATGACTCCTTTAGGTCAGCAACATAAAATCATGACTGTCAAACTCCATGAAAAAATTTTGGTACTTGGAGTGACACAACATTCAATTAATACTCTCACTACCATTGAAGGTGAAGAAGCACAGCGCTATTTGAGTAAGGCATCACAAACGGGGGTTGCATCAGGGCAATTTAATCAAACCGTAAATCAGTTGCTCAGTAAATTTAAACGTTCTGAAAGTCAGAATGCTCAGGGAGGTGATGGTGCCTCTTAAGTATATTGTTTTACTTATTGTTGGCCTCATCTGTATACCAGAGCTTTCTGCACAGATAATGCCAAAAGTGACATTAGGATTTGAAGAATCCGAATCAGTTGATGATGTGGCGGTTACTCTTGAAATTGTAGCACTCATGACGGTTTTGACCTTAGCACCTTCGATCATTATTATGCTCACCTCTTTTACCCGTATCGTTATTGTGCTTAACTTTTTAAAACAAGCACTCGGTACTATGAACGCACCACCCAATCAGGTGGTTATGGGGCTTACTCTATTTCTCACTTTTTTTATTATGACGCCAACCTTTAATGCCATCAATGATAATGCACTGCAGCCTTATTTAGCCAAAGAGATTAATCATGAAGTTGCAATCGAAGAGGCGTTAACCCCTATTCGAGAATTTATGCTCAGACAAACAAGTGAAAGTGAGCTCGCACTTTTTTTGCGTGTATCAAAAACAGAAAACCCCAAAAATATTGATGAACTCTCTCTCACAGTAATTATTCCCGCCTTTATTTTGAGTGAGATAAAAACGGCATTCATTATTGGCTTTTTACTCTATATACCCTTTTTAGTTATTGATATGACTGTGGCATCAGTACTTATGTCGATGGGGATGATGATGCTCCCGCCCGTTATGATTTCAATGCCATTTAAATTGATTTTATTTGTACTTGTTGATGGATGGCATTTAGTGGTCCAGCAAGTGGTGCTGAGTTTTCACTAGGAGTGTGTCATGACAGATATTGTTGTAATTGATATTGGACGAAATGCACTGTTAACACTTATGTATCTCGGTGGGCCGATGCTCATTACTGCACTTGTCGTTGGTTTAGCGGTGTCGATTTTTCAGGCCGCAACACAAATTAATGAAATGACCATGACCTTTATCCCCAAAATTTTGGCTGTAGCAGCCGTGCTTCTTTTTATGATGCCAACAATGCTAAAGCTCTTTCGAGCGTTTTTTAATAGCCTTATAGATATGATACCTAATTTGATTCCATGATATGTTAGAACAAGCCGCATCAATAGCAGATATAACCGTAGGCCAACTTGAATTTTTCTTTCTCATGTTGATACGTGTATCTGTGGCTATTTTTTTACTCCCTATTTTTACAGGGCGAAATATTAGTGCTCGTGTTAAAGTGGGTATTGTCTTTTTTATCTGTATATTGATTTTTCCACTGCTTCCCTCTCAGACACTTGAAGTGTCGAATTCTATTGTTCACGTTTTTATTTTAACCCTCAAAGAACTTTTTGTTGGAGTGATAATTGGCTTTACATCATCATTGTTGTTTACCTTTATACCTATTGCGGGTTTTTTCATGGCGCGAGATATGGGGCTCAGTATGACGCCGGGGATTGACCCTACTACTGGTGATCAATCCACTGGTCTTGGGCAGTTGATACTCGTTCTTTTTACTGTGATGTTTCTCATTAATGATAATCATCACTTTTTTATTGAAGCTGTGGTAGAGTCATTTAGATATATACCTATTGCTGGCATTGAACATCATAGTGCTCTTAATGCTCAAGTGTTACTGTCCCTTATTGTTCAATCCTTTGTGTTTGGAGTTAAAATGGCCGCTCCCTTAATGGTTATTATTATTCTGACCACTTTCGGGATGGCGTTTATGTCAAAAATTATGCCGCAAATGAATGTGTGGCTTGTAGCAATTCCTCTTAAAATTGGTATAGGAGTAATGGTTATTATTTATACCTTACCCTTGGCTTATCAACTTCTCGACAAGTTTTTTATAATCATCCAAGAGAACCTTTTCATTTTAATTCGTGCAGGAGGAACCAGTGCCTGATAAAGACGAAAAGACCGAAGACGCCTCTTCCAAGCGTAAATCGGAGATGCGCGGAAAAGGACAAGTTGCAAAGTCTCAGGACTTGACTGCTGGAGCAGGGGTGATGATTGCATTGATTGCAATTCTGATCTTTGGTGAACGACTCATGGATGTGATGCGAACCAACTTGATCGATGTTTACTCTATGATTAGCAGTTTTGAATTGAATGAGGCGAGCTTTATTGCACTGGTTTCAGAGAAGATGCTCAAAAAAACACTGTTTGCAATTTACCCTATAGCAGTGCTTATGTTGGTACTTGCAGTGGGGGTTAATTTTTTCCAAGTGGGATGGCTTTTTACTCTAAATAAACTTAAACCCGATTTTAAAAAAGTTATGAAAATGAATGGGTTAAAGAGTAAATTCTCCATTTCCACAATTGTCGAACTTCTTAAAAATCTTGCGAAACTTACAATCGTTGGAATTGTTGTTTATATAATTATTGCAGATGAATTTGAAGATCTTCTTTTTCTGATTGATACCGATGTTGCTATTATTTGGGCTAAGATTTTTGATGTTGCTTTAGAAATTACTATTTGGGTTGCTGCACTCCTTATTGTTCTTGGGATGATAGACTTTGCTTATCAGAAACGAAAATTTAGAACTGACTCAAAAATGACCAAGCAAGAATTAAAGGATGAAGCAAAGAACGCTGATCAAGATCCTAAGCTTAAAGCCCGTATGCGCCAAATGATGATGGAGATGAATTCTCGTATGATGCAGGGTGAGACGAAACGGGCTACAGTGGTAATTACCAATCCTATTTTTATTGCCATAGCAATACGGTATGAACGGGGTGTTGATGATGCTCCAGTTATTGTTGCAAAGGGTAAAAGACTTATAGCCGAAGAGATTCGAAAAATTGCAACAGATAATGATATTCCTATTGTGGAAGATAAACCACTTGCTCGTGCCATGTATGATATTGTTGAGCCGGGAGTTGAACTCCCCGCAGAATTTTTTGGTGCAGTAGCAGAAATTTTAGCATATGTATTTAGCTTAAAAAATGAAAGGCAGGTTACTGGTGTTTAAATGTATGATAGTAGTGTTCTTTGCACTGATAATAAATGGGTGCCTTTTCTTTGGTGATGATGAGGGTCCTCAAGGATTATTCCCTGAGGTACATATTGATATTAAAGGTGATCAGTATGAAGGGGGAGCCTATAAAGTCTGGGTGAAATTGGGCGGTGTACGCGCTACGGCAAAAATGATTGCGGCGCAAGGTTTAAAAGATAGTCTTTCGACAATGTTGAGTACGGTACTGACCCCCATTCAACGGCTTCGTATTCAAGAAGAGTATGATCAGGCCTTTGATGAGCTCGGACGTCAGGTTGCAAGTGAGGTAGCATGGCACACAAATAGTGGCATGGTTGCGTATCACGATCCAGTTATAATTAATGGTTTTGTGCAGTCAGATACTGCCTATATACTTTGGGAGACTCTTCCAGTGCCTCACGTTGATAGCGTTTCTCGGCAAGGAGTAATGCAAGCAGACTCAACCTTTGCTGATACCGTACATGTCGTAGTAAATGGCGTCTATTCAAGCCCACTATCAGTAGAGATTGAAAATATTACACCTCGTATTGATTCTGTAACTATTAGTGGCGTTACTCAAGAGGTGCGCAGCGAAAATTATAGAGAACTTATTCATCTGTTTGGTCGTGCTGGGCAAGACCTCTATTTTACATTAAGCTTATCTGATCCTTATAAAACAAGTCTGATTGGCCCACAGGTGACTCTGAATGGATTCTCTATAAGTAATACTGGAGCTGATTCTGCAACAAATAGTTACGAGTATCGATTAGAACTTGATGCTGTAGAGTTAGATACCATAGTGACGCTTCAAATTTCAGATTCACACACGCTTATGTTTCGAGAATACCGGGTCAGAGTGATTGGGTATCAAGAGATTGGCTCTCTATGGATGAGTGATGAAAATGATTTAATTAAGGTGACCCGGTATGGTACTGAAATTTTTAGGATGAGAAATAGCTTCAATGATATCAGCAGTATCACCATTGATCCTAACACCCCTTCACCCGTTTGGGTGGCAGATGAAGGGGCCAATGCTCTCTACCGTTTTTCTGAGAATGGCATCCAAGAGATGAAAGACTCATCATTTGTCTCACCACGCAGCGTTTCACTTGATCATGATTCGAAAGTGCTCTGGGTTTCGAGTGGCATTAATAACCAAGGAGTAGTAAAGAGTTTTCAGATTGTTGATACTACATTAACTGAGCTTACTATGGATTCTGTAGGTAAAGGCTATGTATCAGATCTCGTTGTTGATTATCGGAGTAATAGTAGTTGGTATGTGAATCCTGTTACTGATTCTATCTATATGTCTGCTGATACAGGTCGAGTGTTGGATCCTGCACTGTTTCTTCCTTTTTTCACCTTCAAAAACCCCGCATCCATAGCATTTGACCATGTTACTTCTCAGTTATGGGTTGCAGACAGTAGTACTCTCTATTTAATGAATAGTGATGGTACGGGTATAGATTCTATCACTGGATTTCAGAAAATCAGCAAAATTTCAGCCTGGAATGGGATCTGTTGGATAGTTGACACAAAAGCAGGGCAAGTTGTTAAATTGAGTAGTAGTGAAATGACAAGTTTTCAGGTGGTGAGTAGCTTAAGCCCCGGTGTTCAAGTTTTCTCTGGATTCAGTAATCCTATTGGTGCAGTCGTTGACCAATCGGATAATGGATGTTGGATAACAGATACTGAAGTAGGGAGCCTGGTTAAACTTGATGTCAATGGAATTGAAGTCTTGCGTAATAGAGGGTTTAATAGGCCCTCAGTAATAGCGAGAAATCAATAGAGTAGCAGATGAGTGTAAAAGACAGCATTAATCTAGGCGCATTAGCAAAACATAAAGATGTACTTATTATCATCTCTATTGTTGGTGTTATTGTAATGATGGTGGTTCCCATACCGACCTGGCTGATAGATATTTTACTTTCACTCATGATATCCCTCGCTCTTGTTGTTCTTATTATCTCTATGTATCTCGATAATGTCCTTGATTTCTCGGTGTTCCCTGGTCTATTACTGGTGCTGACGCTGTTTCGAATAGCCATGAATATATCTACAACTCGTATGATCCTCGCTGATGGACAGGCAGGTGAAGTAATTAACTCATTTAGTAATTTTGTGACGGGTAATAATATTGTTGTCGGGGTTATTATCTTTATCATCATTGTTATGGTGCAACTGATAGTCATAACTAAAGGTTCTGGCCGGATTGCTGAAGTCGCTGCCCGATTTACTCTTGATGCGATGCCGGGTAAACAGATGGCGGTTGATGCGGATTTGAATGCAGGGATTTTGACCGAAGATGAAGCAAAACAGAAACGGAAAGATATCTCTCGCGAAGCTGACTTCTATGGTGCTATGGATGGTGCGAGTAAATTTGTTAAAGGTGATGCAACTGCAGGCCTTGTAATAACAGTGGTCAATATTATTGGTGGGTTTGCAACAGGTATGGCAATGCAGGGGATGGACTTTTTTACCGCTCTTGAAACTTATACTAAATTGACTATTGGTGATGGATTGGTTTCGCAAGTGCCTTCATTGATGATTTCCACGGGTGCAGGTATTATTGTGACCCGAGCTGCTTCATCAGGGAACCTTGGGAAGGAACTTATTGCGCAGTTCTCTCAAAGTACAAAAGCACTCTTTGCCTCTTCGGGAGTAATGATGTTTTTAGGCCTTGTACCGGGTATGCCACTCATTCCATTTACATCTCTTTCGATAATGTTAGCGTATGGCGCCTATAAAATAGCTACAGCCGATTCAAAGAAAGGCGATGAAGCAACACAGACCGAAGAGGAGCTTGCTCAAGCAGAAGGTGGGGGTGAAAGTGCTGAAGAGCGTATCGAAGACTATTTGAAAATAGATCAGATGGAACTCGAAATAGGCTATGGGCTTATTCCGCTTGTTGATACCAATCAAGGGGGAGACCTCCTCGAACGAATCACAATGCTGAGAAGACAGTGTGCCACAGAATTGGGTATCATTGTACCGCCCATACGAATTCGTGATAATATTCAACTCCAACCGAATGATTATATTGTTAAAGTTAAAGGGCTCGAAGTGGGATCGGGCAACCTTATGATGGGTTCTTACCTTGCAATGAATCCCGGAGAAGTGTCACAACAAATTTCAGGTATCGAAACAGTAGAGCCTGCTTTTGGACTTCCCGCTCTGTGGATAACAGAGTCTCAAAAAGAGACGGCTGAATTAGCAGGGTATACCGTAGTAGAACTACCTGCTGTTCTTGCAACTCATATTACCGAGGTGATAAAAGGCAATGCCGCAGATATATTAACCCGTCAAGATGTGAAAGCATTGGTTGATACGGTAAAACAGGATAACTCTGCCGTTGTTGACGAATTGATACCGGGGCTGTTAGGCTTTGGTGAACTTCAGACGGTACTGACAAATTTACTGAGTGAGAAGGTCTCAATTCGAAACCTTGCAGCAGTTCTAGAGATTCTTTCTGATAGTGCCAAAATGTCAAAAGAGACAACGTATCTTACAGAAGAGTGTCGAGCAGGCCTGTCACGGCAAATCTGTATGGGATTTAATACACCTGATGGTGTTATTCCTGTAATTACTTTGGATCCTCAATTGGAACAATTATTAGAAGCATCAGTACAGAAAACAGAGAAAGGTCCACGTTTAGTGCTCAGGCCGGATGTCGTAGGTAAGATTCTTGACGCCACTGCACCAATTTGTGAACGGTTACTTGCACTGAATGATCAGCAAATACTGGTCTGTTCGCCAAATATTCGATTCCCCATGAAAATGCTTCTTGAAGGAAGCTTTCCCAATCTATCAGTCTTGGCGTATAGTGAAATTGTGACAGGTATAAATATTAAATCTACAGGAACCATATCGATCCATGAAAATGAAAAAGTTTAGAGCTGCTACAGTACGTGAAGCCCTTGAACGGGTAAAGGAAGAGCTTGGTCCCCAGGCGGTTATATTAAAGACCGAAAACTTAAAGAAAGGACTCATGGGCAAAGAGAGTGAGGTTGAAATTACCGCGGCTCTCGATGAAAAAGCATTTGTAAAGCCGGGAGAAGTGGTTGAACATGCTATGCCGGCCCAGGCCTACTCTCCTCGCTCTGTTGGTCAAACTAGAACAGCGGTACTTGAAGCTGATAGTGAAGGTGACAAGCAGGCTCATAATGATTTGTTGCAGGCAATTAAGCAAGAGATCGGATCAATTCGAGATGTAGTTCTTGAACCAAATAAAGAGATTGCTGAGATTAAGCGTGAGATTCAAAACTTAAAGAAAGGTGTTCTAAATCGTTCAAGTGAAGTAATTAAAGCGGTACCCGAAGATTTTAAGTTGATTTATGATGAACTTCTCAAAAATGGAGTACTTCCTGAATTTATTAATGAAGTAATAGCAGACCTCACAATAGCGAGCGCTCCTGATGAGCGCAGTGAAAAATTTGTACGACACAGTAGTAAAAAAATCGTTGCTGATAAACTTCCTGTTGCAGGCCCCATTACTTTTAGAGAGAATAGAGCGTCTATTGTTATGTTTGTAGGATCTACTGGAGTGGGCAAAACGACAACGATTGCAAAGCTTGCGGGCCAGTTGATTCTTCAAGGAAACAAAGAGGTGGGAATCATCTCAACTGATTGCTATAGAATAGGTGCGATTGAGCAGATGAGTACCCTTGCGAGTGCATCAAGTGTTGATTTCGAGGCAGTGTTTGAATTGAGTGATATTGACAAGGCTCTAGATAACTTTAAAGATAAAGATGTGGTGTTGATTGATTCGGCAGGAAGATCTCAGTCAAGTAGTGAACATCTTAAAGAGCTTCGTCAAATAATTGATATAGCGGTTCCTGATGAAATTCACCTTGTGTTGGCTGCAAATGTAAAGGTTGATGACATGCAGCATATTTTTGAGTCGTTTAAATCTTTAGGTGTGTCGCGAGTACTTTTTACAAAACTTGATGAGACCAATAGTCATGCATCTCTGGTGAATGTGATGATTAAAAATGGCCTTCCTGTTTCGTATTTAACTTTTGGACAAAAAATACCTGATGATATAATGATAGCAGAAGCAGAGTCATTTTCTGAAATAATGTTTGAAGGAATGTAATGGATAAATTGCAAACACAAATGGGCTACTTTCAGGGACTCATTGATCTCAGGGATTCATTTCTGTCTGATAGTTGTTATAAAATTGCTATCGCGAGTGGTAAAGGGGGAGTGGGCAAAAGTACCTTCTCTCTCAACTTAGCAATAGCCCTTGCAAAACAAAGCAAGACCCTCCTTTTAGATGGGGATCCAGGGCTTGCCGACCTCAATATTATGATGGGGGTTACTCCTTCGGCTCATTGGGGGATGTTTGTCGAAGGGTCACTCGATTTTTCAGATATCATTGAACACAATATTTATGGTCTCGATTTTATACATGGTTTTTCAGGAGTCTCTTCTATCAACTGGGTACAAAGTGATGCTATGCAGCGCATAATTCGTTCCCTCCATACCTTGGGTAATGAGTACGAATGTATGGTGATTGATGTTGGTGCAGGATTGAGTGAACCGACCATTGCATTTACCACTACGGTAGATCTTGTAGTGTTGGTACTCAATAAAGAGTTGACTTCTTTGGCCGATGCTTACGGAACATTAAAAACCATTCGAAAGTGGAACCCTTATCAGAAGGTATCTGTAGTGGTTAACTCGGTTATGGATGGTGAAGATCCACAAAAGGTGTATGAAAATTTAGCGCAAGTATCTGAACAGTTTCTCGGGATTAGGCCGGAATATCTTGGGTATCTCCCTTTTGATTCACTGGTTCCTAATGCGATTTTGCAACAAACGCCAGTTATTAAGCTCTATCCCGAATGTGAATATATTAAAGGTGTTAACGCTGTTTCACGCCAAATATCAAAGGTATTTGTATGAAGAATAGATTGGATAGTCAGGGCTTGACCCGTGCAATTACAAAAACATTGGTAATACTTGTCTTTTGGGGGGTTTTGGGGATTTCTCTTTTTATTCGAGATACAATCACCATAAATGATTTACTCTTTGACTTAGCTAAATCTTTGGTAGTATGCGGTGTTTTTTGGATACTTTTTTTAATTATATCTGATACTTTGGTTAAATCTATGATTCATTCTGCAAAGAGTGAAAGTGCTGATCGGTTTGAAGGCGAGATGACCTTTCATGTGACTCAAGATACACCTGAAGAGCGCCAGTGGCAAAGACAATTTAAAGGTAAAGAAGATTTCAAAAATAAGAGTTAAAAGCTGTTTTAATTGATTTAGTTATACAAAATTAATGAATTGTATGATATAATTAAGTATTTATTAGACTATAGAGATCTACTCGAAGAGATAAAAATTGTCCTTCAGGTAAACGTTAAAGGAACTGTGTGCCGGATTTAGACGCGCTTTGGAAAGAGTATAAAGAGCAAGGTAAAAAGACCGCAAAAGATAAATTGCTGGCCGAGTATACTTCGTTGGTAAAATATACCGCACAACGAATTGCGATTAATTTACCCAAGTCAGTAGAGATCGGTGATCTCTACGGCTCTGGAATTGTAGGGCTCATCAAAGCAGTTGAAACATTTGATCTCAGCCTCGGTTTTAAATTCGAAACCTTTGCAACCCATAAGATTAGAGGAGCTATTCTTGATGAGCTTCGTGCTCTTGATTGGGTTCCTCGTTCAATTCGTCAGAAATCTAAAAAACTGCAGAATGTATATGCTAAACTTGAGCATAGGTTTGGTAGAATGCCCTATGATGATGAAGTAGCTGCAGAGCTCGGTGTTTCTATGGGTGAGTTTGAAGGAATGTTGAGTGAAGTTGCACCGGCTACAATCATCTCTTTAGAGGATTCACTTCCCGATAGAGGTGGTGATTCAAAATCACTTTCTGTTATTGATACTATCGAAGACCCTGATGGTGCAGATCCATTGAAGCAGTTGGGCTATCAAGAAGTTAAGCGAATTTTAAAAGACACGATCGGTACTCTTCCTGAAAAAGAGAAACTTGTTGTTGCTCTGTATCACTATGAAGAACTGACACTAAAAGAGATTGGTCAGGTACTCGGTATTACTGAATCTCGTGTTTCACAAATTCATTCAAAAGCAATGATCAAATTAAGGGGCCGCCTCGTCAGCAGGATTAATGCATGAGTACTCCACTCAATCCCATGCAGAATCAAGACAATACTGACCGGTCACAAATGACTTCCGAAATGAAATCTCATGAAGCATCTAAACAGATTGCTGATGAACTTGCTTCGCGTAAAGCCCAAAGAGAGGCTGAAGAACAGAAAATGCAAGAAGCTCAAGAGATGGAAGAGAAAGACCCTATGGATCCTAAAAATGAAGAGGGGAAAAAGCGACATACTCCTGAAGGTAATGGTGAAAAAACCGATAACAATAAGAGTAAGTCAAAGAAAGCGCGAAAATATATGGGTGGAAATTTTTTTGATGGGTATGCATAATGAGTGAACCGACACATCAAGAGCTCTTTGCAAAAGCGGAACATTTACGCAAGGTGACCAACTCAATATTGAGTCTTCCGACACTTCCGACCATTGCCGCAAAACTCATTGAGGTGGTTGACAATCCAAAAACCTCGGCAAAAATGCTCGGTGAACTTATCTCGGATGATCAAGTACTCACTGCAAAACTCCTGAAAATGTGTAACTCAGCTTATTATGGATTGAAGCATGAAGTGACAACAGTCAACATGGCGATTGTGATTCTTGGTTTTGAGTCGGTAAAAGAGGTGACTCTGAGCGTATCAGTACTCAACTACTTTAAAAGAGCGAAAGCAGAAACTTCATTTGATCTCTCTAGCTTTTGGGAGCACTCGGCGAGTGTTGGAATGGCAGCAAAAATTATTGCACAACGGCTCTACCCATCGGGGGCGAATGAAGCATTTTTAGGTGGACTTTTACACGATCTTGGTAAAGTTGTGTTGGTGCAATATATGTCAAAAGATTTTGATGTGATTCTTGATAAAGCATCCGAGAGTGGGCGGCTGCTCTTTGATGAAGAACAACGCTATTTTGGTGTACACCATGGAGTGATCGGTTTTTGGCTCGGAAAGAAATGGAAGCTTCCCGATGCTGTATCGCAAATTATGCGTCACCACCATCACCCGTGGCATGCCCCAATGCATAAAGAACTTGTTGCCAGCGTTTATTTGGCAAATATTATTTGTCAGCAGTGTGAGCTCGGGAGTAGTGGTAATAACAAAGCACCTGAAGTAGAAGAACAGTTTTGGGATTTTGCTCATGATATCAATCTCGGTATCGAAGAGATTGATCTTGAATTTTTTAAAGAAGAAATTTTAGAAGAAATAGAACGCTCATCGTCATTTATTGGGGAGTTGATAAACTAATGAAAGATATACCATATACCGAACGGCGCAATGCCAATTTCAGGCGTAAAGATGATAAAGAGCTAGGTAAACTTAAAGAGAATCTCGATGAATATCTAAAAGTACAGTATCTCTCAAAAAAAATTCACAGCACCCGAAATATTAAAGAGATCGCTTATGTGCTCAATAGTGTTGCAGAGACCTTTCTCGATATTACCACTGCCAGGGTCTATCTCTTTGATGATGCAAATAAATTGACTCTTCTTTTTGAAAAGAATGATATTGACACCGAAAATCAAAATGAACTCGACTACCTTCTCACTATTTTAGAAGATGGTGTACAGTTTCCTCAGATAGTTCATGAACATGGAGTGGTGTCACTTGTTGTGCCGCTCTTTGCTCATGATGAAAGTATTGGTGGTTATATCATTAAGGCTCGGGTTCCAGAAGAGACTGAGCTGGAGAATAGTATTCTTGAACTACTTGATGTTCTTTCGGGGCATGCATCACTTGCAATTTGGAGTCAAATACAAAAAGAACGATATGAGAAAAGAATTCAGCATCAGTCAGGTTTGTTGCGAATTATTAATTCTCTCTATGTGGAATCTGATCCTGATATTTTTACTCAAAAATTGTTGAATACGCTCACAAGAGAACTTAATCTTAAATTCAGTTTTTTTAGAGATTTTGAGAATAAAAAAGAGATGCTTGATCGCTCAAAGCATTATGGGTTTGAGGATCAAACTTACTTAAGCAGAAGTGCCTTTTTAAAAAATATTTATAACATTCAGTTTGCAACGCTTATACATGACGGGGCGCCAGGCATCTATCAAAAAGAGTTAGAGACCCTTGGCGTGTCAGTTCTCTTTGGTATTCCCGTCTCAATAGGTAATACTCAAAAAGGGGTGATAATGCTTGGGTGTGATTCTCAAGAACATCTACTTGATAATGAGACTTCTGAGTTACTGCAGGGGCTTGGTAGAACCCTTTGCAAATATCTTATTTAAAATAATCGAGAGCATTATATATCATTATACAGATAACTGCGAGTGCAACAACACGTAAAAAAACCATTATTTTATTGATCTTTTTAATATTCATAAATGGAACCCTTACTACTTAAGCCGCAGACCTTTATTGATAAATATTTCTTGTACTTGTTGCATAAGTTCAACAGTCGGAAGAGAACACTCTTCTAATGGCCAAGGCCTTCCAATTTGCTCCCATTTTTCTTTACCGAGATTGTGAAAAGGGAGAATTTCTACGTATTCTATATAGGCATAGTGCATCAGGCGTTGGGCAAGAGCCTCAATTGCCTTTAGGTCATCGGTATATCCAGGGACCAAGACAAAACGTACCCAGCTCTTTTTGCCAATCTCTTCGAGATGATCGAGTGTTTCAAAGAAGTAATATCCTTTTTCCACTTCAGTCATAGTAGTAAAATGCTCTGAAGAATATCCTTTACAGTCGAGTAATACGAGATCGACTGCACCGAGTGCTTCACGAACGCGGTTTCCCCACAGTGATCCAGATGTATCAAGTGCAGTATTAATTCCCGCTCTTTTAAGCATGGTGGCTAATTCGATAATAAAGGAGCTTTGCAAGAGCGGTTCTCCACCTGTAAAGGTGACGCCACCGTTTGTATAGAAGCTTTTATATTTTATAATTTCGTTGAAAGCCGATTCCGTCGTCAGGAGTGAGCCTGTTTTCATTTCTTGGCTGTCGGGATTGTGACAGTAGAGGCATCGAAGATGACACCCTTGTAAAAAAAGGACATAGCGAATGCCAGGCCCATCTAGTGTGCCGAATGTCTCTACTGAATGAATATATCCGGTGTTAGCCATTTAACAAAAATTGTGAAAGGTTCTGTTGATTACATCAAGCTGTTGCTCTTCATTAAGTTTAACAAAATTCACAGCGTATCCGGATACTCGCACGGTTAATTGAGGATATTTTTCTGGGTGTTTCATCGCATCAAGAAGGAGCTCACGTTCAAATACATTTACGTTGAGATGGTGTCCATTTTGGGCGAAATATCCGTCAAGAAGCCCAACGAGGTTGGTTACTTTACAGGTGTCATCTTTACCGAGTGCTTTTGGAATAATCGAAAAGGTATAGCTAATGCCATCTTGTGCATCTTTGTAGGGAATCTTTGCCACAGACATGAGAGAAGCAAGAGCACCTTTCGTATCTCGATTATTCATTGGGTTTGCACCTGGTGCAAACGGTTCACCCTTTTTGCGTCCATCTGGTGTGTCACCAGTCTTTTTACCATACACAACATTAGAGGTTATGGTCAAGACAGAGAGCGTTGGCTCAGAGTTACGATAGGTCTCTTGTAACCGGAGTTTACTCATGAAGGATTCCACAAGTTTAACCGCAATAGAGTCAACACGGTCGTCATTGTTTCCATATGCCGGATATTCACCATCGATATTAAATGAAGTAGCGAGACCAGATTCATCTCTCACAACCGAAACGGTTGCATGTTTAATTGCAGAGAGGGAGTCTACTGCAACAGAAAGGCCTGCTATACCTGTCGCCATCGTGCGGAGTACCTCACGCTGATGGAGTGCCATTTGCAGGCGTTCATAGGCATATTTGTCGTGCATAAAGTGTATGACATTCAATGTTTTAATATAAGTCTCAGCTAACCAATCGAGCATTACATCAAGTTTGTCTCGTACTTCATCAAAGTTGAGCACGTCACTCGTAACAGGGTCCATTTTAGGACCGACTTGTGCGCCACTGACTTCATCTCTACCGCCATTAATTGCGTAGAGAAGTGCTTTTGCAAGGTTGGCGCGGGCGCCAAAAAACTGCATTTGTTTGCCGATACGCATAGCAGATACACAACAGGCAATGCCGTAATCATCACCCCAGTAAGGGCGCATGAGGTCATCACTTTCGTATTGAATAGAGCTTGTGTCTATAGATACCTTTGCACAAAACTCTTTGAAGTGTTGTGGAAGGCTATTAGACCAGAGAACAGTGAGGTTGGGTTCTGGTGCTGGGCCAAGGTTATAGAGTGTGTGTAGTATTCGGTAACTTGTTTTTGTTACTAAATGTTTTCCGCTTTCACTCACCCCTCCAATTGCTTCAGTTACCCATGTTGGGTCACCTGAAAAAAGCTCATTGTATGCGGGGGGTCTGAGGAATTTAACTATACGAAGTTTCATTACAAAGTGATCTACAATCTCTTGTGCATCATCTTCGGTCAAGAGTCCTGCTTCAATATCTCGTTTAAAATAGATATCGAAAAATGTTGAAACACGGCCAATAGACATAGCCGCACCATTTTGTTCTTTGATCGCCGCGAGATAGCCCAAATAAGTCCACTGTACTGCTTCGATTGCATTCTCTGCAGGGCGCCCAATATCAAAGCCATAGGTAGTGCCCATCTCTTTGAGTTCAACTAATGCCTTAACTTGCTCAGCAAACTCTTCTCGTTCACGTATTGATTCGCTGTTGGCATAATCTTTTGAAAGTTCATTTTTAGAAACAGATTTTTTCTCTGTAATAAGTGCATCAACACCGTAGAGTGCTATACGACGATAATCACCAATAATGCGACCACGGCCATAGGCATCGGGAAGCCCAGTAATAATACCTGATTTTCTGATGGCGAGCATCTCAGCGTCATACGCTTCAAAAACTCCTTCATTGTGTGTCTTACGGTAGGTCGAGAATATTTTTTCTACAGAAGGGTCAATCTTATAGCCATAGGCTTCGAGAGAGCCTGCAGCAAGTCGAATACCGCCATAGGGCATGAGTGAACGCTTGAGAGGTTTGTCGGTTTGTAGTCCCACAATTTTTTCGAGAGATTGATCAATATATCCTGCTTGGTGAGAGATTATTGATGAAATAATGGAGGTGTCTGCATCCAAGATCCCTTTCTTTTGCTCTTCACCTAATAGTACTGAAACTTGATCCCATAGTTTTTTAGTAGACTCAGTAGGAGAAACTAAAAAACTATCGTCACCATCATAGGGGGTATAATTTTGTTGAATAAAGTCACGGACGTCAATGGTATCGTTCCATACGCCTGATTTAAATGGAGGAAGTGTTGTTTGTGTACTCATAATGTTAGTCCCTTAATTATACGTCGCAGAGTTCTGCCACTTCTTTGTCGGTTGTCAAAATCTGTTTCTCTTTTTTCTTGATATTCATTTTCATTAAAATGGATACTGCAAAGGCTACAATGAAAAACCCAACGAAGATCTGAAGTGTCTGATCATAGCTCCCCGTCATCTCACGTACTTGCGATGCAATAGTCGGTCCTATAAGTCCAGCGGCGGCCCATGCTGTAAGAATATATCCGTGAATAGCACTGAGCTGTTTAGTGCCAAAGAGGTCGCCAAGAAAAGCAGGAACCGATGAGAACCCACCGCCATAGCAACTAATGATTAAGAAAATAATGAGTTGAAATGTAAGTGCTGTAGTTGCATAAGGGAGCGCTAAAAACGCTGCTATCTGTATGAGAAAAAAGGTAGTGTAGGTGTAGGGACGACCAATTTTATCGGAGAGTGTTGCCCAGCCGATACGGCCAAGCCCATTAAAGAGACCCATGAGGCCAACCATTGATGCGGCTTGCATTGCGGTCATGCCAATGCTGTCTTGTGCCATTGGTGATGCTACCGAGATAAGGGCAATGCCGCAGGTAATGTTGATAAAAAGCATAACCCACATGTAGTAGAAACGTCTGGTTTTAAGAGATTCGGGGGCAGTCAGTTGTGCAAGATCTTTTTTAATAGGTTTGCAAGATGCTGTATTGTCTGGGTCAAACCCTTCAGGTGTCCATCCTTTAGGGGGAGGAGCAATGTATTGGGCAGACGCAATAATGACAACGCCATACACAACAGCAAGAACCCAGAAGGTTGTTGGAATACCAATGCTTGAAAAGAGGTAGGTCATAAGAGGGCCAAAAATCATAGCGGCAAATCCAAAACCCATGATAGCCATGCCTGTTGCAAGTCCGCGACGATCGGGAAACCACTTAACAAGAGTTGAGACTGGCGTGATATAGCCTAGGCCAAGTCCAATACCACCGAGTGCTCCATAGGATGCGATAAAGAGTGGAAGTGAGTTGAGGTAAATTCCAAGTCCTGCACCTGCAGTACCGAGAGCATAACAGAGACCTGCAACCATACCCGAAACACGAGGTCCTTTCTTTTCAACAAAACTTCCAAGAAACGCAGCAGAGAGTCCAAGAAAAAGAATAGCAATACTGAAGGCAGTACTAATGTCTGCTTTAGACCACCCGTTGAGTTGGCTTAATGGAAGTACCATAACACTATAGGCGTATACTGATCCGATTGATATGTGTATTCCAACTGCTGAGAGGGCAATGAGCCATCTGTTTTTAGTTTTGTTCATAGGTTTTGTTCTCTTCTTGAGTGATTGTCTGCATGGTATATAAGGCTTTATAACCTTGGCCACAAAGATACTATTTTCGGTTCAATCTGTAGTTGATGTACATCAATAAATAAGAGAAATTTTGCCATGAGTATCGAGTTGTAAAGTTATCGATTATAGGGAAAATTGAGCTACTGAGTGAGGTTAAGTGAGTGAATCTCCCCATCTATACTCTATTAACTCGAGTAACTCAATAATGTCCTCATCAAGGGACACACTCAATGGAGGATTGTCAAGAGAACTGTTGGGGTGTAATGTGTGCCATCCATCGAGTATCATTTCACAAAGGAGTGTCGCTTTCTCTTTTGAGAGCATTATACTTGTGTTCAGTAAGATGAATTTATACCATTGATCACTAAAACGAAGTATTTTGCCAAAGTTTTCTCTTTTACTGATCAGAGAATCAGTGTAGCTTTCACTGGTCATGTTGAGGCGTGCTGTTGAGGCGAGCTTTGAAAGGTGTTCAAACTCGATCTCAGTAAATCTAAGTGTTGTGCGACCACATGAAAGTGTTGCCCACTCTGAATTAAAATGGATTGACCCGATGGCCTCTTTTGTTGCGATAATTTTATTATGAAGCATAATTGATTTCTCCTAAGAGTTACAGTTTTAATGTGATGCCAAACTCAATTGTATGCATTGTTTCAGGGAGTGTTTCTAGGATATATCCAAGTGATATACTAAATGTTTTATAGCCAATTGTGGTAAACACATGAGTGGCATTGACAGCAGGACTCTCATGGGTAAAGGTCAATTCATTTTCTATTCCCAGACTTGTTGAAAGGATACCAACATCTGAAAGGCTTTTCTCAATAAGAAAGGTATTAATGTATTGCCAATGCCCGTATGAATAGTCAATGATACATTCATTGTCATCGGTAATGGTTGCCAATGATTTGTAGGTGAGAGAAATAAGAGCACCTCCTGCACCATTGGCTTCAAGTGATTTATCATTAGTAAGAAGAACTCGCTGTATAAAGGCGGTAGAAAGAAAGTCATTTACACCATATCCGATAGTAAAGTTAAACTCATCGTTATTTTCTGCAGTAGTTGATGCTGAGCCAATGAAGATAGCTTCAGCACCTATAGTAAAATCGCTGAAATCTTTTTCAATGAGTAGTGTATTTTCAATAGGGTATTCATCAGTTGTAATGGTATAGTCTCTTATCATCTCTACAGACACTCTGAAGCTTTCATTTGCAAAAGAGAGGTGTATTGCAAGGAGTACTATAGTAATGAGACATTTGTTTAGCATCATTTACTGTTTCCTGCTAGAGTTTTTGACTTTTTTAACAGCGCATGGACGCTGTTGATATTCATAGAGCGTGTGTAAAAATTTCTCTATACTTATATTTCGTATTCTCCTCATATCGTCTCCTTATATTGAGTCTTAGTCTCAATAGATTGTGATAATAAAAGGGCTCTGGATAGAAGCCCTTTTATTCGTTAATTATTTAAGTAATAATATTTGTTATGTGATAGCCAATAAATGCGGCGAGCCATGCAACTGCTGTAGTAAAGACAAAGAGGTATACAACATATCGAAATCCGCCTGCTTCTTTCTTAAAAACTGCCACCGCTGCAAGGCACGGGAGGTATAGCATAGCAAATAAGATAAACGCCACTGCTGAAGGAAGAGAGATCTCTTTGTGCAGCATGGTCATGAGAGAGGTGCTTTCTTCGTCAACTTCATCACCGAGGGAGTAGAGTATTCCAAGGGTAGACATAGCGACCTCTTTTGCAAGAAGCCCCATTTCGAGTGCGACAGCCTGTCTCCAGTCAAACCCAAGGGGAGCAAAAAACCAATCTGTTGATTTACCAATAATACCAAGAGCACTCTTTTCAAGCTTTGCTTTTTGGAGTAAGTGACCATTTTGAGTAATGAGGTCATCACGAACATCTTCTAACTCAGTAGTTGCAGTTTCTATTTCTTTTTTGGCCAACTCAACAGTAAAGAGGGTATCTTCGACTATTCTTTGTTGAATTAAGTCAGATGTGCGTTCAATCTGCATTGCGTAATCGGTGGTAATAGCTGTGACCTCTTTCTCAGCAGCTATAGCCAATTCAGGGTGTTTAGGATAGGTGCTCGCAAACCAAATGATCATAGATGCTGCAAGAATAAAGGTTCCCGCTTTTTTAACATAGTAATACGCTTTGTTAAAAACCATATTCCACATGAGGCGCAGAGATGGAAAACGATATTTGGGCATCTCCATTACAAAGGGTTCATCGTTTCCTTTGAAAATAAAGACCTTTAAAAATTTAGCAGCAAAGAGTCCAATAACAGCACCGAGTATATAGATGCCAAAGAGTACATTACCTGCTTGCTCACCAAAAAAGGCGCTACAAAAAATCACGTAAACCGGAAGTTTTGCGCCACAACTCATAAAGCCAATGATAAACATGGTTATGATTCGGTCGCGTTCGTTCTTTAATATACGTGCCGACATATAGGCGGGCACCGAACAGCCAAAACCCGAAATAAGGGGGATAAAGCTTTTTCCATGGAGTCCAAACTTATGAAAGAGTCCATCAAGGAGGAAGGCGACTCGTGACATGTAGCCGGTATTCTCAAGAAGGGCAATACCGATAAAGAGAATCACAATGTTGGGTAAAAAGAGTATAACTGCACCAACACCGGCAATAATACCATCGACTACAAGTGATCGAATTTCATCATGAGGAATTATTGGCCCAATGGTTTCACCAAACCAGCCAAAAAAACCATCGATCCAGTCCATTGGAATGGATCCAATTTCAAAGGTCACTTGAAAAAGGAGCCACATGAGGCCAAGAAAAATGGGTAACCCAAAAACTTTATGAATTAAGAGAGCATCGATTCTTTCAGTAACGGTTTTTCCTACATTATTTCCTACAGTGACCGTTTCGACTGACGCTCCTCTCGCAAAAGCGTGCCGCTCTTCATGAAAAATTTCAAGGAGATCTTTGGTGTTATGAAATTCATAAATAGTTTTAAGAGATTTTTTGAGAATATCTGAGAGTTCAAGCCAGAGTGGATCTTCATGAATCACTTTATAAAATGCTGGATCCTCTTGAATGAGTAATATTGCAGCCCGTCTTGATGAAACCTTAAGTCTATCGGGGAATAGCTGCGATCCTTTTTCAGAAAAGAATTGTTGAATGGTTTCAAGTTGATCCTCAATAGCTTCGCTATAGGTCACTTTCATTGGTTTCTTTTCAGCTACAAATGTTGTAACCAGCTGTTTTACTAATACATCAATTCCCTGTTTGGTCGCAGCAGAAACTTTGTGACATGGTATACCAAGAATAGTACTCAATTGGTGGTCATCAATTGCAATATTCTCTTTTTGAGCTTCATCACTCATATTGAGGGCACAGACCATTTTAGCGTCAAGCTCTAATAATTCTGTAGTAAGATAAAGGTTGCGCTCGAGATTGGTTGAGTCGAGTACGTTAAGAATCATATCATATGAGTCGTTGAGTAGATAACTTTTAGTTACGCGCTCTTCTAATGTGTAATCATTAAGAGAGTAAGTCCCAGGGAGGTCGGTAATAATAACGTCATAACCATCATATTGAAAGGAAACCTCTTTTTTCTCGACGGTGACCCCTGCAAAATTCCCTACTTTGAGTCTTGAACCACTAATAGAGTTGATAAGAAGCGTCTTTCCTACATTGGGTTGTCCAACAAGTGCTATGCGAATCTGTTTCATGGGAGCTCCTTGATAGTGACCATGAGGGCCTCTTCTGCTCGTAGATTGGTGAGAGATGATTGTACCATTATTTGAAGATTTGCATGATTAAAGCTTACATTTTTCATCTCTACGTCATTTCCTGGGCGAATGCCAAATGAGTAAAGACGATGACGGAGCTCATCTTTGGCGGTGATCTCGGTAATAGTTGCCTTTTTACCGACTTCGAGATCATTTAAGTTCATAATAGCACCTTGCGATTGAGATTTAGTCTCAATATAGGTATATTGAGATACTGTCTCAAGTTATATTTTGCATTTCTACAATATAATACTCAAAAGTAGCACTTTTATTGATCGAGATCAAAATTTTGAGGTATAAAAAGATAAGGTACACATTAAACTGATACTATAATGTGGCATTTTATGGTAGGGGAAGGGTATTTTGGGGTTGAGGTATCTCAGAGAATTAGAGTACCCCTGAAAAAATCTCAACGGCAGGTCCGGTCATAATGACTGACTTCCCTTTACTATATGATAACTGTAAGTCCCCTCCGCTCAGATGAATAAGGAGCTCTTCTTGGGTCTTGCCCGTTAATTGGCCGGCAACGCAGACTGCTGATGCGCCGGTTCCACATGCGAGTGTTTCACCACACCCCCGCTCCCAAGTGCGCTGAATCACTTCTGTCGGTGATATAATTTCAACAAACTCCACATTGACTCTTTTAGGGAAATAAGAGCTCTGTTCGATAAGAGGGCCATAAGTTTCAATGGGGAAGTGTGCAACATCGTCGACATAAATAACACAGTGGGGGTTACCCATACTTACACAGGTAACGCTAAACTCTCGGTCGCCTGCTTTGAGTAATTGTTCAATAACGGTAGGAGTATTCCAAGTGGTTGGTATATCGGGACCATTAAGAGTGGGCGCCCCCATGTCAATAGTAATCTGAGAAGCGGTACCTTCTTTAATGTTAGATATCGTTGCCTTTTTTAACCCGTCACCAGTCATAAGCGTGAGTTGTTCTTTGGGGGCAATGCCATGGTCATAGACATACTTTGCAACACAACGGAGGCCGTTGCCGCACATTTCTGAAATAGAACCATCAACATTATACATCACCATCTCTGCATCAGCACCTTCAATAGGTTTAATGAGAATAAGTCCATCAGACCCAATACCAAAATTGCGATTTGAAACCTGTTGTGCAAGAGCTACAGGGTTATTCACCTGTTCGGTAAAACAGTTGATGTAGACATAATCATTTCCACAGCCATGCATTTTTGTAAAGTGAAGTGCCATGAGGGCTCCTTGGTAGTGTGTTGATTACCAGGCAGAGAGTGAGTTATTTATAATAATTTGCTCAATGTCTTCTAAGGCTCGTTGCTGGCCATGAGATATTTCATCTTCATCTGCTGTCTTATAGATGCCAATTCCCTCGATATCACTCCCTTCGTAGAGAATTTCATCACTGGTTAAATCTTTAAAAAGTACATCTACAATAATGCGTACTTGATAACTCTCGATAGTTGCATCAGCAGAAAAGTTGAGTGGCTCATTCTCATATTTTTTGAGGGTAATATAAAATTCGCTATGGGGAGAGCTACTTACCTGTCTTACTTCTCGAGCATTAGAGGTAAACATTTGTTTAACACGCTCAGTGAGTTTGTCGCCCAACACCGCTTGCATGGTCTGGTTTTCAGTTGGGAAAATTGTTATGGTTTTAATACTACTGGGGAGGGTTGAATTAGAAAACGAGTAACACCCTCCCAGAAGGGTAACCACCAAGAGCAGAAGGAATGACCCATATACTGCTCGTGTGGTAAGAGAATGGAGTGGAGTAATTTTCATGGTGCCGTCTCCTATTATTCCTCTATTGCGGTAAGAAGCGCTTCGCTATCAGAATAGAGGGTGTGTTTCTTGTTCCAGATATTGGTAAAGACCGTAGAGTATTTTTCAGCACCGGCGCGGCTGTCGAGAAATGCCACCTTTGGAGGGGTGGGCAATTGTGCGAGGTTATTAAGGCTCTTCTCGAGTGCAAGAGCAGTTTGTGGGACCAACGACTCTGTAAAAGGGTTTATGGAACGCGCTTCGAGCAGTTCACTTGTTGCTTTTAATGCCGGGTGTTGGTTGTCAGGAAAGGGGAGTTGGGTGTATATCACCGTAAGAGACTCTTCTGCAGAAACCTTTTCAAGATTGGGATAAATTGATGTGGTCAATAGCATTGTATGAGGTGCACTGATAAAAAGTGGTATGAGGTTGTCGAGGCCACTGTCGATATCTTGTGCATAGAGCTTACAGCTTCCTTGTTTCGCTTCGTTAGAGAGAATCTTATAAGCCTGACGTAAAAAATAAGGATTTTGAAAGATCACAACAATCTTACCGGTTGAGCTGTGCATTACCTTTTGGAGTGTACTGATGATCGTCGACATTTTTTGTGGTGAAGGCATTTTATGGGTATCGGTTGCAATAATGATGGGAAGAACTTCACCAAGAGATTTTTCACGATTGAGTACAAATTGACGAATGTGTTTTTTAGAATTTTCAATTGAGAAGAGTGTGCGGATATAACTCGTTTTACCCATGACGGTCTGCTCATTTGATATAAAGATTGCAGACCGTACCATCTGATAAAATTTTGGTGGTATGAGGAGTTCTGGGTCGATAGCCGTTGCATTCATGCGTATTTTGTGAGGGTTATTAAACTCTTCGGTCCAAAAACAGAAATTCTCATTCTCTGAAGTAAAGACAAATTGAATATCACGATAAAAGTCAGAGAGTGAGGTTTTGAATTCGTTGATTTCTTTAATCAAAAAGAGGTGGTCATTTTCGGAGAGTCGTGCAGGAATAGATTCGAGTGCAGTGAGGCAGGTGTCAAATGCTTTATTCAACTTGTCGGGGCTCGCATTAAATTCGAGTCCTATTGACTGAGTAAAAGATATTTTGGAACGCTTTTCACTGTTTTTCTTGTGAATATTTTTACCGAGTTTCATGAAAAGTCTATGGAGACTTTTTTCGCAGCCTTTAACTAATTCACGGAGTTCCTCTATTTCAGGGAGAAGCTCTAAAGAACTATGCTTTTTTAAGAGACCATAAAGGCCGACATCGGGTTCGTAGTGACTCGAAAAAGTTTGGATTATGTTCTTGAGTTTAAAGTACCAGATGGATTTATTGAGGTACGAATAACCCACAGATTGGAGATCACCGGAATCATCAAAGAGGATGGCGTCATACGGGGGGATAAAACTAAAATCGAGTTGCATATCAGTAAAAAAGCCGTGATGGTCAACGATAATCAGTTGTGCACTCTCAGCTTGCTTGCGTGCTCGATGAGCAAAGCAGTTGTAAGTAGAGATGCAATCAGAGCCACTACAGCTGCTCCCTGCCCCTGAAAGTTTGTACCAGAGCTGTCTGTTGCGACTTAGGTTAAACCCTTTGTGGCGAGTAATATCGCCAGTAACAGTGGTATGAGCCCAAGGAATAAGAGTGAGAAAGGTGAGTTTCTCGTTTTCAGAAAGAAGTACATCAGGGTCTTTAAGGCAGTTGGCAAATTTCTGTAAACAGAGGTACTGATCTCGGGATTGTAAAATAGTGTAAGGGAGTGGTTGTTTAATTTCGTCTTCGAATTTTTTAATAAGCTCAATCAGTTCACTACGACTTGATTTGCTCGTTGAAATAACAATACGATCTTCCGAGGTCGCAATACGTTCAAAAATTGGAACAAGATATGAGTGACACTTTGGAAAGGTGGGGTCATTTTGTGCAATAAGAACTTCGGTTCCTTTAAGGGAAATACCTACTTTATCGCTGAGGCTTTGAGTCGCTGCAGAAATAAGTGGAGAGTTCTTGAGTTTTTCACAGATTTCGGGGGTAAGGGGGGCGTGGATTGCTGAATCACCAACTGCGATAGAAGATACTTGGGATTCAGAAGGAGAAGTAAATAGTTGACTCCATGATTTGTTCGCTGGGAGTTGTATGCTACTGCATATTTGGCTCATTTGGTGCAAGACTCCATCGGAGTATGTTGCAAAAACTTCTTGAGCTTTGATAAAAACTTTACCTGAAGCGATTGCATCAGGGAGTGCTCTGTGTGAAGCAGGGACGTCTATGTCGAGTTCTTGTATAACGGTGCCGAGTCTGTGGTTCACTAAGTGAGGCCATGCAATACGCGCTGCAAGTAGAGAATCAAAAACCGGGTTTGTTTCAACGAGGTGCACCGACACTTTTTCGAGACACGTATTAAGCATGGTTGTGTCGTAGTATGAATTGTGTGCTACAACAGGCAAATCACCAATGAACTTTCGAATCTCTTGTGCTTCAGCGGCAAAAGTGGGTGCATCGTCAAGGTCGGCTTGAGTGATGCCCGTAAGGTTCGAAATGAAGGTTGAGATAAGGCAACCCGGGTTAATGCATTTGTTGTACGAGTTTACAACTTCACCATCAACAAAGTGTGCGAGGGCAATTTCAATAATTGTGTCGTTTTTGTAGTCGAGCCCTGTTGCTTCGAGGTCTATCGCAATAAATTCTGAGAGAGTGGTAATCATGGTTCCTGCTTAGGTAAGGTACTCGTAGTGTCCTGGAGTTGGATGAGTAGTGTCTGGAGATTGTTGGTTTCACTTCGCACAATGTGAAGGGTATCTTTAATGCGGTGATACGGTTCTGAATAACCCAATGGATATATTGAGCCGGCATCCCATTGAGAGTTCTTATTGTTGTCTATGTAGTATTCCAAAAAATAGGGACCTTCTGGTATTGCATTGTATGCAAAAGTACCATCCGTTGATTGGGTCGAATAGATATTCTTTGTTGTCTGATTTTGTATTGTGATCACCGCAGAGGAAGTGCCTTTATTAGGTGAAGTAAAATAGTCGCCGGGAAGAACGCCAGAAAATTGCGAGAGCTTTATAACCTTATAGGTGTTGAAGGATAGCACAGTATTGGCCCGCTCAGTAATGGTGGTATCTGCAGGTTGGGTAGAGTCGCCTTCAATGACAAGTGTGTCTGAAGTGAGGTACGAAACAACAGCTTCAGTGTTGTTGGGGAGCTCTTTATTCGGAGTGATCGTAATAGTAAGAGGGTCTTTTTGGGTAGCAACAAAAGGAAGTGTGTCTTCGGCGGCAACCAGTTGATAGGTAAAATCTTCAAGTGCTACTGGTTTGTTGTAAAAGAGCGTAATAGCAGTGTCGAGGGTGATGTCTGTAGCTCGTGCTTTAGGTTGCGTGGTAACCACTCGTGGGGGGAGTGTATCGATGATTGGCCGCCAAGTAAATTGGGTAAAGCGACGTGCAGAGTCGAGAGGGTGTTTTAGTGAATCGTGTAGGTTGGTACATACTATGAAATATGAAGAATCGGCAGCAAGTGAATCTATTGTGAGTACCGGATAGTTAGAATTTGGTTGAAGGTAGATAGATTGTACTGGGTAGGTGCTACTTGAGTCTAAAGACATAATCGTATAATTGGTGTTCACCAGGGCCTCATCTTTATAAGGGGGCTTGTTAAAATTAACAATGAGTCGATTAGGGTACTCTATCTCGATACCAGTGAGTTTGAGTTTGTTGGTGTCTTGACTGACCAATGTGAGCGAGGGCTTTGAAGAATCTCCAATAATAAGAGGCCCGCTTGAAAGGGCGACTTTCTCTGAAGGGAGGTTGACTTTAGCGTTGTTGTTTTGGTCTTCAAAGGCGATTAATTCATAGGTTCCTTTTTTGAGGCCTTTAAATAGAAATAACCCAGAAGAGTCACTCCCAGTAATATAGAGAGGTTTCTCTTCGAAAAAATTAGGATTTGGATCAATACTACCATTTGAGTCAGCAAACTCAGAGAGGTATCCATAGGAGGAACGCTGCTCTCCGGTAGGGTAGAGGCCGATTTTAATGGAACTCATTTTACCGCGAGAACCAACGGGGTATTGTACCGATCCTGCAAGCTCTAGAGTGTCGATTGTATCACCAGTCGAAAAGGTGAGATTAAAGGGGGAGATCAGTTGATTGCCGTTGAGATCTTGTACTTCAGTTGAGAGAACAAGGTTATAGGTAGTGTTTGAATCCAATGTTGCGTTTGAGGTGATCATAAGTCGATCTCCATCGACCTCAAACTTTAAGAGCTTATTTAACGGCGGAGATATGGTTACTGCTTTTTTGAAATCATTCGGTCGATCATTAATCCACTCACTAAATTGAAACACTGCCTGTAATTCACGAGGAACCTTGGTACTCTGGCTGTTGGGATAAATACCGGTGATGTACGGTTTCTGCTTGTCAGGTTCCCCTCCGGTAAGAGGAACAACATGGGCGCAGGCAACGAGTAATACTAGAGTAACAAGGAGAAGTAAGGCATGTTTTTGTTTCATAGAGTGCGCTATTTAACAGGGTGGATTAATTTACCAATGCGTGACCAGCGAATTTTAGCGGGTATTTTAAACCAGGTAAATGGGTTAATAATCTGGAAATCATCATATCGATTAAACTCTTCTGAGTTCTCTGGTGGGTCATCAAATGAGAAGTACGTGATAAATGCTTTTGCTTTAATGTTGCGGTTACTCACAACACCCCAGAACCGACTATCATCCGAATTATGTCTATTGTCACCCATCATAAAAAAGGTGTTCTCTTG